>CAZYHC010000036.1:0-53528 GCA_964646625.1 uncultured Anaerolineales bacterium
CATTGAGGTGGAGTATAATACGGCAGAGGTAGATGAAAACTCCCAAACTCAAACGAATGGTCTTGATCGCCAAGCTGGCGCTGGCCTTTGGGGCGCTGATCGTGGCTGGCACGCCCCCCGGCCCTATCGTCACCCTGGGCCCTCAGCAGCAGGTGGTGAGCATCAATCCCAAGATGGGCGTCCACACTCGTCTGACCGACGAAGTGGAGGAGTGGAAGATCAAGCGCACCCTGGAGATGGTGCGGGAGATGGGCGCTTCCTGGATCGTGGAGTATTTCCCCTGGGCCTACTACGAACCGCAGAAAGGGCGGTTTAGCTGGGATCACCCTGACCTGGTCGTGGACCACGCCTGTACCCAGGGCTTGACGGTCATCGCCCGTCTGGGCTACGTCCCCAAGTGGGCCAGGCCCGAGGAAAGCATCGAGCTTTATCTCGACGAAGAACACTACGACGACTTTGGCGATTACGTCTATGCCTTCGTCTCCCACTTCAAGGGGAGAGTAAAATACATCATCATCTGGAACGAACCCAACATCAGCCACGAATGGGGCTATCGTCCCGTAGACCCGGCGGGTTATACCGCCTTGCTCAAGGTGGCCTACGCCCGGGCCAAAGAAGCCGACCCGGCAGTCCACGTCCTGGCCGGAGCCTTGGCTCCCACCCTGGCCCCCGAGGGCAGCGAGTGGGGCCTGGACGACCTGGTTTTCTTGCAGAAGATGTACGAAGCCGGCGCAAAGGATTACTTTGACCTCCTGGCTATCCACGCCTACGGTTGGAAATTCCCTCTCGACGACCCTCCGGCTGCGGACAAGGTGAACTTCGCCAGGGCAGAGTTGGTCCGTGAGGTGATGGTCCGCAATGGGGACGCCGATAAGCAATGCATCATCACCGAAGGGGGGTGGAACGATCATCCCCGCTGGACCAAGGCCGTGCGGCCCGCCCAGCGCATCCAGTATACCGTCGGGGCCTACCAGAAGGCCCTGCAAGAATGGGATTGGTGTCAGGCCGCCGTCATCTGGGCCTTTCGGTTTCCCTGGCCGGCCCGCACCTACCAGGATTATTACACCTTCGTGACCGTCGATTTCGTGCCCAAACCGATCTATCTGGAGATACAACGGTACGCGCGGGGGGAAGCAGACTAAGCTCATAGCGGATTCCTTTTCCGAGCCCCTCACTCCCCTTTCCATCAATTTTTCCCAATATGAGCCTCCGGCATATATGCGTATGCGTTATGTTCATAGGCGCTTGCGCAAAAATCAAAACCATGATATAGTATATATGATAGTTTTGTGTAGGAATCAGAACCCATTCGATATACGCCATGTAAAGGAAAATAGAAATTTGCCGGAGGTGAAACATGACCAATGATCAAGAAGTGCTGGCTCTGTTGCATGAAATTCGTGATCTTCTGACACAGATTGCTGTTTGTTACGAGGATCAATATGCTGAAATTCAACAAAGGCGCCAAGAACAAAAGCTGGAGGAATTTTATGCGTTGATGACTCCCATAAGGTGGAGGATACTTCCCCTGATTTTTGACCCAGCCAACCTCTTGCAGGACCAGATTGCTGAAAAGGTGGGAACTTCTCAGCCAACTGTGAGTAAATTTATCACTGCCCTTTCATCCGCAGACTTAATCGATCAGGAAAAAGATGCAGATGGCAACACTGTCTATGTTGATAAGTATAACTTGAATTTGGTGGCTTTGAAGCCGAAGGAGTAGTTTTGTGATGACAAATTCAGACACTCGTGGAATCGAGAAAAAACTGGACGAAATTATCAAGTTATTGAAATTTTCCGTGACTCTAGACTGTAAACAGCTAGATTGTACACAAAAGGAAAAGATTTTACTTCTTGCCAGTCTGGAGTTGGCACCAAAGAATATAGCAGAGATCCTCGGAACAACTCCGAATACTGTAAGGGTTACACTGTCACAGAGCCGTAAGGAATCGCAACAGGAGACTCAAGAATAGATTGGAGCTCAAATGTCTTATAGTGAACTCAAATGTGCGCTGCGGGACAAGCTTGGGGTAAAAGATCGAGCCTTGTATTGCAGAGTCGATAAACTGAAGAAACAATGCCCCATGAACACACGGGATGGAATGTGTCTTCTTGCCCATAGAGAGGGGATTTTTATTGACAAATACTTGGATGAGGAAACGCTGGCTCGCGTACGTGAACTCGATCAACATGTGGCAATATTCGATACCTCAGAAGACCAACGGAAAGCTCGAAAAGGAACAACTCGAATAGTCAATGTTACGATTGGAGGCAAATTTAAATTGGAAGATCCCATTCTACCCATACGCGTGCTTGATGAAGCAAAGAAAATGGCAAACATCTATGCTGAGATTTACGTATTTGAGAATTCAGTGCGTGAGGTTATATTGCGAGTAATGTCTAAGGCTTATGGAGACACTTGGTGGGAATCTTGTGTTCAAAAAGAGATTAAGGACAAGGTTGAGGGCCGTAGGAAAAAGGAGAAGGAGAATCCTTGGCACGGAAAGAGAAGAGCACATGAAATCTATTACACCGATATGCCCGAACTGTATTCAATTATTAAAAAACACTGGGCAGACTTCACTGGGCTATTTCCAAGCCAAGTATGGTTAGAGCAAAAGTTCAATGAAATCGTAATGTCACGTAATATAATTGATCATCACAATCCACTTAATAAAAATGATATTAAACGTATAGAAATATATTTTGGCGATTGGTGCAGGCAGATTGAATCTGTAAAAGATCTCCTGATCGAAAAACCGTAAATTATGATGATATGTGGAAATACCAACTTCGCTATATAGTAGCCATCGCTATCATCGTTCTGGTTCTGGTCGGCCTGGCGGCCTGGATGCTGTGGGGAGGGCGGGAGAAGGAAGACCGCACCCTAGAGCGCATCGAGGCCAGCGGAGTGATGCGCGTCGGGCTGGACCCCAGCTATCCGCCCTTCGAGAACATGGACGACGATAACGGCCAGCTTTTCGGCTACGACGTCGATCTGGCGCGCCAGATCGGGGCGCGGCTGGAGGTGGAGGTGGAATTTGTGGTGGTCGGCTTCGACGGCCTGTACGACGCCCTGCGCACCAACAAGTTTGACGCCATCATCTCCGGCCTGCCCTACGACCCCCTGCTGACCCAGGACGTGCGTTATACCGTCTCTTATTTCAACGCCGGCCAAGTGCTGGTGGTCAGAGAGGACGAGAACGAGATAGAGAGCGTGGACGATCTGGCCCACAAGAGCCTGGCGGTCGAATTGGGCTCCGATGGAGACCTGGAGGGCAGGCAGCTCTTGAAACGCCTCGAAGGGCTGAGCCTCCAACCGCTGCCCACGCCGCTGGACGCCCTGTGGGCCCTCAGGCAGGCCACGCCGCACGGGCAGGCCGACGCCGCCCTGGTCGATGCCATCTCTGCCCATCATTTCATCAAATGTGAGGGAGGGGTGCGCATCGTCGGGGAGCCGGTGGTCGATGGCTCATACGTGATCGCCGTGCGCTACAACAGCGTGGCCCTGTGGTCGGCCCTCAACCAGGTTATCCAGGAGATGAGAGGGGACGGCACCCTGGACGCCCTGCGAGATCAATGGCTATAGCCACAGAGAACACAGAGTTCACAGAGGGAAAAAACCTCTTTCTCTAAGTTCTCCGTGCCCTCTGTGGCTTTAATTAAGGTAAAAAGGATGATGATATGCCCATTGCGGTTCTGCCGGACGAAGTAGCGGTCAAGATCGCCGCTGGAGAGGTGGTGGAACGGCCCGCCTCGGTGGTCAAAGAACTGGTCGAAAATGCCCTCGACGCCGGCGCAAAGACCATCAAGGTAGAGGTGCGTGAGGGCGGACGACGGATGATGCGCGTGGCCGACGATGGCACAGGCATCCCGGCCGCCGAGGTGGAGTTAGCCTTTGCTCGCCACTCCACCAGCAAATTGAGTAGCACCGCCGATCTGAATCACATCGCCACTCTTGGCTTTCGGGGAGAGGCGCTAGCCAGCATCGCCGCCGTAGCGCGGGTGACGATGCTTACCCGTACCCAGGGTGAGGGTAAAGGCACGCTGATCCGTCTGGAGGGCGGGAAGGTGGTCAGGCGCGAGAGCCGGGGCGCGCCCCAGGGCACGATAGTCACGGTGGAGAACCTTTTCCACAACGTCCCGGCGCGGCTGAAATTTCTGCGCCAGGCCGCCACCGAGGCCAGTCACATCGGTGACCTGGTCGCTCACTACGCGCTGGCCTATCCTCATCTTCGGTTCCAGTTGATTAAAGATGGCCGCCTGAGCTTCCAATCGACGGGGAGCGGCGAGCTCTCGGACGTGTTGATCCAGGTCTACGGCCTGGAGACCGCCCGCCAGATGCTAAAAGTAGCAAACGACGAGCAACAACGAACGGGGGCTGGCGTTCAGGTCAGCGGCTACGTCAGCCCTCCCTCCCTGCATCGGTCTGGCCGGGGGTATCTGACCTTCTTCGTCAACCGCCGCTGGGTGCAGGACCGCCTGTTGAGCAAGGCCGTGCTGGAGGCTTATCACACCCTGCTGCCCACAGGCCGGTACCCTCTCGTTATCCTCAACGTGGGGGTAGACTACGACCAGGTGGACGTCAACGTCCATCCCACCAAAAGCGAAATACGCTTTCTCAAAACGAACGACGTTTTTAGCGCCGTGCAACGGACGGTGCGTCGCGCTCTGACCGAAAGCACCCCCATCCCCATAGCCTCCGTTCCCACCACCCGGCCCGAAACGACGCGCTTCAGGGACTTCGAGAGAGGGCCCGGACCGCCAGGGGGCCAGGCGGCCCAGCTAGCCCTGGAAATACAGCGCACAGCCGATATCCCTGCTCCCCAGCCCCTCCCGACCAAGCTGCCCATGCTGCGCGTCCTGGGCCAGATTGGGCAGACCTACATCATCGCCGAAGGGCCGGACGGCATGTACCTCATCGATCAACACGCCGCCCACGAACGGGTGCTGTTCGAGAGGCTCAAAGCGGCGCGGGCCCAGCGGGACACCTCCGGCCAACCACTCCTGACCCCCTTGACCCTCGATCTTCCTCCCCGGCAGGCGACCATTCTCTCCTCCCACCTGGAGGAGTTGGCCGGCCTCGGCTTTGAGATCGAGCCTTTCGGCGGGGAGACCTTCCTGGTGCGTGCCGTGCCGGCCATGCTGGTTGAGGGCGACATCGCCCAGGCCGTGGCCGACCTGGTCGATGAACTGGCTGAGGGCGGTGCAATAGAAGCCATCGAGGAAAAGGCCCTGATTACCCTGGTGTGCCACAGCGCGGTGCGGGCCGGCAAAACTCTTTCCCTCCAAGAAATGCGGGACCTGATCCGACAACTGGAAGAGACCTCCCAGCCCCATACCTGTCCGCATGGCCGTCCGACCATGATCCACCTCAGCGCTGAGAATCTGGCCCGCCAGTTTGGCCGCCGGTAGGATATGACAAACTCGACAGAATATGATATAATGTCTCACGGTTCGCTCACTTTCAAGGCCCTTTCGGACATCGCCAGCCTGGCCTCTGGAAACGAGCGAGCGGTGAAGTAATTTTATAAAAAATTTGTGGAGCGAAAGAAAGGAGATTTTAGGATGTACGAATATCTGACTGCGGTGGTTGGCTTTCCGAACACCACTCACCCAAACATCAAGGCCGTTAACGGGGAGGAACTCGATGACTGGGACAAGGTCCCTTTCCATGAGGGTCTGAACGAGCTTGGCGACGATGGCTGGGAACTGGTCGCCATTCACTGGTCTCCCTACGAAAACGTAGACCCTGTCTACGTCTTCAAGCGATCTGTTAGCGCCGTTGGGGTGGGGCGCGGGGACAAGCCCGAAGCCGAAAAGCAGAAAGACTGGAAGCCTTTTGGCGAACGCAAAGAAAAACCAGACCCTAAAGGGGGCAAATACCGGCGTTAGTAGCTGCCGCCAGTCTCCCTACTCGTTTTGAACCGCAGAGGTCGCTGAGAGCGCCGAGAACAACGAACGTTCAGCGAGCGTTCGCTGTTAAAATCTCAGCGAGCTCTGTGACCTCTGCGGTAAGTAAATACATCAACGTGGATGAGGAAGACTGTCCAACCACCTGAGAGTAGAAAAAGTACGAGGAGGATAACATGCTCAACTCAAGGATGCATAAATTTTTAATTTTCTTCCTGCTGGTTGTGCTGGTGCTCGGCTGTGGAGGAGGGCAAAAAGCGACGCCCACGTCTTCACGGTGGGATGACACCCAGCAGGAAAGTAGCGGGACGCCAGCAACCTCTGCGGAATCTTTGCCCGGCAGCGCGTTCAACAAATTCTTTCCCCCGTCGGGCAAAGGCTTCGACGTTGTCTTTACTCAGGAGAAGGAAGGATTTGCCGAAGCTAAGCTGAAAAAGGACGGCGAGGAGATTGCTACCCTTTCTATCTCTGATACTATCAACAACCCCAGCGCGGCAGAGAAGTATAAGGACAGCAAGGAAACCCTGGCCGGCTACCCGGTAGCGGAGATTGGCAGCGAAGGCACAGGTATTCTGGTGGCTGACCGGTTCCAGGTTCAAGCGCGCTCCAAGGCCGATGACTTTGAGCAGGGCGACCGCGAGTTCTGGATCCAAGAATTTGACCTCGATGGTCTGGCCAAACTCAAGTAACGCGCCAAATATCGCCTACCTGAACACCTAATCGTACCTTAGAAAGGAGTTCCTTAATGAGTAAAACAAAACCTATTTACGAGTTGGTGGACGAACTGCCGACCGACAACCTCACTACGAAGGTGCTGGGCGCGCTGGACTTCGTGGCCCCCGGCCAGTGGCAAAACCTGGTCGGCTTTGAAAACACTATCCGGGCCGTCTCCGGCGAGACCGACGAGGAGTGGATCCAGAAGATCGGGGAGCGCGCCATCCAGCTTTACAACGACAAATCGCAGGGCTATCAACGCGCCCTCTGGGTCTACCAGACCGTTGACAACGTGGACGACGTGCTGGCTAAAACGGCCCTGGCCCACAAAGTGGGCGAGAAAATCGACTTTCTGTCCCTATTAAGCAGGATAACCCCTAAAGCCGACACGCTGCAAACCCTGGACCTGAGCTTGAAGTTAGTGGCCGAGTTGGCGGCTTTCTGCCTGATCAACGGCATTCCGGGGGACAGCATCGGCGATTTCGTGAAGGCCCTGGCGGACTATAGCGGCGAGTCGCTCATACGGATGGTGGCCTTGTTGTCCATGGACGGACTCGTTCCCCTCGGCCCCGATTTCATCGCCAAAGTGGCTTCCACCCTCGACCGCATGAAGCCGCGAGAACTGGAAGGCAATGATATGTATCAGAGCATCCGTGAAGCCATCCCCGGCCAGGATTCTTCCAGTAAACTGGGCTTCATCACCGAAAGCTTCGGCTCGGTGAGCGGGTGGATGGGCAACTTTATCGCGGAGCGCGGTGTGACTCGCGAGAAGGTGGTCGACGCGCTCAGCAGTTTTGCGGAATTCTCCGATAGCAAGCTGGATTACGTGGCCGCGCTTCTGGACATCACCACTAACTATTACGAACATACTGGCACGCAGAGCTTAGCGCGGCGCCTGATTGAACGTGCGGTTAACGAAATATAACGGCCTGGACAAAACGACACGCCTGGCTGCCAGTTGAGGGCTCTGCCTGGCCGTGGGCGAGGCGCTTCCGCGATCGGGAGAAGGGATATGCGGGCAGTTGATATCATCGCCAGAAAACGAGACGGCGAAGAGTTGAGCACGGGAGAGATCGACTTTTTTATCCAGGGCTACACGCGGGGCGACATCCCCGACTACCAGGCCGCCGCCTGGCTGATGGCCGTGTACCTGCGGGGCATGAACGAGCGCGAGACAGTCGATCTGACCGTTTCTATGGCCCGTTCCGGGCGGACTCTCAACCTGAAGGACGTAGTGCCCTTCGTGGTGGATAAGCACTCCACCGGCGGGGTGGGGGACAAGACTACCCTGGTAGTGGCCCCCCTGGTGGCGGCTACAGGCCAGTGGGTGGGCAAGATGTCGGGGCACGGACTGGGCTTTTCCGGGGGGACGCTGGACAAGCTGGAGTCCATCCGGGGCTATCGGGCAGAGCTAAGCGTGGAGGAGTTCAAGGCCAACCTCAAAGCACACGGCATCGTGGTGGCCGGCCAGACAGCCGACCTGGCTCCCGCCGATGGCAAGCTCTACGCCCTGCGCGACGTGACGGGCACGGTCCCCAGCCTGCCGCTCATCGCCAGTTCGGTCATGAGCAAGAAAATCGCGGCCGGCGCAGATGCCATTGTCCTGGACGTTAAGGTGGGGCGTGGGGCCTTCATGAAGACGGGCCGCGAGGCTCTGGCTCTGGCCCAGATCATGGTCGATATCGGGCAGGGCGTGGGACGCCGGGCGGCGGCCATCATCTCAGACATGAACCAGCCCCTTGGGTACGCGATAGGCAATGCCCTGGAGGTCCGCGAAGCCATCGCTACCCTGAAGGGCCAGGGCCCGCCCGATTTCCTGGAGCATTGTCTGACGGTGGCCGGGCAGATGTTGCTCCTGGCCGAGCAGGTGCAGGACGCCCAAGAAGCGCAAAACCTGTTGCGCCAAACTTTGGGGTCCGGGCGAGGCCTCTCCAAGTTCGAGGAATGGATCGCCAGCCAGGGCGGAGACCTGGCCATGGTGCGGGACCCCGACCTGTTGCCCCAGGCGACCATCGTTCGTCCGGTGGAGGCTACCCGCTCCGGCTACGTGGCCGGCATCGACGCTATGGAACTGGGGTTGACGGCCATGCATCTGGGAGCAGGACGGCCCGTGAAGCAAGCCCCCATCGACCACGCGGTGGGCCTGGTCCTACATAAAAAAGTTGGCGACCAGGTGGAGAGAGGCGAACCCCTGTTCACCCTGCACGCCCGCCACGAGGAAGCCTTCGAGCAGGCCCGGCAACGGGCATTGGCGGCCTACACCTACTCCAAAAAGCCCTCCGCCGCCCCGCCTTTGATCCATAAGATAGTCAGATAGTCCAGGTACCACCACCCTGGTGCTCCACTTCAAAAAAGTCTCCGAGGCCACCTGGCGGTGCACCAGGGGGCCAAGTTAATAAACAAAGGGCCGACCTTCAGTCGGCCCTCTTTTATAGTTTCTGGTGTTCGGGTCTCAAGCGATCTGGAGAGCTTCCCTGGTGATGCGTTGGATCTCCTCGATGGGGAAGGGTTTGGTCAGATAACCGTAAACTCTCAGACGGCGGGCCTCGGCTTCCAGTTCACAGGAGCTATAGGCTGTCATCAGAACGACCCTGGCCTCCGGGGTCAGGTCCTTGATAGCACTCGTCAATTGCAGGCCCCCCATATCCTTCAGGCGGGTGTCGGTGATGACCAGATCAAAAGGTCTCTGTCGGATCTTGGCCAAAGCCTCCTGTCCCGTTTGGGCCGTTAGAATTTCGTATCCCTGTCCCAAACTCTTCAGGCTTTGTTGCAAGAGAAAAGCCAACCTTTTTTCGTCATCAACAACCAGAATACGCTTATACATTACCCTTTCCTCCAGGTTCTCGTACTCACCTTAGTATAGCACGAAAGTCTTCTCTACAGAGTAAAGAAAGGGTGAAGAAAGGGTAAAGGTTGTGTTACGATTTAGTCACTGGTTGTGTTATTGCTCCCGTTCTAAGGGCTTGACCAGCATATAGCCTACCCCTCGCACGTTCAAAATATATTCGGGTTGGGATGGATTCGGTTCAAGTTTTTGTCGCAGGTGGCTGATGTGGGTTTTGATAATCATCCGTGCTTCTTGCTCATAGCACTCGTAGCCCTGCACCCTGCTTACCAGAGTCTCACAGGTGAGTACACTGCCCGCCTCCCGGGCCAGACAGGACAGCACGGCGAATTCAGTAGGGGTCAGATTGATCTGACGTCCCTCCATCGCAACAGAGTGTTTACGCAAATCGATAACCAGTTCGCCCACCGTCAAGATATCTTCATCTGCGACTATCTCCTCCTCGATGGGCACAGCCCGGCCTACACCTTCATCGAAGTCAACCACGCTCAGCTCGCGCACTCCCTGCTCTATGCGGCTCAAAAGTTCCTTGCGTCTGACCTCTCGCCAGCGTGTATCGAGGCCCTTTCTGACGCTGAGCTTGAGCACGTCGGGCTCGCAGGGCTTGAGCAGATAATCATGGGCGCCCTGGCGCAAAGCCCCCAGCGCCGATTCCAGAGTAGCGTACCCGGTCAACATGATGATCACCGTGGAGGGCCACAGTCGCTTGATCTCTTCCATGACCCTCAACCCGTCCATACCCGTCAGCTTGAGGTCCAGCAAAGCCAGATCAACCACTATCCCCCTCATGGTATGCAGGGCCTCTTCGCCACTTTCCACGGCAATGACTTCATACCCTTCTCGCGACAATACTTCTTTAAGGGTGTTGCGCACGGATTTATCGTCGTCCACTACCAGGATTTTCGCCTGATTAAACCTCGCTGTCATCTCACTGCCACTCCCTCTTCTTCAGGAGGCATCGTTTATCCGGTCTCCACCAAAGGCAGGTCGATCAGGAAGGTTGTCCCCCGTCCCACTTCGCTCTCAACCTGCACCTGACCGCCGTGTCTTTCGATGATATCGTAGCTGATAGATAATCCCAGTCCCGTGCCTTTGGTTTTGGTGGTGTAAAAAGGCTCGAAGAGGTTGCCCATTAATTCCGGGGCGATGCCTACCCCCGTATCGGTAAACTCGATCTGGACAAATTTTTCCTCTTTTTCGCCCCCAATAGTTTCTATCCTGGAACGCACAATGCGCGTGGCTATGTATAACTCTCCGCCATCGGGCATAGCTTCCAGCGCATTCAGGATCAGGTTGAAAAAAACCTGTTTCAGATGATCGGCGGTGGCCATGATCGACGGTAAGTCGTTAACCAGGTTAGCGTTGACCGTGACCTGGCCCTGTTGCACCCGCTTGCTCATCAAGGTCAAGACATTTTTCAACAGGTCGTTCATGTCGGTGGGCTTGCGGTCTCCCTTCGAGGGGCGATAGAAATCGACCATGCGGCCCACGATCTTCGAGATGCGGTCCAGTTCTTCACGAGCGATATCAAGATACTGTCGGTTGGGATCGTCGCCCTCTATCCCATCGGTCACCAGATAGATGCAACTCTGCACCGCCTGGAGAGGGTTGTTGATTTCATGGGCGATAGAGGCGGCCAGCTTGCCTGTGGCGGCCAGCTTGGCGCTCTGCACCAGTTGGGCCTGGGATCGGGCCAGCTCCTCAGCAAAACCTCTGATCTCGGCATAGAGCCGGGCATTATCGATGGCGATGGCCAGCGAGGTGGCGATGGAGCTCAGAAGGGCCAGATCATCTTCTGTGAAGCGGCCTTCCAGCTTGTTCACCACTTCGATGGCCCCAATGGCCTTATCTCTGAGCACCAGCGGCACACAAAGAACCGACCTGGCTATGATATCCAGGGCCTGGTTGAGACCGGCATGGAAGCGCGTTTCACCTCGCACGTCGGACACCAGCAGGGGCTTGCTCTCCTGCACCACCCAGCCAGCCAGCCCCTGCCCCAAAGCCAGACTGAAATCTGTTTCCAGCTGCTCACCGTGGCGCATACTCATGCGGGCCACCAATCTTCCCTGTTTCTCATGCACCAACAGCAGCCAGCCAGCCTCCACCCGCAAAGCCTTATCAAGGCCCTGCATGGCCGCCGCCATAACCTGTTCCAGCTCCAGAGTGGCGGTCATGTCCGCCGATATCCTGTTCAGAATGGCCAGCTCGTCCGCCCGTTTGGCCTCTCTGTAGAGCCGGGCATTTTCGATGGCAATGGCCGCATAGTTGGCCAGCATGGTCAACAACCGTTTGCTGTTGAGATCGAAGGCATCAACCTCGGTGCTGTCCACGCTGAGGGTCCCGATCACCGTTTCGCCCAATATCAGGGGCACAACCAGCAAAGATTTTATATTGGTGCCGATATCGACGAAACGCGCCTCCTTACTGGTATCAGGCACGTAAATGGCCCGTTTATTGGCCACCGCGAACCCGGCGATGCCCTTTTTACCCACCCTCATCTGGGCCGAGGGGACCGGCTCAGCCCGGTGCGACACGGCGCGCGGCACCAAAAGCTCCTTGGAATCATCCAGGAGGTGAATAATCACTTTCTGGGCCGAAGTGATGGTCTTGAGCGCGGCATCGACGATCAGGTTCAACACTTCGTCAAGATTCAAGGAAGTGACCACGCTTTGTCCTACTCTGAACAGGGCGTTTGTCTCCTCCAAGCGTCTTTCCAAAGTCTCGAACAGACGAGCGTCATCCAGGACAATGGCCGTCTGGTTGGCAAACAGTTCAAGGGCACGCACCGTTTCCAGGGTGGGCGCGGCGCCATCGAGAGGACGGTCCACCGCCAGCAGCCCCACCCTTCGCCTGTCGCCCCTCTCGATAGGCACCAGGAGGATATCGCCATCCTGCCACTTCCCTTCATCCAACAAGAGAGGAGGCTGGTCCGACGGAAAATAGTCCTGGCATCGGATGAAATAAGAACGGCCTATTTTATTTTGGGGCCGCATGAAGCGTTGCAGCGACTCCCAGGCATAGACGGTGTTGAGAAAATTCTCCTTAACGGCCTCATCATCGATATCGGTCAGCGTTTTAGCCTGCAAGGTACGTCCCTTCTTATCAACCACCGTCACCGCCACCAGACCGAAACCCAGAGACTCGTGCACAATATGCGCGATTTCATTCAGCAGTCGATCCAGCTGGGTGCTCAGCCCCAGCAACCGATCGCTGGTAGCCATAACCTCGGTCAGACGGTCGGCTTTCTGCTTCAGGAGCGTGCCCTGATGCAAGGAGAGCTGAAGAAGCTGGGCGTTGTCGATAGCCACCGCCACCTGGGAAGCGAGAAGAGGCAAGAGCCTCCGCGCCTCATCCACACGAGATAGTCGAGCCACCGCCAGCAGACCGATGAACCTGGCCCCTACCTGGAGAGGGACGATCAAATCCTCGCCCCAGAAAAAAGGTTCATCCGCATCCATAGCGTGGCGCACCACTGCGTCCCGCTCGGCCTCCTCCAGGCTTGACCAGTGTTCATAATCTCCCACCTGGTGCAGCACCAGACCATCTTCAACCAGCATTATGGCCGTCCGCCCAGAGTCGAATATCCTCTTGACGGCGTTGACTGTCCCTTCCAAAAGGCGTTCGATACTGAAGACCGAGGCCAGGTTCAACCCCAACTGGGCCGACCCTACCAGTTGCTCGGCCCGGCGGCGTGCGGCCTCTGAGAGACGCACGTTCTCGACGGCCATCCCCACCTGGTTTCCAATGCAGATCAGCAATTCGATATCCTGCTCCAGAAACCGATCCGGGACAGTAGCGCCCACCACCAACACCCCTACCCGCCGTTCGGCTCCGGCCGCCAGCGGCACACAAACCAGAGAACGAAGACCATCGCCCGTTTTCTTTTCTCGAGCGGCCTCATAGAGCCAGGTTTCGCAGGTTATATCCCTCACGGCCCAGGGCTTTTCTAAATGCACCAACTCCTCCCAAAACCGACCACCCTGCTGGCATAACTCGTTCATCTCTTGAACCACTGAGTCAGCGGTGCCCAGACAAAGCGGCCGTGGGCCTTCTTCCTGGTCTGTTGCGGGCCACAGGATGATCGCTCCCGCCTGGAGCGACAACGTAACCAGAACCTGGTCCAGAACCGCTTGGACCATCTCCCCAGGGTCAGAGCAACGATTCAGCGCCGCAGCAACCGCGTTGAGCACCGCCAGTTGTCTATTATTTTGAACGCGTTCCAGGACCGGTTGTTCACCCATGGCGTTCCCCCAACCAGAGACGCTGGACTATCACGCCCAGAGGCGGCAGGCATAACTAACAACCTCTACTTTAACACCCTTATTTTACTACAAATTTTACTTGAAGACAAGAGCACTCTCTACCGTAAATCAGACAGCCGGTAGTGTGTCTTTACGTTAAGAGAAAGCTTACTCTTCTATCCGGCCGAGATGGGCCTCCATGCTCCACTGCAATTGCAGGAAAGAGACAGTTGCGGTATAATAATAGTTTAGAACCCAAAGACACCCCCGCACGGCCATATACAAAGCCTCGCCCGGTTACACCCACCGGCGAGGCGGCGGCCAGGGTGAGGCAGCACCCCGGTAAAGATAAAGTATAGCATAAAAGCCCCCAGCGGGCAAGCCCGCACGATAAATTGACCTTGCTCTTTCTGCCCAGAATATGGTATAATAGTAATTACAAAGTCTGTTCTGAGGCAACGTTGCCGGGTTAGCACTCACCCTTTAAGAAAATAAGGAGGTCTCGATCAAATGCAAAAATGGTTCTCTGTGTTCCTGCTGGTGGCTCTCGTGCTGGCAGCCATGCCCGCCCCCCCGCTGCTGGCCACCACTCCCGAGCCTACTCCAGCCCTAAGCGCTAAGGTGCTTCAGCCGGAAGACTTGTCCGCATACTTCGCCCAGGTAGACCCTGAGGCGTTCGGGATGGACATGTTCAGCGGCGAGTTTGTGCCGGACGAAGCGGTAGCCTATTTGAGTTTTGAAATGGTTATGGGTTTCACCCTGTCCGCCGAAAGCAAGCTGGAACAGGCCACCATCGACGCCGCCCTGGAAGACCCGAAGATTCTGATAGAAGAGTTTATGGGCAGCAGCAACATGTTCGCCGATGCGGAAGAATACGAAGAACTGCCGGGCCTGGACGACATCGGAGATGCCTCCAGAGGGATAACGATGCTCACCAATATGGGCGATATCAAAGCCAGGGCCGACTTCGTTGTTTTCCGCCAGGAATCGATTGTAGCCATGGCTTTCAACCTGTACTACCAGGAACAACAACCGCTGGTTTCCATTGGGTATATAGGGCGCAAATTCAACAAACGCATCGAAGAAGCCCTGTCTTCCGAAGAGTCACCCGCACAACAACCAACCGCTAACGGCGACGAAATGGCCCTCCAACCGGAGGATATGCCCCTGAACTTCATGCAGATAGACCCCATAGCTATGGGGTTTGGCGAGGCCAAGACCGAAGACTTCAGCCCGGAGAACATCTTCGCCTACATGAACTTCCAGATTATCGTAGACGTTATTTCCTCCGAAGTCGAGGCTTTCGACGAAGCACTCGGCGGTATAGAGGGGAGCGGGTTCGAGGAGTTGCCGGGCATGGACGATATTGGCGATGCCTCCCAGGGGTTCAAGATGTCACAGCCAGGGCCAATGCCGCTTGCAATCGAAGTGGTGGTCTTCAAAGAGGGTTCGTTCGCAGCCATTTTGATAAACATGTTCGGCGGCGACCAGGAGCTCGACATCTCCACCAGGGAATTGGCCAAGAAAGCCAGCAAACGCCTGGCCCAAAGCGAATGACCTGGCCCCGGTAACACACCGCGTGAACATCATCAATTTCACGTATGGAAATTCCACTGGAAATTCCACGCCGAGGGCTGGAGGTTAAATCGCGCCGCGCCCGCAGCCCGATCGCAGTATGAAATGAGAGGAAGAACATGGCCGAGTTTCTTAATATGGGCACCCTGAACTGTATCTATTTCGCTCTTCTGGGCGTGGGGTTCATGTACGCCGTCTTCATCCTCATTAGCGGCGGCCTGCACGACATCAATCTGCCCCACTTCGACGTCGATGTCGGCGACATCGGCGGGGTGGACATGCCGGACCTCCACGTCGATGTCGGGCACGCTCCCTCCTTCGATCACGGCGAAATAGGCGTCACGCCGCTCAGCCCCATCACCATCGCCAGCTTTATCACCGCCTTTGGCGCGTTCGGGATTGTAGCCACCCAGTTATTTTCCGCTTCGGCCCAGCTTAGTCTGGTATGGGCGGCCGCCGGCGGGCTGATTGTGGCGGCCATCGCCCATTTTGCTTTTGGCTTTCTGCTCTCCACCCAGGCTTCCAGCGAGGTGCGACGCCAGGACATCGTGGGGGCCACGGCCGAGGTCATTACTCCTATCCCGGCCGAAGGGTTGGGGCAGATCGCCTTTGTGGCCAGGGGCGGGCGGATGACTTACGGCGCCCGCTCAGAAGAGGAAACAGCCATCCGACGGGGGACTGTCGTCACCATCGTGGAGGTGGTGGGCAACGTGGCGCTGGTGCGTCCCAAACAAAAGGCTCCACCCGCGCCAGATTAATTCGTCAAGAAAGGAGGGCATATACTGGAGGTCAGATCACCCTGACTATAGTATACATTTAAGGAACATATGGCCCAGACGGTATTGATCCATATTGTGAATGAAGACCCTATACTGGCCGAGATGGATGAACTGCCTGATCCCACTTCTTCTTACATCGTTTGTACTAACCCTCGCCGACGGGATGGCAAATCCTTGCACTACATCACTCGAGAGGCTGTCTCTTTTATCTTCCCCTGGAGCCGGATCACTTTCATCGAGATAATGCCCAGTGAGGAAGCGGAAGCTGAGGTCATCGAGTTCTTCCGTGATTGAGCGCCTGGCTGGTGAAGTGAGGTTGATGAGCAAGAGCAGATAAATAACATGTGTCACTTTCTGATAGGAGTGCGGGGCCCTTATTCCCTTATGTGGATCATCCCGATGGCATGGCAGTGGTTGAGCCGCAGGCTGTGAGACAACCGGAAATGATCTGGATTAACCCCTCTTTGTCGCTGTCCACAAAGATCGATACGGTTGTCTTCGACGTTGACGGCGTACTGATAGACGTAACCGAGTCCTTCTCCCTGGCCGTGGTGGAAACGGTGCAGTACATCCTGACCCACCGTTTCGGCTGGGCCAACCCTCCCCCCATAACGCTGGATGATATCGAGGCCTTCAGAGCAGCGGGGGGATTCAACAACGATTGGGACCTGAGCTACGCGGCCCTCTGCCTGCGCCTGGGGCGGCCCGCTGTCCCGCCGGCCCAGTTGGTGCGGGACAGCCAGGGAGGTGGTTTGGCCTGGGCTAAAGGGTTTCTGCCGCCCTCCGTCGAACTGGAATACGAGGCGGTGCGCGGGGTCTTCGATGAGTTGTATTGGGGTGAGGAGCTTTTTCGCCACCATTTCGGCCAGGACCCGCAGTATGTGCGCCACCGCGGCCTGATCAGACGTGAGAGATCGCTTTTGCCACGGGATACCTTCCCCCGCCTGCACCAGCGAGGGGTGCAGGCTTTCGGCCTGATCACCGGGCGCGATACCATTGAGCTGGAATTCCACTTCGAGAGCCAGGGTTGGGCCTCGTTCATCACACCGGAGGCGGTCATTACCCGCGAACGTTTTGAAAAACCAGACCCCAGAGCCTTGCGCACTATCGCCCAGACCCTTGATACTAAGGCAGGGATATATATAGGCGATACCATGGATGACCTGCGCCTGGTGCAAAATTTTGCCGCCGGTTTGGAGCCGGCCCTTTTCCTGTCGCTTATCGTGGCCGGGGAGAGCGGCAAAGCACATTACATCGAGGCGGGCGCTGACGCCATCGTTGATGGGGTGGGCCGCCTGCCTGAGTTTCTGGATAGACTGAGATAACGCTCACAGCCGGGCGGTTGTCAAGGGAGACGAAAGCTGGTATAATTATGAGAGATAGAGATGAAAAGTAATGCAAACAATGGTCAGATTTTTAACCATTCAAGCATCTAGGGAGTATGCAGATAATGATTAAACGCAACACTCAGAGAGCAAAGTATTGGCAAGAGAAATTTAGCGTCACAGACGAGGACCTGGAACATTTTTACGATCTGATTATAGACAATGGAAAGCCCTGTACTATCGGCGACCTGGCTCTGGCCTTGGTCAGAAGTCGGTGCCAGAAGGAGGAGGAAACCATAAAGGCCGAGTTGGCCAAAGGTTCTCCTTTCCAACCGAAGGATCATTACGAGCTCGGGCAGAAGCTCATCTTTCCTGTTCTCGATTACGCCCTGGCTACCGTGGTCAAGGTGCGGCCCGGCCACAACCCTGAGCACGGCGATTTCCAGGTTATAGAGGTGCAGTTCGAGGACAGTGGGGAAATCCGAGAGTTTGCCAGCGAGTTGCAAACACCGCACAAGCTGAATCGCGAAGACGGAGAGAGCGCCCTGCTTCAGATGGAGGGCCTGGATTCCCCAGAGGAACTTTATCACCGCTACGGCCCAAACATCAAAAGCAAACTACTGGAACGGCTATCAGACAGTGCCGGGTTAGATTTTGTCTGCTTTGGCGGCGAATGGTTTTTGAAGAGCCTCATGGCGGATATCCACGTGGGACATCTCAACATCGCCGAGGCTATGCTGGACGTAAATGGTGGGCCACTGTCAGGCCAGGAACTGTTGAAGGAACTGGAGCTACCCGTCGAGATCGAGCCCGCCATTAAGATTTTCTCTTTGAACTACGCCCTGAGCCAGGATGAGCGTTTCGACGATGTGGGCACCGACGAACAGGTGCTATGGTTCCTGCGCCGTCTGGAACCGCCGGAAGCCCTTCAGCCCCCACGTGCGCTGCTGGTTTCGACCGAACCTTACGATAGAGGGTTTCTTACCCAGGAATTGCTCCGTATAGAGAGAGAAATCGATGACGAAGCCACAGAGGCCACTCTTTTTGCTGCCAGCGAGACCGAACTGGCCTCCAGCGCGACCTTCGTTCTTATCTATCCTCACCGCCGGGCAGGCACTATCCCCCTGACGGCCAGAACCAGAAGTTTCTTCCCCAAGGGCAGTATCCAGCACACCATGCTCACCCTGATCGACGGGCAGAATGGCCGCCCCATGCCGGGGTGGATGGTGCATCGGCACAAATACGTCTACGGTCTGGATAAATGGTACCGAGAAAATCACATCCTGGTCGGGGCCTACATCACCCTGGAAAGAACTGACGACCCTTTAACCATCATCGTCAACTACACCCCTCGGCGTCAGCAGCGAGAGTGGGTGCGGACCCCCAGTGCGGGGAGGGACAAACTGACCTTTCAGATGCAAAGAACGCCCTGCGGCTGCACCTACGATGAGCTCATGTTATTCGGGGAGGGCGACTCCGCCGCCATTGATGCCCTATCGAGGCAGGATGAAGGGTCCGCTAAGCCTCTCCTGGAGGTGATACGCGATCTCTTCCCCGAACTGGCTAAACTCAGCCCCCAGGGCACCGTTCACGCTAAAACTCTCTATAGCGCCGTCAACATCAGAAGACGCTGTCCACCAGGCCCTATTTTCGCGCACCTGGTTAGCCAGCCTGATTTTAGAGCTGTAGGCGATGGTTATTGGATTTACGAACAATCTTAATAAGTTTATGAGGAAGTTATGGCAAGGAGCTTGAAACCAGATATCAACACCAAGCTACATATAGATTTTAATTGGTGGGAAAAACAAAAAACAAATTTTCGTATACATCTGTGGAACCAACTTTGCCCTGAATGCCGCGAGAGTTACGTTTCCTACCGAGAGACGGAAGACATCGACTGGATCGATCCAGAGACCGCCGAGGTGCGGCGCGTCGATGGCTTGTGGCAGGCCTTGCGTACCTGTTGCAGCCTTAAACCGGAGTACATCACCGATCAGACCCCTTTAAGTGCGGCTGCCTTCCGCGTCTTTCTGGCTAACGATAACACTCCTTTGTCAGCTCTCGAGCTTTCGGAGGCTATTGGCCGTAAAACACCGGAAACCATCCTGGCTACCCTGGCAGGCGGAAAAACCTATAAGGGCATCCGGCCTGTCAACGCCGGAGAGAAAAAGGATCGTGGAAGCGCAAAACCACAGGAAAATTAAGCGCCCATGTCGGCATGTCTGATTTTACCCTGACATTTGGCCCACCCTTTCATGAAGGTCACTATCCCCTTCATTATCCCCTCTATCTGGCAGGGGAAAGGGTGGGGCATTTCTGTTCTCCTTTCGATCAGCCCTCCCTGGAGGCTTTTCTGACCTCGACCAGGCGCCCACCCAGGCCGGGAGAAGAGACCGAAGCCCTGAGCCAGCAATTGAGGGCCTTCGGCCAGGCTCTACATCAGGCTTTGCTGGGGGAAAACCCCACTCTGGCAAGGGCCTATGAGGGGCTATCCGCCGAGGCCCACTTGATTCTGGCCTTCGAGCCGGGGGCGACTGCTCTCCTGCGTCTTCCCTGGGAATACGTCACCGGGCCTGATGGCTGTCCCCTGGCCGCCCAACGTCCCCTGGCCCGTCGTATCCTGGGCCTGGAGTTGCCACCTCGTCCTCCCCGGCCCGATGGTCCTCCACGTTTGCTGACGGTTATCGCCGAGCCGGCCGATCAGGTTCGTTTTGGGGCGCGGCGGGTCCACGATTTTCTGTTGGACCAGTTGCGTCCCCTGGCCGAAAAGGGCCTGTTGGCGGCGGATTTTCTGCCCCCTGTGGCCTCGCCCACCACCCTGAAGCAGGCCCTGATGAGCAAGCATTACGATATCCTGCACTTCGTGGGCCACGGCCACCTGGGCGGCCTGATCCTGGAAGGAGAGGCCGGCGAAAGCGTACCCATTGAGGCCGGCAAGCTGCGCAGCCTGATCAGGGGCAGGGGAGTGCGCCTGATCCTGTTGACTTCCTGCCTGACGGGAGCGGTGGAGGACGATCTATCCTCCGGGTTGGCCACCACCCTGGTTGAAGCCGGGGTGTCTGGAGTGGTAGCCTTGCAGTTTCCGGCCCTGGTGCAAGAGGCCCTGGAGTTCGTGGGCGATATCTACCGGGCCATGTCGGGCCAGTGGCGGAGCTCCATCGCGGAGGCCGTGTGGGAGGCCCGGCGAGGAAGCTACTTCGAGCAGGAGCATCATCGGTGGGGCGTGCCGGCGTTCTACCTTCAGGATGAGCACCTGAACCTTTTCGCCCAGCACCACGAGAGCCAATCCGAATCCCTGCCCGCGACCTTGCCTGTGAAGGCCTGGCCGCCTCCCTCGCCCCACACTCTGCCCCACCAGGAGAATTTTGTGGGGCGCGGCAGGCAGATTGTCGAGGTGGGCACGGCTCTGTCCTCTCGTCGCCTGGTGGTCATCACCGGGGCGGGCGGGATCGGCAAAACGGAACTGGTCAGGGCAACAGGCCACCGCTGGGCCGAACGAAGCCGCTACCCGGATGGCATCCATTGGATCGACGTGGGGAACGCACCCACCCTTGATGCCTGGCTGACCACCCTGTCCGCCGCCCTGGACCTGAGCCTGACCCCGCAGCCCGATCCCCTGACCCAACTGGTCGCCCACCTGGATGGTCGTCGGGCCTTGCTCATCCTGGACAACATGGAGACGGCCCTGGAGAGCGCGGAGGGCGACGCCGTGCGTGAGGCCCTGGCCCGCCTGCGCGACGCCACCAGCGGCCCACGCTTCCTGGTCACCAGCCGCAGCGTGCCTAACGTGGGCGAGAAGCGCCTCCACCTGGGCACGATGCCCGTGGAAGAAAGTGTCAGCCTCTTTCTCATGCGGGCTGGCCTGGCTGGTTACAGCCTCAGACCAGAGGATGAAGGGCCTGTCTGGGAGCTCATCAACCTGTTGGATAATTATCCGCTGGCTATCGTGCTGGCCGCCCCCCAACTGGCGGATATGAGCCCGGCCGCGCTGCTGGAGGCTTTACGCAAGAATAAGATCACCGCCCTGCACGATCCCACCCGCCGGGTGGGCACCCATCTGACCAGCCTGGAGGTCTCCCTGGGGCTATCCTATGGCCGTCTCTCTCCCCAGGCGCAGCATCTCTTTGCCGTGCTGTCTATCTTCGTCGGCGGGGCAGGGGCGAGCAGTCTCGACGTGGTCTATGGTGAGGGCTGGCGAGAGCCGATGGGCGAGTTATTGCGTCACTCCCTGGCCGAAAGGGTAAGGGACGCCGACCGTTATCTCCAGCTTATCCCCGTGCGCGAATACGCGGCCCTCCGCCTGGGGGCCGATCAAATGGAAACTTATCGGCGCAAGGCGGCCCGACATTACCTGGAAATAGCCAGGGCCGCCAACGGGATGCTGAAGGGCCAGGACGCGGCACAGGCCGCCTCTCTCATGGGGTTAGAGCTGGCGAACATGCGGGCCGGCATGGATTGGGCTGCCGCAGGGGACCACGCAGGACCGCCAGCGAACGTGGACAGGGAACGGTGGGAGTTGGTGCGGGATTACGCTTTCGCCCTCGACGATTTTCTGGACTGGCGCGGTCACTGGGGGGAGCGGGTGGAGAGAATAACACAGGGGATGCGGGCCTGTGAGGCCCTGGGAGATGAGGGTAACCTGTCCAAATTAAAGCATAACCTGGCTCTCGCCCTGCAAGATCAGGGCCAAACGACCGTAGCGAGACGACTATACGAAGAAAGCCTGGAGATCGACAGGAAGCTGGGCGACAGACGGGGACTGGCGAGCTCGCTACATCAACTGGGCATGACGGCCCAGGCTGAAGGAAACTATCGCCAGGCCCGACAGTTGTACCAGGAAAGCCTGGAAATATTAAGGGCGCTGGGCGACAGACGCGCCATAGCCAGTTCGCTGCACCAGTTGGGCATAATGGCCCAGAGCATGGGAGAGTACGGTCAGGCCCGGCAGTTTTACCAGGAGAGCCTGGAGATATTGAAAAAGCTGGGCGACAGGCGCGCCATAGCCAGTTCGCTGCACCAGTTGGGCAACATGGCCTATGCCCGGCGGCAGTACGGCCAGGCCCGACAGTTGTACCAGGAGAGCCTGGAGATACTGAGAGAACTGGGCGATCAGGGTGGGGTAGCCAGTTCCCTACACAACCTGGGCGCCATAGCCCAGGCTTTGGGCGCATACGACCAGGCCCGACAGTTGTACCAGGAGAGCCTGGAGATCGAGGTGAAGCTGGGCGATAGACGGGGAGCGGCCATTTCGCGGCACCAGTTGGGCATGATCGCTCAGGCGGTGGGGGATACCAGCCGGGCACGACAACTTTATGAACAGGCAGGGGCCACCTTCCAGAAGCTGGGCGCCAGAGCGGAGCAGGCCAGCGTGTTGGGGCAACTTGGTCGGCTGGCCGAAGAAGAGGGACGCCTGGAAGAAGCCGTACTGTTCTGGCTTCGGGCGGCGGTTATCTTCCAGCAGCTTGGCTCGCCAAGTCTACAACTCATCTCAGACTGGATAGCGCAACTCAGGGACCGGGTGGGAGAGGAACGCTTCCAGGAAATCATCCGCCAGACAGGAGAAGAAGAGAAGAGGGACGAGAGGTAAGACCTCGGGCTCCTGTCAGTCTCCCGGTGGCGACCTGTGGTCTTTTGCGTGCTCCTTATCTTCCCGCGACCCCTGCGATTGCAAAAACGAGATAAATTGCCATTTTACCTGGATTGTGGTACAATCAGCTTTGTAATCCGCGTCATTAAGGAGACCATATGATAAACCCCTTGGATGCTATCCTGGGATTATTCAGTCTGGATATCGGCATTGACCTGGGTACGGCCAATACCCTAGTGAATGTCCGGGGCAAAGGCATCATCATAAATGAGGCCAGTGTGGTAGCCATTGAAAAAAAGAGCAAGCGAGTGCTCGCTATCGGTGCAGAAGCTAAAAATATGATCGGGAGAACGCCATCCAGCATAGTTGCCATCCGCCCCCTGCGCGATGGGGTCATCTCTGACTTCGATGTCACCGAGCGGATGCTTCATTACTTCATAAATAAAGTTCACGATCAGATGTTTCTGCCCATCCCCCGCCCTCGGGTGGTGGTGGGCATCCCCAGCGGGGTCACCGAAGTGGAAAAGAGAGCGGTGCGCGATGCTTCCCTGAGCGCCGGGGCCCGTGAAGCCTACCTGGTCGAGGAACCGATGGCCGCCGCCATCGGCGCCGGACTGCCCGTCACCGACTCCCTGGGCAGCATGGTTATAGACATCGGGGGCGGCACCACCGAAGTGGCCGTTATCTCCCTGGGCGGGATCGTGGTCAGCCGTTCCATCCGCGTGGCCGGCGACGAGATGGACGAGGAGATCATCAACTACGTCCGCCAGAAATATAACCTGCTCATCGGCGAACGCATGGCCGAAAGAGTCAAGATCACCATCGGGTCTGCGTACCCTTTGCCCGAAGAAAAAACTATGACCGTGCGCGGTCGCAATCTGGTCACCGGTCTGCCGGAAGCCCTCGAAATCAGCAGCGTTGAGGTGCGGGAAGCGCTGACCGGCCCCATCAATATCATCATCGACACCGCCAAAAGCGCCCTGGACGACACCCCCCCCGAACTGGTGGCCGATTTGATGGAACAAGGCATCGCCCTGGCCGGAGGGGGAGCGCTCCTGCAGAGTTTTGCGGAGCGTCTTTCGGA
This sequence comes from uncultured Anaerolineales bacterium, assembly GCA_964646625.1. Lineage (GTDB taxonomy): Bacteria > Chloroflexota > Anaerolineae > CAZYHC01 > CAZYHC01 > DAOULT01. Next base: position 24,064 of record CAZYHC010000036.1, read on the forward strand.
AGAAACCAAGATGCACGTTTACGTGGCCGAGGATCCCATGAGCTGCGTGGCCCGTGGCGCAGGACGGATACTGGAGGAACTTGACACCCTGCGCAAAGTCCTGGCCGCCACCCAGCGAGGCGCTTCCTCTGGCCGCTAACTGGATGGCTTATCCGGGTGAATTGAAGTGAAACACCTACAGGCGAGATCGTTAACATTTTTGTTCTTCGTGTCCCTGACCGTGGCGGGGTTGGCCCTGCATCAAGCCAACCGCCTGCAACCGGCAGAGGACCTGGCTATGTACCTGTTCTCTCCTTTACAGAACGGCCTTACGGCCCTGGTCACCACCTTCAACGACGCCACCCAGACCGTGCGGGACATGGGAGAGCTACGCCACCAAAACCGGGAATTGCAACGTCTGGTCGATCATTTGATGATCGACAACGTGCGCCTCCGAGAGATCGAGGCCGAACACGAAGCCCTGCTGGGGTTGCTGGACTTCACACGGGCTAATCCCAGCTACGAATACCAGGCGGCGGCCATCATCGGGCGCGATCCGAGCAACCTGTTGGGCTACCTCTTCATCGACGTGGGCACCAACGACGGGGTGCAGGCCGACATGCCCGTGGTCACCGAACGGGGAGTGGTGGGCCGGATCGCCGCCGCCGGCCCGAACTCCTCAAAGGTGCTGATAATCACCGATCCCAGTAGCTCCGTCAACGCCCTGCTCCAGGGCTCACGTACCACGGGGATGGTGGAAGGCCGGCCCGGAGGCAACCTGATCATGAAGTACATCCCCCAGGAAGAGAAAATCGAGGAGGGAGACATGGTCATCACCTCGGGGTTGGGCGGCAACTTCCCCAAGAGATTGGTCATCGGCCAGGTGGTCAAAGTTCGCCAGCTCGACATCGAATCGTTTCAGAGCGCCGAGGTGCACCCTACCGTAGATTTCAACCACCTGGAAATCGTGCTGGTGATCACCGACTTTGACAAGATCGATTTTTTAAACCGTGATTGGGAAGGGTTGAATAGAGATATAGAATGAAGTGCTGACCCGGATAAGGGGCCTGGCACTTCCAAAGTGCCAGGCCCCTGAAGAGGAGAGCGCCGAAAATGCTGAAAGGTGAGTTCAACCTGCTGCCAGAGCTAAACCTGTCGCTGCCTGGAGGGGGAGGGAAGCTTAGCCTTTACCTTTGCGTTCCCTTGCTGGTGAGCGTGGCCGCCGTCCAGGTCAGTCTCCTGCCGCACCTGACCATTGTCGGCGTCCACCCCGATCTCATGCTCCTGGTCATCATTTCCTGGAGCCTGCTGCGCGGGACAGGAGAGGGTATGTTGTGGGGTTTTGTGGGGGGGTTGTGTCTCGATTTTCTGTCGGGTGCGCCTTTTGGAGTCTCCACCCTGGCGCTGCTGGTGGTCAGCTTTCTGGCCAGCCTGGGGGAGATCAGAATCTATGGCACGCACATCATCCTGCCCCTGAGCACCATCTTTCTGGCCACCATCGCTTATGACTTCACTTTCCTGCTTCTGTTGCAGATGTTGGGCCGACCGGTCCCCTGGGTGGAAAGTATCGTCAGCATCGTTTTACCTTCCACCTTCTTGAACGTTTTTCTGATGTTGCCCGTTTACTGGGCCATGCGCTGGCTCGACGTTAAAACGGGGCGAGAACGGATAGAGTGGTAAAATGGGGAAAAGGTTGAATCGTAAGCTAACCATCGGCCTATTCCGGGCGGCCATTGTCCTGGTTTTCTTTATCTTCGTAGCCAGATTGTGGCACTTTCAGATCGTCCAGGGCGCGGTGTATCGCATAAAGGCCGACCGCAACCGTTACCGCCTGGTGAACATAGAAGCGCCGCGGGGCGTCATCTACGACCGCAATTACAACGTTCTGGCCCGCAACCGGCCAGCCTTTACGGTAGGCATCGTACCTGCCGACCTGCCGGAGGACGAGACGGAGCGGGAGCAGGTTTACGCCCTGTTGTCGCGTCTGTTGGGAATACCCGCCAGCATCAAGCAGGAGGAGCTTGCTCAGACCGCCAAGGGGGGCGTTCTGTCGCTGGCCGATCCCACCGTAGCCAGCCAGCCTCCGAGGGGCATCCAGGAGATGGTCGAAGCTGAAGAGCACAACATTTACGAACTCGTCCCCATCAAAACTAACGTCGATCGTGAAGTGGCCTTCTTCATCGAAGAGGAACACCTGAACCTGCCCGGCGTTCAAGTCAAGCTGGAGCCTATCCGCCAATACCTGAACGGGCCGCTTGCCGCCCACGTCCTCGGCTACGTGGGGCACATCCCCGCGGAGACCGTCGAGGAGTACGTCGCTCAGGGCTACAACCAGAACGACCAGGTAGGGCTTACCGGGGTGGAACTGACTTTCGAATCAGAGCTACGCGGTATCAGCGGGCGTAAACACGTGGAAGTAGACGTGGCCGGCCGCGAGGTCAGGACCGTAGGCAAACCTGAGCCTGCCCTGGCCGGCCATAACCTGGCCCTGACCATCGACCTCGACCTACAACGGGCCATGGAGTCGGCCTTGCAGCGGGCGATGGACCTGTCGGGAGCGGAATCAGGGGTAACTATCGCCATGAACCCCCATTCGGGGGAGATCCTGGGCCTGGTCTCCCTGCCCACCTACGACAACAACCTTTTTGCCAGCGGCATTACCATTGAGGAATACCGGAGATTGAGCTCGGACCCCAATCATCCTCTGGTCAACCACGCCATCGGCGGCCAGTACCCGCCAGGCTCGACCTTTAAGGTCATCCCTGCGGCGGCCATCATCCAGGAAGGGGTGGTGAGGCCTGATACAATTTTCTGGTGCGAGGGCATGTTGTGGCTCCCTAACAAACTCTTCCCTGACAACCCCGATCTGGCCCAGGGTTTTCGTTGCTGGGCCGAAGAAGGACATAAGCGGGTTAATTTTCTCTCAGCCATCGCCCAATCGTGCGACATCTACTTCTACCAGGTGACCGGCGGTTATGGAGATTTTGAGGGCCTGGGCCTGGAACGCCTGGTGCAATACGCCCGCCTTTTCGGGTTGGGCGAACCGACGGGGATAGACCTGCCCGGCGAGAGCGCGGGCCTGGTGCCTACCTCCAAGTGGAAGCGTCTCACCTATTCCGAGAGCTGGTTTACAGGCGACACCTATAACATGGCCATCGGCCAGGGGTTCGTCCTGGCCACTCCCTTGCAGATGCTCAACGTGGCGGCGGTGATGGCCAACGGCGGCACTCTCTATCGTCCTCAGCTCGTCCATCAGGTGATCGACGCCGAGGGCAGGATCCTTCGCACCGTACAGCCGGAGGTGATCCGTCGCCTTCCGCTGCCGGAGGACACCCTGAACCTGGTCAGGCAAGGGATGCGGATCGCCGTCACCAGCGGCACCGCCCAGTTAGCCAATCTGCCCCACGTGAGCGTGGCCGGTAAAACGGGCACGGCCGAGTTCCCTGGCCCTCGCGACCGTGAAGGGAATCTCCCCACCCACGCCTGGTTCATTGCTTTCGCTCCTTTCGAGGACCCAAAGATCGCCCTGGTGGTCTTCGTGGCCGGAGGGGGAGAGGGCTCGGAGATAGCCGTCCCGGTCGCGGCCGAAATCCTGAGTCATTACTTCCCCCCGCCGGAGGAGGCTGCCCCGGAAAGCACCGCCCCTATCCCCACGCCGCAGCCCGCCGCCCCCCCACCCCCCCTGCCTGCCGCCCCCGACGACGGCGGCCAGCAGGGAAGCCTAAGGGCCAGGCTGGTGAGCGTGACCGAGATCCCCAACGAAATATCGCAACTTGTGGGCACGGTGATCGACGCCCAGGGCCAGGGTATCCCCGGCGTGCAATTGACCATCAACGGCGGTGGGGCGCCGGTTTTCGAGCCTGTTACCGGGCCGGACGGCACGTTTGGGTATAATTTCCTGAACGCCTACGCCTCCGCCCGCTGGAACATCCGTATCGTGGGGCGGCCCGACGCCGAAGAGCTATACCTGGAAGTGGAACCTTTCAAACGGTACACCGTCCAGTTCTACGAAGCAGGGCCTTAAATGAGAGCCAGGAAAGAGATCACGTCCGAAGCCAGGGTGAGCATTAAAGGCACCAGGGACGGGCTGCTCATCACCCTGGGCGAAGGAGAGCTGACAGAGTGTCTGGCTGAGCTTGAGGCCCTCTTGCGCCACAAAACCGCTTTCTTCAAAGGAGGGCAGGTAGCCCTCCAGGTGGGCGACCGACCATTGGCCGCCGAGGAGATTCAGGGCATCGGCAAGCTCCTGGCTCAAAATGGCATTACCCTGTGGGCCGTGGTCAGCGAAGCGACTGATACCAGGACGGCCACCCGTCGGCTGGGTCTGGAGACCACTCTGCCCAGCGAACTGGAAAAACGCTCCAGCCTGGAGGCAGAATTAGACCAGGCGGTCCTGGTGCGGCGTACCCTGCGCTCCGGCCAACTGGTTCAACACGCCGGGCACGTGGTGGTCATTGGCGACGTCAACCCTGGGGCCGAGGTGGTAGCCGGGGGTAATATCGTAGTGTGGGGCAGGCTGAGAGGCACGGCCCACGCCGGGGCTAAAGGCGATGATCAGGCCGTGGTGTGTGCTCTGGATCTATCCCCTACCCAGTTGCGCATTGGCAATTACATTGCCCGTTCGCCGGAGGACAAACAAGAGGAGCTTTATCCCGAAATAGCTTCGGTGCGTGATGGACACATCGTGGCCGAGGCCTGGCCGGGACATCAATTTAATTCCCCACTTTGAATTCGACTGCACTTTAGCATTGGGTATGGTAAAGAAGGGGCTGAATATGGCAGCAAAGGTAATTACCATCACCTCGGGCAAAGGCGGGGTGGGCAAAACTACCGCCACCGCCAATCTAGGCGCCAGCCTGGCTATGGAGGGCAAGCGCGTGGTGGCGGTTGATGCCGATATTGGGCTGCGTAACCTGGACGTGGTGATGGGCCTGGAAAATCGCATCGTGTACGACCTCGTGGATGTGGTGGAGGGCCGTTGCCGTCTCCGGCAAGCTTTGATCAAAGACAAACGCCTCCCAGAGTTACATTTAATGCCTGCCGCTCAAACCCGTGATAAAACGGCGGTCAATCCCCAGGATATGGTCTCTCTCTGCGACCAGATGCGGCAGGACTTCGATTTCATTCTCATCGATTCGCCCGCCGGCATCGAGCAAGGTTTTCGCAATGCCATTGCGCCCGCCGATGTCGTGCTCATCATCACCACTCCTGAGGTCTCCGCCGTCAGAGATGCCGACCGCATCATCGGGCTGATCGAGGCTGAGGACAAGGGCCCGGCCCAATTGATCATCAACCGTCTCAAGCCTGATATGGTCAAACGCGGCGACATGCTGGACACCGAGGATGTCATCGAAGTGCTGGCCATCGAGCTGATAGGCATCGTGCCGGAGGATGAGGCTATCATCGTCTCCACTAACAAAGGGGTGCCAGCCGTACTGGACGACAGATCGCGGGCCGGTCTGGCCTTTCGGAACATCGCCCAACGATTGCTGGGGCAAAAGGTGCCCTTCATAGTGCCTAAAGAAGAACGCGGCTTCCTGGAACGTTTCGTCCGTTTCGTGCGACCAGGGAACTAAGTTGCCGGATGGGGGGAAGAGATGGATTTCTTGGATAAGTTATTAGGGCGGCGGCGTAAGCCTTCCAGTCGGGAGATCGCTAAAGAGCGGTTGCAGTTGGTTTTGGTGCACGACCGACTTAAAGTCCCGCCGGGACTGCTGCAAACCCTCAAAGACGAGCTTATCGCCGTTATCTCGAAATACATCGAGATCGACCAGGATGGAGTGGAGATCAACCTTACCCACGATAAGAGATACAGTCGGCTGGTGGCCGACATTCCCGTGGTCAAGGTCAGGGGGCGGAGTAGTAACTAAATGGATAGAAAAGTATGGCGTGATTTCGATTTTATATTATTAGCCGCCACCCTGCTGCTGATCGGTCTGGGCATAGCCACGATCTATAGCGCCACCATAAACACGCTGGACCTGGAGGATGTGCCTTCTCGCCAGCTCACCAATGCCCTGATTGGTCTGGCATTGATGTTCGTGGTAGCCGCCATCGACTATCGTTTGCTGGCCAGTTTTCAGAAGCCCATCTATTTTCTGATGCTCGCTTCTTTGGGCCTGGTTTTCCTGGTGGGCGAGATCACCCACGGCTCACGACGTTGGATAGGGACTAAATCTTTCCAGCCCTCGGAGTTGGCCAAAGTGTTGGTCGTCATCGTCCTGGCCAAGTATCTGGCCGATCGCTCGGAGAAGATGGGCGGCCTTCACCAAATTTTGCTCTCTCTAATATACGTGATCCCCCCCGTGCTGCTCATCTACTTTCAGCCCGACCTGGGAACGTCGGTGGTCATAGTCGTGATCTGGTTGGCCATGATTGTGGCGGCGGGGATTCCCCTCTTACACCTTGGCCTTTTAAGCGTGGTCGGGGTGCTGTCCGCTCCGATCTTATGGGTGAGTTTAGAAGATTACATGCGGATGAGGATCGTCACTTTCCTCGACCCCAGCCGTGATCCGCTAGGCACCGGCTACAACATTAACCAGGCGCTCATCGCTATCGGGTCGGGCGGTTGGCTGGGTCAGGGGTTTGCCAGCGGGAGTCAGAGTCAGTTGCATTTTCTCCGGGTACGTCATACCGACTTCGTGTTCTCCGTTCTGGCCGAGGAATTGGGCTTTTTGGGAGCGACCATCCTCTTTGGGCTGCTTGCCCTTATGCTGTGGCGCATTCTGCGAGCGGCTAGCCTGTCCCGAGATACTTTCGGTTATCTGCTGGCCTGGGGAGTGGCTACCATCATCTTCTTCCAGAGCATGGTCAGCATCGGCATGAACCTGGGACTGGTGCCCACGACGGGCATCCCTTTGCCGTTCGTCTGTTCCGGGGGTAGCTCGCTGATCACTTTCCTCATCGGGCTGGGCCTGGTGCAAAGTGTGGTTATGCGTCACAGGAAGCTGGATTTTCAATGAGCTATCCCAGCTCTACCGCTCCCCGTTCATCTCTATACGTCAGGCCTTGCCGTAAACATCGTGATCCAGCACCTCTATCGTGATGGTCAGGATAGAAACTCCCTCACATGGGGCGGGATGGCTCTGACCCGTCCCTCCAGATCGGTACAGATGTGCTTGGAATAGCCTGTCACCAGGGTTTGGCCCGTGTCGCTGACGACCTCGTAGCCGAAAGTGAGCTTCCGGCTACGTAATTCCTCCACCCAGGTTTTGACCGTGACCATCTCCGGGTACCTGGCGGGGTTCAGAAACCTGGCATACACCTCGGACACGGGGAGGTGGAAGCCCCGTTTTTCCAGCAACTCGGTGTAGCTGCTGCCTTTGAGGATCAAATACTCGCTACGCGCCGCCTCAAACCAGATGATATAGTTGCTATGATGGACTACGCCCATACCATCGGTCTCAGCATAGCGGACACGCAGCTTGATTTCAATTACCTCACTGTTTTCGCTCTTCAAGATGTAATTCTCCTGAAATCTAAAGGTTAATCGCGTATCAGGGGCCTGGCACTTCGTCAATGCCAGGCCCCCGGCAGTCAGAAAGCTCGAGGGTTGAAATACCTTTTTTTTACAATTTGTGCTATAATATAAGGTAGCAGCAGAGGGGGGGGGAGAGAAGCATGAGCGATGCTACCACTATCCAAACATTACGCTTTCTGCAGATGGAAAATCTGCGTTTGCAAGAGGAGAACGAGGCGCTGCGGGAAGAGGTATATATCCTCCAAGAGTACGTCCGCGCTCTCCGTGCTTTGTCTCAGGCCGCGCAGACCATCACCTCAGAAGTAGATCTGATGGCCCTCCTGGATAAGATCATGTATGCCACTCTGAACGTGATGGACGCGGCCGACGGTTCGCTGATACTTTTAGATGAGGAGGCCGACGAACTGGTCTTCGTGGTGGTCCGAGGTTCGGCACGAGACGCGCTGCAAGGCTACCGCATTCCCAAAGATACGGGTATCGCCGGCTGGGTGGTCACTCACACCGAACCGCAGGTGGTGAACAAAGCCAGACTAGATCACCGTTTCTCCGGCCACATCGATGAAACCTTCGACTTTCAAACCACCTCCCTGATGTGTGTGCCCCTGATAGCCTGCGATAAGGTCATCGGGGTCATCGAGGTGCTGAACAAATTCTCCGGTCAGGAGTTCAACGAGGCTGATTTCAATTTGCTGACCATCCTGGCCCACATCGCCGCCGAAGCCATAGATAGAATAGACAGGATGTTGGAAGACGAACAGCCCACTGAATAATTCACTGCTTGTAAGGCAGAAATTCGCTGCCTAAAAGCTCCCTGGCGATGATCAGCTTCATGATGTTGATCGTGCCTTCCGCGCCAATGGAATAAGAGCGCACCGCCCGGATGCCCATCTCAATGGGACACTCCCTGGTATAAGCCATGGCCCCGAACCAGTTAGCCACCTCGTTCATGATCTCGAAGGCATCCACCGGGGCGCGGAGCTTGGCCATGGCCGCCGCCAGGGCGATGTCGTAATGAGTGGCCTTACTTTCCTGGTACATCCGATCCATCGTCCAGGCCGCCTTGTAGGTCAGGAGCTTGACGCTCTCCAGGTCAGTGTAGCAATCGGCCAACGGGAACTGGATGCCCTCGTAAGAGGCCAGCGGCCGGCCAAAAGCCTGGCGCTGCTTGATGTAATCCACGCCCATCTCCAGGACCGCTTCGGATGCCCCCGCGCAGGTGGCTCCGATCAGGACCCTGGCCGCCGAGAACCCTTCCATGGCGTGATAGAAGCCCCGGTTGAACTCCCCGACCAGGTGATTTTCAGGCAACCTGACCTCCTCCATAGCAAACCCCCCGGTAGAGATACCGGCCCGCCCCATCTCCTCCAGAAAGGTGGGGGTAACGCCCTCTGTGTCCTTGAGAGGCACGGCAAAGAAGGAGAACCCCCTGTGTCTGGCCTCTGGGTCAGTTCTGGTCAAAGTCAGGTGGATGCCGCCCATCGAAAGCGATTCCCTGATGCCGCTGATGTACATCTTTTCGCCATTCAACACCCATTCGTGGCCTTCCTTCGCGGCCCTGGTGCGGCACGCGCCCAGGATGTCTGAACCGCCCTCTGGCTCGGTGGTGGCGATGCCCAGGAAAGCCTGACCGCTGGTCACTTTAGGCAGATACTCGGCCTTGACCTCTGGAGTGCCGTAGCGGTCGAAAATGAAGCCCCAGGCCGTCTCTACCAGGTAGAGCACCGGGACCGCCAGGCTGATGTCGGCCCGGCCCAGCTCTTCGGCGGCAATGGTAGCCATCATCCAATCGGCCCCCGCCCCACCGTACTCCTCGGAGGCGGTCAGGGCCAAAAGCCCCAGGTCAGCCATCCCCTTGATGATCTCCGCCGGTATCTTCCCCCCGGTATCCATCTCCCGTACCCTGGGGGTGATTTCTTTCTGGGCAAAATCCCGCACCGCCTGTCTCCACATCTGCTGTTCTTCGTTGAAAGCAAAGTCCATTTCCTTTTCCTCCCATGAAAAGTATAAAAGAAAAACAACTAACGTTCGATATTATACCATCTTCTTCTTACAGAAGCAAAGTCGGAGAGACGAATCAGAAACCGCGCATTGACCTGCCCATCCAGATGTAATACAATATATTTGCAGACAATCCCGTCACTCCAAAAAGGGGAGAGAGATAGCGATGTCAGATGATAATGGAACCAAAGTAAAGGGGAGCCAAATTTTAGCGCCCCGACCGCCGGTTGGGGCGCTTGTATTTTTAGAACGCCACCTGGTGCCCGATCTCGACCTTGCCCAGGGCATGGGGGTGACATTCCAGGAAGTACTGGGCCGGACGCCGTGGGGCATAATAGGGACGAAACGGCCGGGCCAGTTTTTTGTCTACCACCCTCTTTTCGGCATCTAACCAGATGACGGCAATGGGGAAGAAGACGAAGAACATGTGAATGGTGGTCAGGCTCACGCTTTCCCTGCTCTCGGCAAAGACGAAGGCCTCGTCCTCACCCAGTGGCGGCCGGAACATCAGGCCCCGCCCTCTGGTAAGAAAGGTATCGCACCGTTTGACCCTGGTGGCGATGATCTGCCCTGTAGTGACGTTTTTTATCATGATACCTTCTCTCCGGGCCGGCGGGGGGAGACAAAAAAGACAACAGGGTCTCGGTATTGTGCGTCCATTGCCTGACTTCTCATTAAATCTTAGGGGGAATTTACTCCAGGGCCGGACGCACGTTGGCCGCCCAGGCGCGGATGGCCTCCCAGTCGCGGAAGTCACCCTCTGGCGCCTTGGTCACCTTCACCATCAGCCGCGCTATGAAGGACAACTTGCTGTAGTATAAACCAAAATCTCCCCTGATGCAACAGGCACCCGGGGAGATTTAACCCTGGAAATGTAGTGGAGCTTTGCCCTGATCGGGTGACCAGGGAGGGTGTGCCACCGATTGCCAGGCTGTGCTTTAATCATCGGCTTCTTGAGAGGCTGTAGCAACAGCCCTCATCTCGCTTAGCAATGCTTTGATAAGAAACAACTTTTCATTCTCCACCGCGTCTTCTTCCGCCATATACCCTGCCAGCAGGAAAATGAAGGTTAACCACTTTCCCTTGTATGCTGAATCTTTCATTATTGTATCCAGTCTGGCCCGCAACTGGTCAAGCCGTTCTGGTGTGAATAGCTCGGCAATGTAGCCGTCCAACCGTAATACAAGAGTTGTTACCTCTTCTTGAGGTACTTCCAGTAGTAGAGGGTCTTGAGTCGCCGTTTCTTCGGCAGTGTAATGTCCGAATACTGTATTAAATATCTCAAAGCCCGCCTCTAGTTCTTCTGGCGAGAAAAGGTCGAGCTTCAGATCGCCTGCGAATATAGCATCTACCCCTTCTTCCCAAACGCTATCGACTTGTTTTTCCATGAATCCACGCAACCCAGGAACTTTTTCTAGCAGTGTATCCATTTTCTGGGTCAGGCTTGATTGGGCTAACTTTTGCGCCAAGGGGACATCACTCTTGTCAGGGCTATCTGTTTCCATAACCTCCATTGATGCTTCAAGTAGCTCAACGCCGACCATAAAATTTCGGTGACAGATGGCTTGAACCAGGCCGACCATTGGCCAAATTTCGCTACTTCCACGCTCGCCCAAAAATGACTGCAAGGCAGCGGCTCTGGCGGCTTCTTCCCGTTTGCCAGACCGTTTCAAACGCAGCCGCAAATTATTCAACCTGTTGACGATGTCCTGGCGCAGCTCGTCGGTTAGAAGCCGTTGCGTGGCTCCTTCCAGAATGTCCATCTGAATACCCTCGCGTTCTTCATCCGAAAGCTCGCGCTCGCCCAACGAGTCAGGGTCCACGCCCAATTCCTGGCTGACTTCCGCGAACACCTCCACGCAAAGTATAGGATTGATAACAATCTCCTCAAATTCAGGCTCCCCTACCAGGTCTTCGCTTGCCAATAAGGTCATCATGAGCTGTTCCATGGCAGGGCCGGGCATAGAATCGTCACCAAGCCTGGCGAGAAGGGGGAGCATATCTGCAACTACTTCGTCATGAACGGAAGGTGCCTGCCGGGGTTCCCAGCCTTGCTCTTTCCTCTTGCGCGCTATTGCGTCGCGACGCTGTTTTTTGAGTTGTTTACGAGAAGGTTTTCTTTTCTTCTCCCGAGTCATTTTTTTCCTCCATGTGCAGGTTTGATTGCAACCTAGCCATGTCTCGTAGATGTCCTTTCAATTATGTCAAATTTTGACGAGGTGTTACAGATGCTCCTCAGCGCGAGAGGTAAGGGTTGTCCCGCACCCAGAACCGCCAGAGGGCCAGGCGGTCTTTCTCGGCGGCGGAGTTGATGCCGATACGCGGGCCGCGCTGCACGGCCTCGTCGGGCAGGGAGCCGCCCGGCTCAAGCCACAACTGGTCGCCCTCAACCAGGTCGGCCCCGTCGAGAGCTTTGTCGATAGCCAGAGCCTGGGTTAACCTAGCCGGGCCGCTGGTCAGTTCGCGGTCACGGCGGCACCTGCCCTTCGATTGGCGGAGGGCGCGCATCGTCTCGATGCCCTCCACCGGCTGGATGGCCCGCAGCAGCACCGCAGCCGGGAAGCCCTCTTCCTCAGCCACGACGTTCAGCATCCAGTGCATGCCGTAGGTGAAGTAAACGTAAGCGCAGCCGGGCGGGCCAAACATCGTCTGGTTGCGGAGGGTGCGTCCCCGGCTGGCGTGGCAGGCGGTGTCATCTTGCCCGATGTACGCCTCGCACTCGACGATGATCCCGCCGAGGCGCTGGCCGTCCAGCATACGCACCAGTCGCGCCCCCAGGAGGTTGCGGGCTACGGTCAGCGTGTCGCGGGCGAAGAATGCACGATAGAAACGACCCATCTTTAAATCTTTGTCATTTACGAACGGCAGGCAAATAGACCTGGTTCGGCGCTGGTTGGGCGGCGATGGCGGCGCGCGTCTGGTACAGATCGGTGGGCACGCGGCTGAAGCGGGTGCGGGAGGCGATGAATTGACCAGCCAAGGTATCGGCCCGATTGGTGATGCCGATTCCAGGGTCGCCCCCGTTCAAGCGCCAGAGGTATTCGTAATCTTCCATCCCTTCTCGCAGCAGTTCCCAACGAATGGAAGTCACCAGGCGATTGCTCTGGGCGTTGCAGGCGTCAAAGGCGATGGTACTATCTTTGGGCGGGTAGAACATAAAGCCATCGCCGTTGCCGTCGTTGATCCAGGGATCGGCCCAGGGGCTCGGGCTCCAATCGGTGGTGGAGTAGTAGACCAGGCCCTGCACGCGCTCCAACCAGGCCAGCCAGGGAATGATGCGCGCTTCGATACCGGGACGATCTATCACCGTAGGGTTGGGCAGGGGCGGCCTGTCACCGTAGAGGAAATACCACCACACCTCTTCGTTGTGATTAAGCTGGCGGTCGTGGGCCCGCGCTACCTGGTAGTTGCTGATAGTGGGCATCCAGATGTCGATTTTCGCCCCGGAGTAGGTGGAGTTGTTGTAGATGCTCGGCTCTACCTGCTCGCTGACCAGGATGCGCACGTTAGGCGCGGCGGCCTTGGTTTGTTGGGCCAGGTAGGCCACGATGTCATAGTCGCTGAAGGTTTGGGGCTCGTTGACGATGTGGTAGTAGCCTTTGGCGGCGTAGTTCGCCGTGCTGCCCAGGTAGTTGCTGACGGCAGTCCAGTACTGGAACCATTTGGTGTTGTAGTTGCTGTTACCCGGCGGGTCAGTGCCCCGGCTCTCGGAGCAGAAGGAGCCGGGGCGGCTATCGGGGGGCCAGTTGTCGTTAGGGCCTCTAATCAGGAAGGAAGGGAAGCCCACGCCATTGTCCAACTCGCCCCCGCTGAGGTATTTCTGGGCCAGGGTGTGGAAATCCCAGTCGCCGTCCGCATCGGGGTCCAGATTGCCATTGCAGTCGTAATCGACGCCGCCGGGGTAGTTCAAGCCCGCAGGCCAGCCTACCTCCTTGGGATTCAGGCGGTGGTCGGCAAAATCTTCGTAGAGGGCATCGACCAGGGTCCAATAACAAGATTGCACGCCGCCCCCAACCGTGCCCTTGTACGTCTCCACGACATCGCTCCAATCGAACCCCCACTCGCCGGCCAGGTGAATCTCCTGCGGCAGGGCGAAATTCCAGACCTCCAATTCCACCGGTATCGTGGCTGTGCCGACGGTGACGGTGGCATTGTACACGCCGGCCGCCGCATTGCGCGGGACGTGGACAGTGAACCACAACGGCTGGTTCTGGCCGGCCGGAAATGAGACGCTGCCCCCCATGGCAATAGGATAGAGGGGATCCGGCCAACCGCCAAGACGCCCAAAGTGATCGCTGAGCTGGGTCATGGGCACGTAATCGACGCGGTGCAGGGTGACGTTAGCGGCGGGAATGGTGCCACTCCCACCTGCAAAGTTGGTGATGTTGACGTTGAGGTTTTGCGTGCTTCCAGAGCGCACCACCAGTTGGAAAGGCTCGAACTCATCCTTGGCGGCCTGGATACGCAGAAGCGCGCTGGCGACCGGGGCAGCGTTCGTTCTAAGGATTTTCTCCACAGGAGGCGCGGCCCACACGCTCAGGCTGCCGGTGCTTGCCCCGCTGACCCGGTGAAAGTAGCCGCCCGCTTCGGGAGCGCCTGCCGTGCCGGTCAGCGCCGCCGCTCCCAGGCTGGTCAGGGTGGGTTGGGGGTGTCCCTCGTGTTCCAGCACGTCGAAGTAGACGTAATACTTGTTGGTGCTGCCGTCGGCGGTCCACTTGATGACCCCGCCGCCATTCTGATCCACCAGTCGTATATTGTCGAACCACAGGCTCAACTGGTCGCCGTCGTCCCACAGGCCGCTGTTGCCGCTGACCGTTTCGTTGTCGCGGGTGTGGAATTCCATGCGGGTGATGTTGTCAAAGTTGGGGGTGGTGCAGGTGTGGAAAGGCTTGAGCGAGACGCTGACGTAATTCCACCGGGCTAAGGCCAGGGGCGGACCGCCCTGGGTGATATTGCTGTCGAGACAACCATTGGTGTTGTAGAGCTTGAAGTCATAGAGGTCGGGAGCCTGATCGAGGGCCGAGTTATTCACTTCGGGCCAAACGTCGTAGATAAAGGTCTCGTAATTGCGCCAGTCGGTCAGGCCGCTGGCGATGTGGAGCTCGACGCCGGGATAGCCGTAGCCGCCGGGCACGTTATCGACCACCGCCTTCAAGGAGCCACTACCCTGGGAGAAGCGAGCGTTGTCGGCTTGAGGGGTGTTAGTGTCGTTGAGGGTCCAGTAGACGCCGGACCCACTCCAGCCGATCTGGGGGGTGTCGGCGTCCTCCAGCATGGTGCTGTAGGTTTCGTCGTAGGCCAGGGGCGCGCCGGGCGTGTTGCCGCTGTAGGGCACCACCCGCAGCGAGCGGACGTCCAACAGCGCCCCGTTCAGCCCCAGGGTGTTGAACGCGGCCGTAAAATCGATGGAAACCTGGGCCACCCCGCTGCCGCTGACGGTGACGGGAATGCGGTAGGGCCAGGCGTCGTCCCACCAGGCGTCGGCGGCGTCGGCCTGGGCAGGCATGGAAACAACGAACAGAATAAGCAGTGAGAGAAGAATAGAAAAACGAGAGCGTTTCATAGTTGCACCTCCAGATTAGTGATATAGGCTTGCTCACGACGCAGCCAGGTCTCGTAGATACCTTTCCAACGGCTGAAATCGGCGCGGGTCTCGTCGTACTCGTCGTAGCGTGCTAACTTGCCCGACATGAGAGCCGTGTAAAAGTCTCCGCTGAGAACACCATACTTTTCTTCATAGAGAGTCAAGCGGCGTTCGAGCAGCTTCATCTCAATAACCAGTTCGTGAATTTCCATATCCGCCTCCCGACAAAGCTAACTTTATGGATCTCCCGGCATAAAGCCCGGATCAGGTTGGAGAATTTCCGGAAACGTCAATAACAGCGTTTCTAAGGATTGAGCAAAGCCATCCAGACCTGGGAATAGAGTGGCCCTGTTTATGTTCATACGATGTAGATGTTGTAGAAATTCTTTCCTTGTTTCTAGATCAATGTTAATCTCAAATTTTATAAGATTATCTTCAAAATCAGAGTCAGATGAGCAAAGCGCTTCCAAATTATCTTCAAAAGGCTTAGATACGTCTAGTGGACAGAGAAAGACCCCTTGCTGTATAACCAATCTTTCATTAAGCCTGTAGGGGTTTACAGCGAGTACCATCGGTAAGTACTCCTCTCGTGCGAATACATTCTTAAAGGTAATAAGCTTCTTTACAGTTTCATCAGATTTGAACCAACACCATATCTCTTTAATAATTCTGCTTCTCTCACCTCTCCACACCCAACGCTCTTTCATCCAATCAGTATTGAGTGCCCACACCGCGCACTCGCCCTCGGCCTTCTCCAGGGCGAAGTAAAGGGCAACGAAGAAGGAATACGTCCAGTCAAACAGGCGTGCAGGGGCTCCATAATGCCGCATCAGGGCCAGCCATTCCATGATATTATCATCCTTGGGGATTTCCATAGTATAGTGATGGCATTTACGCTTAAATTCCCGTAGTAAGCCGAGTTCAAGCTTATAAACACTGGGCCTTCTAGATGTTGTCTTCAAAGCTTCTCTATATTCACGGAGCTTCCTCTCATATTCAGGGTCATCCTCTCTGGGAAATCCCTTAGAAACTCCCCTGGAGCTTACAATGGCTCGCTCAAGAGTCGTTGTTAAGGGCCGCTCGCTTTTTTTCTGCCCTCTAAATACCCACTGGGCTCCGGTTCTTTTAAGCTCATTATAAAACGCAATGAACCGATTCCAGCAATAAACTGGTTCTGATCTATATGATCCTTTTTTTAGCATAGTTCCGACTGTCCTGACATACTCGTCTATTTAGAGCGGCTCGTACATGGGCCACACCCCAACGAGTAACACCCTTAAATCTCAGCGTTCAAAGGGGTCCATGAAATCAGGGCGAGGCGCGCCCTCAAATTTGCCGTAGAACAGCTTATCGGCCTGCGTCATCAGCGCCTGGTGCGGGCCTTTCGTGGTAGCCAGCAAAGCCATGGATTTGTGGAACCAGTTCCTGGGCTTGGTCCAGGGACAGGTGGTCATGCAGAGGCCACAGTCCGTACCTACCGCGTGCCAGTAGCGGTAGCATTTTTCTTCGTCCAGTTTCCATCTTCTAAGGCCGTTGAACTCCACCTTGTCGCCCCTGGGAATGGCCCCAATGGGGCACTCTTCCGCGCAGATTTTGCAGGATTCACAGAAGGATTGGACGCCGATGTCCACGGGTTCGTCGTGGGCCAAAGGCATGTTGGTGGTGACCGCGGCCAGGCGCAGACCCAATCCGAGCTCTTTGGTGAGCAGGAACCCGGCGCGGGAAAGCTCGCCTAAACCGCAATCGACGGCCACCGGCACGACGATCAGCCGGTAGTTGTACAGGTGGTGAGCCCGGGCGGAATAACCTAACATGCGGATGTATTCGGCCAGTTGAATTGAGACCCAGGCGCCCAGGGCATATCCTTTGGCCGTCGCCAGCAAAACCGGAAAGTCCGGGGCGCGCTGGATCAGATCGTAATCCATCTGGAAGGCCAGCGCAATGGCATGGGAGTGGTGACGGAGATCGACCGGCGTACCCCATCGCTGGAAACCCTCACGGTTGCCGAACGAGCGAGCGACATGGCTGTAACCCCACTCCTGGCGCAGGGGACCAATCCCCACCAGATCAGCCCCCAGAAATCGAGCGAGGGCCTTCACTTTCCTGGCCGCGCGCGGCGGTGGAATCTGGGCTTTATGGGGGGCTGGTTCCCCATCTACGAAGGACTCGGAAGCGACTTTTGCGATGGCCTCGAACTGAGCATCAAACATGGGAGTGTCAACACCGCCCGTTTTCCCCAGGCCGGGTACGTTGTTAACCCGGGTATCATTTTCCAAATACTCAGGATGCGCTTCATAATAAGCCTTATACTCTGGACTGTCCGGGCCAAAGTAAGAGAAGAGATCGGTCCGCGCAAACAAAATGTCGCGCTCGTCCCACTGTTTGACCTCGCCGACCCTGTCTTTTTCATAGGTGGGGACCTCGACTCTTTTCGCTATGGGGAGAGCCTGGATTACGGTCTTCTTGAACCTGGAGATAGCCCCAGGTACTAAGGCAGGGCCGGTGGCCGGCTCAGTCGCTCTTGAAGCGTCGTTTCGGTTATTCTCTCTTACCTTGCCATTCACATGTTCTCTACCTCAATACCCTCGTTTATTTAGAGCGGCTCGCACATGGGCCGCACCCCGATGAGAAACATCCTCGACCTCGGCAGCCGGGCCAGGGCAAAGCTCACTGCCCCAGCCAAGCCCCTCTCTTTAAACTATCTCCACAAGCTCGATCTCAAAGGTGAGCTTTTGTCCGGCAAGGGGGTGATTGGCATCAAGGGTTACAGTGTCTTCAGTAAAACCTATCACGGTCACGTGACCGACCTCCCCTTCATCTGAATAAACTTGCAGCATCATTCCCACCTGTAGCTCAATGTGGGGTGGAAGCTGCGATCTTTCAACCGCCACTACCAGGTCTTCTCTGGGATAGCCATAGGCATCTTCTGGAGGGACGGAGACGGTCTTGGTATCTCCTTCGTTCATTCCCAACACCGCTTTTTCAAATCCTGGAATTATCGTCCTCTGTCCCAGGGTGAATTCCAGTGGTTCCCTTTCCAGCGAAGAGTCAAAAACAGTGCCATCCTCCAGGGAGCCCGTATAGTGAACCCTTACCGTATCATCTGCTTGTGCTTTCGACATTAACTTCTCCTTTTTTATAGTAATTTATGAACATCTGGTTATCTTTAACTTCGACCGTTTCGCCCGATAACCCGATCACGCGTTTAATCAATAATTTTTTTCCATATGTTATTATATCATAAACGGAAAATTTATTCAACTGACTTCCGCGCAAGCGAAACAACCGAGCAAACACATATAGATCTCTTATTTAAAGCGGCTCGTACATGGGCCGCATCCCGACGAGGAACACCCTCGACCTGGGCGGCTGGGTCAGGGCAAAGATCACCGCCTCGGCCACGTCCTCCGGATCGAGGTAATGCTTCAGCCGGGGAGCGCCTGGGGTGCGTCCGGTGCCGTAGGCAAACTCAGTATTCACCCCGCCGGGAGCCACCACGCTCACCTTGATCCCACGCTCCCGCACCTCGTAGTCCAACGACTGGGCAAATCCAATCTGGGCGAACTTGGAGGCGCAGTAGACCGACTTGTTAGCCAGGCCCCTCATCCCCGCCACCGAGGCCACGAAGACGATCCACCCTTCCTGGCGCTCCAGCATGGCCGGCAGGAAGGCCCTGGTGCAGAGAAAGCTGGAGCGCACGTTGGTGTCCATCATCCAGTCGTAGTCCTGGGGCGAGAGGCTATCCACCGAGCCGTACTTTGCCACCCCCACGTTGTTGACCAGGATGTCCACCTGGCCGAAGCTCTCCAGGGCCTTCTCCTTGAGCCGTTCGACGTCTTCTTCCCTGCTCACGTCCGCGGGGACGGCCAGGGCGCGCCCTCCCAGGGCCTCAACCTTCTGCGCCACCTCCTCCAGTTTGGGTTGGGTGCGGGCCGTGACCACCAGGTGGGCCCCTTCCCTGGCCAGGGCCAGGGCCGTAGCCCGGCCAATGCCTCGGCTGGCGCCGGTAACCAGGGCCACCTTGCCTTCCAATCTCCCTGCCATTTTGCCCCTCTCTTTTCTGATTGTTTCGTCTCCCAACTCTCTTTTTATTCGCTCATTCGCGGTTCAAAAGGGCCTCCAGCCTGGCGGTCAGGATGTCTTCGGATATGAGGCCGATGTGCACGCCGTCCACTTGGCCGTCCCTGGTAATGAAAAAAGTCTCCGGCACGCCCCGAACGCGATAGGCTTTGGCGATCTGGTCGCGTTCGTCCAGGCCGTTGGGGTAGGTGATGGCAAACTGGTCGATAAATTCCTGGGCTTTGCCCTTCGTGTCCTGGTAGGCTATCCCTACGAAAGTCACTTCTTGATCCCGGTAGTTCTCCCAAACGCTGACCAGCGCAGGGGCCTCGCTACGGCAGGGCGCACACCAACTGGCCCAGAAATTGAGCACCACCACCCGGCCACGCTGACTTTCCAGAGAGAACTGACCTCCGTCGAACAAGGGCAGGCTGAAAGAAGGGGCCTGGCCTCCGCTCAACGGGCCGGACTTTTGGGAGGTAGTAAGCAGCCCCAGCCCGATCAGCACGACGAAGACCACCACCGCCACCAGAACGAGGATGCAGGCGGGCTGTCCTCTTTCTGGTGCGACAGAGGGCACATTCTCCTGTTCCTTTCCCATACTCCTCAGCCCTTCCCGTATACGGGGATGCCCGCGCCGTGCACGGCGCGGGCGGCGTCGGAGGCCAGGAACAGGATGACATCGGCGATGGCTTCGGGCTCCACCCAACGACTGTAGTCGGCTTTGGGCATGGCCTGGCGGTTCTGGGGGGTATCAATCGTGCCGGGCAGGACGCAATTGACGTTGATGCCAGATTTTTTAAGCTCGGCCGACATGCTCTCGGTCAGGCGTATGACGGCGCTCTTGGCGGCGCTGTAGGCGGCCATCTTCGCTCCTCCCTGCAAGGCCGCGCGAGCCGCCACGTTGACGATCTTGCCATACTCCTGCTCCAGCATGTGGGGGATAACCGCGCTACTGGCGATCAAAACTGTGCGGTCGTTCAGGTTGAGCAGAAAATCCCAGGTTTCCAGGGACATCTCGTGGACCGGCTTTCCGGCCCGAAAGCCCCCGACGGCGTTGACCAACACATCTATACGACCGAAGCGCCTGAGCGTCTCGTCTGCCATCGCTTTTACCGCCTCGGCGTCGGTCAGGTCAACGGAGGTGGCCAGGAAGTGGTCAGGCGAACCGACCAGCTCGGGGAAAAGCCCCTGGAGACGGTCGGCGGCGTGGTCCACAAGCACCAGTTTGGCCCCGGCGGCCTGGAAAGACTGGGCCACGGCCCGCCCCAGGTTGCCAGCAGCGCCGGTCACAATGACCACACGATCTGAAAAGTCAAGCATTCTTACGCTCCTTTCTGCGCCAGATACCTCCAAGTCCGGGGGTTGTAGCATTCACATTAGCTTTTAGCCTGGGGCTTTGGGTCCCGGGCAGGTTTTAAAGCCCTGGTTCGGTCATCTTGTAGGCGTCGAGGGCGGCGTCCAATTCGCCAGGCGGGAGCACGCCCCACTCCGTGGCTACCTGGCGCACGGTGCGCCCGGTACGATAGGCTTCCTTGCTGATCTCAGCCGCCTGGTCGTAGCCGATGGCCGGGGCCAGGGCCGTAGCCAGGGCCAGGTTGCGCTCCACCGTCTGGCGGCAACGCTCCTCGTCCGCCTCGATGCCGACCACGCAGCGGTCGGTGAAGGCGCGGACGGCCTGGGCCATCATCTCGATGGAACTCAGGAGATTGTGAGCCAGGAGCGGCATCATCAGGTTCAGTTCGAAATAGCTCCCCAGTCCGCCCAGGGTGATGGCCGCGTCGTAGCCGATGACCTGGGCGGCGACCATGATCAGGGCCTCGGCCATGACGGGGTTGACCTTGCCCGGCATGATGGACGAGCCCGGCTGCACGGCGGGCAGCCGCAGTTCCCCCAGGCCGTTGCGGGGGCCGGAGCCCAGCCAGCGGATGTCGTTGGCGATCTTGGTCAGACTCACGGCGATGGTCCTTAGCTCCCCGGACGCTTCCACGATAGCGTCACGGGCGGCGTTGGCCTCCAGGTGGTTCCTGGCCTCGAAGAAGGCGGTGCCGAGCGCCTGGTTGAGGTGGGCAATGGCCCGCTCAGGAAACCCTAGCGGGCAATTGAGCCCGGTGCCTACCGCAGTGCCCCCCAGAGGCAACTCGTTCAGGGCCGCTATCGCTTTCCTGGCCCGCTCGCTCCCTTTCTTCACCTGAGCCGCGTACCCGCTGAACTCCTGGCCCAGGCGGATGGGGGTGGCATCTTGCAGGTGGGTGCGCCCGGTTTTCACTACTTGGTCGAAAGCCCGCGCCTTCTCGGTCAGGGCGTCGCCCAGGTGTTCCAGGGCCGGGATGAGGTCGTCGCCGAGAGCGAGCACGGCCGCCACGTGGATGACCGTGGGGATCACGTCGTTGCTGGACTGGCCCATGTTGACGTGGTCGTTGGGATGCACCGGGGTCTTGCTGCCCACCTGGCCGCCCAGCAGTTGGATGGCGCGGTTGGCAATGACCTCGTTGGCGTTCATATTGGTGGAGGTGCCGGAGCCGGTCTGAAAGATGTCCACCGGAAAGTGGTCGTCGAGCTGACCGTCGATGACCTGGTCGCAGGCCCGGACGACGGCCTCTCCCACCTGCTGCTCCAGCAACCCCAGCTCCAGGTTGGCCTGAGCACAGGCCCGTTTCACCCACCCCAGGGCCTGGATGAAGCGCCGCCCGAAGCGGAGGCCGGAGATGGGGAAATTCTCCACGGCCCGCTGGGTCTGCGCGCCCCACAGAGCTTCGTCAGGGATTTTTACCTCCCCCATAGAGTCGCGTTCTATTCTCACCCTTGTCCCTCTCCTCTAACCTGCCGACTGCAACTGCCGGACATAGCGGGCATTGACCAGGTTGCAGCCGCGATAGCCTGGCTGGTTGCTCACGCACATCTTCGCCCGGTCGCCTTTGGAGAACTTCACGCAAAACCAGCATTGTATCCCGGCCCAGGAGTACCACCTGCCCTGGTTCTCCTGGCGAATATCGGCGCAGAGTTGCCAGGCCAGGGCCTCCGGGATAGCATCTACAAAATCGCCCTTTTCCACCCTTTATACCTCCCCACTGCTATTTCTGGCGCGCTCGCTGGGCGCGGCGGATACGGGCGCGGGTCTTGCCGATGCCCTGGGTGGGGGGCACGCCCTTGGGGCAGACCTCCACGCAATTCCACACCATATCGCAGCCCCACACCCCCTGCTCGCCGTCCACCAGCGCCAGCCGCGCCTGGTCGGCGGCGTCGCGAACGTCGGCCAGGAAGCGGTAATGTTTGGCCAGAGCGGCCGGCCCCAGGTACTCCGCATCGCGCTCTGCGGCGGGGCAGACGCTATAGCAACAGGCGCACAGGATGCAGTTGGTGTACGGTTCGGCTTCGGCCCACTGCACGGGGTCCACCAGGCGCTCCCGGTCGGGATCGGGGCCGGCGGGCTGGAGCCAGGGCTGAACCTCCTGGTTCTTCTCCAGGAAATGATCCATATCCACCGCCAGGTCCTTGAGCACCGGCAGGTTGGGCAAAGGCTCCACGGTGACGGTCTCCGTCCCCAGAGCGTGTACCTGGGAGCGGCAGGCCAGGTCCGAGCGGCCATTGATGACCATGGCGCACGAACCGCACACCGCCCCCCGGCAGGCGTAGCGAAAGGCCAGGCTGCCATCCTGCTCGGCCTGGATGCGCAGCAGGGCCTCCAGCACGGTCACGCCCTCCGGCACCTCAAGCGTGTACTCCTGGTAATAGGGGTTATCGCCGCTGGCGGGGTCAAAACGTTGGACTCTAAACGTATACCTCTCTGTGGCCATTCAGGGACCTCCGTTTTATAACCGTAACTTGAAAATATAAGTTATTAACGGTGATTCTTTTGTAAGACATAATTGAGATATTCAATTTCTTTAGTTCTCAGTGATTCATATATTCTTGAACCCTTCATTCCCGTGAAAGATTCCAATGATTTATGTAATAATTTTGGTGCTTTTTGCTGGATCAGTCCCAATTTGCTTTCATGTCCCAGTTCCAGGGCCCTAAGAACGTTAGGAGTTATTACTTCCTCTTTGAGCAATTCAAAACCAGAATTGTTCAACTGCTCACGTAAAGAAAAGATTTCGTCCTTGCTACGAAAGTCGGCGAACAGGAAATACCCGTCTGGACGAATGACTCTGTATACCTCTCTTAGAAAACGTTCCATATAACCATAACAATGTGAGGACTCTACATTAACAACAACGTCAAACGTATTCTTTTTGAAAGGAAGAGATTCGGCATCTCCATGGGAAAAGGAGAGTCCTTCAATAGAATAATGTCTGTTGCAGAAATCAATAGCTTTTTCAGAAAAATCCACACCTATCATAGATTTTGGCTTAAGATGTTTCATAATGTGAGATGAACCTCCTCCGCGCCCACAGCCAACCTCCAACACGTCCTTTTCCCTCAGACTAACAGCACTGGCAACATGACGATAAAGTTGAATACAAAAGCGGTATTTTTCATCCGAACTTTCTAAAGATAGCTTTTTTGCATTTGAATCGAGGTCCACAAAGCCGTAATTCATGAAGAGCAAATCTGCGTCCTTATCGTTAGCTGCCAGGTATTGATACCACCTCCTCCAAAGTGAGCGTTTTACTTCCGGTGAGACGCGGCACACCAGTCTAAAAAGGTTGGTAAGATGTAATGGCACTTTGAGTTTTCCTGCTTTCTATTAAGATTGTTAATGATTAGTGTAGCAACGACATTATCCGCTTATAGAGAATATTTCATTCCACTCCTTTCAGTAATGCCTTTGTTGATTCGATATTCTTAGGAAAGTTCTTGATTAATCTATTCTTTTTCAAATTTTCTCTTATTATCCATAATATGTCTTGGTCGCGTGAATTTACAAGCCGCTCCAGGTATTCGAAACCTTCCTCTGGAATGGCAGCCACCACCACGCTCAGGGTGTAGCCCAATCCCTTTCTCAAGGCTTTGAACTCCTCGGATTTCCGCTCTTGGGCTTCGAGCACCCGGTCAAAGATCTTTCTATGCAATTCCAGGGCCGACGTTGCCGTCTGTGTATCTTTCAACAAAGCAGGTTCAGCCACTCCTGCTGCCGCGGCCCTCATCGCCAGCCAATTGCCCGCTACAATCCAGCCCTCCAATTCTTCCAAAGCCTGTGGCCCGTGCTTTTCTATCAATTTTTGAAGGCCCTTAGCCACCGCCTCCCTCACTCTCCATCTTGGATCGCCTGCCAGTTCCCGCAAGTGGGACAGTGCCTCCTGAAAGAATCCTGGAGAGACTGCGCCCATAGCCCCTACAGCCCAGGCTCCGCAGAAAGGAAGAAATTCTTTCGGATCGTTTGTGGGCGCTTGCTCTGGGGAGAACCCGATCAATTTCAGACCCAGGCCCCACAGCTTTTCAAGCTCTTCCGCAGAGTGAGCCTCAACCGCTTCGGCAAACGCCTGGCCCAGTTCCAGGTTTGCTCTCCGGCCGGGGAGATTACTATGCGAAATCAAATATTCGATTATCTCACCTTCGTCACCCGTCTGGAAAAAGCTATCGAACAGTGGGAGTAAATCCTGTTTATGATTCTCCTTTTTGCTCACCTACTTCACCATATACCCCCTGCCGCCTATTCGCTTTTGGATTTCAGCTTCTTCCCGACACTAAACGCCTGGGCCAGGTATTCTCCAACCCTCCAGTACTTGCTATCTTTCGTGGAGTACAGGATGGGGTCGATTTTCTTTATATCCGGCACGCCGTCGGTTAGATATTGTTCTTCGGTGTAGGCTTCGACGATCTCCCCGATTAAAACGTCGTGGGTGGCAAATTCCAGGGTCTGGACCAGCCTACACTCCATATTGATGGGACATTCTCCGATCATGGGAGCAGTTTCGAGTTCACCGTAAAAGGTCTCAAAAAGCGTGGATTTGTCCACCTTGTGCCCCGAAGCTATACCACAGTAATCGGTGGCTTCCACCATGTCTGCGGATGGAATATTGACGCTGAAAGTGCCGTTTTCCTTTATTCCAGCGAGGGTGTAGCGAGCTCTCCTCAAGCCCACTGAAATGAGGGGTGGGCTGCTGTTTACAATGCCGCAGTAAGCCACCGTTGCGTAGTTGGGCTTGCCCTCCACGTTTGCTCCCACCAGGGTGGTGGGCATGGGGTACAAAAATGTATCGGCGCCTAGTTTAGTTTTCACTGTTTCCTCCTTATTTTATATGCTTTTTACTATGCGAAGTTTTCAGATGATCTCTGCTTCTCTAGTGCAGCGTGTGGTTTAGTACTTCCTCTCCGTCGGCGGGTATCTGGTGATGATGGCGTCGGCGTATTCCAGGCGCGGCGGCCCGTCCGGGTTATAGGTAGCCAGGCTGTGCTTCAACCACTCTTCGTCGTTGCGGCCGGGATAGTCGGTGCGCCAGTGGGAGCCCCGGCACTCTGGCCTTTTCAGGGCAGTGAGGGCCGTCACCTCGGCCAGCTCCAGCATCCCGCCCAACTCCAGGGCATCCACCAGGTCGTAATTGAAAGCGTCTCCTCTGCTGTCGAGGGCCACGCGGCGGTAGCGTTCTTTGAGGGCGGCCACACTGTCAACGGCTTCGGCCAGGGCCTTCTCCTCGCGGAACAGGCTCACCTTCTCGGTCATAATGGCCTGCATCTCACGGCGGATCTCGATCTGGCGTTCGCCTTCCTGGCGGGCCTTGAGGCCATCTATGAGCGCCTCCTGGGCGCGCAAGCTCTCCGCCAACGCCGACTCAGCAGCCGACTCCCCCTCGACCAGTTGCGCCGCCCGCTCGCCGGCCCGCTTGCCAAAGACGATGGTTTCCAGCAGGGAGTTGCCGCCCAGCCGATTGGCCCCGTGAACGCTGATGCAGGAACACTCGCCGACCGCAAACAACCCCGGCAGAGAGGTCTCCCCGTTCTCGTCGCAGGCCAGGCCGCCCATCGAATAGTGCTGGCCGGGCTGCACGGGCATGGGCGCTTCGATGGGGTCCACCCCGGCAAAGTCTATGGCGATCTGGCGGATGCCCGGCAGGCGGGTCTTTATCACCTCCGCTCCCAGGTGGCGCACGTCCAGGTGCACGTAGCCGCCGTAGGGCCCCCTGAAGCCCCGCCCTTCGTCGATCTCGGTCTGAATGGCGCGGGCCACGATGTCCCGCGGGGCCAGTTCCATAACCTCCGGGGCGTAGCGTTCCATGAAGCGTTCGCCCTGAGCGTTGAGCAGAAAGCCGCCTTCCCCTCGCACCCCCTCGGTGATGAGGATGTTGGTGCCGTAAAGAGTGGTGGGGTGGAACTGGACGAACTCCATGTCCTCCAGCGGCGCGCCGGCCCCGTACGCGGCGGCCGTGGCGCTGCCCGTGTTGATGTACGCGTTGGTGGATTTGGCGTAAATGCGTCCGTGGCCGCCCCCGGCTATGATGATCGCCTCGGCGGCGAAGGCCCGCAGGGTCCCGCTGGGGAGGTGCAGGGCCACCACCCCGACGGCCCGCCCGTCGTGAACCGCCAGGCGGGTGAGGAGCCACTCGTTATAAAAGGGGATGTCGCGCTTGAGACATTGCTCCCACAGGGTGTGCAGCAGGTGGTGGCCGGTGCGGTCGGCGGCGTAGCAGGTGCGGGGGAAGCCAGCCCCCCCAAAGGGCCGCTGAGCGATGCGCCCGTCGGGAAAGCGGCTGAAGTACGCGCCCCAGTGTTCCATTTCCAGCACCCGCTCCGGGGCCTCGCGGGCCAGAATCTCGGCGCGGGGCTGGTCGGCCAGGTAGTCCGAGCCCTTGATGGTGTCGAAGGCGTGGCGTTCCCAGGAATCGTCTTTGCCCTCCGGGTGGTTGCCCAGAGCAGCATTGATCCCCCCCTGGGCCGCCCCGGAGTGGGAACGGATGGGATACACCTTGGACATCACCGCCACGCGGCACCCCCGAGCGTGGACCTCGACCGCGGCCCGCAGCCCCGCCAGCCCCCCGCCGACGATCAAAACCTGGTGACGAGTAAACCTGGACATAATTGACTCTCCATCCCCTCTCCACTTATTCAGGGCAATGATAAATCGCCCTCTATTATACTACAGCTATTCCCCTGTTTACAAGGGCTAATGTACTCCTACCTGTGAAGCGGCCTGGAGCATCAGGCCCGCCGCTTCTTTGATACTTCTATCCTTCAGAAAAAGCCCGGACGTGCCCCCCACCAGGATATCCGCTCCGGCCGCGACCACCGCGGGGATGGTTTTGGGATTGATGTTGCCGTCGGCGGCGATCCCGATATCCAGCCCCGCCTCTTGCGCGGCCAGCCGCAGCTCACGGATCCTATCGAGGGTGGTCGGTTGGAAAAACTGTCCCGCATAGCCGGGATTGACAGTTAATTTGACCACCCAATCCACCTGCGGCAGCAAACGCACCAGCCCCTCGTCAACGCCCGTCTCCGCTCGAAGGGCCAACAGCGGTTTGGCCCCGGCCTCCCGGATCTGCTCAAGGACCGCCTCCGGCTCGGACATCGCCTCATAGTGAACGGCGACGTAGTCCGCCCCGGCCTCCACAAACTGACGGATGAATTTTCCCGGCTCGTAAACGGCCAGGTGCACCTCGATAGGCAGCCGGGTGTGGGGGCGAATGGCCTCCAAAGTGGGTGTACCCAGGATGAAACAATCGTTGAAGCGCCCATCTACCACGTCGAAGTGCAGCAGGTCCACACCAGCTTCTTCTACCAGGCCAAGCTGCGACTCGACGTTGTAAAGGTTAAAGCAGGAAACCGAGGCCGCCAGGGTTATCTTTTTGCGCTTCAGTTCATACATGACAAAATCTCTTCAATAGCCTTCGCCAGATCGAGGCTGATTCCCTCCTGCCCCCAGCCCAGATGAGCCAGAAACTCCACGTTGCCGGCCGGGCCCTTAAGAGGCGAGAGCATCAGCCCCTGCACGGTCAAGCCCCGATCCAGCGCCCAGGCCAGGACCTCGTTCAAAACGGCCCGCTGGACGCCTGCGTCCCTGACCACCCCGCCCTTGCCCACCTGCTGGCGGCCGGCCTCGAACTGGGGCTTGATCAGAGCCACCACGTCGGCCCCCGGCTTAAGCCAGCCCACCACGGCCGGTAAAACCAACCTCAGAGGGATGAAGGAAAGGTCGAGGGTGGCCAGCTCGATGGGCTCAGGCAGTTTTTTAAGATAGCGAGCATTGACCCGTTCCATGACCACCACGCGGGGATCGGTGCGCAGACTCCAGGCCAACTGGCCATAGCCCACATCGATGGCGTAGACCTTGCCCGCCCCTCGCTGGAGGAGGCAGTCGGTGAATCCCCCGGTCGAGGCTCCCACGTCGGCGGCCACCACCCCCCCGACCTCGATGGCGAAGCGGTCCAGGGCCGCCTCCAGCTTAAGGCCGCCACGACTGACGTAGGGCAGACGCTCCTTGACCCTGATGTTGGCCCCGCCCGATACCAGAGTGGCGGCCTTGCTGACCGGACGATCATCGACCAACACCTGTCCAGCCATGATCAACGCTTTAGCCTTCTGGCGGCTCTCCGCCAGGCCCCGCTCGACCAGTAAGATATCCAGACGTTTCTTGCTCATGGTTGAGTTGACTATTATATGAAACTAAGGTATCATAAGCCCTAACTTAGATCAATCACAAAGTACGTTAAGAGCACTAAGCACACAACCTTGGTGTGGAGTGTCCTTCGTGCTCTTCGTAGTTATAACTTAAAACGCAGGGGGGAAACAACGTGCTCAAAGGTCTGTTGAAAACTATGCGGCCCAAGCAGTGGACCAAGAATCTGTTTCTTTTTGCCGCTCTCGTCTTTGACGAGAAGCTTTTTAATTCCCATTATCTGACCAGGACCATAGCGGGGTTCATCATTTTTTGTTTCATCTCCAGCACCATCTACATCATCAATGACCTGGTGGACATCGAGAAGGACCGCCAACATCCTACCAAACGACTCCGCCCGTTGCCCTCTGGACAACTGGACCCCAGGGTCGCGGCCGCCGCCGCCATCCTGATCCCTGTCATCTGTCTGCCCCTGGCCTTCTGGCTGGGCCGACTTTTCGGGGTTATTGCTATCACTTATCTGACGACTATGATCGTCTATTCCTTTTGTCTTAAGAACGTGGTCATCCTCGACGTGTTGACCATCGCCGCCGGTTTTGTGCTGCGGGTGGCGGCCGGGGCGTCTCTGGTCGATGTGGCGCGCTTTTCGCCCTGGATGTACGTATGCATGGCTTTGCTGGCCCTCTTTCTGGGCTTCAGCAAGCGCCGCCACGAACTGCTTCTGCTCCAGGGCAACGCCCAGGAGCATCGCTCCATCTTGCAGGAATACAGCCTGCACCTCCTGGATGAGATGATCGCCGTAGTGACCTCCACCACGGTGCTGGCCTATTCTTTCTACACCTTCTCCGCCCCTAACATGCCCAAAAATCACG
>CAZYHC010000037.1:0-52863 GCA_964646625.1 uncultured Anaerolineales bacterium
TACATTACCCCGCCGGGCCGCTCGTTGTAGAAGGGGCGGTTGCAATCGGGGCAGCCGGAAGTACGGAACGCCCTTCCGTCGGCCAGGTGCTCCCTCAGAGCAGGGAGGTTGAACGAGAGCAGACGGCCTTCGGGGGAGAAGCTGAAATCTGCGGCCCGGGCCAGGCGATCATCGATAAGGTCGCGGGCTACCTGGATGCGGCGATAAACGTCCAGCGGCGGCGGGGGGACATCCTGCATGGCCGTACCCCGCACCGGGGTGAAGGCGAACAGCCCCACCGTCATCCCCAGGTCGTGCGTGTGTTGGATAGCCTCCACCATCTCCCGTTCGGTCTCCCCCAGACCCACGATCAGGTGGACGGCCCCACGGCCCGGGAAGCGACGGGCCGTCTCTTCGATAAGAGCCAGGCTGCGCGCCCAACGCCCGCCTTTGATCCGGCGAAAGACCCGCTCGCAGGCGGCGTCCAGCCCAAAGCCGATGTGTTCCACCCCGGCCTCCAGCAGTTCTTCCACCTGGGCCATACTCCTGGGCAGCAGGGCGGCATCGACAGGCACGTTGCTGACCTGCTTGATGGCTCTCACTACCTCCAGGGTGCGCTCAAAATACCCTTCGGCCACCGTCACTTGCAGGCAGCAACGCTTAATCTCACCTCGCGCCGCCACTGCCGCCAGCCGGGCGACGGTTTCCCCTTCGTCGAAGGGGGGCCAGGTCACGCGGGAGAGGTTGATAGCCCGCGCCTCGCTGTGCCGGGCCTGGGCGCAGAAAGCGCAGTTCAGGGCGCAACGCCCACCCAGCATCAGGTAGGCGGTGGTAGGGGCCGCTTCCATGCTAACGTCGTCCAGGCCAAGCACCACGGCCGTGCCTATAGAAACGTTAATCTCTTTTCTTCCAACTTCCAACCTCCAACCTCCAACCTCTATTATACCACTTTTTTTGCAAATGGGTAGAAAGGATGGTATAATCTGAGGGGAGAATTCCGTATGATCATGAGTTAGACAGCCAAACCAGAGGCCCAGAAATAGGGACGACAGATAGGCGTTCCAAATGAGTAGGAAAGTACGACGAGTAAAGTATACCCTGGACACAAAAGGGATAAAATCTTTACCATACGAGGAAATTGCGGCCATTTTGAGAGGCGCAGATGGCTTGATTATACGTGGTGGCCGCGCACTCCTTACAAAAGTCTTGAAGGGCTCGCGAGCAAAGAAAGTGCTGGAACTAAACTTGGACGAGAGCCCAGTTTATGGATATTATGCACATCTACCCACAGATGATGTTTTAGCAAGGATAGATTGGACCATTGTTAACGGATATTTAGCCATTGAATATGATTATCGGTTGCCATTGCTGCGTTATACTGAACAGGGATGGGAAATAGAGAAAGAAACCTACGCCAATGAATTACTGCAAGGGTTTGATGAAATGCTGGAAGCAGATTACGAACAATTCGATATGAATTACTTGAAGGACAGAAATAGAGGTCTCATATTTTTGTTACTCGATAAAATCGAGGAAACAGGCAACAAAAAGTATATTCCGATACTGGAAGCTTGGACACAAATTGATTACAAGAAAGTTAGAAAGAGAATCCGCCAAGTGATTAACAGTCTCAATCAAGAGACAACCTAGCGATGAATATTACGGATCAAATATGGCTTCGGACTAAATTCTGGGTGGGGGCGGTCTTGTGGGTCTTGCTTTTTCCAGTACCAAATTTTACAAACTCTCACGTGCAATTGCCTTACTCAGTGGAAGCGAGGATTCGCCATGGAGCTGACCTTCTACGGGGCCAGAGGTACCTGCCCCATCGCGCGTCGGGATCAGTTGCGCTACGGTGGAAACACCACCTGCCTCCACTTTCGGACCCGGTCTGGTCAGGAACTCATCCTGGACGGGGGATCCGGGGGGCGGTTGCTGGGGGCGGAGATGATGCAACGGGAGTTCGGCAAGGGTCTGGGGGAGGCCTACATCCTAGTGGGGCACACCCACTGGGATCATATCCTGGGGTTTCCTTTTTTTGAGCCCTTTTATCTGGAGGGAAACCGCTTTGTCGTGGTCTCGGCGGGCCAGCCCGGGACCCACATCCGGGACATCCTGTCCGGGCAGCAAGTCGACATCAATTTTCCGATGCCCCTTGAGTATTTTCCGGCCCGCCTGGAGTACCTGCCTTTCAAGCCGGGCGCTAAGCTGACCCTGGGAGAGTTTCGGGTGGAGACGGTGCAACTCAACCACCCTGGGATCACGGTGGGGTATCGGATTGAGGCAGACGGCGGCGCGGTGACGGTCTACACGGACACGGCGCGGGTGCGCGAGGTCCGGCTGGGGGATGGGATGGGGGGACCTGGGCCGGATGAGGGGTTTTCCAGGGAGTACCTCCAGCAACTTGCCCACTGCGCCCGACAGGCCGACGTGCTGGTGCACGACACCCACTTCCTAGAGCACGAGATGCTCGGTCGGTACCATTGGGGGCACTCCACCGTGGAGGACGCCCTGGAGATGGCCCGAATGGCCAGGGTGGACCAGCTCGTGCTGTTTCACCACCATCCGGAGCACTCGGACGCCGTTGTGGACGAAAAGCTGGCTCTGGCCCGTGACCTGAGCAGAGGTGAGCCCTTGAAGGTGGAGGCGGCGGCTGAGAGCTGGTGCCTGGAAGTGGGGTGCGACGCGGGAGAGGATGCAGATTCACAGAGGGAGGTAGGTGGTAGTGAACCACGACCTGTAGCATCTGGACGCCCAGAGCGCGGGGTTGGAGATGTGCAGGAGACAGGGCCGTGATTCGAGTTCGATTCTGGGGAACAAGGGGCGGCATCGTGTCGCCAGGCCGGGCGACCCAGCGTTATGGTGGGAACACGCCGTGCGTCCAGGTGGTGGGCTTTCAGAGCGGCGAGCCAGGCGCGGCCATGCGCCCGGGCAACCCTCACGTCATCCTGGATGGTGGCACCGGGCTCGCCTCTCTACAGACGACCCTGATGGGAGGGGCCTGGGGCCAGGATCTGGGGGAGCTACATTTCCTGTTGAGCCACTATCACTGGGACCACATCATCGGGATTCCCTTTTTTGCACCTATGTTTGTGAAGGGCAACCGTGTTGTCTTTTACGGGGCCTCCATCAAGGATCTCCGGTCCAGCATCGAGCGGTTGTTCACCTCGGTCTACTCCCCCTTCAAAGGCACCCAGAACCTTGCGGCAGACCTGGAGTACCGTCGGGTGGAACCCGGTGGGATGGAGGTAGCGGGTTTCCAGGTGCGGGCCGCCGAGAACCGGCATCCGGGCGGGTCTCTCACCTTTTGCATCCAGTATGGACCTCACATGGTGGTCTACTCCACGGACCACGAGGCCGGAGACCCGGAGGTGGATTCGAGGCTGGTGGAGCTGTCTCGAGGAGCCCATCTCTGGATCCTGGCTGCTCGGTTCAGCTCGGAAGAGCGGCAACACCGTGAGGGCTGGGGGCACAGTAGCCATCTGGAGGCCGTAAAGTTGGCCCTGGAGGCTGAGGTGGAGACGGCAATTCTGTTCCACCACGGGCCTGATTACAACGACAGTACCCTGGACCGGATGGGCCTTGAGGCGGCTGAGGTGGCCGCCGGTACCCGGACGGAGGTGCTGATGGCCCGAGACGGGATGGTGGTGGAGGTGGGCGGGGCCAAGGGCTCGCACGGCGGCTGAGCGCCCATCCGTTAGGCGCCCTGGGGGAGGTAGGTTTATGAGCCAAGATTCCGGGCCAGAGATCGGGGTCCAACAGATCGACGCCATCCTCAAGTATCTGCCTCTTTTCGAGAAACAGGGCTATCAGTTTGGTCAGTGGGTGGAACAAGGAGGTCAATTCCCTCACTTCTCGTTCAGCCCTGAGGTAGATGAGCTCATCAGCACGTTATACAGGCAGAACATCATCATCTCGTTCGACTGGACAGGCTGGAGTGACGAAGCGGAACGTTATCGTTCGGATCCCAAGGCCCTCGCAGCCGCCGACCTCCTGACGCTCCGCAAATTGCTCACTACGCACGTGCGCGCCGATCGTTTTGCAGAAGGGCACCTGGCCAGTGTCTTTGAGAGTGGACATATTACCGCTATACTTCGTTGTCTTAAGCAGATTCGTGACAAAATGACAGATAACGTCTGAGTAAGGAGGATTGTAACATGCCTTTTGTTTGTCCAGAATGTTCGATGGGGTCACTCAATATAACCCAAAAAATCGAACTGCCTCCCGACAGTTCGTGGGACGAGATCGCCGTCCAGATCGTCAGGTGCTCCCGTTGCAAATTCCAGGGGGTTGCGGTTTACGAAGAGTCCAGGCGCGGGGCGTTGGACTCAGAAATTTGGCACCACGTGGGCTATCGAGTGGGAAAAGACGCATTAAAGGCTCTGCGAAAGGCGATAAGGCAGTGCCCCGCTCCCTCGAACTCACGTTGCCGATGCCCCACTCATCTCTCGCTCGGTCGAACTTCCCCCGAGACAGGACGATGGGAAGGGGTGAGCGGAGTCGATTGGGAGACGTCTTTCCCGATGCAATTAGTTCGATAAGGAGGTAAGTTGTAATGAGAATCAAATCAGTATCCAAGATCGGCTGTTTTATCATCACTGTGTTGGCGCTCAACGTCCTCGCAATTTCCACCGGCCTGGCGAAGCCGCCCGCCCAGGAGGGGCCTGGTGAGATCGCCGTCCCCATCTTCGACGGCGCTCACTATAATACCTGGCTGATCGATGCCAGCAATGGCTGGACCACGCTGATCCTGAATCAAATCCGTCAACCGGCCTTCAGCTTCGACGGGCAATGGCTGATCGCCAATGGCACCCGTCCTGACTACGAGCACCTGCTCCTCCTGAAAGCCGACGACAGCGAGGTCGAAGAAATCAGCCCCTATAGCGAGGACGCCCAGTCCAGTTGGTCGCCCGACGGGCGGAGCATCGTCTTCTCCTCCACCAGGGAATCGGACCGCCAATATCGCCTCTACGTCATCGACGACGTGTGGGAAATAGAGGTGAAAGAGCGGGTGCTGACCTACGGGGAAGGCACGTCCAGCGTGATGGGCTGGCACCCGGTCTGGCTGCCCGACGGACGCATCGTGTACAACGGCTGCAACGCCTGGGAGGACGGCAGCAAGTGCGGCTTGACGATCATCGAGCCGGAGGGAAGCATCCCGGTGCAGATCACAGGTGAGAGACACGACCTGCCCCTCGACGCCCGCGGCGACGTGATCCTTATGATGTCCTATCGCGAGGACGAGGACTGGGAGATATACACCATCCGCACCGACGGCACAGACCTCAGGCGCCTGACCACCAGGGAAGGAGAAGACGGGCTGCCGACCTTCTCCCCGGATGGGCAGTCTATCGCCTTCGTGCGAGATGAGAGCGGCGAGGAGGATAAAGACAAAGAAGTGTGGGCGCTGTGGGCGATGAACGCGGACGGCACGAACCCCCGCAAGCTGCTGGACCTGGGGGCCGTCTTTGGCCGCGATGAGTTTGATTGGCTCCAGGAACAACTTTCGTGGAGGCCAAGTCTCTCCACCAGGCTGGTTGAGCCCTCCGAATCGCCTGTACCGCCGTCCGATATCTCGTCCTGGACGCTATTTTTAGAGGACGATTTCAGCGATCCGAATAGCGGTTGGGTGACGGACGAGTCCGAAATCCGCCGGGCGGGATACGAAGAGGGACAGTACAGCATTCTGATAAAGGCGAAGAGATGGGTCGCCTGGGACCTGGTTGGGGATAATTTTACCAACTTCGTTATGGAAGTGGAAGCTACTCAGGTAGCTGGCCCAGGTAATAACGAGTACGGGGTGATCTGCCGTCATCAAGACACGGACAATTTCTATTTCTTCGCTATATCCGGCCTGGGCCACTATTCGGTGTGGAAGCAAGAAAACGATGTCTGGGCAGTGTTGGTGAGGTGGAAGAAGTCCCGCAACATCCTCCAGGGGCAGAGCACCAATCGCTTGCGAGTGGTCGGCAACGGCCCACAAATGAGCTTCTACGCCAACGACCAGCACCTGGTGGATGTCTACGACCCCTCTTTCCCCGAGGGCGATCTCGGTCTGGCGGCCGGCGCGTTTGACGAGCCCGGGGTGCACATCCGCTTTGACAACCTGCGCGTGCTGGTGCCGTAACGAAAGATGGATATGAAGGGGTCTGGCACAACGAACGTTCGCTGTTGAAAGTGCCAGGCCCCTGGAGGGAAATCGCTTGATGAAGATGAGAGGCTCATCTATAGCCATTTTGAGCCTGGTGGTGCTCTCCCTGGTGTGGCCCTGGACCTTGAGGGCCCAACAGGAAGACGACCTTATCCAGCAGGTTATAGACCGCATGTCGGTGGAGGATAAAGTCGGGCAGCTCTTCCTGGTCACCTTCGACGGCCACGACCTCGGGCCTGGCTCGGACATCGCCGAATTGATCACGGAATATCGGGTAGGCGGCGTGGTGCTGCTGGCCAGCAACCAAAATTTTACCAACGGCGAGGACGTACCCGCTCAGGTCGCCAGCCTGACGAACGATTTGCAACGCCTGGCCCTGACCAGCGGCCAGCCCGTGACCAGCACCGCTCCTACCACTGCCAGCCAGCCGACAAGCGGTATACCTCTTTTCATCGCCCTCGACCACGAGGGAGACGGTTATCCCTACACCGACCTGCGAGGCGATATGGCGGCTGCGCCCAGCAACATGGCCCTGGGCGCGACCTGGGACGAAAACGCCGCCGAGCAGGTGGGCTACATCGTGGGGCGCGAAATGCAGGCCGTGGGCGTCAACATGATTTTTGGCCCTTCTCTGGACGTGCTCGACAACCCCCGCCCCGGCCTTAAAGGGGACCTGGGCGTCCGCGTTTTTGGGGGCGACCCCTACTGGGTAGGCAAGATGGGGCGGGCCTACATCAGTGGTCTGCACCAGGGCAGCAAAGGCCAGGTGGTATCTGTAGCCAAACATTTCCCCGGCCTGGGCGGCAGCGACCGTCGCGCCGACGAAGAGGTATCCACCGTCCCCAAGTCCCTCCAGGAGTTGAAAAAGATAGAATTGGCTCCCTTTTTCGTCGTGACCCAGACCCAGCGGGACGATCCCCAGGCCACCACCGAGGCCCTGATGTCCTCACACATCCGCTATCGAGGCTTTCAGGGCAACATCCGCCAGCTTACCCGCCCGATCAGCTTCGACGCCAAGAGCCTGCAAACCCTTCTAAAAGAGCCAGAGCTTAAAGCCTGGCGAGAGCAGGGGGGTATCATGGTCAGTGGGGCTCTTGGCGTGCCTGCGGTGCGTAAATACTACGATCCCCAGTTGCAAACCTTCCCCTATAAACGCATCGCTCAGGAAGCCTTTCTGGCCGGCAACGATCTGCTGGTGCTCTCCCAGTTTGGGCTACACGACACCTGGGCCGAGCAGTTCGAAAACATCAAGGACACCATTCGCTTTTTCCGCGAGAAATACACCAGCGATCCCACCTTCCAGGCCCGAGTTGACGAGTCCCTGCGCCGTATTCTCCGTCTCAAACAGCGACTTTATCCCCACTTCTCCCTGGAGGAAAGCCTGATCGATGCGGCATATCTGAGCGAAGCGGTGGGAGCAAGCCAGCGGAAAATTTCGCAGATAGCGCAAAAAGCGGTCACCCTTATCTATCCTGGGCCCCAGGAGTTGGCCGACAGATTGCCCGCTCCTCCCCTCCTCGACGAGCACATCCTCATCTTCACCGACAACCGCCAAGGGCAGGATTGCGCCGACTGCGAGCCTTTCTATTTCATCGAACCCGACGCTTTACAGAAGATCATGCTTCAGCTTTATGGCCCCCAGGCCAGCGGCCAGGTTAATCCTGCCCACCTCAAGAGCCTGACTTTCAGCGCCTTGAGGAGCTATCTGCTGGCCGAAACGGGCGAGGCCAGGCCCCTATCTCCCGCCCCCACCACTGAGCCTGAAGGCCAGGCCCAACCAACCGTGACCGCCACCTCAGAGGTTACGCCCACCAGCACGACCACAGCGCCCACGGCCGAGGCTACCGCTACAACGGACATAGAGGACCTTTTGCAGGAGGCCGACTGGATCATCTTTGCCATGCTGGACGTTAACCTCGACGACTATCCTGAGTCCGATACCGTTAAACTGTTCCTCAAACAGCGGTCCGATAGCCTGCGCGCTAAAAAAGTGGTGGTCATGGCTTACAACGCCCCTTATTACCTGGACACCACAGAGCTCAGCAAACTGACCGCCTACTATTGTCTCTATAGCAAGGTGCCGCCTTCCCTGGAGGCCTCGGTACGGGTTCTGTTCCAGGAGTTCACCCCCCAGGTCTACCCGCCGGTCAGCGTGAAGGGCATCAACTACGATCTGCTGGTGCGCATGGAGCCTGACCCAGAGCAGGTTATTGCCCTGGAAGCCATACCGCTCCAGGACTCGGAGGAGATATCCCTGACGGCAACCCCCACCCCTATCCGCCCTGACATAGAAGGTACGCCCGCCCCGGTAGGGGTCGAGGCAGGGGTGACCATGCAGTTGCGAACGGGCATCATCGTGGACCGGAACGGACATCCCGTGCCCGACGGCACTCCGGTGGTTTTCCGCCTTTTCTATCCCTCTGAGTCACTGGAACTGCCGCGCCAGGAAGTCACCACCGTAGACGGGCGAGCCGAAGCCATCATCACCCTGCAAAGGACGGGCCGGTTAGAGATCACTGCCAGCAGCGATCCGGCTCTGCGTTCGGCCACAGTACTGGTCACCATCGAGAACCCGGATGAACCCGCGACCATCGCTACCGTACTGCCTTCACCTACCGCGACGCCAAGCCCCACCCCCACTTCCCTGCCCACCTCGGCCCCCACCACCTCGACCACTTTCACCTCTCCGCCCCCCGAAGGGGCAGGCGGGGTTGAGGGCGGGGGAGAACCCAGGTTGAACGAGACCGATCTGGTGCTC
Source organism: uncultured Anaerolineales bacterium (assembly GCA_964646625.1). Taxonomy (GTDB): domain Bacteria; phylum Chloroflexota; class Anaerolineae; order CAZYHC01; family CAZYHC01; genus DAOULT01. Next base: position 8,889 of record CAZYHC010000037.1, read on the forward strand.
TCGCTAGGGGGTATGGTCCTGGCCGCCGGGGTAAGCTATCTGGCGCGCCGCGATTGGAGGTTCCCCCAGACAGCTCGATTACGATTTTTCCTCTCCAGCCTGGCCTGGGGATTGGTGGGGTACGTTCTCTACGGGTTGGGGCTGCTGGGCATGGGGTTGGTCTGGCAATTCTACGGTCACTGGGGGGCGCCGCTGGTCTGTTTCCTGTTTGGATTGTTGCCCCTCAGCTACACCCTATGGGGGGAAATGGCTCGTTAGCAAAGCAGGAGGTAAAGAGGGAGATAAGGAGAGAGAAAACCAAGGGCTTCCCCGCTCCGGGTAGGGGACGGCGGGGGCTGCACCGTTGGGGCACGCAGAGTCACCAGTACGGCAATAAGCAACAGCCCCAGGACGATGGCCAGTAAAATGCCGTTATCTCGCAGGGCGATGACCCATTCCATCTCTCTGATGTCTCTGATAGACTCTCTGATGGATGCAGGCGAGTCCGTCAAGGCCCGGGACGACGAAACGTTGGGGGAAAGCAGCTCGGCTCCGAACTCGACTATGCTGGCGGGCCGTCCGTCGGGGTGCATCTCGAGGGCTTTCATCACCGCTCGTTCTACCTGAAGGGAAACGTCCAGGTTCAGGCTCCGCAGCGGGGTCAGAGAATCCGGCTTGAGAAAACGCTGTTTGGCGTCGGGAGGGGGCTGACCGGCCAGGAGGTGATAGAGGGTCGCCCCCAGGGAATAGATATCGGAGCGCACGTTGGTATGGCCCGTGTCTCCACCGTATTGTTCCAGAGGGGTATACTGCACCGTGCCCCGCCCCTGGAGGACGGTGATGGTTCTGGTATCGTCGGGAGTCAGGAGCTTGACCAGGCCAAAATCCACCAGCTTGACCGTGCCAGCCGGCGTGAGTTTGATGTTGGCCGGTTTGATGTCACGGTGAAGAACGGGCGGGTCCTGGCTATGCATATATTCCAGAGCGCCGCACAGTTGCTCAGCCCAAACCAGCACCAAACTCTCCTCCAGGAAGCGGTCCTGTCGCCGGGCGTCATCGACGATCTCTTTCAGGTCCGGGCCGGAAACAAAATCCATGACCAGGTAATCCCGTTCGCCCTCGGAAAAATAATCAGACACCTTGGGCAGATTGGGATGATCGAGCCGGGCCAGGACACTGGCTTCACGATGAAACTGTTCTTGAGCCTGTTTCAGGATAGAGGGATCGGCTCCTGGCTCAAAGCGTATCTCTTTAAGGGCACACTGTCTGCCTTCTAAACGTAGATCTTCGGCCCGATAAACGGCCCCCATACCACCCTGACCAACCAGTTCTACGATCTTGTAGCGTGACCGTAGAACGGTGTCCGGTTCTAATGTTTGAATCAAACCTTTTCTCTCCATTTAGGATTAAATGGACGCTCTCCCCAGGTATAGCTTAGTCTATTATCGGTTTCCTGTCAAGTCCGGGTTTATAACGGGTGTGTCCCAGATTTTAGGCGAGTCTCTTTTCGCCCGCTCCCAGTCCCCGTCTCGGGGACATATTGGATAGCGTCACGGTGTTTCACGATCACCGCCCCCGGGGACGGGGGCTGGAGCAATTGTCACCTCCTGGAGAAAATGGGGGCCAACACTGGCGCAGCCCTTCTTTGACACTGGGCAGGTTATCTGTATAAATTTTCGGAGGGTGAAATTTCATGACACAGAGAGAAATGGCTATGCTCATCATGCGGGAGGGCAGCGATCCTAACCAACGATGGGTCATAGCCCGGGAGACGCTCACCATCGGGCGGGAGGATAACTGCGACATCGTGCTGGCTGACCGTCAGGTGTCCCGCTGCCATGCCCTGATCCGAAAAGAAGACGAGCGTTACATTCTGGAGGATTGTGACAGCAAAAACGGGACCTTCTTGAACGGCCAAGAAGTGAAAGGGGCTCACCCCTTACAAGACGGCGATGAGATTCAAATTGCGCTGCGCTTCAAGCTGGCTTTCGTCGATGCCGGAGCCACCACCCCTCTATTTTTTGACGAAGAGAAGGCCGCTGGCCTGCGTCTGGACAAGGAGAGCAGAACGGTATGGGTCAAAGGCCAGGAACTCGAACCGCCTCTTTCGCCGGCCCAGTACCGTCTGTTGGAGCTTCTATACGAGGGAGAGGGCCGAGTTTGCAGCCGGGAGGAAATTGTCCAGGCTGTCTGGCCCGACGACGCCAAAGAAGGGATATCCGAACAAGCCATTGACGCCCTGGCTAGACGGCTGCGGGAAAGGATAAGCGAAGCCGACCCCGAGGGCCAGTACATCGTCACCGTGAGGGGACATGGTTTCAAGCTGGAGAATATGGTTTAGCCCATGAAAACCTTACCAAAGGTCGTCACCTTGCTCTTGCTCTTCCTGTCGGGGCTGCTTTTAGCTGCCTGCCAGGCGCTCTCCCCGGCCCAGGAGGGCGGACGGATAGGCCGGGCGACTTCCACGCCTCTTTTAACGGCCACTCAAACGCCCATCATCGTACCCAGCTTCACGCCCACTGTCACCTCCCTGCCCCCATCGCCCTCGCCGACTCCCACCCCTCTGCCCCCCACCTCCACTCTGACGCCCATCCCGACGTCCACCCCCACCTGGCCCTCGACCCTCATCTCTGCGCCCTCTCCCACGCCGGGCGTGGAGCGGTTCGAACTGGCCGACCTGCCTGCCCTGGCCCTGCCCGACTGGCCCAGACCGCCCCACGACAACGGGCTGGGCATCCATTTCATGAAAAATGCCTTCTTCAACGACGACGAGCTGGAGGTGAACATCGCCCGTGCCCTGGATATGCACCTGAAATGGGCCTTGGTCCTCTACGCCGAGGGAGGCCAGTTGGAGCGGGCCGCCCGTCGTTTCAAAGAGGCGGGCCTGGTGGTGGTCTGGCGTCCCCGGCTGTTCGCCTACGAGCCTTACCCCCACTGGGCACGCGACGTGCGCATTTTGCAGGAGGCTGGTCTGCCGCCCTACATTCAGGTTTACAACGAGCCCAGCCTGGATGCCGAATGGGAGGATGGACCGGGCAAAAGTGGCCGCAAGTTCCGGGCCAACCTGCGAGTAGCCTGCCAGGAGATCTATAATGCCGGGGGTTTTATCGGGCTACAGTTCATACACGAAAAGTGGTTGACCGACTCCCTGAACGACATAAAGGAACGGGGGGGAGAAAGTATCTTCGAGCGCACGTTTTTCGTGTCCCACCCTTATGGCATGAATCATCCCCCGGACTACACCGAGGACCCAAACGGGGTGCTGGGGTTTCTCTACTGGGCTGACGTACTGCAAAGGGAACTGGGCTTTGTGCCGCCCATAATCGTCGGGGAGGGCGGCTGGAAGTACGAGGCCGATGACGACAACCGCTTCCCGCTGGTAGACGACCAGTTGCACCGCGATTACCACCTGGAGATGTTCAACTGGTTTCGCAGCGGGCTGTTGTCCAACGGTCAGCCTTTGCCGGACTATCTCTTTGCCGTCTGTCCCTGGCTGATCGCGGCCAAATTGGACAGCAACGCCTGGTACGATAGCTTCGCCGGGGAGCGAACTTTGACCATCGAGGCGGTCAAAGCCCTCCCCCCCTTTGAACGCAGATTCAGTTGGGAATGATCGTGTGAGGGCCGCGCTGCCCCCACCCCCCCGTGCGATTTGACATGGGGACGAAAGTGTGGTAATATATCAACCTGTTCTTCCCCTGGTGGTCAACCAGCTTTGGAAGAGGGGCATTTTATAAGGCCGTTGGAAGGTGGAAGCGGTATGATGTAGAGGACGATAAGGGACAAGGGCTGTAGTCCCTTACAAGCGCAAAAGCGTAGGGTACCAGGCGAAACTCTCTATTTCTCAACCATTTCTCCACCAATCGTTAACCCAAAAATTACTTGGTTTGTGGTATTCTAATAGTAGCCCAGCATCCTTTTCTCCTCCTTTGTGTGGAAGGGCGGGGTTTCGGGGGACCCCGCCCTTCTCATTTTGGATCCGTTCAGGTGGGGGGAACCCTGGCGAAGGCTTGGCAACAGCTTTCAGGCCAAAAACGTCTTCGCCCGCTACCACTGTGGCAGTACAGGCCGTGCGCGCCGACTCATCCAACATCCCTCCATCACATCTCCATAATTTCTCCACAAATCCCCTGTAAACTGAAAGCAAAGGTCGTAGAGAGCAACCGAATCAAATTTCCCGGCCTGGCCGGGCGGGAATCATCAGGGGGGATGAAAGTGTAACCCTGGGGCCAGATTATGCGTATATAAATCCAGGGACTTGCTTTTTTTACCAGATATTTTACAATTGGATGACCTGGCCTTAACCCTCAGGGGTTATAATGGGAACAGGAGAGCACATCCATGTCAGAAGCTGGCCCCAATTTCCTGGTCGATACCCTGCCCTTTCTGGCCCTATAATGATTTTTGCATAGTCTAGGATATGTGGTATAATCAAGAGGTTTTTGGCAGGTCACTACTTTATGGAGACCGATAGATAGAGGGAGAAAACATGAGCAGCGTGGTCTTGAGCGATGAACCTGGCATTACAGAAGAAGTGAGAGCGGAAGAGGCGAAAGAAAAGAGGAGAGGGCTTTTGAAGCTGCTGGTGGACCTCGTAGACCGACCGGCGGCCACCCTGAAGCATGTGGGCGAAAAATCGGGCTGGTTATGGTTGACGCCCGCCCTGTTGATCCTGTTGGGTCTGGTGGTGCGTGGGGTGGCTACTGCTCCCCAGATGGCTGCTCTGGCGGCCAGGGAGATGCAGCGGCGCATGTTGGACATGCCGCCCGACCAGGCCGAGGCTCTGGCTGGGCAAATGGGCGCTTTCAGTTCGCCGGGCATGATGGCCGTATTTGCCGTCGTGGGGGGCATTGTCATGACGGCCCTGTTCTGGCTTATAGGAGCCGGCGCGCTCTACACTCTGGCCCTATTCCTGGGCGGTGAGGGCGGCTTCAAGCAGACGTTCACCCTGATGACCTGGGCGTGGCTGCCTTTTTTCCTGAGAGATCTGACCCAGGCCGCTTACGTTGCTTTAAGCGGTCAGATGATCGTCGATACCGGGCTGTCGGGGCTGGTAGCCACCGGCGACCGGGCCGTCGATGGCGCTAACCTGCTTTACATATTCCTATCCCAGTTGGATCCCTTCTTCGTGTGGCACCTGATTCTGGTGGCGGTGGGCCTGGCGGCTCTCAACCGTTTTGGCAAAACCAAGGCCGTCGTCGCCGGCCTGGTGTATTGGGCGGTGATGGCGGGTGCCGTCCTGGCTCCCGCTCTCATTGGCCGTCTTTTCTCTTAAACCATGGGAGTAGAATAGATGAAGAGAGCAATCACCATATTTTTAATTCTGGGTACGGTTATAGGTCTGAGCCTGATCAGCTACGCCGCTTTTGCCGGTGAGAAGAAACTGGATATTTCGGCTCTGGAAACCATCACCGTGGAACGGGGCACGATCGCGGACGCCGTGAACGCCACCGGCAGCATCGCCTCGAAAGCCGAGGTAGCCCTGACCTTCAAATCAGGCGGCACGATGGAAATCATCGCCGTGAAGAGGGGCCAGGCTGTCCGGGCAGGCGACCTGTTGGCTAATCTGGAGACGGCCGACCTGGAGCTGGAACTGGAGCGCGCACAGGCTAACCTGGCTTTGAGCGAGGCCCAGTTAGCCAAAGTCCAAAGAAAGCCCAGCACCGGGAAGCTGGCCGCCGCCGAAGCCAATCTGGTCAGCGTCCAGGCCGCTTACAATGAGGTCATAAATGGCCCCAGCGGGGAAGAACTGGCCGCCGCCGAAGCCAACCTGGCCAGCGCCCGGGCGGCCTACAAAAAAGCCCTGGAAGGTCCTGACGAGAACGACATCACCATCGCCCAGGTTGACCTGGAACGGGCGCGCATCAAGCTGGAGAACGCTCAGGCCAGATACGACCAGGTGGCCTGGAGAGGGGGCATCCAGGCTTTGCCCCAATCCCTGGACTTGCAGCAGGCTACCTTCGAGTACGAGGCAGCCCAGGCCAGGTACAACCAGGCCGTAGAAGGCCCCACCGAAGCAGACATCAAGGCCGCCGAGGCCAAGCTGGCCCAGGCCCAGGCTGACCTGGACGAGTTGCGGAAACAGCCCACTCTGGAAAGCATCAAGGCCGCCGAGGCCAAGCTGGCCCAGACCCTCGACGACCTGGAAGAACTGGAAGAGCAGCCCCGGGCAGAGGACGTGGCCGAGGCCCAGGCGCGGGTTGATGATGCACGGGTGGCGGTGAAGCAGGTACAGCGCAAGCTGGCAGGCATGACCATTGTGGCCCCCTTCGATGGAGGGGTGTCCGAGGTGCACACAGAGATCAACGAGCAGGTAACGGCCGGCACCCCTATAATCGATCTGGTAGATAATTCTGCTTTCCACATCGACGTGGAGGTGGACGAGATCGATATCGGCCGCGTGGCGGTCGGCCAGCCGGTGTCCATCACCCTGGACGCCCTGCCCGAGAGGGAAATCGCCGGACACATAGAGGCCATCGCTCCTACGGCTTCAGTGGCCGAAGGGGGAGGGGTGGTGGCCTACGTGGTCACCATTGCCATCGAGCCTGGCGACGCCCCCCTACGGGCCGGCATGAGCGCCGACGCGGCCATAACCACCGACCGCCGGGACAATGTGTTGATAATACCCAACCGCGTTATCCAGATCGATCGTGATAATGACAAAATGTACGTGGAGAAGCTGCTGGAAAATGGCGAGATTGCGCGGGTGGAGATCGAGATTGGGATGCGGAACGAGCAGTATAGCGAAGTGGTGGCCGGCCTGGAGGAAGGTGACAAGATCGTCCTCCGTGGCATCTCCGGCAGCGAGCGGCTGCGGCGGGCCATTTCTTCGGGCCCTTCGGAGTCTCCACATTGAGCGAGGGAGGCCCCCGGCTGTTATCAAAAGCCGCTGTGCCTTGCGCCAGCAGGTGGTTTAATGAGGGATTGAATGAGCGGACCGCTGATTGAGATCCGAGACGTGACCAAAGTTTATCAGATGGGCGACGTGCAGGTGCACGCCCTGCGCGGAGTGTCCTTGCAGGTGCACGAGGGCGAGTTTGTATCGATCATGGGGCCTTCGGGTTCGGGCAAGTCCACCTTGATGAATGTTCTCGGCTGCCTGGATCAACCTACCTCTGGCCTCTATCTCCTGGAAGGCACTAACGTCAGCCACCTGGACGACGACAGCCTGGCCGAGATTCGCAACCGCAAGATCGGCTTTGTGTTCCAGACTTTCAACCTGTTACCGCGCACCTCGGCCTTGCAAAACGTGGAGTTGCCGCTCATTTATTCAGGCAACAGCCAAGACCGCCGCCGGCGAGCCATCGCCGCCCTGGAAGCGGTGGGGCTGGGCGACCGTGTGCATCACCGGCCCAACGAGCTGTCCGGCGGTCAACAGCAGCGAGTAGCCATCGCCCGTGCCCTGGTCAACGAACCAGCTATCATCCTGGCCGACGAGCCGACGGGCAACCTGGATTCCAAAGCGGGCGAAGAGCTCATGGCCATCTTCGAGCGGCTTAATAGTGAAGAAGGCATTACCGTTATCTTCGTCACCCACGACCCCGATATCGGCAACCGCACGCGGCGCATTATCCGCCTCCTCGACGGCCAGGTTGTGGCCGACAAACTCGTGCCCCAATTTACCCCACTGGAGGTGAGAGCATGAACCTCACGGAGAGCCTGCGCATCGCCCTGCGCGGCCTTTTGGCCAACAAATTGCGTTCGGCTCTGACCATGCTGGGCATCATCATCGGAGTGGGAGCGGTCATCGCCCTGCTGTCGGTAGGACAGGGTTTGGAGCACTACGTCACCGGCCAGTTTCAGGGGTTAGGCTCCAATTTGCTCTTTGTTATGCCCGGCAGTTTGGAAGAGGGAGGCCCCGGGCGTAGAGGGACAACCCGCATAGTCAGCCTGACCTACGGCGACGCCAGGGCCATCGCCGACCCCCTGAACGTGTCCGGCGTGATGGGCGTTGCCCCGGAATATATGGGTAATGTCTGGGCAGTCTATGGCTCTGAAGAGACGCGTACCTCCGTCAGCGGCGTCACCCCGGAGTATGCCGACGTGCGCAACTTCCATGCCATCGAAGGAGAGTTCATCACCGAGGAAGCGGTGAACGGCCGTTCCCGGGTGGTGGTCATTGGCCAGACAGTGGTGGAAGAGCTTTTCCCCCCAGATGTTTATCCTATCGGCCAGGTGATCAAGCTCAACCAGGTGCCTTTCCGGGTTATCGGCATCATGGAAGAAAAGGGCGGGGGCGGTATGGGCCTCGATCAGGATAATGCGGTCTTCGTTCCCCTGAGCACGGCCGCCACCCGTCTTTTTGAAGGGCGCAGCATTTCCGGCGATTACAGCCTGTCCATGATCAGCATTCAGGTGGTCAGTGAGGAGATCATCGAGGTAGCCAGGGAAGAGATCACCCAACTCCTGCGCACCCGGCACAAAATCCAGTTCCAGAACGAAGACGACTTCACCGTTCTTAGCCAGGAAGATTTCGTCGAGGTTTTCGGGGACATCATGCGGGTGCTGACCATCGTGCTGGGGGCCATTGCCGCTATCTCCCTGGTGGTAGGGGGCATTGGCATCATGAACATTATGCTGGTGTCCGTCACCGAACGCACGCGTGAGATCGGGATCCGCAAGGCCGTAGGGGCCAAGCGTCGTGACATCCTGATGCAGTTTCTTATCGAAGCCATCATTCTCAGCCTGATGGGTGGTGCTTTCGGCATAATGCTGGGCTTCATCGGGTCGCAGGCCATTGCCCAGTTTGTTCCTGACCTGACTCCGAAAGTCACGCTGGGAGCCATTCTACTGGCCACCACTTTCTCGGCCGCGGTGGGCCTTTTCTTCGGCATCTATCCGGCCACCAGTGCGGCCAGGCTCAATCCCATCGACGCCCTGCGCTACGAATAGTCACCCCACCAGGGTGACGTAGTAGTAGACCACCACCACGGAGAAAAGCAGGGTATCGATCCGGTCCAGCACCCCGCCGTGACCAGGGATGAGGTGGCCCGAATCTTTAACCCCCACCTGTCGCTTCAGCATGGAGACGGCCAGGTCGCCGAAAGGGCAGATGGTGGCGATAGCCGCCCCCAACGCCAGACCGTGACCGACGTGCAGGTCGAGGTAAAGGCCGACCAGGACTGTGACCAGCACCCCGCACAGCCAGCCTCCCCCTGCCCCTTCCCACGTCTTTTTGGGGCTGAGCCTGGGGGTCAGTTTACGGCGTCCCAGCGCCCGGCCCACGAAATAGGCCCCCGCGTCGCAGGCCCAGGTGGAGAGCAGGGTCAGCACGATCCAGTGCGCCCCCAATGCTCGCAGGGAGATGAAGTGGGCCGCCAGCCAGCCGATGGTCAGCCCGCCGGCCAGAGTCAAGGCCCAATCGAGGGCGGGGGTGGCGCTTTTTTTCTGAAACACGTGCCAGATGAGGGACAGCACGATGACGGCGGCCACAAAAAAACGGCCCAACCCCCATTCAGGGTGGCGGGCGTCCAGGATAAACAACCATATTATGCCCAGGCCCAGCGGCAAAGAGGGCTGGTAGCCGCCGGTGGTCATCATGGCGAAAAACTCGTAGCCGGCCAGACCAGCCGCCAGGGCCACCAGAGCGAAGAACCACAGCCCCCCGGCGTAAACCATCCAGGCTACCACAGGGATCAGGATGACGGCGCTGGCAATTCGCTGGCTGAGCATCAATTCTTCACCAGGCCAAACCTTCTTTCCCGCTGGTTGTAGGCGCGCAAAGCCCTATACAGCTCTTGTTTGTCGAAATCGGGCCAGTAAGTGGGGGTGGCGTAATACTCGGCGTAAGCCGCCTGCCAGATCAGAAAATTGCTCAGGCGTACCTCTCCGGCGGTGCGGATAATCATGTCCGGGTCAGGGAGCCCGGCGGTGTAAAGATAGCGGCTGAAAAGCTCCTCGTCCACACTGGCGGGGTCAACGCCATCCTCGATGAGCCGTCGTACCGCGTCCAGGATCTCGGCTCGACCGCCATAGTTGAACGCCACGTTCAGGATCAGGCGGTCGTTGTTTTTGGTCAGTTCGATGGCCTGGCGCACCTGGCGCTTTAGCCTCTCGGAGATGCCTTCCAGACGACCGACATGGCGCAGTTGTACCCCGTTTTTGTGCAGGTTGCGCACTTCGCGCTGGATGACCTCTTCCAGAATGTGCATCAGGCCCTTCACTTCGTCTTCGGGCCGGCCCCAGTTCTCGGTGGAGAAGGCATATATGGTCAGAATCTTGATCCCATACTCGACACAGGCTTCCAGCACCCGGCGGAGGTTCTCCGTCCCGGCCCGGTGGCCGGCTATCCGGGGAAGCCCCCTGGCCCGTGCCCAGCGACCGTTGCCATCCATGATAATAGCCACGTGTTGTGGCACTTCGGCAAGTGGCTCTTCAATTTCCAAATCCAATTTCTTGCTCATCTTCTAATGTACTTCACCGCTGAGATTTAACCCCACTACGCCTATCACGATAAGCCCGATGGAGATTATCTTTATGGCCGTCAATGGCTCCTTAAACCACAAAATCCCCACGGTCGCGATTAAAGCGGTGCCCAGACCCGACCACACCGCATAAGCCACCCCGACCTCAATTTTTTTGAGAGTAAAAGCTAAGGCTGCGAAGCTGAGACCATAGAAAACTACTAATAAGATAGAAGGAACTATTTTTGTGAAGCCTTCCGAGAGCTTCATGGAAATAGTGCCCGCCACTTCTAAAATTATGGCTACGATTAGAAGGCCCCAACTTGCCATAGTCCATTCCTTTCGGCTTATAATTTTATGGGACAATTGTGGGAGAGCTGAAGTTTAGGAGAGTATTAATTCTTTTGCGCGGTCCTCATTCTGAACGCTGACCACGAGGGCGGCCCTACGCCTGGCTCCAGGGATAGCTCCACCCGTGGGCGAAGGCGTGGGCTTGCAGCTCCTCCACCTCTTCATCGGAGAGCAGCTTGCCGTCCGAGGCGGCGCAATTGGCTTCCACGTGGGCCACTCTGCGCATCCCCGGGATGACAGTGGACACCGCCGGGTGGCTCAGGCAGAACTTGAGGGCCAGGGCGGCCGGCGTGGGGCGATCCTCGGCCAGGAACGGCTCCAGGGCCTCCACGCGCCGGTTTGCCTCCTCCAGGCGCTCCGGCGTCAGCCATTCGGCCCGCCAGTCCCCTTTTTCGAAGGCGTGAGCCGGGCCGAAGCGGCCGGTGAGCAGGCCCTCCTCAAAGGGCACGCGCACGATGATGCCCACCTCGTGCTCCAACGCTGCGGGGAGCAACTGCTCGGCGGGCCGTTGCTCAAAGATGTTGTAGATCACCTGCACCGTGTCCGTCAGGCCGGACTGCACCAGGCCGACCGGGCCATAGGGGTCCCAGTCGTTGGCGGAGACGCCAAAGGCCCGGATCTTCCCCTGCTTCTTCAGGGCCATCAGCGCCTCGTACCACTCCACCTGTTCGGTGTATGGAGGCGTCCAGGCGTGCAATTGCTGAACGTCGATGTAATCCGTGTTGAGGTTCTTGAGGCTCCTCTCCGTGCACTCCACAATCCAATCGGGCGGGAAAGTTTCGGAGAGGGGTTCGTGGGGCAACACCGGCCAGCGGCGGGTCTTGGGCGAAATCTTGGTGGCGATGACCACGCGGTCCCGTCTTCCTTTCACCACCCTGCCGATCAGACGCTCGCTGTGCCCGTCCCCATATCCCATGGCGGTGTCGAAGAAAGTGACCCCCAGATCGAGCGCCCGCGTCAACGCCCGTAGGGCCTCCTCATCGTCCTGATGGCCCCAGCCGCCGCCAATGCCCCAACCCCCGAAACCGATCTCGCTCACTTCTATGCCGCTTCTACCCAGCTTTCGGTAAAGCATACGACGATGACCTCCTTACTAAATCTCTAGCCTAAATCTCCAATATTTCTTCTTCCTTCTTCTTCCCCAGGTCATCCATCTGCTCGATGAAGCTATCGGTCAACTTTTGCACCTCGTCTCTGCCCTTGTAGAAATCGTCTTCCGAGATCAGTTTTTCCTTTTCCAGTTCACGGAGGTCTTCTACTCCATCGCGGCGACAGTTACGGACGGCCACCTTCCCCTCTTCAATCCGTCTGGCCACGAGCTTGACCAGTTCCTGGCGGCGTTCTTCGGTCAACCGGGGGATGGACAGGCGGATGAGCTTGCCGTCGTTATGGGGCGTTAGCCCCAGGTCGGATTTAAGGATGGCCTTTTCGATGGCCGACAGGGAGGCAGGGTCCCAGGGACGGATGGTCAACAAACGCGGCTCTGGAGCAGAAATGGTGGCCAACTGGTTGAGAGGGGTCTGAGCACCATAATAATCAACGCGCAGGCGCTCAACCAGGGCCGGCGAGGCCCGCCCCGTTCTGATGCCCATCAGGTCAGTCTGCAAAACTTCGACCGCCCGGTTCATCTTATATTTAAGTTCTTCCAACACCTCTTCGATCATGGGCATCCCTCCTCCTGATCTAATGGCTGATCATAGTGCCGATGGGTTCTCCTATGACGGCTTTCTCCAGACTGTTGGGCTCCCACAGATCGATGACCAGGATGGGTAAATCGTGATCCATGCATAGCGAGAGCGCCGTACTATCCAAAACCCCCACTCTCAGGTTCAGAGCATCGATGTAGCTTAGCCACTTGAAACGTTTGGCCTGGGGGTTGATCAATGGATCCTCATCGTATACGGCGTCCACTTTGGTGGCTTTGATCAGGATTTGAGCGTCGATCTCCATAGCCCGCAGGGCGGCGGCCGTGTCGGTGGTGAAGTAGGGATTGCCCGTCCCCGCCCCGATGATGATCACGCGGCCTTTTTCCAGATGGCGGATGGCGCGCAGCCTGATGTAAGGTTCGGCCACCGCTCTCATCTCGATAGCGGTCTGCACGCGGGTGGTGATCCCCACTCGCTCCAGGGCATCCTGTAAAGCCAGAGCGTTCATCACCGTAGCCAGCATACCCATGTGGTCGGCGGTAGCCCGTTCCATGCCGTGAGCCAGGCCATCTTTGCCTCGCCAGATGTTGCCCGCCCCCAATACGATGGCCATCTCGACTTCGTGGTCTCTGACTTTTTTGATTTTGTCTGCCACCGCTTCAGCTCGGTTAGGATCGATGCCGTAGCCTTCGGGCCCGGCCAGCGCCTCCCCGCCTAATTTGAGCAGAATTCGGCGGTATTTCACCTGGGGCATTGAGTTAGTCATCGCTCGTTAGTCATCACTCTCTGACGGCTCAGAGCTAAGAACCTCTCCCAATTCGAAGCGCGCGAAACGCCGCACCACGATGTTCTCACCCAGTTTGGCGATAGCCTGGGTGATGACATCCTGGATGGTAAGGTCGCCGTCCCTGATAAAAGGTTGCTGCATCAGGCAAGCCTCTTCGTAGAATTTCTGGAGTTTTCCCTCGATGATTCTATCTACGATGTGAGCGGGCTTGCCCGAATCCGTAAACTGGGCACGATATTTATTTTTCTCTTCTTCCAGAGTCTCAGCCGGGATGTCTTCTTCCGAGAGATATCGGGGTCTGGCGGCCACCACCTGCATGGCCAGGTCGTGGGCCAATTGCCTGAACTCGTCGGTTCGGGCCACAAAATCTGTTTCGCAGTTAAGCTCGATCAGAGCCCCTATTCGACTGCCGGCGTGCACGTAACTTTCGATTATGCCCTCTTTGGCCTCTCGACCGGCCCTTTTGGCGGCTGCGTCCAGCCCTTTTTCCCTTAGATGCTCAACGGCGCGTTCGAAGTCCCCGTTAGATATCTCCAGCGCCTTCTTACAGTCCAGTACCCCTGCCCCAGTCTCCTCGCGCAGCTCTTTAACCATTGATACGGTGATTTCCAATTTAGTCTTACCCTCCTGTATTATTCCACCGGCAGGTGGGAATCGTTTCTTCGTCCTCTAGTCTTCTTCCGCATCCTCGTCTTCGTCGTAGTCCTCATCCACATCCACATCCTCATCCTCATCCGCATCCTCGTCTGCGCCTTCGTCGTAGTCCTCATCCACATCCTCATCCTCATCCGCATCCGCATCCTCGTCTGCGCCTTCGTCGTAGTCCTCTTCGTACTCTTTCCTCATCACCTTGGGAGCAGCATACTCTTCTTCCTCTTCTTCTTCTTCATATTCCTCGTACGCGTCGTACTCCTCGTCTGCGTACTCTCCCGCTTCCTCGACCTCTACCAATTCGCCTCTCTCCAGTTTAGCCAGTATGGAGGGCCCAAGATACTTGCTATCAGGCTCGACCGCTTCTCCCTCTTCAGCTTCTATGACGGCTCGGATTTGCTGTCCTTCCATAACGGCGTCAGCTATTTTAGCAGTGATCAGCTTGATAGCACGGATGGCATCGTCGTTAGCGGGGATTACGTGATCAATAGGGTCGGGGTCGCAGTTCGTATCAACCATGGCTATGATGGGGATATTCAGGGCTGTGGCTTCCTTCACCGCCAGAGTTTCCCGGCGGGTATCAGCGATAAAAACGGCCCTAGGCAGCCGCCGCATCTCCTTCAGTCCGCCCATCCGCCGGTTTAGCTTGGCGATTTCCCGCTCCAGCTTTTGGGCCTCCTTCTTGGGTAGCCGGTTGAACTCTCCCCGCTCCCGACGCGCTTCCAACTCCAACATATGATCTACCCGCTGACGAATAGTGCGGAAATTCGTTAACGTGCCTCCCAACCAGCGTTGGTTGACATAAGGCATCCCACATCTTTGGGCTTCCAGGGCGATATTCTCCTGGGCCTGTTTTTTGGTGCCGGCGAACAGGATAATCTCTCCCTCGCTGGCCATATTTTTGATCACATTGTAGGCCTCCTCCAGGAAAGCGGTCGTCTGTTGTAGGTCGATAATGTGAATACCGTTGCGCTCCGTAAAGATGTAGGGCTTCATCTTCGGATTCCATCGTCTGGTGCGGTGCCCGAAGTGAACGCCAGCTTCCAGAAGAGCCTTCATTGAAACAATAGCCACTTTACCCTCCTTAAATCTTGTCGTCCGCCCCTCCATGTGGCTTGAGGGGAGCGTGCTTGATTATATTGGACCTTTGGCCCAACATGAAAGTATATCACATCCTGGCTTAATAAGCAAATCGTGTTCCTGGCCGGGAGTGCGTCCAGAAATTTTGGCGACTGCTCATATCTCCTGCCTGAAATCCTGGACAGACCCCCGGCACGGGGTCTGTCCTAAATTTTAGGACATTAGGTGCCTGGCACTTTCGGAAGTGCCAGGCACCTACCAAAAATCTGGGACGCGCCCCCCGGCGGGCCGGATTTGACAAGAAACGTTTTGTGATGTATACTTATAATTACAGGATGACATCACCCTCGGAGTACAGCTATGGGCGAGCACCCCCTTATGGATAGTGATAAAACCATCAATCGGAACATCCCTCTGCCCTACTACTTCCAGCTTAAAGAGCTGCTGCGCGAGGAAATCGAGAGCGGAAGGTGGCAGCCTGACCAACAAATTCCTTCCGAAACAGAGTTGTGCGAACAATTCGAGCTCAGTCGCACCGTAGTTCGACATGCCTTGAACGAGTTAGTTAACGAGGGCCTGTTGTACCGTCAGAGAGGGAAGGGTACTTTTGTGGCCCGGCCCAAGATCGGCGAAAGCCTGGTGCAGAATCTGACCGGTTTCTACCAGGACATGGTCGCCCGTGGCCTTACGCCGGTGACCCAGGTGTTGGAGCAATCCCTGGTGGCGGCCAGCAAAAAGGTGGCCGAGAAACTGAATCTGGAGCCGGGCAGCCAGGTGATCAAGATCGAACGTCGGCGGTTTGTGAACGATGAGCCCATCCTTTTGGTCACCACTTATATCCCCTATGAGGCCTGCCCCCAACTTTTGAGTGAAGACCTGACTCAACAATCGTTGTATGCCCTGCTGGAGGAAAAATACGGCTTAGAGATCGTCAGAGGGCATCGCACCCTGGAGGCTGTGGCGGCCAACGAATACGAGGCCCGGCTCTTGAATATCGAAGAAAACGCCCCGCTTATTCTCCTCCATAGCGTCAGCTACCTGCGCGATGGTCGTCCCATAGAATATTACCATGCGGTACATCGAGGCGACCGCAGCAGGTTCGAGGTGGAGCTTTTCCGGGTCAGGAAATATAGCAAACTGACGGTGGATGAGCTCTCGGACACCGATTTACCTGACAGCAACACTCTACGCGAGTAAGGAGTGTGTGCACCCCGTCTCTGACGTGGGAGGAGGAGGTAATTGTTTTAATATGGTCGGTGCCCTGTTTGGGCGTGCGTCCGCTGCTGTAGAGCGGCCTCTGCGGACTGAAGAGATTAAAAGAGAGGAGGTGAAGAAAACAACGATCAACCTTGTAAATGACAATGTCGTGATATCCGTAGGAGAGATAGAGTAGTCTCTCCCTAATCTAGCTTCACTAATTTAGCTTCACAAGGAGGAGGGTAAATGTTTAAGAAGGTAATCCCTATGGCTACTGTGGTAATGATGCTCCTCGGCATGGTCCTGGTCGGGTCGGCTTCAGCCGGGGAACCAGTATTGATCCAGACGCAGCCCAGGATCATGGCCCAGGAGGGCACGTGCCCGGAGAAGGTCGTTCTGGGCTGGACGCCGCCGGACATCACCGGGGTGTTCAAGACGGCCACCGACTTCTTTGAGAAATCGGCCGAGGACGCCAAAGCGAATGGCATTGACGTGGAGGTGATCTCCCAGTCGCCGGCCACCCACGTGGCCTTTGCCGACCAGGTGGCTATCATCGAGGACTACGTCCAGAGGCAGGTGGACGTCATCGCCATTTCGCCCATCGAGGTGGAGGTGGTCAAGCCGGCCATCAAGAAGGCCAACGAGGCTGGCATTCCGGTGATCATCGTCAACCTGCTGGAGCCCATTGAGGGGGTGGAGGTAGCCTCCTACATTGGGTTTGACAACACCGACGCGGGGCGCATCTCGGCCTATTCTCTGCTGGACTACTTCGGTGGGCCTGGGGTGTTGGGGACCGGGGAGATGGTGGACATCGAGCCTGGGACCTATCTCGATCTGGCCTGGTGGAAGGAGTTGTACAAGGACGTTGATCCGGCGACGGCGGACATTGCGGCCAAGGTGGCGATCATCGAGGGCATCGCCGGGGGATTCTTCTCCACGGCGCGTCTGAACGGTTTCCACGAGGTAGTAGATCCATATCCTGGGATCGAGGTTGTGGGCACGCTGCCTGCGGACTGGAACCGGGAGAAAGGGATCAAGGCGGCAGAGGACTTCCTGACGGCCAACCCGCCAGGGACTCTGGATGCCATCTGGGCGGCTTCCAACGAGATGGGCCTGGGGGCGATGCTGGCTTGCGAGGCCGCTGGTCGGCTGGAGGTGGCGGGCGAAGGTGGGGCGGGCGATGACTACGTGGCCGTCTTCACCAACGACGTGACGCCGGAGTCGGCCGACCGGGTGCGAGAGGGCAAGATGATAGCCGAGACCCACCACGGCTTCCCGGAGTGGGGTTGGTACGGCACGGAGTTCGCCGTCACCCTGGTTGCGGGCGGGAAAGTGCCCTACATCTTCGACATCCGGCCGCGCACGATGTACCAGGCCAACGCCGATCTGTTCTATCCCGAGCCTGCCCTGGAGCCCATCGGCTGGGAGACCATCAAGGCCGGAGGATCACCCAGGATGACGGTCCCGGAGAAGGTCGTTCTGGGCTGGACGCCGCCAGACATCACCGGGGTGTTCAAGACGGCCACCGACTTCTTTGAGAAATCGGCCGAGGACGCCAAAGCGAATGGCATTGACGTGGAGGTGATCTCCCAGTCGCCGGCCACCCACGTGGCCTTTGCCGACCAGGTGGCTATCATCGAGGACTACGTCCAGAGGCAGGTGGACGTCATCGCCATTTCGCCCATCGAGGTGGAGGTGGTCAAGCCGGCCATCAAGAAGGCCAACGAGGCTGGCATTCCGGTGATCATCGTCAACCTGCTGGAGCCCATTGAGGGGGTGGAGGTAGCCTCCTACATTGGGTTTGACAACACCGACGCGGGGCGCATCTCGGCCTATTCTCTGCTGGACTACTTCGGTGGGCCTGGGGTGTTGGGGACCGGGGAGATGGTGGACATCGAGCCTGGGACCTATCTCGATCTGGCCTGGTGGAAGGAGTTGTACAAGGACGTTGATCCGGCGACGGCGGACATTGCGGCCAAGGTGGCGATCATCGAGGGCATCGCCGGGGGATTCTTCTCCACGGCGCGTCTGAACGGTTTCCACGAGGTAGTAGATCCATATCCTGGGATCGAGGTTGTGGGCACGCTGCCTGCGGACTGGAACCGGGAGAAAGGGATCAAGGCGGCAGAGGACTTCCTGACGGCCAACCCGCCAGGGACTCTGGATGCCATCTGGGCGGCTTCCAACGAGATGGGCCTGGGGGCGATGCTGGCTTGCGAGGCCGCTGGTCGGCTGGAGGTGGCGGGCGAAGGTGGGGCGGGCGATGACTACGTGGCCGTCTTCACCAACGACGTGACGCCGGAGTCGGCCGACCGGGTGCGAGAGGGCAAGATGATAGCCGAGACCCACCACGGCTTCCCGGAGTGGGGTTGGTACGGCACGGAGTTCGCCGTCACCCTGGTTGCGGGCGGGAAAGTGCCCTACATCTTCGACATCCGGCCGCGCACGATGTACCAGGCCAACGCCGATCTGTTCTATCCCGAGCCTGCTCTGGAGCCCATCGACTGGGGTAGTATCAAGTTCGGAGGCTCACCACGGTTTAAGTAGAGAAACAGTTTGTCAGGGAAGGACTGCCGTCAACAGGCAGTCCTTCCTTATCCAATAGCAAGGAGGAGGGACAGGAAATGAGGCTGGCTGATAAGGTAGCTATCATTACGGGCGCAGGGGCGGGGATTGGCCGGGCCACGGCCTTACTCTTCGCCAGAGAGGGAGCCAGGGTTGTGGTCGCCGACCTCGATCCAAAAGGAGGGGCGGAGACGGTTGACCTTATCAAGAGAGATGGCAGGCAAGCTACCCTGGCTCTAACGGATGTCTCCAAAGCGTCCGAGGTACAGAACATGGTCAAAACCACCCTCGATACCTATGGCCGGCTCGACATTCTGGTCAACAATGCCGGCATCTTTGCCGAGGGCAGTGTAGTGGAAACTACAGAAGAGGACTGGCATCGTCTCCTGAGGGTCAACCTGACCGGCGTCTTCCTCTGCATGAAGTACTGCATCCCAGAGATGATCAAAGGCGGGGGCGGGGCCATCGTCAACGTCGGCTCTGAGGCTGGCGTGGTGGGGATAGGAAATCAGGTGACTTATAATGTGTCGAAAAGCGGGGTGATCGCCCTGACCAGGAGCACGGCCCTCGATTTCGCGGCCCATAACGTCAGAGTCAATTGCCTGTGCCCCGGCAGGACCTTAACCCCCCTGGTGGAGAAGGTTATCGCCGAGTCGGAGGACCCGGCAACTACACGGCGCATCCTTTCGGAAGACCGGCCCTTAAAGAGGATGGGAAAACCCGAGGAGATCGCGGCGGGCATACTGTTCCTGGCCTCCGATGAGGCTCCGTATGCTATCGGTTCAATCCTGTCAATAGACGGCGGTTATACCGCCTGGTAACCATCCGGTAAGCATCTGGCGCACCAATAGCCGGTGGTCCCCCTCTTTCGTGTTGATGACTTTTCTCTACCGCAGAGCACGCAGAGTTCGCAGAGATTTATCAATTTTCTCAGCGTTCTCGGCGGTCTCTGCGGTAAAATGGCAAGTCGGGTTTGCCTCAACGCAATTGGGGGAGACTACCCAATAGCCGGATTTGTCAATAATCCTGCTCAGGAGGAAACGATTCGTGTCTTCATCACTCCTTTTGCAAGCCGTGGCAATTGATAAGAGTTATCCCGGTGTTCATGCCCTCAACCAGGTGGATTTTGACCTTCAAGAAGGGGAGGTGCACATCCTCCTGGGCGAGAACGGAGCGGGTAAATCGACCTTGATGAAAATTTTCAGCGGCTCGTTGCCCAAAGACGAAGGCAAAATTTTCATCCACGGCCAGGAGGTCGATCTGACCAGCCCCCAACATGCTCGGGATTTGGGGATAGGCATGGTCTATCAGGAGCTAAGCCTCATTCCCAGTCTCAGCGTGGCCGAGAACATCTTTCTGGGGCGGCTCCCAAAACGCGCTTTGGGCGTTATTGATTGGCCGCGCCTGTTCTCCGAAGCCCATAACCTTCTGGACGATCTGGGGGTCAATATCGATCCCCGACGGCAGGTCAGCGCTCTGGGCATGGCCGAGCGGCAGTTGACCGAAATTGCCAAAGTGCTGTCCATGAAGGTTCAGATCCTGCTCCTGGATGAGCCGACCTCCGCTCTCTCGGATGAGGAACGGGAGCGGCTTTTCGACATCATCCGCCGCCTCCAGGCAAGAGGAGTAGGGATCATCTACGTCTCCCATCGTCTGTCTGAGGTGCCCCAGATCGGCCAACGGGTGACTGTTCTCAGAGACGGCAAAAAAATAGGCGGCCTGCCGGTCCAGGAAGCGGACGAGGCCACCCTGATCCACATGATGGTGGGCCGGGAACTCGAGGAGCTGTTACCCAAAGAAGAAGTGCAATCCGGGCGGGAGATCCTCAGAGTCCAGGACTTGACGGTGAGGGGCAAGCTGAATAGTCTCAACCTCAGTCTGCACGAGGGGGAGATCGTGGGCATTTCCGGCCTCATGGGAGCGGGGCGCACCGAATTCGCTCGCGCTCTGTTTGGGATTGATAAGATAGACAGCGGTCACATCTTCGTCAACGGCACCGAGGTGACCATCTCCTCTCCCTGGGAGGCCATCGAGTTGGGTCTGGGCTATCTAACCGAGAGCCGCAGGGACGGATTGGTGGCTCCCCTGTCCGTCTCAGCCAATATCACCCTGGCCAGTTTAAATCGATTGTGCCGGCTGGGCTTCCTGGGACATCGCCAGGAGAGGAATGTGTCCGAAAAGTACGTGGCGGAGCTGAACATCCATACCCCCAGCTTGAGTCAGAAGATCGAACTCCTCAGCGGGGGCAACCAGCAAAAGGTGGCTTTGGCTAAGTGGCTGTGCAGTCAGTCCAAAATCGTGATCTTCGACGAGCCGACCAGGGGCATCGACGTGGGGGCCAAAGTCGAGGTCTTCCGCCTGATGAACCAACTGGCCAAAGAAGGAGTGGGGATCATCATGATCTCCTCCGAGTTGCCGGAAGTGCTGGCTATGGCCGATCGCATCCTGGTGATGTGCCAGGGTGCTTTCACGGCTGAATTTAAACGAGGTGAAGCCTCCCAGGAGGATATCCTTAGATGCGCCACTATAGAACATTTGGAGGGAAACGGTAATGCGTCAAACACAGACAGCGGATGAGACATCTGCTCTGTCCCAGGCCGGGAGATTACAGAGGATAGACTGGGGGACATTGTTACGTGGCGGCCCCATCATCGCCTTGTTGCTCCTGGCAGGTTATCTTTCTTTTGCTACTCCCCACTTTGCCACCCTCAGTAACGCCAAAAACGTGGGCCAGCAAAACGCCCACCTGGCTATCCTGGCCGTAGGGCAAACGCTGGTCATCATCGGGGCAGGCATCGATCTCTCGGTGGGGGGGGTCATGGCCGTATCTGCTTCGGTGACGGCTGTGCTTGCCACCCAGCAAATCACCATCGTGGGGACCCCTATCGGCCCTTTGAACGTCTGGCCTGCCATCCTGCTCGGACTGATAGTCGGCACCCTGGCCGGTTTCCTGAACGGTCTGATCATTACCAAAGGACGGATTCCCGATTTCATCGCCACCATGGGAATGATGGAAGCGGCCCGTGGCGTGGCCTTGTTGGTGACGGGCGGTTTGCCTATCCCCTCTCACCTGACCGCCACCGAGCTCAAAGGTTATTTGCCCGAAGAGATCATCTGGATGGGTGGCAGAGATATTTTGGGCATCCCCACAGGGCCTCTGATCGCCGTAGCCATCGTGGCCGTCGGGTGGGTGATTATGAGCCAAACCGGGCTGGGGCGGACCATCTACGCCATAGGAGGCAATAAGGAGGCCGCCAGAGTGTCGGGCATTAACGTGGACCGCACCAAGATCGCCACCTACACCATCATGGGCTTGATGGCCGCCGTAGCCGGCCTGGTGCTGACCGGCCGCATGAACTCGGCCAACGCCTTGATGGCCACCGGAGACGAGTTGAAGTGCATCGCCGCCGTAGTCATCGGCGGGACCAACCTGTTCGGCGGCGAGGGCGGCATCATCGGCAGCCTGATCGGGGCCGTCATCATGGGGGTCTTGGGCAACGGCCTGAACCTGCTCAACGTCTCCGCCTTCTGGCAGCGGGTGGTGATGGGCATCGTCATCGTCATCGTGGTGGTCTTCGATCAGTGGCGCAGAAGGAGGTTTGGCGCTTAAAAAGGATATGGCGGCCATCGCTGCAAGAATGTCGTGAAGAAGGGGGTATAAAGGAAAATGAAAAGGACAATCCTTCTGTCACTGGTAGCGGTTCTACTCACGGTCGGTCCGGCGACCACTCTGGCTCAGGAGGGCAGGTGCACGGTTAGCGGCGAGTGTACAGTGGGCGCGGACGGCACGGTGGACTGTTCATTGGAACTGACCGGGGAGCTGACCGGCGAGTGTCCACTGCCCCCAGACAGCGAGTGCACACTGAGCGGGGACGGCAGCCTGAAATGTACCCCGGTCGCGGAAGAAGGAGCCCCGCCTGAAGGTAGAATCGAAGGCGGCGAAGTCGTAACCCTGGATGACGGAACTCAGGTGTATGAGTACCACTATACCCCCGTCGCCAGCCCCGGCAGCCCCAAGTTCATAGATAAGAAACGTCTGGCGGTCGCCACTGCCGTGAGCGAGTTCGTGGAGCTCGATCCCAGGCCCGTGAGAATGTCTGTGATGCCACTGAACAGCGCTGGAAACGAGATAGCCGCAGAAGCCGTGTTTATAGATAGCGATTCCGTCGCTGCCATCGCTGGCCTGGATGCCGGAGCCATTACGGTGCCGGAGGCGGGGAAGGCGCTGATACTCTTTGAAAACTGGATAGGCGGGACGTCTTCGCGCGTGGACGTGGCCGGTATCTCCACCGACGTCCCGGCCAAGGCAGGAGATACGCCGGGGCGAGCCTTCGTCCCACTGGAGCCAGGGAAGTTCGAGGTGGTGCTCTATGCCGAAGACGTAGAACCGGCTAAATTCGAAGTTGAACTGGCAGCCGGCCAGATTCTGGCCCTGCCCCTGTCACTAGAGGGTTACTAAAATCCGCTTTCAACCGGGTGCCTGGCACTTACACCGCGAACGTTCGTTGTGCCAGGCACCTGATTCCTGTCGGGCGGGCCGGCCTCGCGGCCCCCGTCAGCGAGGCCGGGGCATTGTATCTATAGATTGAAGGAGAAAAAGTTGAAGTACTCGATAAGCAACTGGATCTACGGCGATGAGCCTTTGCGGGTGACCTTCGAGCGCCTGAGCAAATACGGCTACGACGGCATCGAGTTAGTGGCCGAACCCCGACAGTACGACGTGGCCCAGATCAACGGTCTCTGCCAGGAGTTTGGGCTGCAAGTCCTCTCCCTGGCAGGCATATATCCCTGGCCCACCGACGAGAGGGACCTGGCTAACCCCGACCCCAAAGTGCGGGAACGGGCGGTGAACTATCTGGAGGAGTGTGTGGACTTTGCGGTGGCTATTGGGGCCCCGCTGATCATTGTCGTTCCGGCGGCCATCACCCGTCTCGCGCCCCTGGGCCAGTTCCAGACCGAAGAGGGATGGGTGGAAGCCGCCGAAAGGGAATGGGGCTATGCGGTGGAGTCCGTGCAGAAAGCGGCGGTCTACGCCGGGCAGAAAGGCATCCTGCTGGCTATAGAGCCTATCAACCGCTACGAGAGTTTTCTGGTCAACAGCGCCGAGCAAGGGCTGCGCTTTGTTTCGGACGTGGGTTCGGAGGCCGTCAGGCTGCACCTCGACACCTTCCACATGAACATCGAGGAAAAGGACCTGCCCGCCGCCATCCGTAAAGCCGGAGACGGAGACCGGTTGATCAACTTCCACGTGGC
This sequence comes from uncultured Anaerolineales bacterium, assembly GCA_964646625.1. Lineage (GTDB taxonomy): Bacteria > Chloroflexota > Anaerolineae > CAZYHC01 > CAZYHC01 > DAOULT01. The sequence goes on from CAZYHC010000037.1 coordinate 32,801, forward strand.
CGACTCCAACCGTGAGGCGGTCGGGCGGGGCCACATCGACTTCAGAGCCGTCGTGAAAGCCCTGAAAGACATCGACTACCAGTGGACTCTGGCCCTGGAGCCTCTGCCCCCCGTACCCGATCCCTACATTGCAGCCCGACTGAAGCGATACGAACCTCTGCGCGAGGTCTACGCCGAGGAATGCATTAACCTTCTTCGTAAGTATGAGGAGGAAGTTGGATAGTGCCCGACCCACTTTGGGCTGGTTCGGGTAAGTGTTGCTCCCCTTCCTGCTCTTCTCCCTCGCTCCTGACGTGAAGAGTGGAGCAAATCTTTTGTGGTTAAAGGGTTCTGGAAAGGAGTGGAAAGTGACTGCTGTAAGGATCTGCCTGGTCGGGGTCGGGCGGGCGGGGATGGTGCACGCCCGGAACTATCAACAAAACGTGCCTGACGCTTCGGTGGTGGCGGTGGTGGATGCCGACCTGGGGCGGGCCAAAAAGGAGGCCCGCGAGCTGGGGGTGGAGCGGTGTTTTGCCAATATCAAGCGGGCGCTCCAGGAAACAGAGTTTGAGGCGGTGTGCATCGCCACCCCCACCTTCACCCACGCCGAGATCGCCATCGTCGCCGCTCGGGCGGGAAAGCACGTCTTCTGCGAGAAGCCTATGGCTATCACTCTGGAAGAAGCCCAGGCTATGATCGACGCCGCACAGGAGGCGGGGGTCAAATTGCAGATCGGCTTTATGCGTCGTTTCGATCCCTCGTTTATGGCCGCCAGAGAGAAGATACAGGAAGGCGCTATCGGGGAGGTGATGATCGTCAAATCTGTTGGTCGTGGGCCGGGCCTGCCTCCCCGCTGGGCCTGCGATCCCCAAACCAGCAACGGCATGTTGGCCGAGGTGAACAGCCACGACTTCGACGCCATTCGCTGGCTGACGGGCAGCGAATACGAACGGGTCTATGCCGAGGCCGGTAACTTCAAGTGCCCCGAGCTGAGGGCCGAGTTCCCTACCTTCTACGATAACGCCGTGGTTTCTCTGCGTATGCAAAACGGGGTTATGGGACTGCTGGATGGCACCTGCCCGGCTACTTACGGCTACGATGCCCGCATGGAAGTGCTGGGCAGCGAGGGGGTGATGCTGATCGGCGAATTGCCGTACCTGAAGATAACCACCTGCACCAAGGAAAGCGGGGTGGTGGCGCCTACCACCCCCAGTTGGCGCAACCTTTTCCGCGAAGGCTACATCGCTGAGGCCCGCCACTTCGTGCACTGCATCCTCAGCGGGGAGGAGCCGAGGGTGACAGGTGAGGACGGCAGGCGGGCGGTAGAGATCGTCCTGGCGGCCAACCGCTCCATCGAAACGGGCCTGCCCGTTACTCTGCCGCTGGATTAGCCGACGCGGATTCTGGTCACAGATTTCACGGATTAAAAATTTCAGCGAACTCTGCACCCCCTGCGGTGAGAAAATACGTCAACACGGATGAGGGAGACCGCAGGATTAAGCAAGAAAGGGGAACCGTAATGCTGGCCGCTGTTTATTATGGGATACAGGACATCCGTATAGAAGAGGTGGAAAAACCTGCTATCGGCCCCGACGAGGCTCTGCTCAGGGTGCGGGCCGCCACCATTTGCGGCACCGACCTGCGCATCTACGCCAGCGGACATTTCAAAATCCCGCCAGGCACGCGGCGCATCCTGGGCCACGAGCTGGCCGGGGAGGTGGTCGCCGTCGGACCGGAAGTGAAGGCCCTGAAGCCAGGCCAGAGGATCGCCATCGCCCCCAACGTGGGCTGCGGCACCTGCTGGCAATGCCTCCAGGGTCACAACCACTTATGCCCGGATTACGAGGCTTTCGGCGTCAGCCTGGACGGTGCTTTTGCCCAGTACATGCGCATTCCGGCGGCCTTCATCCAGCGGGGGAACGTAACCCCTATCCCCGAGGGCCTCTCCTACGCGGAGGCGGCCCTTAACGAGCCTTTCTCCTGCTGCTACAACGGGTCGCGCGCCTGCCGCATCGCGCCGGGCGACGTGGTGCTGATCGTAGGAGCCGGCCCGATCGGCATCATGCACCTCTTTCTGGCCCGTCTGAGCGGGGCGCGCCTGGTCATCGTCAGCGAGATGATCGAGGAGCGTCTGGCCCAGGCCCTGGAGTTTGGGGCCGACCTGGGCCTCAATCCGGCCAGGGATAATGTGGTGGAAGCCCTCCGAGCGGCCAGTGGGGGACAGGGGGCTGATGCCGTCATCGTGGCGGCCCCTGCGCCTGCGGCCCAGGAACAGGCTTTGGAGTTAGTCGCCGCCCAGGGACGGATCAATTTTTTCGGCGGCCTGCCCAAAGGTAAGGAATTCATCCGCTTCAACTCCAACCGGGTGCATTACCAGGAGATCACGGTCACGGGAACGACGGGCTCCAGCAGTTATCAGTTTCGCCGGGCTCTGGAGATTATCGCTTCAGGCCAGGTCAACCTGACGCCGCTGATCAGCGCTCGTTTCCCTCTTTCCCAGATAAAAGAGGCTTTCGATCTGGCCGCCAGTAAGAAGGTTCTGAAAGTGGTCGTCGAGCCATAATCATACCAGGAGGCTTACAAGATGTTTGAAGGCGGTTACTTAGGCAAAATCCTTAGAGTTAACCTTTCCACAAAAGAATACCACGTTGAACGTTTGAAGGAGAACGAAGTTTTGAAGTTGCTGGGCGGGCGTGGCCTGGGGGCCAAAAGCTACTACGACGAGATCGGCCCGAAAGTGCAGCCCCTGGACCCGGCCAATAAACTTTTCTTCTTCACCGGGCCGCTGACGGGCGTGACCTTGCCCTCCACCACCAAGTTCCAGGTCAGCACCAGGTCCCCGGAGACGGGCCTCTATCTGTGCTCCAACTCTGGGGGGGACTTTGGGCCTCAACTCAAGTTCTGCGGTTTCGACGGGCTGATCGTCGAAGGGCAGGCCGCGGAGTGGACCTATCTGCTGATAAAAGACGACGAAGTGACTTTTGGCGAGGCAGGGCCCTGGCAGGGCCTGACCACGGACCGGGCCCAGGAGGCGCTGCTGGAGGCCATCGGGGACGAGAAGGCCGGGGTGCTCTCCATTGGCCCGGCTGCCGAACGGCTGGTGCGTTTCTCCTACGTCAACGTCGATGGTCGGGCCTTTGGACGGGGAGGGGCCGGGGCGGTGCTGGCCTCCAAGAGGTTGAAAGGCATTGCCGTGCGGGGCCACGGCCAGATTCCGGTGGCCGACGAGGCCCGGGTGGCCGAAATCCGCAAGGCGGCTATCGAGAAACTGCGCCAGACGCGGGCCAACCACACCAAATATGGCACGCCTCAGTACGTCGAGGTTATCAACGAATTGGGCTGCATGCCCACCCGCAATTTCCAGACCTCGTATTTCGAGGGCGGGCACAGGGTCGATGCCCACACCATGCGTGAAGGCTACTGGTTGAAGAACTTCGCCTGCTACCGTTGCCCGGTGGCCTGCGGCAAGGTTTGTGAAGTGCTGGAAGGGCCCTTCGCCGGGGCCCGGGCGCGGACCGAGTACGAGACCATCGGCATGTTTGGGCCTGCCTGTGGGGTGGACGACTTCGCCGCTATCGTGGCCGCCAATCAGGTCTGTGACGAGTTGGGCATGGATACTCTCTCTACGGCCAACGCTGTAGCCCTGACTATGGAACTCTATGAGCGGGGTCTGATCACAAGCCAGGATACCGAGGGAATCGAAGCCCGTTTTGGCGATGGCGAGGCTATGGTGGCGATGGTCAGGCTCGTCGGGGAGCGGCGAGGGATCGGCGACCTGCTGGCCGAGGGTCTGGGCCAGGTGGCCAGGGTGCGCCCTGAGTGGCGCCCCTACATCCTGGAGGTCAAGGGGATGCCCTTCCCCGCTTACGACCCCCGGGGTTTTCATGGCATTGGTCTTTCCTACGGCACCTCCAGCCGGGGGGCCTGCCACAACGTGGGAGGATGGACTATCCGCGCCGAACTCCAGAGCGGTGAGTACGACCGCTACGCTCTGGACGGCAAGGGCGCCCTGGTCAAAGAAATCCAGGACACCAGAGCCTACATAGATAGCCTGGGCATTTGCACCGTGGTCAGAAGCTCTATGGGCTTCACCGAGAACCCGGCAGGCGACGTGCTGTTGGCCGTCACCGGCTATGACTTCACCCCCCACCTGGTGGAGATCGGAGAGCGCATCTATAACCTGGAGAGGATGATCCTCAACCGCGAAGGCATAAGGCGCAAGGATGACCTGCTGCCTGAGCGCATTACCAGGGAAGCCGTGCCTTCGGGGCCAGCTAAGGGACACATCCTGACCGACGAGATGTACGCGGTCATGCTCGACGAGTACTATGCCCTGCGCGGTTGGGATGAGGATGGCGTGCTGATGCCGGAAACGATTCGCGAGTTGAGCTTAGAGAAGCTCCTCTGATTTATTTCCTTCGTGTCTTCGTGGCTTGGTGGTTAGTTTGTTACCACGAAGACACAAAGGCACCAAGATATTGGATTTTGCTCCAGCAGGGTTTGTAATCCCGCACTACAGCCGCAGGAGGTGCCTGATAATGAATACACCTGTACTCCCCTTCGCCATAAACCTGGACTTCAAGAACGGCGTGCTGGAACCCTGTAACAACTACATCCAGCGACGCCTGAGCGACATGCGGGGGTTCTACCTGGACGAGGAGGCTACCGAGAAAATCATCCAGCAGGGAGACCCCCTGCTCTACGAGGTCTATCAATACGACGTTCCTTTCGAGAACGGGCAACTGCTGGTCGTAACCAGCATCATCCACCCGGGCAAAGTGGGCGACGAGTATTACATGACGAAAGGCCATTTCCACGAGAAGGATGATACGGCCGAAGTCTACGTCGGGCTGCAAGGCCGGGGGTATCTGTTGCTGGAGACGGTCGAAGGCCAGTTTAAGGCTCTGGCTATGCAGCCGGGCACGGTGACCTACATCCCTCCCTACTGGGCTCATCGCACGGTCAACGTCGGCGACGAGGATTTCATCTTTTTCGGGGTCTATCCCGCCGACGCGGGCCACAACTACGGGGCTATCGAAGGACGGGGGTTCTCGCAACTCCTGGTGGAGAGGGATGGTCAGCCGACCTTCATCCCCAATCCAAAGTTTGTATGATACGACCCAATCCGTGACCAAAATCCGTGTTGGCTAATTTCGTAATAATGGAGCCAAAGGTTAAAGTACAGGTCAAATATCTAGCTGCTCTCAGAGATCGAACGGGACGCAGACAGGAAGAGGTCAGTTTCCCGCCGGGCGCTACCCTGCGGGACGTGGCGGAGTGGTTAAATGGACGTTACGCTCTCTCGCTGCCTGACTCCCACCTGCGGGACAGGCCCGCAGGCATCATGGCTACTCTCAATGGGCGAGGATGGGAGCAGTTTCCGTTGAAGCTGTCCACCGAGATCAAGGAGGGAGACGTTATCTGTCTGTTTCCCCCCATCGCCGGTGGATAATACATAAAGTGCGCGGCACTTCACAACACAAAGGCGGAGGTGAGGCCAGTGGCTAAAACGTACCTTATCGGCGTAGACCTGGGCACGGTGGGCACCAAGGCGGCCATCTTCGACACGGAGGGCGGCCTGGTGGCCGATGCCTACGAGGAATCGAGGCTCATTTATCCCCGGCCAGGGTGGGTGGAGCAGGACCCGGAGGACATTTACGGCTCGGCGGTCCGCACTATCAAGGAGTGTCTGGAAAAGAGCGGCGTCAAACCCGCTGAGGTGGCGGCCCTGGCCTTCGACGGTCAGATGGCGGGCATCAGCACCGTCGATGAGGAGTGGGGAGCCCCTACTGTCTACGACTCCTGGCTGGACACCCGTTGCGGGCCTTACATCGAGCGGATGAAAGAGCACGAAGAGCTGGTCATCCAGAAGAGCGGGGGGCCGCCCTCCTATAACCACGGGCCCAAAATACTGTGGTGGAAGCACGAGCAGCCGGAGGTCTTCGCCAAAATCTGCAAATTCTTGCAGCCGGGCAGCTACGTGGCGGGACGGATGGCCGGGTTGAAGGGCGAAGAGGCTTTCATCGATTACACCTACCTGCAATTCGCCGGGTTCGCTGATATAGAAAAGGCGGCCTGGGACCGGGAGCTTTGCCAGCTTTTCGACGTGCCCATGGAGAAATTGCCCCGCATCGTCGAGCCCTGGGAAATCATCGGCCAAGTGACTCCGGCGGCGGCCCAGGAGTGTGGCCTTGTGGCCGGTACACCTATTGCCGCCGGGGCCGGCGATCAGGCTGCGGGCATGATGGGCGCGGCCATGGTGGAACCGGGCATGGTCTTCGATGTGGCGGGCACGGCCTCGGTCATGGCTATCTGCGTCGAGGGCTACATCCCCGACCTGGAGCACAAAACTCTCCTCACCGCCCGCCTGGTGCCCCGCGACTCGTGGTACGCTTTAGCCTACATCAATGGCGGGGGGCTGAACCTGCGTTGGTTCCGGGACGAATGGTCCAAAGAGGAAAAGGCCCAGGCCGAACGGGAAGGCAAAAACATCTACGCCATGCTGGACGAAGCAGCCGCCGCCGTGCCGCCGGGGGCGGAGAAATTGCTGTTCCTGCCCCACCTGGGCGGGCGGGTGTGCCCCAACGACCCCGACCTGCGCGGTCTGTGGCTGGGCTTCACCTGGGCGCACAATAAAGGGCACTTCTACCGCTCCCTGCTGGAAGGGGTGGCTTACGAATACGCCTACTACCTGGGCATAGAGAAGGAGTTGTTCCCCTCCCTGGAGTTCAAGGAGGCGCGGGTCATCGGCGGCGGGGCGGTCAGCGACCTCTGGAATCAGATCAAGGCCGACGTGTTGGGCCTGCCCTACGTCCGCCTGAACCGCCAGGAATTTCCCGTGCTGGGCTCGGCAATCGTGGCGGGCTACGCGGTGGGAGTTTTCGACGACCTGAAGGCTACAGCCCGCAGCTTCGTGGAAACCACCGACCGCATCGAGCCCCGGCCTGAGTATCACGAGTTTTACCAACCCCTGGCGCAGATGTACGCTTCTCTATTCGATACCCTGCGCCAGACCTACCAAAACCTGTCACGGTTGCCCGACCCACCGGCCTGATAACAAACTGTCAACGGATTCAAATGGACACGGACAACAACAACGAACAACAGAATTTAACGAACGAGCCGTGTTCAAGGTAGAGGACACAGAAAGAAGTATGGCTAAAATTCCAGAATTCTCCACTTTAGAGGAAGCAGCGACCTTTTGGGATACTCACGATTTCGAAGATTATATAGAAGATACAGAGCCCGTAATCTTCGAGGTAAATTTAATACTAAGGAAGGAGAATAAGAATGTCAAAAGAAATAACTGTCAATCTTAACCCCCATTTTTTCAGGGAGACGGAGAAAACCTTAGTCGAATACGAAGGGCTTTCCGCTTCCATCTTTCGCTTTAGCAGCGGAGTCTGCGGGGTGCGGATAAAAAACGAGCTGGGCCAGGTCATCCTGCTCCCCTTCCAGGGGCAGCAAATCTGGGACGCAGAGTTTGAAGGCCACACTCTCACCATGAAATCCATGTTCGACGAGCCCCGCTCCACCCAGGACTACCTGATGACCTACGGCGGCTTCATGCTCCACTGCGGGGCCACCGCTATGGGCTGCCCCACCGAGAAAGATACCCATCCCCTGCACGGGGAGCTTCCCAACGCGCCCTATCAGAAAGCCTGCCTGAAGATCGGCCGCGACGAGCGGGGCCCCTACATCGGGCTGAGCGGAGAGTACCGGCACACCATTGCCTTCGCCTTCAACTACGTGGCCGAGCCGCTGGTGAAGCTTTACGCCGGGTCGATGCTCCTGCCCATTTCCATCGCCATCACCAACCTGCGAGAGGCGGAGATGGAACTGATGTACATGGCCCACGTCAACTTCCGGCCTGTGGACAATGGGCGGTTGGTCTACAGCGCCCCGTGCACGCCGGAGCACGTCCGCGTTCGCACCCAACTCCCGGCCCACGTCAAGCCCTCGGCAGAACACCTCAAATTCCTGAAGGAATTGCAGGAGCATCCCGAAAAGCACAACGTCCTCAGCCCGGACCTCGAGCTTGACCCGGAAGTGGTGCTCTACATAAATTATCAGACCGATGAGGAAGGCTGGGCGCACAGCATGCAAATTCGTCCCGATGGCTACGCCGACTACATCCGCCACCGCCCCGCCGAGCTTGACCACGGCGTGCGCTGGATATGCCGCATCCCCAACCAGGATGCCCTGGGGCTTGTCCTGCCCGCCACCGCGGAGCCGGAAGGATACCTGACCGAGAAGGCCAAAGGGAACGTCAAAGTCATGCCCCCCAATGGGACGGTACGCTTCGAGGTGGAAGCCGGGCTGCTGCGCCCGGAAGAGGCCAGTCAAATGGGGGAAAAGATAGAGCGTATCCTGGCCCGGTAATAAGGAGGCAAGAAAAAATGAGATTCGAGGATAAAGTAGCCATCGTGACCGGCGGCAGCCGGGGACTGGGACGGGCTATGGCCCTGGCCTTTGCCCGAGAAGGGGCCAGCGTGGTGGTGGCGTCCACCAATCTTGCCAGGGGCAGGGCCGTCGTGGACGAGATCGAAGCCCTGGGAGGGCAGGGCTTCTACACCTGCACCGACGTCAGTCAGGCTGACGCGGTCCAGAAAATGGTGCAGACCGTCCTGCGTAGGTTCGGCCAGATCGACATCCTGGTCAACAACGCCGGCATTCACCTGGGGGCCCCGTTCGTCGAGGAGCCGGAGGAGATGTGGCGCCGCCTGTTCCAGGTCAACGTTCTGGGGGTCGTTTTTCCCTCCCAGGCGGTGGTGCCCCACATGATGGAGAGAAAGCAGGGCCGCATCGTGCACATTTCGTCTAAGGCGGCGGTGGTGGGCGAGCCGGGCCATGCTGCCTACAGTGCCTCCAAGGGGGCTGTCCTGTCCCTGACGCGGGCTATGGCCGTCGATCTGGCGCCGTATAACATCACGGTCAACGCCGTTTGCCCTGGCCCGACCTACACCGACATGCTTCTGGGGGCGCTGCCGGAGGAGGCCCAAAGAGAGGCGCTGGCCGCCGAGACCCCTCTGGGGCGCCTGGGCCAGCCTGAAGACATCGCCGCGGCGGTTCTCTACCTGGCTTCGGACGAGGCCGGCTGGTGCACGGGCCAGGCTTTGAGCATCGACGGCGGGCTGTCCATCTTGAAATAAACCATTCAAGCCCCAGAGGGCACGGAGAACGCAGAGAAAGACGGTAAGGTGCCTGGCACTTCCAAAGTGCCAGGCACCTTGCAGACTAAACTGAACTTGGGAAAGGATAGATTGAATGAAGGGAAAAATATTAGCCACCCCTCGCTCCTTTCGCAAAAGCCCAGGCAGGCATAAGGAGATGCTGAAAGAGGCGGGCTACGAGCTGGTGGAAAGCCCTTTTCAGGGGCTCGCCACCGAGGAGGAGATGATCGACCTGATCGGTGACATGGATGGATGCATCCTGGGGCTGGATCCGGCCACGGCCAGGGTCATCGCCGCCGCTCCCCGTCTGAAAGTCATCTCCCGCTACGGGGTGGGCCTGGACAACATTGACGTGGATGCGGCTACTGCGGCCGGGGTGGTAGTCACCAGAACGATCGGCGCGAACCACGTCGCCGTAGCCGAGTTCACCGTGGGGCTTATTTTGGCCCTGGCCCGAAGTATTCCCCAGCACGAACGCATAGCTAAGGCTGGCTCCTTTAACGCCATGATCGGGGTCGAGTTGGCGGGCAGTACGCTGGGTATCGTGGGCCTGGGGCTCATCAGCCGCGAGGTGATCGGGCGAGCCATTGCCTTCGGGATGAACGTCCTGGTTTACACCGGGCACCCGGATACCGATCTGGAGGGAGTGACCTACACTCCCCTGGAGTCTTTGCTGAGGGAGGCCGATTTCGTATCCTTACACTGCGCCTTCACCCCCGAGCGGCTCAACCTTATCGGTCGAGAGGAGCTCCAGGCCATGAAACCCACGGCCTATCTGGTGAACACGGCGCGCGGAGAATTGGTTGACGAGGGGGCGCTCTATCTGGCTCTCAAGGAAGGCTGGATCGCGGGGGCGGCCTGCGACGTCTTTGTCCACGAACCGCCGGTGGGCAGTCCGCTGCTGGAGTTGGATAATTGCCTGGCCACCCCTCACGCCGGGGCCAGGACGCACCAGGCCGTCATGCGCATGGGGCTTATGGCCTCCGAAAACGCGCTTAAGGTCTTGGGCGGCGAGAGGCCAGAGCACGTGGTCAATCCGCAGGTGTACGAGAAATAAGGTAGGTTATTGCAAAGAAGCAATCTGCCTGTCCGTCATCTTTAAGGCGTGTTCGATTCCGGCCCGGAGATCGGCCTCGGTGACGATGCTCGAAAGGTCTACTTCCAGGGAAACGATGGTCTGCGCCACCTCCGGGGAGATGCCCACCAGGAGGCATTTCGAGCCTAAAAGGGCCGCGGCGCGGGAAACGCGCATGAGATGGTCGGCGACGCGGGTATCCACTACTGCCACGCCGGTGATGTCTACAATCACCACCTCTGCCCCATAATGGCCGATGGCGTTCAGCAGCGTTTCCATGATTTGCTGGGCGCGAGCGGTGTCGATGCTTCCCACCAGGGGCATGGCGATTATCTCCTCGGTGATGGGCACGATGGGGGTGGAAAGCTCCAGGATGGTGCGGCGCTGAGTCTCGATGATCTCCTTCTGCAAACGGGCCCGCTCTTCTTCCAGTTGCCTGCGCTCTGTAATGTCGCGGATCACGGCAGTCAGTCCCTTGAACCGCCCTGCCTCGCCCCGGATAGGGAAGGTAGCGGCATCGACGTAGACAATGCTGCCATCAGCACGCACCAACTGAGTCTCCCCCCGCCAGTTGCCAGAGATCCCCTCAATGATCGCCACGCGGCCCTTCACCTCAAGGGTGCTGGGGTCCACGTCTTTGTAAACACCCTGCCACCAGGCCAGGTCGAGGCAGGTTCCAGGCTCGACCTCGACTTTCTTCCCCCGCCCCAGGATGCCCGGCCCGCCCAGGTAATCTACTACCGAGTAGGCTGAGATCGTCCCGGCTACGGTGTTGTCGAAGCCGATGTACGAGGCGACCTCGACCCCTTCAATCGGCTCCAACTGATTGACGATGATCACCGGGATGCCGGCCTGGTTGGCCTTCTTGATGGCCGATTTGCCCACCTCCACCTCAGCGGGCGAGATGACGATGGCGTCCACCTGTTGCTGGACGTAGCCCTCAATGATGGCCAACTGTTCGGCAAAGGCTGTGTGCGTGGTGGGCGTGCGGGTGATAATTTCCACCTTGAGGCCATGCTGGCGGGCGTCTGCGGCTGCCTTTTCAAAATAATCGTTCACGGTGCTGAAGACCCCCGATACGTCGGGCGGGGCCCAGCCGATCACGATCTTCTCCGGCAGCCCTCCCTCGTTCCGCACCTCGGCCTTGATCCCTTCCCAGTCTATGGGCTCCAAGGCTGGCGTCGGGTAGAACAGATCGGCGTTTTCCTTGTACGCCGTGCGCGGCCGGATGTCGAAGATGGGAGGCACGTCCCGTCCCAGGGCCAGCATCACCGCAAACTTGACGCCGTACCAGCCCCACTCCGCGAAGCCGTGATGGGTCTCGGCCATCAACCGGCCCTCCCGTATCCGCTCCGCCGACTCCGGCGTCACGTCGTTGGAGAAGACCTTTACCTCCTGACGGCCGGCCGCCTCCACCGCCAGCATTGCGCCCAAGGCCATCTCACCTGAGGCCGCCCAGATCGCATCCAGCCTCCCCGGCGGGTTATACTTCAAGAAATCCTCCACCGCTTTTCTCCCTTTTTCCCGGTTCCAGTCGGCGGGCGGCGTCCCCACGATCTGAATCCCTGGAAACTGATCGACCACACTGTGGAAGCCGTTCAGCCGGGCTGCGGAGCGGAAGCCTCCTGCTTTCGCCAGCCAGATAATGCTATCCAGCAAAGGAAGCTCTCCTTCGGCCCAGATGGCTTTTATCGGCTGTCCGGTCGGGTTCTGGGCCAGCAGTTCGTTACAGGCCCGGTTGGAGTAGACGATCTGAAGCTGGGGATCGGTCATCAGGATAACGTCGATAGAGTTCTCCACGATGTACTTGAAAGTGTCTATTCTCTTTTGCATTTGGATATTAAACCTCATTTAAAGGAAATAATCTTCTTGTTCGTCATCTTTAAGGCGTGTTCGATTCCGGCCCGGAGATCGGCTGCGGTGATGATGCTCGAAAGGTCTACTTCCAGGGAAACGATGGTCTGGGCCACCTCCGGGGCGATGCCTACCAGGATGCATTTCGAGCCTAAAAGGGCCGCGGCGCGGGAAACGTGCATGAGGTGGTCGGCGACGTGGGTATCCACTACCGCCACGCCGGTGATGTCTATAATCACCACCTCTGCTCCGTAACGGACGATAGCTTCCAGCAAATTTTCCATGATTTGCTGGGCGCGAGCGGTGTCGATGCTCCCCACCAGGGGCATGGCGATCATCTCCTCGGTGATAGGCACAATGGGAGTGGAAAGCTCCAGGATAATGCGGCGCTGGGCCTCGATGATCTCCTTCTGCAAACGGGCTCGCTCTTCTTCCAGTTGCCTGCGCTCTGTAATGTCGCGGAGCACGGCGGTCAGTCCTGTGAACTGCCCCACCTCGTCCCGAATGGGAAAGGTAGCGGCATCGATGTGGACGACGCTGCCGTCGGAACGCACCAACTGAGTCTCCCCCCGCCAGTTGCCGGACATCCCCTCAATGATCGCCACGCGGCCCTTCACCTCAAGGGTGCTGGGGTCCGCGTCTTTGTAAACACCCTGCCACCAGGCCAGGTCGAGGTAGGTTCCAGGCTCGACCTCGACTTTCTTCCCCCGCCCCAGGATGCCCGGCCCGCCCAGGTAATCTACTACCGAGTAGGCTGAGATCGTCCCGGCTACGGTGTTGTCGAAGCCGATGTACGAGGCGACCTCGACCCCTTCGATCGGCTCCAACAGATTGACGATGATCACCGGGATGCCGGCCTGGTTGGCCTTCTTGATGGCCGGCTTGACCACCTTCACCTCAATGGGGGCGATGATGATGGCATCCACCTGCTGCTGGATGTAGCCCTCGATGATGGCTAACTGTTCGGCAAAGGCCGTGTGGGTGGCGGCCGTGTGGGTGACGACTTCCACCTTGAGGCCGTGCCGGCGGGCGTCTGCGGCTGCCTTTTCAAGATAGTTGGTCACCGTGCCGAAGACTCCCGAGATGTCAGGCGACGCCCAGCCGATCACGATCTTCTCCGGCAGCCCTCTCGCGCTCCTGGCTTCGGCCTTGAGCCCTTCCCAGTCTATGGGCTCCAGGGCTGGTGTCGGATAGAACAGATCGGCGTTTTCCTTGTACGCCGTGCGCGGCCGGATGTCGAAGATGGGAGGCACGTCCCGTCCCAGGGCCAGCATCACCGCAAACTTGACGCCGTACCAGCCCCACTCCGCGAAGCCGTGATGGGTCTCGGCCATCAACCGGCCCTCCCGTATCCGCTCCGCCGACTCCGGCGTCACGTCGTTGGAGAAGACCTTCACCTCCTGGCGGCCGGCCGCCTCCACCGCCAGCATTGCACCCAGGGCCATCTCACTTGACGCCGCCCAGATCGCATCCAGCGTCCCCGGCGGGTTGTGCTTCAAGAAATGCTCCGCCGCCATTCTCCCTTTTTCCCGGTTCCAATCGGCGGGCAGCGTCCCCACGATCTGAATCCCCGGAAACTGATCGACCACGCGGTGGAAGCCGTTCAGCCGGGTCTCGGAGAAGAAGCCCCCTGCTCTGGCCTGCTCCACAATGCTATCCAGCAAAGGAAGCTCTTCTTCTAACCAGAGGGCTTGTAGCGGTTGCCCGGTCGGGTTCCGGGTCAGCAGTTCGTTACAGGCCCGGTTGGAGTAGACGATCTGAAGCCGGGGATTGGTCATCAGAATCGCGTCGATAGAGTTCTCCACGATGTACTTGAAAGTGTCTATTCTCTTTTGCATTTGGATATTGAACCTCATTCAGTTTGAATTATCTTCTTTTTCCTGTTGGTAGGTGGGGATTTTAATTCAACGTGCTCTCTCACTGGGGGGTTTTATGATAGCATAGTTAGTATTGTTTGTCAAGAATGGGAGAGGTTAGTTGTGCCTACAATTTTGGAATAGTAGAGGTTACGTAAACGTGGAACCGATGTCTGTTTGCCAAATCGTGCCCCCGATGGTATAATGGCCTGGCTCGTTTCCAGACCAGATTCTCAGGTTATTTTTGGGGTTATTTTTTGTATGGAGGTGCACCTCTTTGGAAGCCATCGAGGAACAAGTGGTATTGTTTTTGCAAAACCTTTTCAACACCATCGGCTGGACGGGGGTGGTTATAGCCATGACTATTGAGAGCGCCTGTATTCCGCTGCCCAGCGAAGTGACCATGCCCCTGGCCGGCTGGATGTTGATTCAGGCCAAAGGATTGACCGTCTGGCACAATCTGTGGGCCGGGTTTTATGGGGCTTTGGGCTGTACTATCGGTTCGGTGATCACTTATTGGATCGGGGCATTGGGCGGTCGTCCTATCCTGGAGAGATATGGTCGCTACGTTCTCATCTCCAGACACGATATGGAAGTGGCTGATAGATGGTTTGATAAGTATGGAGAGGCCACCGCTTTCTTCTCGCGCCTATTGCCCATCGTGCGTACTTTCATCTCTCTGCCGGCCGGGGTGGCCCGCATGCATTTCGTCAAATTCACTGTTCTCTCCTTCGTTGGCTCTTTCGTCTGGTGCTTAGCGCTGGGCTGGGCCGGGTTCACCTTTGGCGAGCATTGGCGTGAGGTACGTCATGCCATGCGTCCCTTCGACGTACCGATTGCCGTCGTCTTGATCGTCCTCTTCGCCTGGTACGTTTATCGCCACCTGAAACGGGATAGGAGCCACGAGCCCACCGTCACGGAGGAGGTGACCGAGTGGAACAGGCAGAACAATAACGGCTGACAGCTCAAAACGAGGTCCAGACTCGATTTTCCCCACGTTTTTCAAACGTGGGGTTTTTGGTCGGGTGATTAGATGATTGGACGTTAAGCCGTTGATATGCTATAATGGTAAAAGGGGAAGATTGCAAGAAGGGAGATTATCATGCGAGTCGGTTTTGTCATCGCCATCCTGGTCGCTTTTTTTGTTGTCTTGTCTTGCTGCGCCCTGACGCTGTGCATGGGGGCCGGCGCGGTGGTGGTCTCCGCCATGCCGGGAGTGCAGGAGGTGCTCGACGAATGGAAGCCGCAGGCCACGCCTGTGCCGCGCATCACCCGCAAGCTCCTATCTACCGAGGAGCGCAGCACCGAGGATTTACTGGCCCAGAGCGAAGTCCCAGAGCGCGACCTGGTGGATATAGCCATGCGCCTCAAGAAACCGGCCGGGCCTATTGCCCGCATTGTCAGGGATACGCCGCCGGCCTACCAGATTGGCGATCAAGATGTCTTCTGGATCTCCGATCAGAACACGAACCTTAATTTTACAGCCGAAGCCACCTTGCGCTATGCCACTCCTCACCTCTACATGTGGGTGGAGAATGGTTACCAGGTGAATGACGACGACCTCAAACGTTCGGCTGACCGCTTCGAGAACCACACCTATCCTACCAATCACAGCATCTTTGGCAGCGAGTGGTCGCCCGGCATAGATGGCGACGTGCACATTCACATCTTCAATGGTCACGTGCCCGGTGTGGGGGGGTACTTCTCCAGTTCTGACGAATATCCCAGGGCGGTCAATCCTTATAGCAATGAACGGGAGATGTTTTATATTAACCTGGATAGCCTCAGGCTAGGCAGCGAATATTACGACAGCATCCTGGCTCACGAGTTCCAGCACATGATCCACTGGAAAATCGATAGGAACGAGGACACCTGGGTCAACGAGGGGCTGTCGGAGTTGGCTTCCCAACTCAACGGCTACGATCCGGGCGGGTCGGAGTGGGCCTTTCAAAACAGGCCCGATACCCAACTGACCTCCTGGGCCGACGATCCAGGTTCAGCCGCCCCGAATTACGGGGGCAGCTACCTTTTCATGATCTATTTTCTGCAACGGTTTGGGGAGGACACCCTGCGTCGGATGGTAGCCAGCCAGGTCAACGGTATGGAGGGCTTCAATCAGGCCCTGACCGAAGGGGGATGGGGATTGACCTTCAAGGACGTGTTCGCCGATTGGCTGATCGCTAATTACCTGGACGATCCCGCTCTGGGAGGGGAAGGACGATACGGTTACAAGGGCATGGAAGTCCAGGTTACTCTGGAGCACTACCACAGCGAATATCCCGACGGACGAGCGACGACCGTGCACCAGTACGCCGCCGATTACATCGAACTGACCGACCTTCCAGGCGATTTGAGCGTCGAGTTTAGCGGCTCAACGGTGGTCGGGCTGGCCGATAACGCCCCCCACAGTGGCCGCTATATGTGGTGGTCCAACCGGGGCGACGAAAGCGACATGACCATGACCCGCGCCTTTGACCTGACCGGGCTGGAGCGGGCTACCTTGCAGGTGTGGCTGTGGTATGATATTGAGGAGGATTGGGATTACGCTTACATCGAAGTCTCGACCGACGGGGGCCACACCTGGGACATCCTGCAAGGCAAATATACCACCGGAGCCAACCCCACCGGCAATAACTTCGGACAGGGCTATACCGGCCAGTCTGGATCTCGGACGGTGAGGGCGGGCAGGGGGCAGGAAGGGATGTTGGATACCGGCCCCTGGCTCCCGATCTCAGATAGGCTGACTCGAGAACAGATGCCCCAGAAACCTCAGTGGATCCTGGAAGAGATCGATTTGACCCCCTACGCCGGGCGACAGATCATGCTCCGCTTCGAATATATCACCGATGATGCCGTGAATCACCCGGGCCTTTTCGTGGATGACCTCGCCATCCCCGAACTGGGCTATTTCTACGACGCGGAGGCAGACGACGGGGGATGGGAAGGGCAGGGCTTCATTCGCACCAATAACGTCCTGCCCCAGCGTTTCCTGGTGCAGCTCATCGAGTTTGGTTCTGATGAGATGGCACCCTCGATCCGGAGAATGGAGTTGAACGAGGTGAACCAGGGTCAACTGGTAGTCAGCAGTGGGACGCAGCGGGCCGTGCTGGCGGTCGCCGGCCGGGCCCCGGTGACCACGGAACTGGCCAGCTACCAGTATGCCCTCAACCCGGTCGAGAAGTAACTTGACATGAGTGTGATTCTGGAGTATAATTTGCTCATCCGCTCTTTACTTTTTAAAGAGCAGAACGGGCAAGATCGCGGCCCGCCCGGAGGCGACGATGCTCAGCCTCCCGACAGCACCGCCCACCAGTTGCCGCTATTTGAGCCGCCAGACTCAGAGCCGAACGAGTGAGCGGCACTGTCCGAAGGCCGAACCAGTGTTAAAGTTCAGCCAGGGGCCGGGCCTTTCGTCCGGCCCCATTTCTTTTAAAAGGCATCTATCCGGCCATGAGCCGGTTAATGCACCTCCTTTGCCCTCCTCTGGTTGGCAGCCGATAGAGGGCTAAGGGGGATTATATCACACGGCGTCGTTATTGTGAAGTGCGACGCCCAAAAGGTTAGCATGAAAACCAAAACAAAATGGAGACGTGCTAACAACTTGGAAGCTCCCGGAGACGGGGGCTTTCGCTTTGGCGTTAGCCGTCTCCATTATCGCTGTCAGGAATTGTGATGAATTGGAAAACCTCACCAATCTTATGCTCAGGGGTGATTCCAACCGCGTCAAAAAACCTTCTCAGGGTCTCAAAGCGAATTTGCTCTTGGCGATCTAGGCTTCCCGCAGTTGCCCGTGATACCCCCATTGCCTCGGCAAGCTCTCCCTTATTCATTTCGTTAATTCCCCGCCATAAGGAGACTTTCAATTTCACAGTCTCCCTCGCCATGATAGCTTCCACACGAACCTCCTCTCTTTTATAGTCCTACTAATATTTTACCACGCCTTTTATGATTTGTCAAGCCCTTTGCAAAAAGTTTTAAGGTTCTAATCCCTCTCCTAACCTTAAAATTTTTTCAAGACCCCTTGACAAAACTTCAAATATATGGTAAGATATAAGCAGGCTAAGGATTGACAATTGCCCACCCAATCACCAAAAGAGGGAGGAACCCCAAATGCCCCGCAAACTCAAAAACCTCAAGGCCATACAGAAGAAGAGCCTCAAGCTCAAAGTCACCCCCACAGCCAGCAGCCACACCTTCGGCGTCGCCAGCGGAAGCAACCCCAAAGTCGAGTACCTCGTCACCTTCGCCCAGGGCTACGAAACAGCCACCTGCACCTGCGAGTGGATCGCCAACGGCGGCGACATTTGCTGCCACGTCATGGCCGCCGTTCGCTATCTCGCCGCCCAGAACGGCCACCGGGTGAGCTTCTGGGCCACCGAAGCGGACGCCAGGAGGCAGAAGAAGCGGCGGGTGAGGCTCAACGACATTTGGGTCACGGTCCGCAAGAGGGAGAAAAAGCAGGAAGGGTTGGCCACCTACGTCTGCCCGGAGTGCGGCGAAGAGTACATCAGCGAGGCTGGCCGGGAAGACCTGGCCTGCCGGGACTGCTGGTTCGAGCAGGGATACAAGAGAGTCATCTGCCAGCCGAAGGCAGCGTGATGGTGGTTGATCATTACATGATGAAGGGAGAGAGACAAATGCCCCGCAACAAAAACTGGCCTGAGAAGAGCTTTCAAGAGGTAGTGGAGATAGCCGCCAACGTTTTTGCCACCGTCTCTGAGCGAGGCTACGACGTCACCCCAGGCGACGTGGAGTCCAGAGCCAGGCTTCTGGCCGAACGGTTCTACTACGGCAAAGACCGACGTCGAGGCGCTGCCCGCCTGGTCAAGGCCCTTCAGCCGATAGCTGGTCAACTCAATTATCGGCGACGGGATCGGCAGGCGCGGGAGGAGCTGAGGATGCTTCAGACGCTCAAGGCGGCGGGCTGGCGGTATCTCTCCAGATCGGGCAATCCCTGGGGGCCGGGCCTCTGGCAGCACCAGGCCAGCGGAGTCAACGTCAACAGGAACGGCGGGGTCTTCAACGACATTTTCCAGGCGGCGAAAGCAACCCTGAACAGTGCGACGTTTCAGGTATTGAATGAGGCGCGACCCTGTGCGGCTTAGGCTGCATGGGAGCGCCTCTATCGTTTTGAGAGGAGCGCAAAGGTGAGCCTAAACTTGACAGCACTAAAGCCTCAAATTGACGAAATGGCCGCTCAACTCGCCGATCCAGAGCCGAAGCCGGTCATTGTCGAAGACCCTGAGGGCACGAAAGTGCCCCAGGTCGGGAAGGCGGTCGGCATTAACGCCCCCTTCCGTTACCTGTATTGGGGCAGGGAGTGGCGCAGGAGCAAGCGCCGTCGGGTCAGCATCCTCCCTGGCAGCGTTGTGGTGTTTTGGAAGAGTCACTATCGGCCCAGGGAGATCGTTGAGGATGGCTGGCGGATTTTCGAGGCCGTTGAGCGTACCGACTTCGAGCGCGAGAACGGCTTTGGCTTCACCTCGATGAAGGAGGAGGACTGGCAGCGGCTGTTGAAGAAGGCGCAGCGTGCGGCCTGAAAGGAGACGCGATCATGAGAAAGGTTTCATTGGCCGACATCATCATTGACCCAGAGGTGCAAATCCGGGACGGCCTGAACCAGGACAAGGTTGAGGAATACGCCCAGGTCCTGGACCAGCTTCCCCCTGTGGCCCTCTTTGAAGAAGATGGTCGGCTTTACCTGGGAGATGGGTTTCATCGGATAGAGTCCGCCAGGCTGGCCGGGCGAGAGAGTATTGAGGCCACCGTCTCTCTTGGCGGGCGAGCGGCGGCGCTGGAGCACGCGGCCAGGGCCAACGCCAAACACGGTATTCCGCTGACCAATGCGGAGAAGGCCAGAGCCGTGAAGCGGCTGCTCGGGCTTCATCCTGAATGGAGCGACAACCTTATTGCCAAAGAGTTAGGTGTGAGCGACCACACCGTCAGAAAATACCGGCGGGAGCTGGAATCAACTTCGCAAATTGCGAAGTTGGATGTTCGCCAAGGGGCCGATGGCAAGATGCGACCGGCCAGCATTCAGTGCCAAACCGAGCCGGAGACCAGGCCCGTGACCGTCCGTGAGCACGTGCGGGAGATACCCGTCAGGAATGGCGGCAACCACGTAGC
>CAZYHC010000038.1:0-50298 GCA_964646625.1 uncultured Anaerolineales bacterium
GTGGTGTTCGGCGTGGTGTTCGGCGTGGTGGGCGGCGTGGCGGGCGGCGTGGCGTTTATAATATTTTATCTCCCGTGCTATTTTCGACTCTTTCTCTACCCCTTCGAGTTGCCACTAAACGTCTTGCTCTTTCTAATGGCCCGCCTCGATCCGGCCCGGGCCAGAACTTACCTGCACCTCTCCCCCATCTACTGGGACGAGGTGATCTGGCTGCCGCTCCCCTTCCTCGACCGCCACCTCATCCTAATGGCAGAGCAGGACATGGAGACAGGACTAGAGGAGATCGACTACGTCTCCCGCTCCTTTCGCCAGAGGTGGGCGGCCCAGGCGGCCCTACTGGAATTGACCGCCCGCTCTCTGGAGAGCCTTAGTTCGCTTCAACAACTGGCCGAGGTGGATGCAAAACTGGCCTGGCTGACCGAAACGCCGCCGGACAAGATATGGCGTATCTCCTTGTTCGCGCCCGTTATTGCAAGAGTAGACCAAATCTTGTTTGGCTTCAGAGAAGTGGGCCAGAACGTGGCTGCCGCCCTGGAAAGCACCATCAACTACCGCCGTCTGATCGAGCTCAACAAAGCCGGGGACCGGCTGGGCAATATGCGCAAATTGCTGACCTTCTTCGGCATGACCCGTCGCTATGGATCCATCATCGACCGTTGGGACGGCATCATCCGGGCCGAGATCCGCCGTCTCACGACGGAAGAGGACGTCCTGGACCTCATCCCTAACCCCTACATCGCCGGCCCTCCTGTGCAGGCCGATAGCCCTCAGCTTTTTCGCGGCCGCGAGGACCTCTTCCGTCTCATCGAGGAGAGCCTGTCCGTCCTCCACCAGAAGCCCACCCTGATGTTATACGGTCAGCGGCGCACGGGTAAGACCTCGCTGCTGCTGCAACTGCCCCGCCGCCTGGGGCCGGACTACGTGCCCGTCTTTGTCAATATGCAGAAGGAGGCCAACGTGCAAAAGAGCGGGGCACTGCTATACAACATCACCCGCGCCGTCGTAGATGAGGCGCGAAGCTGGCGGGGGCTGCAACTGCCTCCCGTTCGTCTGGCGGATTTTACCTCCGAGCCTTTCATCGTCTTCGACGAGTGGCTGGACGAGGTGGAAAAGGTTATCGGAGAGCGACTCTTCATGCTCAACCTGGACGAGTTCGAGAAGATCGAGGAGCGGCTGGAAGAGGGACGCATTGGGACCGATTTCCTGGACTGCTTGCGCGACCTCATTGAGCTCCGCCCCCGCTGGGTGGTGCTCTTCTCCGGGGCCCACACCCTGGAAGAAGTGGGCTACCGCTGGGCTACCTATTTCATCAGCGTTAAGCTCCTCAAGGTTAGCTACCTGAAAGAGGAAGAGGCCCGCAGGCTCATCACCAATCCCATTGATGACTTCCCCATGGCATACGAGGAGGAGGCAGTGGAGCACATCGTCAGGGTTACTCGCGGCCAGCCCTTCCTGGTGCAATTGACCTGCCAGGAATTGGTCAACTACCTCAATGCTCAACGCCGAAAACAGGCCAGCGTGGAGGATGTGGAAGAGGCCATAAAGGAAGCCCTGGTCAGCGGCGGCCCTCTCTACTTCGCCGATATCCAGAACAACGCCACGCCGACGGAGCAGGCCGTGCTCGAGGCTATCGCCCGCTCCGATGGGGCGGCGTTGGGCGTTGAGGAATTGCGCCGACAAATAAGCGAGGATGGGGAGGAATTGCAAATGGCTCTGCGTCGTCTGTGCCAGCGCGATTTGTTGGAAAGAGACAGAGACAGCTATCGTTTTCAGGTGGAGTTGGTGCGGCGGTGGTGGGCAGCAACGGATTGAAAAAAGGGTTTAAAGCTGATATAATACAGGTGCCTGGCACTTTGGAAGTGCCAGGCACCTTAGAGGGGAGAGAAATGGCCGATCTGAAGGTCGAGATATGCGGCTTAAAATTTGAAAACCCCGTGTTGCCTGCGGCCGGGCCGCCGGTCTGGAACGGCCAGGCCATGAAAAAATGCGCCCAGGGTGGGGCGGGCGGGCTGGTCAGCAAGACCATCTCGGTAGAAGGAGCCAGAGTGCCCACCCCCAACATGGCCGAGATCAGGGGCGGCTTCCTCAACACCGAATTGTGGTCGGAGTTACCTCCGGAGCAGTTCATCGAGCGCGAATTCCCTCTCGCCAGGGAGACGGGCCTGCCCCTCATCGTCAGCCTGGGCTACAGCGCCGAAGACATCGCCAACCTGGCTCCCAGGGTCAAAGGATTCGCCGCTGGGCTGGAACTGTCCACCCATTACATCGGCGACGACCCCCGACCCATGATGGACGCTATCCGGGCGGCTAAAGAGGCCGTGGACGTGCCCGTCTTCGTCAAGCTCAGCCCCTTCCGCGATATGCAAACGGCGGCTCAGGCGGCTCAAGAAGCAGGGGCAGACGGCATCGCCGCGGTCAACTCCTATGGCCCCTGCATGGCTATCGATATCGAGAGCGGCCGGCCGCTGATGGGCAGTGGCCAGGGCTACGGCTGGATGTCCGGCCCGATGCTCAAACCGCTGGCGGTGCGCTGCATCTTCGACGTGGCCCGCACGGTGGACCTGCCCATCTTCGGGGTGGGCGGCGTTTCCAGGGGGGAGGATGCCATCGAGATGTTCATGGCCGGGGCTTCGGCCGTTCAGGTTTGCACGGCGGCCATCCTGCGCGGCCCCGATATCTTTGGCAAGATCGCCGCCGAGATCGACCAATGGCTGGACGGTCACGGCTACCGCTCCATCGAAGAGGTCAAGGGCCTGGCCCATAAGCGCCTGGCAGAACGTGGTTTCCGCACCGCGCACGTGCCGCCCATTCTGGACGTGGAGAAGTGCACGGGCTGCGGTCTGTGTGAGATCGGTTGTGTCTACGAAGCCATCAGGGTGGTGGATGAAAAGGCCCTTCTGGACGAAAGCCTGTGTTATGGCTGTGGGCTGTGCGTTACCCGTTGTCGGCCTGGCGCCTTAGTCATGCTATAGAGAGGGGAGATTGGAGAGAAAAATACATGGCGCGTCTGCACGAATATCAGGGCAAAGCGTTGCTCAAGGAGCACAGAATCCCCGTCCCACGGGGTGAGGTGGCCGCCACCCCGGAGGAGGCGGGGCGTATAGCCGCCGCTATCGGCGGGGAAGTGATGGTCAAGGCCCAGGCCTGGGTCACCGGCCGGGCCGGGTTGGGAGCGATCAAACGGGTGGGAAACCCCGCTGAAGCTGAGGCTGCGGCTGGCGACATGCTGGGCATGGCTATTGGCGGTTTCGTTGTAGACCGGGTGTTGGTTGAGGAGCGGTTGGATATCGAGCGCGAGTTCTACGCCGGAATAATCATCGATGACCAGGCCCAGGCCCCGGTGGTGCTCTTCAGCAGCGTGGGCGGGACGGGCATCGAAGACATCGCCCGTCAGCATCCAGATAAGGTGGCGCGGCGGGTGGTGGACATCGAGACCGGCTTGCAAGACTATCAGGCCCGCAACCTGTTGCGCAAAACGGGCCTCTACGGTCGGCTTCAGCGGGACCTGGCGGCCATCGTCGCCAATCTGTACCGGGTGGCCCGCACCTGCGAGGCCCGCGCCGCCGAGATCAACCCCCTGGTGCTGACCACAGACGACAAACTCTACGCCGCCGATTGTCGCCTTACCATCGACGACTACGCCGTGTTCCGCCACCCTGACCTGGGCATCGAAATCGCCCGCGAGTTTGACCGCCCGCCCACCGAACTGGAGAAGATCGCCTACCAGGTCGAGGCCCATGACTACCGGGGCACCTTCTATTTCATCCAGATGGCCGAGGATTTGGAGAAGGGACAGGGCTATATCGGGTTCCACGGGGCGGGTGGTGGCGGCTCGATGATGTCTATGGACGCCCTGCTGCGCCGGGGCTACAAGCTGGCTACCTACGTGGACACCAGTGGCAACCCCCCGGCCTCCAAAGTTTACCGGGCGGCCAGGATCATTCTCTCCCTGCCGGTCGATGGCTATTTCGCCTCCGGTTCGGGAGTGGCCAGCCAGGAGCAATTTCATTCCGCCCGTGGCCTGGTCAAAGCCTTCCTGGAGGAGCGATTGTCGGTCCCGGCCGTCATCCGGCTGGGCGGCAACATGGAGGAAAAGGCCATCGAGATTTTAAACCGCGCCGCGCCGCAGATTCCCGGCCCGCTGGAAGCCTACGGCAAAGACGACGCGGCCGATTTCTGCGCTGAGCGTTTGCAGGTCTTGCTGGCGGAAGGTAGGATCAAGGACCTGCCTCCGCCTCCACCCCGCCCCGAACCCAAAGAACCCTACACCTTCCAGACCATGACCGGCACGGTCACCTACGACCACGCCGTATGCGCGACCTGCCAGAGCAAGGTCTGCGTCGAGGCTTGTGTGCGCCAGATTCTCAAGCTGGAGGACGGGCGGCCGGTGTTGAAAACCACTCCAGAAGAGGCCCAAAAGGGGCGCTGCGTGGAGTGCCTGGCCTGCGAAGTGGAGTGCCATTTTGAAGGGGCAGGCGGGGGATACGTGCATCTGCCCCTCGCCGGACTGGAAGAGTATCGAAGCAGCAAGCGGCTATAATTCGATGAACACTGCACAAGTCCTCATCGAAAAATTCGTCCAAAGGGCAAAACAGAGATTCGGCGATAACCTGGTTTCCATCGTGCTCTACGGTTCGGTAGCCAGGGGCCACTATCGACCAGACTCGGACATAGACCTGTTGCTGGTCTTCGAGGAACTACCCCGCAGCACTTACGACCGTTTTACACTGGTGATGGGGCTGAAAGAGGAGGTGGAGCGGGAGGTGCCCCAACGCCTGGCCGAGGGGCAGTACCACGGGTTCAGCACCATCCTCAAAACGCGTGAGGAGGCCCGGCACACCGTGCCTTATTACATCGACATGACCGACGATGCCGTGCTGCTCTACGACAGGGACGATTTTTTCAAAGGGGTGCTGGACCGCCTGCGGGCCAGGATGCGTGAACTGGGCTCAAAAAAAGTGTACGTCGGCGACAAGTGGTATTGGGACCTTAAGCCGGACCTGGAGTTCGGCGAGGAGTTCGAGTTGTGACCAACCACGAGAGGGCCAGAGGACTTTTGCAACAAGCCAGGGAGAGGCATCTGGTAATGGCAAGAGCGTTGCAAGATGGCGCTTATGCCTTCACCGTGCGTCTCTCTCAGGAATGTGTCGAATTGGCTCTGAAAGCGGCCCTGTACTTCCTGGGCATTGATATTCCCAAGTGGCACGACGTGGGACAAATCCTGAAAGATAACCGCCGTCGCTTCCCTGATTGGTTCGCCCAGGAAATCGACCGCTATGCCCACACCTCCCAATGGCTGCGGAACGAGCGAGAGCCCAGCATGTACGGCGATGAAGAGCGAGGTATCCCGGCCCATGCTCTCTATGACCAGGCCGAAGCGCAGCAGGCTTTGGCCGAAGCAAAAGAGGTGTTTGCGGCCTGCGAAAGGCTGATCGGTTACAGTGAGAAGGGTAGGAAATTATGTCCATCTTAATAGATGAAACCAAACGGGTATTGGTACAGGGCATCACCGGGCGGGAAGGCCAGACCCGTACCGCCTTGATGAAAGAGTACGGCACCAACGTGGTGGCCGGATGCACGCCCGGCCGGGGCGGGCAGGAAGTTGAGGGCGTGCCCGTCTTCGACACGGTAGAGGAAGCCTGGGAGGAGGTGGGCCCGTTGGATATCAGCGTGCTGTTCATTCCGGCTCCGCTGGTCAAGGGCGCGGCTCTGGAGGCCATCGAGGCCGGGGTCAAGTTGCTGGTCATCATCCCCGACCGGGTGCCCATCTACGACGTGCTGACCATCGCTCAGGCGGCCAAAGAAGCGAACGCCAGGTTCGTGGGGCCCAATACCCTGGGGGTGCTCAGTCCCGACAAAGCGGTGCTGGGCATGATGGGCGGAAAGGCAGCTTCGGCCCGGTCGTGGTTTTTTCAGGGGCCGGTGGGGGTCACCTCGCGCAGCGGGGGTATCACCTCGTCTATGGCCTACTACCTGGCCCAGGAAGGCATCGGGGCGACCACCCTGGTGCACGTAGGCGGCGACGTGGTGGTCGGTCTGCCTCATCCAGAGGTGGTCAAACTGTTCGAGGCCGACCCGGATACCAAAGCGGTGGTCATGTTCGGCGAGATCGGCGGCTCACAGGAAGAACAGGTGGCCGATCTGATCGAGGCCGGCGAGTTCACCAAACCCCTGGTGGCCTACATCGGGGGCAAGGCCGCCAGGTCTGGCACCCGCTTCTCCCACGCCGGGGCCATCATCGAGGGCGAACGGGGCACCCACCAGGGCAAGGTCGAACGCCTGCGCGAAGCGGGAGCCACCGTAGTCGATTCCTTTGACGAAATCCCCAAAGCGACGAAGGAAGTGCTGCGCCAGGTCTGAGAGAGTCAATTCTCAGACCGTCACTGTATCAACGGGGATGGTGGATAGGGACAAGGAGGTGATGCTGCCAGACGAATCTCTGACAGTTTTATCTATAGGCTTCAGGTCTTTATGCACGGCACCCCCCTGACAGCCGTGCTATAAGGAGGAGGTTTTAAAGAATGAAGAAGAGAATGTTTTTAGGGGCGTTCGTGCTGGCCGTGGCGATAGTCCTTTTCGCGGGCTTGATGTCGGTTTCGGCTGACCCGCCGATATACTGGAAGCCCGGCGGATGGATAGACTACGCCCCCAACGGTCTGCCCGACTTCGACCAGAAGCAACCTGGGTGGGGCCCTCTTGGCTTTCCCCCGCCCTGGAGCTACTGTGGCCCGGTGGCGGTAGCCAACTCCCTGTGGTGGTTCGACTCCAGGT
Organism: uncultured Anaerolineales bacterium; assembly: GCA_964646625.1. GTDB lineage: Bacteria > Chloroflexota > Anaerolineae > CAZYHC01 > CAZYHC01 > DAOULT01. The sequence goes on from CAZYHC010000038.1 coordinate 6,772, forward strand.
ACGAGCCTAAACCCGTAGCCCCACACGCAGTAAACGACCACTACTTTCTGGTCCTGTCATACAACCCACTTATGCCGGGGGGTTGGGATGACCACGACCCCCAAAATGTGCCCCCCCTGGTGCAGGAGCTGGCTATGTACTTCGACACCGACGATTTACGACCGCCGTTCACCGGCCCCTGGCTGGGCACCAATATCCTCGACATGTTCTACGGCTTGCAGTGGTATCTGTACGGTAAGCCTCCCGCATCATGGATGCTCATGCCCCGACCGGCCAGTTACTACGACGACTATTACGTCACTCTGAAGGAAAAGCCTCCCTTCGGTTGGGTGGCAGATGAAGTGCTGCGCAGCGAAGACGTGATTTTGCTCCTGGGGTTCTGGCAGGATTACGACCCGACCCCAGCCTACGACTGGAGGCGCCTCGGCGGCCATTACGTGACCGTGGCCGGGGTGGATGCGGGTGCTGTTCCGCCCCAAATCGCCTTCAGCGACCCCTACACCGACACCGCCGAGGTCGGGGCCCCAGGCCGCACCCTGAACGGCACCCTTATACCGCACCTCCCCATCCCGGGCCACGGGCCTGCCGTGCACAACGATGCGGGCAACCTGTCCCACGACGTCTACAACGTGAAGCTCACCCCCCCGCTCAGCCCCCATGGCCTGTGGGAGATCGCGGGTTATCCTCCCTACAGTCCCGGCGATGTCACGCAGAACTTCGAGGATCAAAACCGGCCCGGTTTCCCGTACAATTGGGCCGCGTATAACCCCGCGTTTCCCATCTTCACCGAGGTGGAATACGCCATCGCCATGTCGCCCTTCCATTGGAAGCCCGGCGGCGAATGGGTCTGGGTGCCGGCTCCCTGGAACATGTGGGAGTGGTGGTGGTACGAGGACGACGGCCATAGCTGCCTGCCCGACTTCAGCAGTGGCGGGTTGGGGTACGGCTTCGACGGTCCGGTGGTCATCGCCAACTCCTTCTGGTGGTTCGATTCCAAGTACGAAACCCTGATCACGGGAGGATGGCCCCAACCGCCGCCCACCATAAGCGACCACTACGACCTGGTCAAATCCTACAACGCCGCCTGGGACGACCACGATAAAAAGAACATCACGCCCCTGGTGCAGGACCTGGCCAGTTACGCAAACACCACCAGCAGTGGTACCACTGCCGATGGTATGGTGGCCGGCATCAGCAACTACCTGGCCGGGCGCAACCTGCTGACCGACTTCTACACCAAGACGATGGATGCTCCTTCCTTCGAGTGGGTGGCCCACGAGGTGACCATGTGCGAGGACGTGATCCTGCTCCTGGGCTTCTGGGAGAACACGGGCACCGGGTACGAGCGCAAGGGCGGTCACTACGTGAACGCCGCCGGGGTGCACGTGGGCACAGGAGGCGCGGACAGGAACCTGATCGGCCTCAGCGACCCGGCCATGGACAACGCCGTGGGGGGGCAAGGTTCAGGCCGCGTCTTCGAGCCCGAATACTGGAAGGCTGGCTTCCCCGATCCCATAAACAAGGGGCCTACCGACATCAGCCACGATATCTATCATATCGGTTCCAGCCCTGTCTCTAATGGGCAGTGGAGCCTGGCGGACTACCCGGTCACCGGCACGGTCCCCAGCTTTGTGGGGCTGAACGGGGGTGGGGCAACGTGGGGCGGTGGTGCTCTCTACACCGTGGTGGAATGGGCTATGGCGGTTTCTCCCAGGCCCGCGCTGGACATCACCAAGACGGCCGTAATGGACCACGTCGTGCCCGGCGGATGGATCACCTACACCATTGGTTTCAGCAACGTATCGCCCTATACGGTTACCAACGTGACCATCAACGATCCGCTGCCCGCCACTACGTTGATGCTCGGAACGTCGTCTTTTGCCAGTGCCGCTTCGCCGGGCGTGTCCATCAATCACGTGCCCAGTACCTACTACAGTTGGAATGTGAGCGACCTGGGCTACAATAAAGGTGGGACCATCACCATCACCGCCCAGGTGAATCCAGAGATAAACATTGAGACGTTGGTTGTCACCAACACGGTGTTCATCACTGGCACCAACCTGCATGGCCCCAAACCAGAGGGCACCACAGTCAGCGATGCCGCCGAGGTGATTATGCGGCCCAGTAAAATGCAACTGCCGATTATCATGAAGAATCACCCTCAATGAGGTGGCGGCGCCGTTTTCGTCAAGGGCGAATTCTGTCAAAGTCAGGTGCCTGGCAACAGCGAACGTTCGTTGTTAGTGCCAGGCACCTGTAACTCCCATGCGAGGAGGAAATTCAACGATGACAACTGAAGAGAAATGGCCTACCGCCATCACCAAAATCGAGCCCAATAAAGTGGCCGTGCGTGGCTATCGTATCGACGAGTTGATGGGGCGCGTACCTTTCGCCCAGGTGGTTTACCTGGTGCTGCGCGGAGATTTACCCTCGGAGGCCCACGGCAGACTGATGGACGCCATTCTGGTCTCCAGCGTGGATCATGGGGCCACCCCGCCCTCGGCCCTGGCGGCCCGCACGGTGGCCTCTGGCGGCGCGCCTTTGACCTCGGCGGTGGCCGCCGGGGTCCTGTCCATCAACAGGTATCACGGCGGGGCCATCGAGGGCTGTATGCGCGTGCTGCTGGAAGCGGTAGAGCGCCGCCGAGAAAAGGGCCAGGACGCCGCTACCGCCGCCGCCGAACTGCTGGCTGAGTATCGGGCCGCCAAAAAACGCATCCCCGGCTACGGCCATCGCGTCCACACAGACGACCCCCGCACCAGACGGCTTTTGGCCCTGGCCGAAGAGGTAGGAGTAGCCGGCGAGTACGTGGAGATGGCCCACGCCCTGCGGACGGCCATGAAGGAGGCTCTGGGCAGAGATTTGCCCCTGAACGTGGATGGAGCGATCGCCACCGTGCTGTGCGAGATGGGCTTTCCCCCGGCACTGGGCAACGCTTTTTTTGCCCTCAGCCGCGTGGTCGGTCTGTGTGCCCACGTCTACGAGGAGCAGACCAGGATGAAGCCCATGCGCCGTATCTCGCCCGCAGCCCACGAATACGATGGGGTGGAGGAAAGAGAACTAAAATGACTTTAACTGTAAACGAGGAAAGGGCCTTAGATGAATATAAACAATTCCTCCTGCGGAGATTTCCCGAACGGATTGAGCGCCTGATCCTCTTCGGCTCAAAAGCCAGAGGAGACGAAATCGCCGACTCTGACATTGACATCCTGATCATTCTACGAGGGAAGAAAAGAACTGCGAAGGAGCGATTTTATCCTCTGGGCCTCACCGATCCTGCCTGGAGAGAAATGGTGGGGGCGACCTTCGATATTCTTATGGAACATGGCGCTGACATCTCCCCCACGATAATCAGTGAGGATGAGTATGACGAGTGGTCTCCATTGACTGCTCGCATCAAGGCAGAAGGGATCGAATTATGGAGGAGGAAAGGATAGAGAGGGGTAGATGTACATGAGAGATGAACTTTTGAAACTGATACCCGAATTTAATCTGATTGAGGACGACGGGTTGCGGGAAAAGTGCCTCAAAACCTACGAGAGCGCCCTGGAGCAAGGTGGCTGGCAAGTGGCCGATCTCCTGGAATTGCCTTTTACCCTGCTCATCGATCCCTGTCCGGCCAGCTACGTCGAGCACGTGCGGGCCGTGACCCTGACCAGCATTGGCGCGGCCAAAGCCATGCAGGAGGTTTACGGCGACTTGCTCCCCATCAACATGGATTACCTGGTGGCTGGAGGACTTCTGCACGATATCGGCAAGCTGGTGGAGTACGAGCCGGGCGCGGAGGGCCTGACCGTGCAGACCGCTTATGGCAAACTGATACGCCATCCTTTCAGCGGCATGGCCCTGGCGGCCCGCTTCGACCTGCCGCCCGCAGTGCAGCACATGATCGCCGCCCACGCCGGGGAGGGCGATAAAGTCCATCGTTCCACCGAAGCGACCATCGTCAACCACGCCGATTTCACCAACTTCGAGAGCCTGAAACGAGCACAAGCCAGAAAAGAGCTGGCGGCCAAAATGAGCAGGCGATAACAAGTAGTAACGACTGAAGTCGTTACTACCATGAGAGATGATAACAGGGGAAAGGACGGCGATGATCTCATGTCTGGAAAGACCATTATCGAAAAGATCATCCAGGCTCACAGCCAGGAAGAGGTAAGGCCAGGCCACATCGTCTGGATGGATTTGGATGTCCGCACCGCCCGCGATTTCGGGGGCGCCAACGTGGTGAAGAATTTCCAGGAACACTACGGCCAGGCCCAGGTGGCCGATAAAGACAAGACCTTTTTCACCTTCGATTGCGTCGTTCCGGCCAACAATATCCCCTACGCCACCAACCAACACATCTGTCGGCTGTGGGCCAGGGAGCAGGACGTCAGGGTGTTCGACGTGAACATGGGCATTGGCTCCCACGTAGCCCTCGAACAAGGGCTGGCCTTGCCGGGCTGCACTTTTGTGGGCACGGATAGCCACCTGAACATTCTGGGAGCTATCGGCGCTTTCGGCCAGGGCATGGGCGACCAGGACATCGCTTTTGCCTTCAAGACGGGCAAAACCTGGTTTGAGGTGCCCCCTACCATGAAAGTGATTGTCAGGGGCGAGCTGGAATATCCCTGCACGGCCAAAGACCTGACCCTGGCCGTGCTGCAAAAGTTGGGCTCCAGCGGCGCGTTGGGCCGGGCCGTGGAGTTTTACGGCCCGGCGGTGGAAAAGCTGCACCTGGCCGGGCGGATTACCCTGGCCAGCATGATTACCGAGATGGGGGGCATTGTGGGCTTCATTCCTCCTTCCGAGGAGGTGTTGGCCTTCTGCCGCGCCCGCTCAGGCCGGGAGGACCTGCAAGGGGTCTATGCCGACCCGGAGGCGGAGTACTGCCAGGTAATCGAGGTGGATATCGCCGATCTGGAGCCTCTCATTGCCTGCCCCCCTAACCCCGCTAACGTGAAACCCGTGCGCGAGCTGGCCGGGAGGCGGGTGGACTCGGCCTTCTTTGGCTCGTGCACCAACGGCCGCTTCGAGGATTTCCTGGCGGTGGCCGAGGTGGTGAAGGGCCAAAGGATTCAGCCCTGGGTCATGGCTTCGGTGGTGCCTGCCACCCGCCAGGTGTATGGCCGTATGCTCGACCAGGGCCTTATCAACGCTCTGTTCGAGGCTGGTTTCATCATCGGCAATCCTGGCTGTGGGGGCTGCGCTTCGGGCCAGATTGGGATGACCGGCCAGGGCCAGGTACAGGTCAGCACCAGCAACAGGAACTTCGTGGGCAAGCAAGGGGCAGGTGATACTTACCTGGCTAGCCCGGCTACGGTGGCCGCTTCGGCCCTGGCTGGAGAGATCGTGGACCCCAGAGAATTTCTGTAAGGAAAGTTGACGCTCCACAGCGACCACGGTGCAGTAACCATCGTTCGATTCAAAGCTCACCTGGTGGACGCTACGAGCGACGCTGAAGGAACTTTATCCAGAATTTTTCGTTGAGGTATGATCAAATGAAAGCCACCAAGATCAAAGGTAGAATCTGGGTTCTGACTGACGAGCAGGGCAAGATCGTGAACGACATCGACACGGACATGATCTTCCACAACAGCCACCTGCACGTCACCGACCTCCAGGAAATGGGCCAGTACGCCCTGGGCAACCTCAAGGGCTGGGAGGACTTCCCCCCCAAATGCCAACCGGGCGATATTGTCCTGGCCGGGGCGAACTTTGGGGCCGGCTCCTCCCGCCAGCAGGCGGTGGATTGCTTCCGCGCCCTGGGGGTAGGAGCTTTGATCGCCGAGAGCTACGGCGCTATCTACAAGCGCAACGCCATCAACAGCGGGTTTCCCATCCTGGCGCTGGATGGGCTGTCCGGGATGGAGCAGGTTTTCAGGGACGGCGACGAACTGGAGGTGGACTTTGAGAGCGGGCGGGTGGTGCTGAACGGGGAGGAGGAATTCTACGCCAGGCCGTTCTCCAGGGTGCAGATGGATATTTACCAGGCGGGCGACCTTTTCGCCTATGGCAGATCGCTGGATCGTTGAACGGCCAGGAATAAAACTATACGAGAGGAGAAACGAATCATGACCAGAGAGTTGTTCGACACCATTTTTGCTCGACGCAGCATCCGCAGGTACACCGTCGAGCCTGTGAGCGATGAGCACGTCAAACTGCTGTTGGAAGCGGGCATGGCTGCGCCGTCGGCCAACAACCGCCAGCCCTGGCACTTTGTGGTGGTGACTGACAGGGAGACGTTGAATAAGATGGCCCAGGTACATCCTTACGCCAGGATGCTGGCCCAGGCGACCCTGGCTATCGCCGTGTGTGGCGATGCGGCCAACGATTTCTGGCAGCAAGATTGCTCTGCGGCCACGGAAAATATCCTGCTGGCCGCCACTGCCCTGGGGTTAGGCTCAGTGTGGGTGGGGTGCTACCCTAAACTCGAACGCGAGGAGGCCATCCGGCGGGTACTGGGCGTCCCGGCTGAGTTCGCGATATTGAACGTGCTTGCCATCGGTCATCCGGCCGAGGAGAGGGCCCCGGGCACCAAGTACGACGAAAGTAAAATCCACTTCCAGAAGTGGTGAGAAAGGGTGATCAGGTGCCTGGCACTTTTGGAAGTGCCAGGCACCTGATGCAATTAAATTAGAGGAGAACACCGATGGGAATGACTTTTGCCGAGAAGGTGCTGGCTCAAAAAGCGGGCCTGGATAGCGTGGTGCCCGGCCAGATCGTAAACGTCCGGCCGGACGTGCTGTTGACCCACGACAACACGGCGGCCATCGCCAGGCATTTCCGCAAGATTGGGGTGGAGAAGGTGGTCGATCCGGCCATGAGCGTCGTCGTCCTGGATCACGTGGTCCCCGCCGCCAGCGAAGCCGACGCCCGTAACCACCAGGAGACCCGCCAGTTCGTGCAGGAGCAGGGCCTCGAAAACTTTTACGACGTGGGGGAAGGCATCTGTCACCAGGTACTGCCGGAGAAGGGACACGCCGTCCCTGGCCGCCTGATCCTGGGCAGCGATTCTCATACCACCACTCACGGCGCGTTTGGGGCCTTTGCGGCGGGCATTGGGCGCACCGAAGCGGCGGCGATCATGGCTACCGGCGAGCTGTGGCTGCGGGTGCCCTCCAGCTATCGCCTGGAGATCGAGGGAGAACTGGCCCCCGGTGTTTCGGCCAAGGACCTGGTGTTGCACGTCATCCACCACCTGGGGGCCGATGGGGCCGACTATCGTTCTGTGGAGTTCGCCGGGGAGACGATCAGAAATATGAGCGTGGCCGGGCGGATGGTGCTCTGCAACATGGCCGCCGAGATGGGGGCCAAAAACGGCGTGATCGAGCCGGACGAGACCACCCGCGCCTGGCTAAAAGATCAGGTGCCTGGCACTTCTGAAGTGCCAGGCACCTTCGGGGAGGAAATACACCCCGACCCGGACGCCCAATACGAGCGGGTCATCCAGTATAACGCCAGCGGGCTTATCCCCCAGGTAGCCAGGCCGCACCGGGTGGATAACGTGGTGGCCGTCCGGGAGGTGGCCGGTACGAAGATCGACCAGGCTTTGGTCGGCACCTGCACCAACGGCCGCCTGGAGGATTTGGAGGTGGCCGCCCGCATTGTGCGGGGCAAAAAGGTCAAGGTTCGTTTGCTGGTCTTGCCCGCCTCCCGTGAGGTGCTGCTGGCCGCCCTGGAGAGGGGCCTGATCGCCGACCTGGTGCAGGCCGGGGCGATCATCCTCAACGCCGGCTGTGGGCCGTGCCTGGGCGCTCACGAAGGAGTGATGGCCCCCGGCGAGGTGACCATCTCCACCGCCAACCGCAACTTCAAGGGACGCATGGGCTGCAAGGAGGCCGACATCTACCTGGCTAGCCCGGCCACGGTGGCTGCTTCGGCCCTGGCGGGAGAGATCGTGGATCCCAGGGATTTTCTGTAAAAAGATGCTTGAGGAACGTTTGTAGTAATGCTAAAAATGACTAAAGCCATCACTACGAACGCCGAATCTTTTTAAGGAGACTTAGTATGTCAAAAAACGTTCACACTGGCCGCGTCTGGAAATACGGCGACGACGTCAACACCGACGTGATCTTTCCCGGCAAGTACACTTACACCATCTCTGACCCCCAAGAGATGGCCCGGCACGCCCTGGAAGATCTCGATCCCGATTTCGTCAAGAACGTGCAGCCGGGCGACGTGATCGTGGCCGGGCGCAATTTCGGCTGTGGAAGCTCCCGCGAGCAGGCCGTCACCTGCCTGAAGGAAGCGGGAGTAGGGGCCATCGTGGCCCGCTCTTTCGCCCGCATCTACTTCAGGAACGCCATCAACGCCGGGCTGCCCATCGCCGCCTGTGACGCGGTGGAGGGCGTGGAAAGCGGAGAGGAGATCACCATCGATTTTGCGGCGGGCGTCGTCGTCACTCCCAGGGGGGAGTACACTTTTCCACCCCTGCCCCCCTCGGTGATGGAAATCCTGGAAGATGGGGGGCTGATTCCCCACGTGCAGAAGAAACTGGGTATTTGAATGCTTGAATTGATGCCCAGGCTCCCTCTCTACGTGGCCTTTCGCTATCTGGGCCGCCCCCGGCTGCTGCCTTTCAGCCTGGTGCTGAGCGTTTGCTACCGCTGCAACTCCCGTTGCCGCACCTGCAACGTCTGGAAGAAAGAGGCCCAGGAGCTAACCCTGGATGAATGGGGCCAGATTTTCGCCCACCTGGGGCGGACGCCCTTCTACCTGACCTTCACCGGCGGCGAGCCTTTCCTGCGCCGTGACCTGGTGGACCTGGTGAGTCTGGCCTACGAGCGCTGTCGGCCCGGCGTGATCACCATCCCCACCAATGGCCTGTTGTACAACGTCATCCCCGAAGCGGTGGAACGTATCCTGCGGGCTGCGCCCCGGGCCCAGGTGGGCCTCAACCTCTCCCTGGACGGCCTGGGAGCCCAACACGACCACCTGCGGGGTGTGCCCGGCAATTATGAAAGAGCGCTGAGGACCTATCGGGCCCTCAGCGCCCTCGATTACCCCAATCTGACGGTCAGCATCCACACCGTCGTTTCCCGCTTCAACGTGGCCGACATGCCTGCCATTTACCGGGGGTTGACCGCCCTGGCACCAGATTCCTACATCACCGAGATCGCCGAGGAACGGGTGGAGTTGGACACTATGGGCCTCGATATCACCCCTTCGCTCCAGGAATACGGGCCTGTGGCCGATTTCCTGGTGGAGCGTATCCGGGAGCGCCTCAAAGAGCGCAGGTTCAAGGGCCTGGCCCGCCTCACCCAGGCTTTTCGGGTGCGCTACTACGATCTGGTCAAACGTATCCTGCGCCAGCGCCGTCAGGTCATCCCCTGCTACGCCGGTTGGGCTTCGGGGCACATCGCCCCTGACGGCCAGGTGTGGGCGTGCTGCATCCAGGCCGAACCCATCGGCCATCTGCGTCAGACCAACTACGATCTACGGCCCATCTGGTTCGGGGAGAAAGCGCAAGCCCTGCGACGGAGCATTGCCGCCGGCCAGTGCTATTGTCCTATGGCTAATGCCAGCTACACCAACATGCTCCTGCATCTCCCGACGCTGCTCAAAGTGACCTGGCGTTCGCTGTTTTGAGGGGGGCCTCCTTTGCTGGCTTCTCAGACAAAGCGGGCAGATAGACCTTGAACGTCGAGCCTCGCCCGGGTTCACTGCGAACATCTATCCATCCTTCGTGTTGTTGCACAATGCCATGAACCACGGCCAGACCAAGGCCGGTACCCTGTCCCACCTCCTTGGTGCTGAAAAAAGGTTCAAAGAGGTGCTTGAGGACCTCTTCATCCATGCCCACTCCCGTGTCCGTGACCGAGAGACAGACAAACTGGCCGGGCCGTGCTTCGGGGATGACCCGGCAGTGCTCTTCGTCCAGGGTCACGTTTTCGATTTTGATGGTGAGCTGGCCGCCCTGGGGCATGGCATCGCGGGCGTTGGTGGCCAGGTTCACGATGACCTGCTCGATCTGAACCAGGTCAGCTTTCACCCAGGCCAGCTCTGGTTCGGGAACGATGACCAGCTCAACCTCCTCACTGATAAGGGACCGCAGTATCTTTTCCGCCTCGGCGACCGTAGCGTTGAGGTCCAACACCTGCGGTCGAAGGGTCTGCTTGCAGTTGAAAGCCAGGAGCTGGCGGGTCAGCAAAGCAGCCTGTTCCCCGGACTGCCTGATCGCTTCCAGGTCCCTCCGCCTCGGGTCGTGGTCGTCGAGGTTATGCAGCAGGAGCTCGCTGTAACCAATGACCACCGTCATCAGGTTGTTGAAGTGATGGGCCAGACCTCCGGCCAATATTTCAATAGCTTCCATCTTCTGCGATTGGAGGAGTTGGGCTTGTATCTTTTCTTTCTCTTCCTCCGCCCGTTTGCGCTCGGCGAGTTCAGCCCGCAGCGCTTCGTTGGCTTTTGTCAGCTCTATGGTGCGTTCCTGAACCCGTAGCTCCAGCTCGTCGTGCGCCCTGGGCCGCGCTTCCTGCATCCTGTTGGGCGCGCCTGCCAGGCTCGAAAGTTCATCCTTTACCGCCCTCTCTACCTGGGCCGCAAGGTCGTCGCCTGCGCCAATGCTGCCGACACTTTTGCTGAGGTGAGCCAACTGAGACAGGATCCGCAGCTCTAAAAGCAACAGGAGCACCATCCCAAATACCGTCAGCAGCAACAAAACGAAAATAGAGATGGAGAGACCATCGGACAAGGCGCTCGAGACTCTTTCAGCGTTCGGGCGGGCATCCTGTTCCTCCAGTTCAGAGGCCCCGCCCTGCAAAGTGATTGGCGGGGTGATACATGGAATCACGATCAGGGCCACGATGGTCAAGCCAATGATGAGCAGGGTCTTCTTGTGTAGGGACATATTTTCTCCTCCAACAGTTCGCTCCAGTAATTTCCCGTAATGCCTACCGTCTTGGGTTCGGTTTTCTGGTGCTTCCAATCGCTTCTTGCGCGATATAGATACTTTATGGATACTAGGGTACGTGAGCGGTTTCTTCTGTCTCCGGGCATCCCTCCGGGCATCCTATGAAGTAGGCCAGGGCCAGACAGGCCAGGATGTAGCCCAGGTAGTTCTCGTTGAGAAAACGGGAGAAATAGAAAAAGACCAGAAGAAAGAAACCGTAGCCATACAGCATGGCCTGGAGGGTGTTATCTCGGATCTGGCGCCAGAGGAGGAAGAGGAGAAGAGGCAGGCCCAAAAGAAGCTCAAACAACCAGAAAGGGAAATAGCCCAGCCGCGACTCCACCAGCCCCAGGGCCAGGATCAGGTTGGCGAAGCCCCACCCCCGAATTTGATAAGGAACGTCAGCCGTGCCACTCGACCAGCGCCAGAGGTCGTCCACCATAGCGTCCAGGTTCCAGAGGGCAAAAGGCAACACCAGGAGGATAAAGACCACCAGCCCGGGCAGAATTTGAGGTAACAGGGTTCTCACCTTCACCCTAAGTGCCGCGCCCTTTGAAAGTGCACGGCACTTTTCTAAAGGAGATTCTTCCTGGCCCGGCAGGTTGCCCAGCAGATAGAGGAGATAGAAAGGAGCCAGGAGCCAGGCTGTAGGTTTGCTGGCGCAGGCCAGGCCAAAGGCTACCGCAGAGAGGGCGGGTTTTTCGTGGCGCAGAAAATAGAGGGCCAGCACCACCCAGCACAGGACAAAAGAGTCGTTCTGGCCGTAAATAATGTCGTTGCCCATGATGGGATTGAGGCCCAGGGTCATGGTCAGGCCCAGGGCGGCCCGGCGGTCGTCCGTCAGCCTGGCAGCCAGCGCCAGCGTGATGATGAAGAGCAGGAGATAGACGAAACGCTGGTCGTACCAGCCCAACAAGAGATGGCTGAAAAGGTGGAAGGGGGTGGAAAAAATAAATGTCCAGGGCAGGTAAGGGTAGTGGTAAAGAGCCGTCCTATGGTCCAGGCCCCACTCAGCCATGGGGGTGTCCAGGTAGTCCTCGACGTAGGGGTTTTTGCCCGCCAGAATGTATTTGATGGTCTCCTCCGTCTGGATGACGCCGCCATCGTGGGTGAAACTGGCCGGACCGGTTTGATGGCGCATTAAAATCAGGAAACAGGTCTGGGCCATCACGGTGCTCAGCACGATCAGCCAGACGAGGGCCCGCTTGAGGCGGTATTCTTTCTCCCCAGCCAGGTGCCTGGCACCTATCAGGTCAACCCCCAGATAGACGATCAGCAGACCGAAAGTGAGGGTGGCAAGCAGCAAACTGAGCGGGTCGGTCATCCAATCTTCGAGCCGCCCCAGGCTCCGGGCCGGTAGCAGCCAGCCAAAGATGCGCTGGATGGTTTCCACTGGTCGGCGGGCCACCAAAGCATCGACCAGGGTATCGATGCGCACCCTGGCGAGCACCAGGACGAACAGCAGAATCACGTCGAAGGATTTTTTTCTCATGGGCATCCCTCGTTCCAGCCTATGGCCTGGAGAGCTCCCAGGCGGGCTTCATCACAGTGCCGGGCACCTATTCAGCAGTTAAATCCCTTTATAGGTCCAAATACGGTTGATCCCAAAATTCCAGAATAAGACCACCACGATGGCGACAGCTTTGGACAGATTATAGCCCCACACCGGCATGGTGAGCACGTAGGTGCTGAGCGTCCATAGGATGCCCGTGTTTATGGCCCAGCCAGCAACGTTGACCAGCGCGAACTGGATCAACTGGGGAAGGAAAGGACGCTCCCTGGATTCGGGGAAGGTCCACAATCTGTTCCAGATGAAATTGTTGAGCACCGCGGCGCTGAAAGAGCAGGTATTGGCCGCTACCAGGCTGAAACCAAAAACCAGGATACACAGATTCAACAGGCCGAAATCGACCACCGTGCCCGAAGTGCCGACCAGGGCAAACTTTATGAACCGCTCGATTTCCTTAGAGTTGGTCAGGAGGTAATCAAGCAGCCGGGATAACCGGGGGTGGCGGCGGGCCAGGGTCAGTGCCCTGGACAACAGGGGATGGGTTTGCGCCAACTCAAACAGTTTAGATATCGACATGAATCACCTTTCAGCATTTATCTGGCTTTCCGCCCCTGGTCGCACGATCACGTAAAGCAGCCCCAACAGGATGGCGAGGTGCATGTACATGCCCTGGACGTACAGGTTGTCGAAGAAGTTGTGGACGGTCAGGTGGGTGATGACCCCCAGGATGCCGGTGGCTACCGCCTGTGGGTAGCCGGTCGTGCCGCGCACCGCCCGCCAGGCCTGCCAGAAACAGGCGGCCCACAGCAGAAAATAGGCGCTCAGGCCCACCAGGCCGGCCTCGGCGGCGATGTTAAGATAGTAATTGTGGGCATGTCCCAGCGGCTCGTCCCAGCCGGGCATGGCGTAAAGAGGATAGATGGGCACGTAATTGCCGATGCCCACCCCCAGCCAGGGATGGACGCTGAACATGTACCAGCCCGCCTGCCAATGGGCCATCCGTTCCACCACCGCCCAGTTCTCCGTAGTAACCTCCACCTCACGGACATCAAAAACGCGCAGGTACGATTGAACGACGGCGAAACGTTGGGTGATGAATTCAGGCAGGAGCTCCAGGCTGCCCAGGATGAGCAAAAAAATGAGCACCACCACGGCCAGGGCAAACAAGGCCGCCGCCCTTCGGCTGCGTACCACACTCACCACCACGAAAGCCGCCGCCAGGCCCAACCAGGCGCCCCGCGACCAACTCATGATCACGGCCGCGCCCATCAAGGCCAGGGCCAGGCCATAGAACACAGCCCCAAAGCCACGCCTCACAAAGCTGAGGCCCCGCTCGTCAGCCGCGTCACTGACAAAGGAACTAAGCAACAAACTATAGGCCAGAGGAAGCACCAGCCCCAGATATCCGGCGAAAGGATTGGGCTGAGCAAAGGTGCCGTAGGCCCGCATGAAACGCCTGAAAAGGACAAAATGCTCCGGCCCTACCTGACCAAAGAACTGGTAGAAGCCCACCAAAGCCTGAAGGCCGCCCGCCACCAGCATACAGAACACCACTATCCTGGCCCGCCGCCGGTCGATGGCGGCCGCCACAAAGAGATAAAGGGCCACCACCTCGATCCACTTCAGGGTCTCCTTAACGCTGTAGGGGAGCGAGAAAGTGATCAGCCACGACAGAAGAATGGCCCCCAGAAACACAAGCAAAGGGAGAAGCAGGGGCGGGTGAGGAAAGCGTACCTCACGGGCGACGACCATTCTGGCCAGCCAGGCGACCAGTATCAACCCTGCCAGGGCCTCAGTCGCTCCCACCGTGAAGCGACCGAGCTGAACCTCGCGGATGGCCCCAAAAGGCACGGCGAAGATCAACAGATAGAGGCCGTACTCGGGCCGGATCAGGGTCAAGACCAGGACGATGCTCCCCAGGACGAGAGCAGTAGCCCACGTCAGGGGCAAAAGGGCAACAAGCAGGCCCATCGCCAGGATGAACAGAAAGAGGATCACCTTGCCTACCAGATGCCTGGCCCTTCCAGGTTGCCAGGCCCCTACGTCAACGTACTCGCTTTGCACGCGCTTTTTCAGACCTCACTCTTGAACCATTCTGTGGTCTTCATCAGCCCTTCTTCCAGGCCAACCTCCGGCTCCCAACCCAGCACTTTTTTAGCCTTCTCGGTGTCGGGACGACGCACCTTGGGGTCATCGACAGGCAGAGGTTTGTACGCGATGCCGGCCTGGTTTTGGGTCAGGGCATTGATGGTATGTGCAAATTCCAGGATACTCATCTCGTGGGGGTTGCCGAGGTTCACAGGCTCCACCTCGTCAGAGAGGAGAAGCTTATAGATACCCGCGATCAAATCGGAAACGTAACAGAAACTCCGGGTCTGGGAGCCGTCCCCGTAGACCGTCAGGGGATCGCCCCGCAGAGCCTGTCCGATGAAATTGGGCACCACCCGTCCGTCGTTGAGGCGCATCCGGGGGCCATAGGTGTTGAATATCCTGGCGATGCGCGTTTCCACTCCATGACAACGGTGATAGGCCATAGTTATGGCTTCGGCGAAGCGTTTGGCCTCGTCGTAGACCCCACGAGGGCCGATAGGGTTGACGTTGCCCCAGTAACTCTCTTTCTGAGGATGCAGCAGGGGATCGCCGTAGACCTCCGAGGTGGAGGCCAGCAAAAAGCGAGCCCCCTTAGCCAGAGCCAGGCCCAGGGCTTTGTGCGTGCCCAGAGCCCCGACCTTGAGAGTCTGAATAGGCAATTCCAGATAGTCGATCGGGCTGGCCGGGGAGGCAAAATGCAGGATGTAATCTAACGGGCCTTTGACGTGAATATAATTGGTGACATCGTGTTTAATGAAAAGGAAACGCTCGTGGCCGAACAGATGCTCAATGTTGTGCAAAGAGCCCGTGATCAGGTTGTCCATAGCGATAACTTCGTGTCCTTCGGCCAGCAGCAGGTCACACAGATGTGAACCCAGAAAGCCTGCCCCACCGGTGATCAACGCTCTCATTCCACCCTCCTATCGGCGCGCTTTTAAGGGGCCTGGCCCCTTGGGCAGGGCCAGGCTCCTTAGTATACACCAGAGAGAGACGAACGTCAATGGGGATTGCCGGAGAGAGGAAAGTAAGGTATAATAGAGGTAGGGGGTTGCCCTCGTCCTCTTACAATCTAACCTGGCCTGGCCCTAATTCATCTGGTAAGGAGAGTAGAAATACTAATGAAAAAGCGAACCGTCTCTTTGATACTGATGCTGTTGACCACCGCTGTTTTGTCTTTGTTGGTGGTCACCCTGACCGGGGCTCAGGCCCCTGACGGCACCGGCGTGGGCCCGGCAGACACAGGGGGGCCCGACGGCGCTGGCTACACCTGGACCGACTCCAAATTGCCGGCTCCCACCGTTGCCTTCGACTGGGATGAGATCGCCATCACCGGTACACTGCCCCTGGGCACAAAGGCTCCTATGGCCAGCACCCACGAAAACAGAGGCGACTTTGACATCCCGATCGGTTTCCCCTTCGTCTTCTACGGCGACGTGGTCGAGCGGATCTCCATCGCCTCTAATGGCTTCCTGACCTTCCGTGACAGAGACGTGGAAGACTGGACCGACGAGTGCCCGCCCGATACCAACGACCCCGACGACGCCATTTACGCCCTTTGGGACCATCTAGATTCCAGCGCCGCCGGCTACGGCGATATCTACTACCAGACCATAGGCACGGAACCAAACCGCCGCTTCATCGTGCAATATGACGAAATACAGCGTTGGGGCACTACCGACCTTGAAACCTTCGAGGTCATCCTGTACGAAGGCAGCAACCAGATCAAACTTCAATACCAGGACATGCAAGGCTGGTCGGGAAACGGCGGATGGTCTACCGTGGCTATAGAACAGATCGGGGCCACCACGGCCCTGACCTATTGCTGTAATAACGCATACTACATCCACAACGGTCTGGCTATCTCTATCACCCCGCCCTACACCGTGGCCCTGCAACCTACCTCATACCAGGGGTACGGGGCCCCCGGCCAGCAGATGCGGTATGACCTGACGGTGTTTAACAACACCGGCGACAACGAAAGCTTCGACCTGAAACTGAGCGGAAACGTCTGGCCTACCACCTTGTCCGCTATCAACACCGGGATGATAGATAAAGATGGAGACAGGAGCTTCAAGCTCACCGTCCAGATTCCTTCCAATGCCAGGCCCTGCGACAAGGATACCGTGACGGTCGCAGTCACTTCCAAAACGAACAGCCCTGGCACCTACGCCAAAAAGGCCACTTTCGTCACCACCGCCTCGGCAGGCGTTCTGGCTTACGTCACGAACTTCGGGGAAGAGTTTTATGGCCGTGGCAGCCTGTCCGTTGTCCACGTGGGCGGGGGAGGCTACTGTGAGCTGAAACGCATCCCGGTAGGAATGGACGCCGAGGGCGTGGTTTTTAGCAGTGGAACCTCCCGGATTTTTGTGGCCAACGAAGACGACCCTTCTGTCTCGATCATTAACGCCCTTACTGAGGAACTGCGCAGCGGTAGGGCAAGTATCGGTCTCGGCGAAGCAGCATACAACGAGACTCACGGCCTGGTGCTCTCCCCCGATGGCAATAAGCTTTACGCGACCTCCTTCAGCAGCCACAGAATCTACGCCATTGATACCAGAACTCTGCTGGTAGACTGGTACGTCACTGACGACAGCACTGACTCTGCCCACTATGACCCTGACATGGGAACAGTCTGGCGGCTGGCTATCACCCCCAATGGCAATAAGCTCTACGCTACCAGTCTCAATACGGGCAGTATGTTGCGCGTCATCGACACGGCTACCCAATCCGTCACCAGGATCGATACCGGCATAAATCAGTTGGCCGGCGTAGCGGTCAACCCCGACGGCACACAAGCCTACGTGGTGTCTAAATCGGACAACAGGGTAGCAGTCATCGACACGGCCACCGACGCGGTCGTCGCCACCATCCCCTTATCGGCCGGCGGGGGCTGGGACGTGGTCTTCTCCCCCAGCGGAGACAAAGCCTACGTGAGCCGGGGATCGGGCAGATATGCAGGCTATGCCGACTTCATCTCGATCATCGACACCACTACCAGAACCGAAATAGGGACCATAGCCACCAGCCCTAACCCCAGCGGGCTGGCTATCAGCGAAGATGGACGCTACCTCTACGTGGTCAACAACAGGGCCAGCAGCGTGTCGGTCTTTGATACCTCGACCAGGATCCTGTTGGGCTCCGCTACCGTCGGAGAAAGGCCCAATTACATTGCCCTTAAACCCTCGCCCTCCATCCACCTGCCGATCATCATGCAAAATTATCAATAATTAAAGAAAACTGGCAGCCAGCCACTAGCCGCTGGCTGCCAGCATCTCCTCCAACCTGACCACCACTCCCACCGTCAAAAAGAAGACGAAAGCCAGATCGACCAGAAAGTAGGAGTTATCGATCAGGCCGTGCGCCACAAAATCGACCATGCTGGCCATCAGACCCAGCACCAGCGCAGATTCACAGGTGCCTGGCACTTTCAAAGTGCCAGGCACCTTGTCGTTGCTACTCAGGCGGCGGTACAGTTGAAAGCCTTTTCGGAAAAAAGCGGTCTCCAGCCAGACCAACACCACCACTCCCAGGAGGCCCAGGCGCGTCCAGTAGTCCAGGATAATGTTGTGGGGATGTGACAGGTCAGGCTCTTCCCAGGCTTCGGGCAGGATGTAGCGGGTGCGGTACTGGTAGAGGAAGTTATCCAGGCCCACGCCCAGCAAGGGATGATCGCGGATCATGTTCAGGCTGCCCTGCCACAGCTTGAGGCGCAAAAAGGTGGTGCCCTCCCCGGTATTGAACGTCGAAGCCACGCGCGGCGTGCCCAGCAGGGGAATCAGCAGCCCCCCAATAGCCGCCACCGCCGCTCCTGCTGCGGCCCAGAGGGCCCGCCCGCCGCGCACCAACCCCATGAACAGAAAAGCGGCAGGCAAACCCAAAAGCCAGGCCCCCCGCGAGTAGGTCAGGTAGAGGCACACCAGGATAGGGACCCCCGCCAGGCCGTATAAAATCCGCCGCCTTCCCGAAGAGCCAAAGGCCGCCAACGCCGCCAGGATGGGCACCACCCGCCCCAGAAAAAGGCTCAGGTTGTTGGGCGAGGCATAGACGCCCCGGATGCGGTGCACTCCCTCGGCCTGGATGATGTCGGCGGTGAAAAGGTATTGATAGAGGCCAATCAGGGAGACAGCTACCGCAGCCAGGATGAGAACCTCGACCAGGCGCCTGATAGCCCGCCCGTCCAGAGGGCTGACCCTGAGCAGGAAATAGAACAGAGCCGGTTCGAGAACCACCACGCGTAACTCCCGCCCCGCCACCCCTTTATTTTCGGCCACCAGCAGCGAAAGAACGCTGACCACCACGAAGGCGAAAGCGGCCCCATCGACGCCCAGCGCCCCCCAGGGGCCTGGCACTTTCAAAGTGCCAGGCACCTTCAGACTCTTGCTGCTTGCTGCTTGCTGCTTAACAATAACATTCAATATCCAGGCCGCCACGCAGAGCAGGGTCACGATCTCCACCATGCTGAACTGCTTGCCGACCAGGTCCTTGGGCTGGAGGAAAAAGGGGATGCTAAAAGTAGCCAGGGCCAGACCCAGATCGAGACGCAGGAAGATAGCCAACGCCAAAAGAGCCAGGCCGAGCAGGCTCAAAGGAAGCCGGGGAGAGAAATAAAAAAGGGTCGCGCTGATAAGGGTGAATGCTATTTGCCAGCCTTCTCCCAGACGGCGGTAGCGGTTGGCCCAATCTAGCCAGGGCAGACGGAGCGCAAGACGGAGCGCCTGCCCGGCGCAAATCAGGCCCAAAACAGACAGAGCGGTCACCGCCCAATTGTAGAGGAGAAAACTTTTCTCGCGGCTGACCGTCCAACCGACAATGGCCCATTGGCCCCAACCTCGCTCGGCTACCAGGCGGGCTTCGTGCCTGGCGTCGGGCAGGCCGGAGGCCAGGGTGAGCGTCACCGTGCGGCGCAGAGGATCGTGCAGGATGAGGTACGAACGGCCCTGGGTATCGCGGGGCAAACGGTTGGCCGGTTGGCCGTCAATGGTGACGTAGAGCAGGCCCCAGAAATCGCCTCGTCGCACGGTCAGATCGAGGCGTGTGCCCTTGAAGGGGATGGTCAGACTATCGCCGCTCTGGCCGGGGTCGGCTCCCAACGGGGTGATGCGCCACTTTCCCTCGTAATGGGCGGTGTAATGATCGGCCGGATGGTGACCCACGTAAGCCACAGGGGAGGCGGTGTTTCGCTCCTGCATGAGCCGGTAGAGGAGACGCGGCTGTCCCTCTCGATCGAGCAGGGCGAACCCCCGGCGGGGGTCGTCTTCTGGGCCATGCGGCCAAAACCCGGCCAGGAGCACGACCCCCAGCCAGGGCCATTCGTCGCGGGCCCGGTCGAGGGCTTCCATCGTGCGCCGGGCCTGTCGGTCTTCTTCATCTGTCCCCCAGGGAGAGGGTTTGCCCCTCCAGGGCTGTTCCAGCGCGTTCCACCCGAACTCCACCGCCCAGATGGCCTTGGGTCCGTCCCCGTTCGTCTCCATCGTCTGGCGCAGGAGGATGAGCCGGGAGAAGTTTAGGACGTCAGGATCGACCCGGCGGTCGTCCGGCCCGCTCCAGAAGCCGTAGGGCTTGGCCGCCAGGATATCGAAGTAAGCGCCGGCTCCGGCGGCGTACATGGCCTGCAAAAAAAGGGGCTCGCTCAGGTTGAGGGGCCCGCGCTCGGTGGTGGGGGCCAGGCCGGCCGTCAGCACCAAAGCTCGCTGGTCGGCGCTTTTGAGCTGGATGTAGCCCTCCCGCAGCAGGGCAGTATAGGCCCCTGGATCGACGTAGCCGCCACCCCAACGAGAGCTTATATTAGGCTCGTCCCAAATCTGGTAATAGTCGATGGTCTGTCCATAACGCGCGGCGAAAGCCTGCACGAAGCGGCCATAGTCGGTCGGATCGTGCGGCGGGCTGTAGGCATTCCCCACTCCCGCATCCCGACTCTCTTCTTCTCGCGCCCAGGCCGGGGTCGTATCCAGCACGGCGATGAGGTGCAGGTTATGCTCCTGGACGGCGGCCACGATTTCGTCCCAGGGAGACCAGCGGTAATGGCCGGGGCGAGGCTCGATCTCGGCCCAGGGGAAGCGTTGACGCACCCAGCCGAAGCCTCCCTCTTTCACCGCATCTAAGTGCCAGGCACTTGCCAACTCCACGTTGACGCCTATGGGGTGGGGTATAACCGCCTGGCTCACCGTCGGGGGAGGACCGTAGACGATGCCCCGCCTGGCCTGGCCCTGCGTGCTCCAGAGAAACAGAGCCGGCCCCACCAGGACGATCGTGGCCAAAACATAACCACAGAGGACACAAAGATCACGAAGGACACCACCTCTCGTGTCTCGTATCTCGGCTCTCCCCTCTCTTGCTCCCAGGCGTTTATCCTTACTCACTCGCTTCTCACCTGACCCAGCGCGGCTGGCTGCTGAACCCGTCCCCGGTCAACTGTTGCAATTGGCCGCTCTCTGGGTCGAGCAGATAGAGATTATCCTCGTAAACGATGATCAGTCGAGCGCCGTCAGGGGACCAGGCCACCTGCGGGATGCTCAGGCCCTTTTCCTCTTCCTTCGAGGGGAACAACCTGACCCGGTTGCTGCCATCACGGTCCATGATGTAGAGGTCGTAGAGGCTGTTTTGAGAATCACGGGGGCTTCTGGACAGACCGTACACGATGCGGCTGGCCTTCTTCTCCTGGGACGTGGCCCACACAGGGGACCACCAGGGCGCGGCCCACATCCCTGTCTCAGGGATAAGAGGGAGCGCGGCCTTATTCTCAACGTCAATGATCCACAACTCGAAGAGCGGGCTATCCTCTGGCTCATTCTTTCCTTCTTCATCAGGCACGTGTACCACGGCGGCAATGAACCGGCCATCGGGCGACCAGGAAATGATAGGCGTCCAGATCCACTCATGGCCGGTATAGTAGGCGGGAAACTCCACCAGGGGAGTGCGTTTACCGCCCGGCAACTCGAGGAGGCCGATCTCGTCGGCCGAGGCGTAGGCAAAACGCTGATCGTCCGGCGACCAGGCGTAGGTCCTGCCCCACCAACTGTAAAGGTCGGCCGCCGAGGGCGATAGCACCTGGGTCACGCTCAACGCCGGGTTGAAGCTGGCGATCCACAGATCGTTCCTGGCCTTCCAGCCCGGCGCTCCTTCGGTGCGTTGGGCGGTGGAGTAGGCGAAACGTTCGCCGTCCGACGACCACTGGCCGTAGATCACCTCCTGGATGCCCAGCGGTTGCGCTTCCTCTCCGACCACGGTGGTGGTAATGATCCACAGGGTATTGAGCGGAGTAGGGGGCTCAGCCGCCAACCCCCGGCTGAAGATCAGTTGTCGGCCATCGGGCGAGAGAGCAAAGACCCGCTGGTCCAGGTCGCCTTCAGAGGTCAGGGGTCTTCGTCCTCCGCTGGCCCCGCGTATCAACCAGGCGTTGCCGCCCGAGATGTAGGCCATCGTGCCGCTGATGGGCACCGAGGCCATCGTGCCTTTGGCCCCTATGACGATGATCTCATCCACAGGCTCCCTGACGATCCAGCGTTGAATCTCGGCGCGCTTCACCTCCTGCCCGTTCTCCAGGGTGATTTTATAGGTAATTTCCGCCTCGCCGTTTTCCCCTGGCTGGATCAGGCGAGTCTGGCCCTCTGGCAAAGCCTCGTTCTTAAGGGTCTTGCGGCTGAAAGGCAGCTCCTCCCGTGCCACCTCGAGGTGTTCCTCGACGCGGACGACGGTGATGGTCATGCCTTGCCTGGTCTCCACCCACAGGTCCGGCTCGACGCGGTCCAGCTCGCCCAGAACGAGGTCGGCCTCGGCCAGAACGTCGCGCACCGTAGTGGCTCTGGTGCGCAGGGTGCGCCGTTCTCCATCTGCTTCCAGGATCACATCTTTGCGCGGCGTACACCCGATCAGGAGAAAGAAAAAGAAGAGGCCCAAAAAGCCGAGAGGGGCCTTCGTTCTCCAATTCTCTCTCAAGTTTTCTCCCATTCCTGTTTTACCTCTGAAACCTTTTCCTGAACAACCCCATTGCCCAAACCGATGGTGCGATACCACTCCAGGGTTTGGCGCGCTCCCTCCTCGAAGGGAGTAGGCTCAAAGCCCAGCTCGCGGTGCGCCTTCTCGCTGGAAACCAGCCAGTCGTAGAAGACGTAAGGGTAGAGGGTGATGGGATAGAAGGGCTCCCGTTTGGTGAAGTGGGAAAGGAAGGTCCAGACCTTAGCTACCCCCACCATCAGAACCTCAGGAGCGTTCACCCACCAATTGCTTTTGCCCGACAGACGGCTGATGAGGGCCGCAGCCTTCCGATGAGAGATGCTTGTGCCGGACACGTTATAGATCTCGCCTGGCCGTCCTTTCTCCAGGCAGGCTTCGATGGCCCAGGCCACATCTTTCACAAACACGGGAGAAGTAAGGTGCTCGCCGTGGTGCACCCGGATGTGAAGGCCGCGCAGAAAGTCCTCGAAAAAAAGGCGGTTGAGGGCATAGCGTCCCCAGGGGCCGTAAAGGGCCCCTGGCCGCATGACGATGACCGGCAGCCTCTCCTCTTGGTAATAGCTGAGAGCCATGCTTTCCGCTTTGAGCTTGGTACACATGTAATAATCTATGGGGGTGCAGGGAGAATCCTCGGTGATAACCTGGCCGGGCAGGGGATGGCCCACCACCACGAAGGTAGAAATGTAGAGGAAACGACGCACCCCCACCTCACAGGCTGTATCCAGTATGTTACGGGTGCCTACTACGTTACTGGTATAGAAATCTTCCCACTCCCCCCAAAAACGAAATTTGGCCGCGGCGTGCACCACCGATTCACAGCCTTGCATAGCCTCTCTCAGGCTCTCTTTTTCCCTGACATCTCCCCAGGCCAGCTCTACTCCTAACTCTTCCAAAAAAGCGTAATCGCTCTGGCGGCGGACAAGGGCGCGGATCGGTATTTTCCGGCTAACCATGTGCTCACAAACGTTCCGGCCCAGAAAGCCGGTGGCACCAGTGATCAATATCATTTTTAATCTTCCTTACCCCACAGGTCCTCAGCCACCCTGCCCATATCCAGGAGGAGAAGCTTGTCAGCCTTTGGTTGGCCCGTGTCCGGGTCCCAACCCCTGTATTGATAATAATCGGCCAGAAGCCTCTCCATGTCCGGCACGTGGCCCTCCGTGTCACCTGCCAGGGGACGCAGCACGATCTCCGGCAGGTGGTCATCAGCGGCCGTCAGGCCCAACCGGCAGTTGAGAGCCCGTTTGATGTTAAAGATGCGTTCGCCCAGGGGTAGGAGATCATCCACGCGCAACTCCCAACCCGTGGCCATGTTTAAAAGAGCCAGGATGTTAGCCACCGGCGGATTGGCGAACTGACACATGATCATGGCGTTGTAGAGCGCCCGCCAATCTTGCGCTCTGGCGGCCACGATCGCTTTCTGTTCCAGACCGAAGCGGTCGCCCGGCAGGATGCCCAACTCCTCCACGGCCATGCCCATGTCCACCCCATACCCCCCGTTGCCCTGCATGTGGCAGGCGCCACGGGGCGAGGTGGCGTAGGAGAGAGCCGTGCCGAAAAAGGCCCGCGGGTCGTGCATAGGAATCTCCAGGCCCTTAACCTGCGCCGCTTCTTCCAGACGGTTATAACGTGTACCCATAGCCCGCGTGCCCTCGGCCAGGACCGCTCCAAAACCCTCACGGCGGGCTATCATCTTCACCAGGGCCATCGCGCCTTCGGGATCGCCCCACTCCAGCACCAGCCCATCGGTCTCTTGCTGGTCGATGACGCCCTGCTCGAAGAGACGATAGGCGAAAGCCACCGTGACCCCGGCGCTGATGGTATCCAGGCCGTAGGCATTGCACAATCGGTTGAGGGTGGCAACAGCAGCCAGATCGTCGATGAGGAGCAGGCTGCCAAAAGTAGCCAGAGTTTCGTATTCCGGCCCGTCGCCTTCGGCCAGCCTGTACGGGCCTTCCTCTATCTTTATCACCCGGCCACAGCCGATAGGACAACGGTAACAGGCGGAGCGTTTGGTCAGAACGGTCTCGGCCATAGTCGCCCCGCTGAGGGCCGCTCCTTCCTCGAAAAAGTCGCGGGTGAAATATTTGACGGGCATGTCGCCCATCATCAGAGCGGTGTCCACCCAGAAGGCCGTACCCGCGATCCTGTACATTTCGGTGGCAAAGTCGTGGCGCACGATTTCCGTAGCCTCTTTGGCCGCCTCCCGGAAGGCTTCCTCGTCGAACAGAGGGACCTTCTCATGGCCACGCACGGCCACGGCCTTCAGCTTCTTGGAGCCCATGACCGCGCCCAGGCCCGTCCGGCCGGCTGCTCTGGCCTGGTCGCTCATGATGGCCGCCAGCTTGACCAGGTTCTCGCCGGCCGGCCCGATGCAGGCCACCCGCAGACGCTTGTCGCCCAGTTCCTCCTGGATGGTGGTTTGGGTCTGATAGGTATCCTGAGCCCACAGGTGAGCGGCGTCTCTGAGCTCGGCCTGCCCCTCCCGAATGCAGAGATAGACAGGCTGAGCAGCCTGGCCTGTGACTATGATCCCATCGTAGCCCGCAAAGCGCAATTCCGGCCCGAAGAACCCGCCGCAATTGGCTTCGCCCCAGATGCCAGTTAAAGGCGATCTGGCGCAGACCACGTAACGACCGCAGGATGGAGCGCGAGTGCCCACCAGAGGGCCGGTCATGAAGATCAAAGGGTTGTCTGGCCCCAGGGGGTCGGTATCGGCGTCCACCAGGTCGTACAGATAACGACAGGCCAGACCACTGCCCCCCACGAACTGGCGCGCCCACTCCATATTTAGCTCCTCAGCCTCGATCCGACCGCGCTCCAGATCGACCAGGAGCAATTTGCCCATGTATCCGCTCATGTCATGCGCTTTGCCGGCTCATCAGAAAAGCGCCCGCGGCAGCCAGGACGAGGCCCGCAATGGTCCCCACGATTTGCCAGGTGCCAAAGCCGGGCCAACCGCCGATGCCAATAGCACTGGGGATGCCAGTAACATCCGCCGTCACCGACAGAAGCAGAACGATGATGCCGATGACGAGTAAAATAATGCCTATGGTTCGCTTATCCATGTGAGTCACCTCTTTTCTAATCAGAAATCTATCGACTTGCCCTCGTAGGTGTACAGGAAAAGCTGGCGGAGCTCTTCCGGGGTGGGGAGACGAGGACTGGTCACCATCTGGGCGTCGTTCTCGGCGTTGTCGATCAGCTTGTCCAGACGGGCCTCAAAATCCTCACGGGTTATGCCCATTTCCTCAATGGATAAAGGCTCTCCCACCTCTCTGGCCAGATCACGGATGGCCACCACCAGACTGCCGGGCTCTTCCTCCCCGGTGGCGGCTGGCAGACCCAGAAAACGGGCTATCTCAGCGTAACGCCTGCTATCCACAGGAGCGATGAACTCGATGGTATAGGGCAAAAGCATGCCTACCACCCGGCCATGAGGAGGATGAAAAACACCCCCCAGGGCGTGGCCCAGGGCGTGCGCCAGAGAGGTTAAAGAGTTAATGAAGCCCAGCCCGGCCAGGGTCGCGGCGTTGTGCATCTTTTCGCGAGCTTCCACATCGCGGCTGCCGTGCTTATAGGCCCGGGGCAGGTACTCGAAGATCAACTGGATGGCCTTGAGACATAATCCGTCCGAAAAATCATTATGCCAGGTAGAGGTATAGCCCTCTACGGCGTGGGTCAGGGCGTCCATGGCGGTGGAAGCGGTCAGCCAGCGAGGCATCTCGGCGATCAGAGCAGGATCGACGATGGCCAGGTCAGGGGTGTTCTCCGGCCCCCCCAGGGACAGCTTGCGCTCATCCTCCAGATCGGTGAGCACGATGGCCCAGGTAACCTCTGCTCCTGTCCCGCTGGTGGTGGGGATACAGATCAGGCGGGCTTTGCGACGCAGCCCCAGGGTCTCGAAAGGGTTGATACCCCGTGGGTCCAGTTCCGGGTGCTCGTAAAGCACCCACATCCCTTTGGCTGCATCTATGGACGAGCCACCGCCCAGCCCGACGATCCAATCTGGCTCGTACTCTAACATACGTTCTGCCCCGCGCCTGACCGTCTGGAGAGAGGGGTCAGGCTCTACTTCGCTGAAAACGTGGACCGCGAGGCCAGCCTGGGTCAGCTTGTCTTTGACCAGATCGACGAAGCCCAATTTGACTATCGTGGCATCGGTAACGATAAAGGCTAGTCGTCCCTCCAGACCACTCAAGTGGCCCAGGGCATCCTCGCCATATACGATCTCGGGACTCCTGAAATACCACATAATTTAATTCCTCCTAGTAGCAGTGAGTAGCTCACTGGTGTGCTGCTGCCAACGTTCAAATGGGGAATTCCGTGTCGATATAGGTACAACATCTGACCAATTCCTGGGCGGCTTTGACGCTGCGCATGATCTTGGTCATGTTCCCTTTCAATTTAAGCTGGCGGGTAAGCAAAGCCTGTATGGCGTCCAGCCTGCCTTCGATGATACGTTGCCAGACGTTGACCGACCCCCACATCCTGAATTCGGGCTCTTTCTCGCTCCCGTCGCTCACCGCGCAGGCTTCCCGACATTTGCCGTGCCAGAGATCCATGTACAAAAAGACTTGCTCCTGGAGCCCACCTTCCGGCTCGATGATGAAATAAAAGTCGCCTTCCCAGTCCTTCGCGGCCGCGGCGTAGGTCTGGCTCTTGTTGAGCTCTTCAGCCAGAGTTTTGATCCATTTTTCCGACGGAAAGGGAATGGCCATTTTGCTCTTTTGTCCCCCTCATTTGGTTCTCTATACTTTAACCCTTTACCGGGATATTACCAGACTTCAGATTTACAATTGGCTATGTTGATTATAACACAGGTAGGAGGAAGAAGCAAAACAAGGTTACTGGTTCATCTCCACCGTTATAGACCTTACAGTCCAATAGCTTGAACCATCCTCCAGGGGCAGGGCCGCTGAGAGATCGGCTTCCCAAACGGCCATCTCCAGCCGGTACTGTCCTGGCGAGGTCTCCGCAGACAGGGGGAATTGAAAGATATCCAGGATAGGCAGGTTCCCCGGCAAACGGCTGCCCGGATACCAGGCGCTCACCAGGCGGTCCTCCTTGTGGCCGACGACGTTCCCCGCCGCATCCAGCAGACGCAACGAAACCAGGTAGCCGGGGTCAAGGGTATCCAGGGTACACCAGTACAGGCGCAGGGGCACGTACAGGCCCAGATCGTGACCGAGCACGGGTTTTTCAGGCACATCGTAACCCGTGAGGACCAGTTTCTGACCAAAGGTGGTCTGGGCCGGGTGCTGAGGTTGGGGAAGTTCGCTTTCTTCTTTCTCGTCAGGGAGCGAGATTTTGACCAGGATGCCCCACGGCGTCAGGCGGTAGCGGTCCTCTATTCCAGACAGATATCCCTGGAGGGGAGCGGCGATGTAAAGGGCACGTCCGGCCTCGAGCCAGTCGGCCACTGTCTCCTCAAGAGGAGGGCAGAGGCCCATCAGATCAGGTCTGAGGCCCTCGGCCTGCTGGAAATACCATAGAGGGGTGAGGTCGCCCCAGTGGGCCATCAGCCCGGCCCCGTCCTCCAGAGGGTGTTGCTCCAGAATGCTCCACCAGTAACGGTGGGCGGCCTGCTCGCCGCTCTGGTCCAGGCTACTGAACTGCTCCCTGAACGCCGCCAGAGGCACCAGGCCAAAGGCCGCCACGACCACCACAGGCAGCACCCGGCCCAAAATTTCGACGACTGAAGTGGTCACTACTCTTTGCAGGGTAGTAACGACTAAAGTCGTTACTACGCCCAGCTCTTCCAGGGTGCTGGCAATACACAGGGTGAAGATCAGGTGGCCGGGCAGGAGAAAGGCCGCCTGTTGCCCTCGCCCATAGCGGAGGACGAAAAGCACCAGCGTGACGTAAGCCACAAACAGCGGAGCCAACAGCCGGGGTTTATGGCGCGCCAGCCTGACCGCTCCCACCAGGCCCAGCACGATGCCCCAAAGCCCGAACTCGTTTCCTAGAAAGCGGAGGTAGAGGCCCATCTGGGAGGGGACCCGCTCCCAGCCCTGCGTTATGTTCCCGGTAAAATCGCGGGCCGAAAAGTAACGCAAAGGGCCGTCCAGCCAGAAGACGGAGACCAGCCCCCGCCCCACCGCCACGGGCACGCTCAGACCGTCCAGCTCTCCCTCGCCGCTCAACAACCCTGCGGCCCGCCAGGGAACGTAAAGGTAGAGCACCAGGGGCAGCAGCGCAAGCAGCAACAGCCTGAGCAGGCGCTTAACGTCTCTGAATAAGCCCCGCTCCGTAAGCCATAGAAAGAGGAGGAGGGCCGGGGCAAAAAGGGCCATCGTGCTGTGGTTGCCCAGGCTCAGGCCGTAGACCAGGGCCGCAGCGTTCAACCATGCTTCCCGGCGGCTGGCCCGCCAGAGCAGGAGCAGCAGGAGCAGCAGGCTGACCAACAGGATGTTGAGGGTATATATCTTGGCCACCACCGCCCACTTCCAGAAGGTGGGGAGGGTGGCGAACAAGGCGGCGCTCAGGAGGGCAGGGAGACGCGAGCCCCCGACCACCTGCTGGGCCAGGAGATAGACGAGCCCGATATCCAGCGCCCCCAGGAAGGCCGAGAACAGATTCATGCGGTAAGCGATGCTCCCCAAAGGCACCAGCAGCGTCCATAGTTTGCCCAGCAGCATGTAGGTGGGGTAGCCCGTAGGATAGGTCACGGCCAGGACGTGAGGGGCGTACTGGAACAGGGCCGAGTCGCCGTCCAGCACGGAGGGGGCCAGCGTCTTCACGTAGATGACCAGGGAGATGGCGAACAGTCCAAGCGCCAGCCCTCCATCCAGTCGTCGCCAGGACATGGCTCACCTCGTCACCTGAATCTGGATATCGAGGGGCACGCTATCTCCCTGGATCCGCCCTTGCCCGTCGAGGACGTTCAGGCGTTGGCCGCTGCTCTTCTCGTACATGCCCACTTCCAGGTGGTATGGGCCTGGGGGGGCGTCCTCTTGGAGGGTTATCTGGTGTTCGTCGATCACGTATTCGCCTTCCAGCCAGGTTGTGGTCGGCCGCGTGCCGCCGCCGGGGACATGGTCCTGTTGGCCCCGCAGCAGGCCGTCCTCGTCCAGCAGATGGGCGAAGACGGTATAAGAGGAACACATTTGCTTTTGCGCCTGCCAGTAGAGGGTCAGACGCAGACAACGAACGTTCGCTGTGTGTCCTGCTTTAAGCCTGGCGGGCTTCAGATCGTAGCCCACCAGCCGTACCTGGCCCTCCAGATCGACCTCCAGGGGGTGGTTAAGCCGCGGTCTCTGAAAGATGCGCCGTTCCTCGAGGGCTCGAGGCAGGCCGAAGATGCGCCGGAAACGCATCAACTCCAGGAGCGTCCCCTCGGCCCGCAGTCTGGGGATAAGCTCCGATTCCTGCACCAGGGGGCTCCAGCGACGGCTGACTTCCCAGGTATCCCGCCCTTTCATCACCCCCAGGGCGATGCCGTATTCGCTCCGGTCGCCCGTCCACCATCCCAGGGTGTTGACCAGCAGGCGCACCGTTTCCCCCGGCCTCCAATCCTGAATGGGGTACCAGATCAGGGTGGGCTGAGCCCGATCTATACTGCCCACCACCTTCCCTGCCGCGTCGATCAGGTAGAGGGTGATGAATTCGTCCCCCTCCATCGGCTGCAAAACCTGCCAGTAGAGGTCGAATTTGACCTCCTCCTCGCGGTCGTACAGAACGTCGAAGCCCAGAAAACGCAACAGCGAACGTTCGTTGTCGGGGCCAAAATCGACGATCATGGGATACTGGATGGCGGGCTTCTCCACGCGGGCGAAGGTGTAAAAGTCGTCGCTGAGAGGAGCGTGGGGAGCGCCCCGCTTGAGCAAGAGATATCCATCCCGGCTGGCGATCAGGCCAAAAGGGCCATCGCTCAGCACTTCCTCCCTGAGACGGGAGTGGGCTTCGTTGCGGTTGGTGAACTGGGGATGAGAGATATCCAGAACGATGTATTCGGCCTCCTGGACGGGGGGGCGCCAGAGGTAAATCGTCTCCCGCTGGCTCAGGTGGGGAAAGAGGTCAGGCTGGGCGGCTACCGCGGCCTGGGCTGGAATCATGGCCGCCATTTCCGGGAGCAGGCGGTGATGAGGCGTGACCTGCGGCCATCGAAAGGGCAGAGCCAGGGGCAAAAAGCCCCGATAACGTTGATAGCCGAGGGCCACCAGCACCATCAGCACGGCCAGGAGACGAGCCATCATCGGGCGGTGTTTCAGCCAGCGGCAGGCCAGGCCGTAGACCGCCGCTGCCGCCACGAAGGGCAGAATGGTGGCCGCGTAGTGGTATCTCTCCAACTGATGGGTCAGCGGATTGGCGCTGAGCAGCACGATGGCCAAAGCAGGGCCGGCCAGGAGCAGAACAGGCCAGCCCAGCAGAGGCAGCCCGGCAAAAGGCAGGAGCAAAGCAGTCACAACCTGAAAGTTTTCCCTGGTCAGGACGTATTTCAGGAACAGGCCGGGGCGGGTCAGGAGGGTGAAAGCCATCTTGAGCGGAGTATCGCCCAGTTCCCGGTAATAGCTGAGATAGGGCGAACCACTTCCCCCCTGGCGAAAGTGCGGGATGATCAAGTAGACCGTGACGTAAAACCACCAGGCTCCCACCATCATGGTAAGCAGGCCCACCCGCCAACGTCGATGGGCCAGGCAGGCGTACAGGCCCATAGCCACCACCAGCAAAGCAACGCTCTCCTGACAACTCAAGGCCAACAAGATAAAGAGGGCGAAGAGGGCATAATTTGTCCTGGATGGTGCTTCTTCGGTCAGGGCCTTTTCCAGGAAATAGAGGCCAAAGAGCAGGAACGGAGGAGCCAAAGCGATGGGATGGAAGTCGAAGAGGTTCACCGCCTGCAAAGCGGGCGTGAGCAGGTAGGCGAGGGCAGGGGCCAGGGCCATCAGACTATCCCCCAGTTTGGCCCGCCCCAGGAGGAAAAGCGGCCAGGCGGCCAAAGACAGGGCCACAGTCTGGAGGACGAGGAGGGTTTTGGGACTGGAGTAGATCAGGTAGAGGAGGGAGATGGGCACCAGGATGGGCTCGACGTGGGCCGCCAGGCGGGTCTGGCCGATCTTGGGATAGCTGGTGAAGCGCAGGAGACGGCCATGTAACGTATTCCACACCGCCTGATCCATGTTGCCCAGATCAAATGTGGAACTGCCCAGGCTGTCGTGGCGTAGAATAGACATCGTTCCCAAACACAATGCGTAAAGCAGAATGAGCACCCCGAGGAGGCCCGACGCCCAATCTTTAGGCTTCAAGTGCTATCCTCCCGATCTTCAGTCATCACCCCCTTATTATAGTCAAAGGGGAAGACAAGTCAACGGACGCCGAGGGGCGGTTTCTTTTTATCGGCGATCCCTTTGCCCCTCCGAGACAGGGCATACTCGATGCCATCTTGCAGATCGCTGCGGGTGGCGATGCTGGACAGGTCTACTTCTAAAGAAACGATAGTCTGCGCCACCTCCGGCGAGATGCCCACCAGCACGCACTCCGAGCCCAACAGGGCCGCCGCCTGCGTCACCTGCAAGAGATGATGGGCTACCCCGGTGTCCACCACCGGCACGCCGGTGATGTCGATGAGCACCACTTCGGCCTGGTAGCGACCAATCGCTTCCAGCAGGGTGGCCATGATTTGCTGAGCGCGCCCGGCGTCGATGCCGCCCACCAGAGGCAACACCAGGACTTTTTCCAGCACCGGCACGACCGGGGTGGAAAGCTCCAGGATGGTGTGGCGCTGGGCCTCGATCACCTCTTGCTGCCAACGAGCTTGCGCTTCCTCCAACCGTTTGCGCTCGGTGATATCTCTACCAATACACACGATGCCCTGTAATCTGCCATCCTCATCCCGCATGGCGGAGCCGGAGAGAGACACAGGGACATTGCTACCATCCTTTGTTTTCAGGGTGGCCTCGACATCAATGATAACTTCTGCCCTTATCAATTCGGCAAAGCCTATCCTTTTGGGGGTAGCCTTTTCATCTCTTTCTTCTCCTTCTTCTGCAAAGATGGTATCCACTGTTTGTCCGATTAATTCGCTTTCTTGATACCCCAGAAGCTTTAATGTGGCTTTATTAGCCGAGATGATGGTTGCATCCGGGCTGACCACCAGCAGGAAGTCTGAAATAGTAGCTATGATACTTTCCGCCACGATTTCCGGCGTCAGGGTAAAAAGTTCATATTTCCAAATCGCATACCCAATGAAAATACCCTCAATAGTAAACGCACTGGTGGTTAATTCTGGCATATTGATTTGCAGTACAGGAAGCAGCCACTCGGTAATAATACCTGCAATTACAGGAATGGATAACCCAATCAGTACATACTTAGCCTGTTGTTTCTTCTTGCGATCGGTCACCTTGAAGTAATATCGCCAGCATAAATATACAGCTAAAAGTGCCAGGCCCACAATCCAGGCAAAGACCGAATGATATAATAGAAGATTTTCAGGAGGGCTGTACGTCCAGCCCCAATATTCCTTTTTGAGTTCTGTGGGGAACAGGCTCGTGGTCCAGTCCAAAAGAGCAAGGATTAAGCCGGGGGCATATATTATAAGATAGGTTAATTTATTATTGAGGAGTTTCGATTGCTCGGTAAAAACTAACGCAAAATGTAACAGGAAAGAGGGGGCCACAGCCCAGAAAGCACTGGCTTTTATCCAGAAATAGGCTGTTTCAAAGGTATCTGCTTGACGGTATCCAAACTCTGTAAATGCCAGATACGCTGTTGATAGATAAAATAACATAAATAGTTTATTCAATGTGTTTTTCGGATTTTTGTAATAAACGAAATTTCCCAGGAAGATCGTAACAAGCGAGGATAACAGAGAGATCAAAGCAAAAAAGTTCATTGGGAGCAATCTCCTTCCAGGTGATAATCATATATCTTAAGTACCTCTTCTTTGACCACATCTGCGGATTCTCCGCTATTATACTGCAATGGTCTCTTTTTTGCAATGAAACGCGGCTGGCGAATTCGCAGGCCACAGGGCTGGCCGGGATTTCCCCAGGGGCGAGACGCACCACCGCGAAAAGCGTGAGAGGCAAAGAAGTTGAAAATTTTCCCCTGATATGGTACAATTAGAAAAAAGCAGGAAGTGCTGTTATCGTTTTATTGATTTATCTCTCTCCCCGCCCCGGACGCGGCGACTCATTTCCCCTCACGGGCGGTCGAAGAGCTCGAAGAAGAGAGCCTGGCCCTCCCTGGTGAAACTGAAATCCGGCAGCACCCCACCGTCGAGACATCGCCTGTCCCCGAGGGGCCAATGCCGGCCGAAGCGTCGTCCCTCGCTACGTCCAGCCCACCAACGCCACCGATTGAGGAGGAAGAGCCTGTCGTTGAGATGCAGATAGAGCCAGAGGTTGAGGAAGGGAAAGGAAAAAAGGAAGCCACCGCTCAGCTTTACGTTGATCCAGGGGCCGTGACCCTGATCGGCGATGGACAAGAGCGAGTCCCTATCTGGGCCGCGGTGTTCGCTACGGACCCCACAACGGGCACCCCACGTCCAGACAGAGTGGCTAATCGGACGATCCAGATGACGGTCGATCGGCCCGACTGGCTCACTTTGGAGATGGAGCAGGCCTCCACCCCCCTCGGCTGCCAGGCCACGCTGCGAACCAACTGCCGGGTGGTAGGCGACGAGCCAGTGACCGCTACCGTGCAGGTCACCGCCCAAACCGAAGCCGAAATACTTGACGAGACCATCCAGGTGACGTTGAAGCCCTTGCGCCCTGAGTTAAAGCTGGAGTCGGAAAGCAGGACGTTGGTGGCCGACGGCCAGACCACCGTCCAGATCAAGGCCCAGGTGCTACTCTACAGCCCGGACGGGCTCCTGCTGGACGTGGATACCGAGGCCACACCGCGCATCCAGTTTGAGGTGGAACCGAGCGAGGTTTACACCCTCAAGCCCTCCGGGCCACTGACGCCGGAGCAGGTGCAGATGAGCCTGCGCACCAGAGAGCTCAGAACCAGACCCCTGCCCCCTGCCAACCTGGTGGTCAGGGTCACGGCTGGTGGCGCTCAACGGACAGAACGGCTGACGATCAGCCCCCAACCGGTCGCCCTGGAGCTGGAAGTGATACCCTCCTCCCTGGAGTTAGTCGCCGACGGCCGGGATAGCGTGGAGTTGCAGGCGCGGCTCATCCTTGCTGATCGAGAGGAGGTCCAAAACCTCGACCTTCAGGCAGCCACAGCCAACATCGACCTGACCCTGGCCCCTTCTCCCACCGGGCCAGAGCTGCCCCCGGATATACTGACCCTGCGCGACGAGGGCATCCGTGGGGGATGGCATTGTGCCACCCTGCTCTCCAACCGTATCTGGGTGGCGGCCTCCCTTGAAGCCGCCATCCTGGTGGACGCCGTCTCGGAGGGCCACACTCTGGATAAGCAAACCGTCTCCGTCAGGGTGAAACCGGTCGAAGCGCGGCTGCTGGTCGTTCCCAAAAGCCTGGAACTGCCGGCCGATGGGCAAAGCACTTTCACCCTGGCCGTCCACCTGGAGATACGCCACGACGGGGGGCTCTGGAGAGAAGCGGGCAGCCAGGCGCAAATCTCGATCGTCGTCGCCGACCCGGACCTGCTGACCGTAATTTCCCAGGCTCTCGAAGCCAGCACCCTGGAAGCCGAAATAGGTTCCATCGCAGAAGTCCAGCACCCCACCGCCACCACTGTTCAGGTGAGAGCCACCGTGGATGAGAAAGAGCTGGCAACCGAGATGGTTAGAGTGACCCTCAAGCCCGTAGAGGCCACCGATGTACCGCTTGTGGCGGCCCGGCTCCGGCCAGAGGAGAAGGTGGAAGAAGAGCCTGTGAGCGCCCTCCCGGAGGAGGCAATCGAAGAGGCTTTGCCTGGAGAAAGGCCTTCAACCTGGGTTTGCGCCAACTGTGGAGTGGAGAACCAGGAAAGGATGCTCTTTTGCACCAAATGCGGCATGCCCAAATCCACGGCGGTGGTCACCTGGAGGTGTGCTAGCTGCGGGGCAAAGAACCGGCAAGGGCTGCTCTTCTGCACCAAGTGCGGGACCACACGCCCCCAGGAAATTGCGGCGGACTGGATTTGCCCCCACTGTCAAAGGCTAAACGCGGCCAGGATGTCTTTCTGCACAGGCTGCGGAGGTAAGCGAGAGGAAGAAACGTGACTTGTGGCCAGGAAGGCCAGAAGATGTTAAAAATGAAGGAGGGTATATACCTTGAAATGTCCTCATTGTCAGAGAGAATTACCCGATAAGTCCACTTTCTGTGGCTATTGTGGAACAAAGTTACCGCAGTTTTGCCCCAATTGTGGAGAAGCACTGGAAGCTGGAACCCTGTTTTGTGGAAACTGCGGGATACGGCTGGAGGGTGCTCCTGGAGCCGAGCCTGTGCCCACAACGGAGCAGGAAACCATTATCGCTCCAACCCCGCCCCAGGTTAATGCCGAACTGGTGGTCAAGAGCGGGCCGGCCAGTGGGCAGCGTTTCGCGGCGCAGCATGGGTTGCGTCTGGGCCGCGGTATCGACAACGACATCGTGCTCGACGATCTCAAGGTTTCCCGCCACCACGCGGTCATCACCATCGAAGGGGATCGTTGTTTTATCCACGATCAGAATTCAGCCAACGGCACCTTTGTCAACGAGGAGCGGATCAGCCAGCGGGAATTGCAGTTGGGGGACAGCTTGCGCCTGGGCGACACCCAGATATCCTTTCAGCAGATCGGGGCCACGGTGGTATCGGCCGCGCCGCTCCAACCCCAGGCCCCGCCTGTGCGTCCTGCACCAGCACCCCCCTCGCCCGCAGTTTCTCCCCCGGTGGCTCCTACCCCGCGAGCTGCACCGCCTCCCCTGCCCGCGGCGGCCTATCCGGCCACCGCGCCTGTGGTGCCCAAACCTCGCTCCCGCCGCCGGTCGTGCCTGGTGGTAGGGCTTTGCCTGCTGGCGATCCTGATCGTCATCTGTACGGTGGGCATTTACGTCTATCCCCAGGTAATGCAGTCTCTTCCTCTGGAACTACAGACTTTAACCTGGGAAGATTACAGCGACCAGGGTGCAGGGTTCGCGGCCAGCTATCCCTTTGACTGGAACGTACAGGAGAGCGAGGGAGCTATCTACTTCGCCGAAAACGCCGATGACATCCAGGGCGGAGCATTCGTGGCCGTTAGCCAGGTGACTGAGGCCCTCAAAAAACTGGAGGAAGAGGCGGGAGCACCTTTGGCCGACCCCCAAGAAGCTTTACGCGCCTACGTCCGTGCTCAGGGATTGATGGATGAGCCCACCAACGAGTTCGGAGATTTCGTGGGCCTCACGCGCGGAGAGTATACGGGGGCTATAGTCCAGATAAGCAACAGCGAAACAGGCCGACGGACACAGCTAGAAGTATACCAGGCGGGAGATAAATGGTGGAAGCTCTCCAGCGGTGCGCCATTGTCGCAGTGGGAGCATTACTGGCCCGTGCTAAACGCCATATCGGAAAGCGTGCACTTCCTGTCAGTTGAGGCTGAGGGGCCTTCCTCACCGCCCCAACCGACACCGACTGTCGGTGAGGCAACGTCCACTCCTACCCTGGCTCTGCAACCAACTTCGCCTCCCACGGCTGCCCCTCAGCCCACAAACACCCCAGCCCGGCTCCCTGAACCCACAGACGTTCCACCGCCTACCGCTCTACCGCCTTCAACCGACACCCCGATTCCTACCATCCCTCCGCCCACCGAGCAGGTAGCTCCTACCGCTCCCCCTGAATCGAAAGGCACGCCCACGTCCATAGTCTTCCAGATCGAGGTCAGCCCCAGCCCTCCTGCGGGAGTGGTGGAAATACCCATCGCGCCCCTGCCTCCTCTGCCGGCCGGTCGGCACACGATCTTCGAGCGCGAGGGGGATATCTACGTGGCTACCGAAGGAGCGGAAGAGGTCAAGGTGGTCAGCGACCCGTCCACAGATTACGAACCCGTCTTCTCCCCGGAAGGAGAGCGCATTGCTTTTACCTCCGACCGCAGCGGCAACGGCGATATCTACATCCTGGACCTGGTTGCCAGCCGACTCACTCTGTTCGCTGGTAGCGAAGGCCGCGACTGGCAACCGGCCTGGATGGCCGACGGCAAGCTGCTTTTCGCCTCCGACCGCAGCGGGGTGCAACAGATTTACGCTGCTTATCCCGATGGTAGCGGCCTGGTCAATCTGACGGACGACGACCTCAAACATAGCACCCCAGAGTGGACAGCAGACAACCGGGTGGCCTTCTCTACCTTCTCCACGGAAGAGGCGAGATTCGTCGAATACCTCATGAACGCCGACGGCTCCGGGCGCGAACCCATCGCGGGCGAGTCGATGGTCTGGAATCAAACCAGTTTCCCCTGGGGGCAGCAGGCTTATCACTATGAATAAAGACTGAAAGGGGAAAAGCAGAATGGGAGAGGCCAAAGCGCCCCCGCCGGTCAAGCTTGTAGCCAGCCTGTTCAGCGCCGACACGGCGCTGTTGGCCGCGGCCCAGGCCGCATTGGAGCGCGCTTTTGGCCCTGTAGACTACCAAAGCGACCTTTTGCCCTTCGACCACACCACTTACTATAACCCGGAGTTCGGCGCAGGTTTGAAGCGTCGCCTGGTGGCTTTTGCTTCCCTGATAGAGCCGGATCGTCTGGCCCAGATCAAGACGGACACCAACCACCTGGAGAGGAAATGGATGCGGGAAGGCAAACGGCGCGTCAACATCGACCCCGGCTACATCTCCCTGTCCAAGCTGGTGCTGGCCACCACCAAAAATCACAGCCATCGCCTCTATCTGGGCCAGGGCATTTTTGCTGAGGTGACCCTGCGCTACCACAAGGGCACTTTGCGCCCCTGGGAATGGACTTACCCCGATTACGCCAGCCCCCCCTACATCGCCATTTTCAACCACATCCGCAAGCTGTATAAAGCACAGTTGAAAGAGACCCGCCTATAAAAATCAAAAATCGACCTCGCGGTCGAGAGGAGAAATTTTTCACTCCGTAACAGTTTCTTTGTCCAGGTCTAGCCTTTGTCTGGTCTGTGATGAATCCTGTGAGGCGGCGCAATCCAGCAAAGCCTCTACTTTCTTCAATAACTCGAAGAGGGAGAAGGGTTTGGGGAGATAGTCGTTGGCCCCCAGATCCAGGCCCTTCACCCTCGAACCCCAATCCCCTTTGGCCGATAAGATCAGGATGGGGATGTCAGAAAATTCTCTGATGCGACGGCAGGTCTCCCAGCCGTCCATCCTGGGCATCATGATGTCTAGAATGACCAGATGGGGATGGACTTTGTACATCTGTTGTATCCCCTCCATTCCATTACTGGCCTCGTATACCTTGTAGCCGGACCGTGACAGACGGTACTTGATCAGGCGGCGCATGTCCTCTTCGTCATCTATTATCAGCACTTTATAATATTTCGGGTTACTATCTTTCTCACTTTCGCCCGTTTCGAATGTTTCCATAGTTACCTCAGTCTTTATCATAACTACCTCTGCTCTCGATTAAGGATGTTTGCAGGGCTATTAACTTGAGGGCCAGGACGCTGAAAACGACGGCCTGACCACAGGCTAAAACCCCGGTTGTCCGAGAGCGTTCCTTCAAGCGATATTATAAGGGAGTATGATAAAGCCAGCATAAACAAAACCTGAACAGAACATAAAAGGCGTCCCGCCTCGGATAATTTTCATGGTTGAGCCTCGACCCTGAACAGGACGAAAACAGGTTGCTCCTTATCCTTACCCTGGTAGATGGTCTTTTCCACCCGGCTCACTTTGTTCATGTCGGCCACCAGTTGTTCAAAGGCCTGGCGGCGGCGATAAACCGTTTCTGCCGGGCTGTGGAAGATATAGACGCTATCGGGATTGGAGAGAAAGGCGGCCAAACGCGGCCCAAAGTTTTCATCCGCTTCCCAGAGGTCGTTGTAACCAAAGACCTCGATGGGCCTTACCTGGCCCCGGGTCAGGAACTGGACGGGAGCAGCTATGCCCCAATCCATAGCCAGAGGAGCGGTGAGGTCGTGCTCCTGTAGATAGTCGGCCAGGGCGTAGCTGGCTGCGGAATGAGCGGCCAGGCCCCCGCTCTGGCTCAAGGCGCGGTGGTACTGCCAATCGACCCGCAAATCGGCCAGACCCAGCACGGCGGCCGCCCCCAGAGCCACCACCAGGCCGAGCCGTCCCAGGCCGCCTCGCCGGGCCAGGATGTCGAGGGCCGCGGCCACCGCCAGAGGGGGCCAGGGGAGCAGCAGCGCATAATGAGTGAACCACAGAGCCGAGACAGTGAAACAACTGGCTACGATGATAAAGATGATGACCAGATAAGGGAAAAAAGCCTGCCCTCTTTCATCGCGGGCCTTTAGATGAACGATAAGCGCAACCGCCAGAAAGCCTCCATAGAAGAAATAGGGCCACAGCCGGTCAGCAAAGACTCCTCCCAGGTACCACAGATGCCCTCCTTCCAGAACCGCTCTAAACTGATTCAAACGGTCCCCCAGGTTACGGAAGAAAGCCAGATTCTCTGTGCCGTAATAGGAGACGGTCAAATTCGAGGCCAGGGTAGCAAAAGTAGCTCCCGTCTGTAGATTATAGAGCACCACGGGACTCAGACCCAGAGCAAAGCACAGGAGGGCCAGGGCTATTTGCTTCCGCCCCAGGGGGCGCCGACTTAGCAGGCGTCTGACATCCAGAAGAATGAAGGCCAAGAGCAGGGCCAAAATGAACCAGATGAAGAGAAGCTTGGCATATAGCCCCAGCCCCAGGACGAAGGCCCCCAGATAGAGATAAAGATCTCTGCCCCGGCGATACCAGCACAAGGCACAGACCAGGCCGGCCATGGCCAGAGTGGTGGTTATGGAGGTGACAAATATCCCCTGACGGCTCCAGAAAACGAAGGATGGATTAAGGGCCAGAAGGAGGTAGGCTATGGCGGCTACCCGCCGGTTGAACAATTGCCGGGCGAAGATGTAAGTGAAGAGGAGGGTCAGAGCAGCACACAGAACAGGCATCAGACGCAGAGCGGAGACACTGACCCCCAGCAGGGCCAGAAAGGGCACAGCCAGGTAAACGTTGAGCGCTCCGATGTAATCCTGAACCATCAGGGGCAGAGATTGCCCGAAGAGGTGGAGGCCGGCCCCACGAAAAGTCTCCACCGGCTGCCCCAGAACGAGTTGCATGGCGGGCAGTCCGGCTTCTCTGGCCTCGTCGTAGTGCAGGCCAGGCAAGGCGATCTGATACAGACAGAGTGCCAGGAATGCCACTAATCCTATGGCGATGATTGCGGCCTCGCTAAATTTAAGGGCCATTGCTCTACTCGACGATCAGGCCTACCTCAGATATCTCGCTCTGGTAATTCCAGCCCGAAGCGTAAATCCGAACAGAATTGATATAAACCGGGCCAACATCACCCAGCGTGTCCATCAGATTCTCCGACTCGTAGGGATACCACCGGTAGCGGGGAACTTGTTCACCGTTCTGGATGGGATAGTTGTCCTCGTTCTGATAATAAAAGCCATGGGTCCAAAAGCGGTCGAACCCATAAGGGTCCCTGTAGTCCACCCGAACGATGATAGGAAATTCAGAACTTAGATAGCCTCCCCCAGAAAGACTCTGGTAAAGCAACCTGACATCGATGTGCAGTTTCAGGGAGTTAAAGTCACGGACATCCTTGTCTATCCTTTGGATAATGCCCGTTTCACAGTGATTGCCGTCCTCCCCTGTACGCGAGAAATGGACAGTTTGCCGGTTGGCGCTCTCCACAGTCTTGGCCTGCCCATCGACCAGGCCGCCATCCACCCCCTGCTCGTTATAAGCCTGCCAGCCCAAAAGCCCCTCTTTGAAATTGCCGTTGGTGAGGAGATTCAAAGCGGCGGGCATGGGGTCTGAGGGTGGTTGTCCCATCTCCACCGTTGTCCTTTCTCCCCACTTCAGAGTCACCGTTTCCCCCGCAGCCATAACCTGCACCTGGCCGTCGCGCACCACGATCTGAGACTGGTCGTTGGTCACCTCCACGGAATGGCTGCCCTCCTGGAGCAAGGCGCTGGCATGAGGGGTATGCACCTCGAAACGTAAAGGAGATTGAATAGGTGGCGCCACCCCCAAACGCACTCTCCCCCCCTCTACCTTCAGCACAATACTATCAGGCAGAGAACTGATCTCGAACCTGGGCGACCGCATCCTGAGCACCACCAGCTCGGTTTCACTGTAGATAGTCACCGTGCCCAGGGTCACGCCATTGCCTTTACGGAAGGTCAGGGTGGCCCAGGACGTGGCGTCGGTCTTAATGCGGGCGCCTTCCAACAAACCGTCCTTTGCATTGGTGATACCCTTAGCTTCTCCCTGGCCGGGTTCTTCGATCAAAACAGTGCCGCTGATGACCTCCAGAGCAGTGGCCTGAACCCTGGTATCGTTGCTAATGTACCACCAGATGCTAAGAGGAACGCCTGTCGCTAAAATGCAAGAAAAGGTAAAAGCAGCCCAAAGGATTAACCAGGCTCTTCGTTCGGGTTTGCCCCACATCCTTAATAACGGACCTCGAAGCGTTATTTACATCCGATCCAAGTTGTTGCTACTATTGTACTCTAACTTTGGCCCTCTGGCAAGTCGGAGGCGTACGTCTTGAAACGCGGAGGTGGGGAGGGACGGAGGAGCGTTAGTGCCTGCGGGGCGCGAAGCCTATCTGCCCCTCATCATGAAATGAAGAATCTGAGTTGCCCTTGAATGCGGCTGATGTGCCCGGCACTTTGAAGGTGCCGGGCACGTTCGCTTTCAAGGCTTTTCTTTTTGCTGGTTTTCTGGTATCATATTCCCGCTCGTATCTGCTAAAGCACAACACACATTTTGGAGGAGGTTGAATTGGAAATGAGCAGTCAAGAGAAGGCGGGAGGAAAACCCTGTGCCGTGCTGGTGCCCTTCGGCTATCCGGGCTATCCCCAGGAGCTACTGGACCGTTTTACCCAGGAGTCCATCGAGTTGATCGAGGGGCTGGGCGTCGAGCTGAGGGCTACCGATCAGGTCATCGTCCACGACGATGCCCGGCGCGTGGCGGGCCAGATCCGAGAGGTGGATGCCGATTTCATTGTGGTGCTCATCCTCTCCTGGATGGAGGCCCCGAACGTGATGACCGCCGTAGGAGAATATTTCCACAAGCCCATCCTGCTCTGGAGCCACACCACCTGGCAGGAAAACGGGCACATCCTGACCCTGGGGCCTATCCCCGGCGCGGGAGTGGTGCGCGGCACCCTGGAGCAGATGGGGGCCAATTTTGTCTTCGTCTACGGCCAGCCGGATTCGTCCCCCATCGGGGAGAAGATCAGGCTGTTTGCCAAAGCCGCCTACGCCCGACGGGCCATGGCTCGTTCCAGGATCGGGCTTTTGGGCTACATCTCGATGGGCATGTACCCGGCCACTTTCGACCACGTCTCCATTCGGCGCGACCTGGGGCCCGAGATCGATCAACTGGACCAATACGTGCTGGTCAAAAAGATGGAAGAGATTTGGGACGTGGGCGATCTAGTGAAAAAAGCGCGGCAGGAATGGGACATTACCAAGGCGGTGGGCGAAGAAGACCTGGTAAAAACCATGAGGATGTACCGGGCCCTCAAGGACATCGCCGCCGAGGGCGGTTGGTCGGCCCTGACCATCAAGTGCCAGTACGAGTTATCCATCCACTACGGTTTCACTCCCTGCGTGCCGCTGTCCATGATCGGCGACGAGATCACGGCCTCTTGCGAAGGGGACATCCCCCTGATCGTCACCCAACTGCTGATGCATTACCTGATGGACGAACCTTCGGCGGTCAGCTACGGCGACGTGCACGACCCCAGAGAGAAAAGCATCCTGTTTGGAGCCTGCGGCTACGCTCCCTTCTGTCTGGCCGCCGGCCGCCCCAAGGTGGACAAACATACCGCCCTGTACGAGGGGCTGCTGAACTCCACCGTTTACAAAGAGGGGAAAGTCACCCTGGCCCGGCTGGCGGTGGCGGAGCCGGGCCGGTATCGTCTGCACCTGGTGACGGGCGAGGCCAGGACTCCGCCCGTCTTCCACGAGGTAGGGTGCCCGGCCTACCCCAGCATGGAGGTTTTCCTGGACTGTCCCGTCGATCACTTCATGCAAAACCTGGGCAGCCAGCACTACGCCGTAGCCTATGGCGACCTGCGCCC
>CAZYHC010000039.1:0-49638 GCA_964646625.1 uncultured Anaerolineales bacterium
ACGATAGCCATGGCGGTCAGTTGGGTGGCCGTCATTTGCAGGATCATGCCGATCACCCCCGGAATCAGGAAGTTGACGCCTTCCATGTCGGGGTTGTACCATACCCTGGGTTCCACTTTCAGGCCGGGCTGCTCGGCCATGCTGATTCCCATGCGCTCTTCGATGATTTTGGCCGATTGAGCCTGGCCCACCGACTGGGCGGCGGCGAACGCGGTGTTGGCCACGTTGGGGTCCGAGCCGTCGATCATGATGCTGACCTGCACCTCCTCCCCGCGCTCCAGGTCGCGGCTGTAGCCCGCAGGGATGACCAGCCCGGCCCGCACCTGCCCGCTGTCGAGCAGGTGGCCCAGTTCGGCCTGGCTTTCGACGTAGCGCACCACGTCGAAGTAGTTAGAAGCCTGGTAAGTGCTTATCAGGGCACGGCTTTCCGAGGTGCGGTCGTGGTCGAGCACGGCGGTGGATATGTGGTCTATGTCGCCGGCGACCGCATAACCCAGCACAAAAAGCATCATCAGGGGCATGAGGATCATGGAGGCCAGGGTACGTGGATCGCGCCCTATGTGGAGAAACTCTTTGCGCATGACGGA
Source organism: uncultured Anaerolineales bacterium (assembly GCA_964646625.1). GTDB lineage: Bacteria > Chloroflexota > Anaerolineae > CAZYHC01 > CAZYHC01 > DAOULT01. The sequence continues at coordinate 588 of CAZYHC010000039.1, forward strand.
CAGGGTGCGCTTGATCATTGCTCCTCCTGCCGCACCAGCAGACCGTACAGTAACAGGTTGGCCAACCCTTCGGCCAGCTCATCGCCAGGAAGGGCCACCAGCTTTGCGTCCACGCCCGTCAGCATCAGGAAGTTGAGGCCCAGAAAGATGCTGGCTATAGCCCGTGTGACCACGATGGGGTTCAAAGAGCGAAAGACCCCCTCCCGGCTATAGGCTGTAGCCAGGGCCTCAAATCGGGAAATGAGAGGCAACGCCACCTCCTTAAAGAATTGCTCTCGCAACTCGATGTCATGATGAATTTCGGTGAAGACGGCCTGCGTCAGTTCGCGATTGCGTTCCATCACTTCCAGGCGATTGCGAAAGATATCCACCAGAAAAACGCGGGGGTCGCTCACGTCCGTCTGGGCCAGCATTTCCTTCACCGTGGAATCGATGACGAGCTGATCCATGATGTTCATCATGAGGTCGCGCTTGCTCCCAAAGTGGTAGAAGATGCTTCCCTCCGACACGTCCGCTTCTTCGGCGATTTCCCTGGTGGTGGCCTGCCCATACCCTTTGCGGGCGAAAACACGGGCGGCAGCCTCTATAATCCGAGCCTTGCGGGCCTCAACCCGGCGTTCCTGGCGGGACATTGTGGTTTCTTGCCTCTCAGTTTCTCTCATAAGCGGGTTCTCCCCCATAATTGATTGAGTGCTCAATTTAAATTGATTGCTCAGTTAAATTATACCACGAGGACTACCTGGTGTCAATCTGTCATTCCAGCCGCTTGCGGAAGCGGCTGGCAGCCAGGATCAGGATCACCACCGCGAAAAGGCCCATGGTGATGACCTCGTTCAGCAGGACCTCCAGCCCTATCCCTTTCATCACGATGCCCCGGATGATAATCAAGGCGTAGGTCAGCGGAATGATCTTGCTGACGTATTGCAAGACGAGGGGCATGGCCTCGACGGGGAAAAAGAAGCCAGAAAGGAATATGGAAGGCAACAAGGTGAAAATGGTAAGCAACATGGACTCTTGCTGGGTTCTGGTTACGTTGGAGATGAAAAGCCCGATGCCCAACGAAGCCAACAGGAAAAAAATCGACAAAACGAGCAACAAAGGGATGCTGCCGTGCACCGGCACGCCAAACCACACCACCCCCAGCACCAGCACCATGACCAGGTCGCCGAAAGAGATGAAGGCATAAGGGACGACCTTGCCCAGAATCAGTTCGTAAGGTCGAATGGGGGTGACGATGAGCTGCTCGATGGTGCCCCCCTCTCGTTCGCGCACGATAGCCATCGAGGTCAGCATGGTAGCCTGCATTTGGATGATTATCCCGATCAGGCCCGGAATCAGGAAGTTGGGACTTTCCATGTCGGGGTTGTACCACACCCTGGGTTCAACGTCCAGGCCGGGTTGCTCGGCCAGGTTGAGGCCCGTGCGCTGTTCGATGATTTTGACTGATTGGGCCTGGCCCACCGACTGGGCGGCGGCGAACGCGGTGCTGGCCACGTTGGGGTCCGTGCCGTCGATCATGAAGCTGATCTTCACCCGCTCCCCGCGCTCCAGGTCACGGCTGTAGCCCGCGGGGATGACCAGCCCGGCCCGCACCTGTCCGCTGTCGAGCAGGTGGCCCAACTCGTCCTGGTTTTCGACGTAGCGCACGATGTCGAAGTAGTTGGAAGCCTGGTAGATGTTCACCAGTTCGCGGCTTTCCGGGGTGCGGTCGCGGTCGAGCACGGCGGTGCTCAGGTGTTCCACATCGCTGATAGTCGAATAGCCCAACAGGAAAAGCCACATCAGCGGAATGAGGAACATGATCGCCAGGGTACGCGGATCGCGCCCCACGTGGAGAAACTCTTTGCGCATGATGGACAGGGTGCGAGCGATCATAAAGCGGGTCCCTTCAAACAATTGACTGAGCACTCACTTTAAAGTCATTGTGAATTATATCACGATAATCACCTCGTGTCAAAAGCTTTCGTGTCATTTAATCCAGGCGGGTCTGGCTCAGGAACAGCACGGTAGTGGTCATGATCGCCACGCCCAACAAGAACAAAGCCACAAGCTGCGGCCAGAAATCGGCGAGGCCTGCCCCTTTGAGCAGGATGCTGCGCAGCACCAGCAACCAGTGCTTGATGGGGAAGAGGTTGGATATCACCTGGAAGGCAGGGTGCATGGTATCCACAGGAAAGGCGTATCCTGAGAACACCATCATGACCGTGATCACCACGAAGACCAGCAGCAGCGCCTGCTGCTGAGTTTTGGCTACGGCGGAGATCATGATCCCCCAGCCCAACTCGACAAAAAGATAGCAGAAGCTCAGCACCAGGAGCAGGGGCCACGAGCCACGCATAGGCACGCCAAAACCCAGGATGACCACCGCCAACATGAGCAGAAATTCGGCGTAGCCCAACATGATGGCCGGAGCTGCTTTGCCGATGATTAATTCTATGGGGCGCAGCGGAGTGACCATCAGTTGCTCCAGGGTGCCCAACTCGCGTTCCCTGGCGATGCCCAGGCTGGCGACCATAGCCACCACCGCCCCCAGGATGAAGCCCAGTTCCGAAGGGGTGGTGTAGTTGGCCTCTTTCAGTTCCTCGTTGAAGCGCACTCTCATGCTGACGTCTATGGGCAGTAGCTCTTGCTCGCTCCTGAGCAGGGGCTGGAGACCAAAGCGCTGCCCGAAGCTGGATACTACCCCTTCGGCGGCGCTAACCGCAGTCTGGGCCACTATAGTATCGGCCCCATCCACAATGACCTGTACCTGCGGGGGAGCGGTCTGGGGGTTTTCAAGCTGTCGTTCGAAGTCGTGGGGGATGACGACGGCGGCCACAGCCGTCCCTCGATCTATGTACCTGGCTACCTCGTCCAGGCTGGTCAAATAGTACCTGGCTTCGAAGGTGCGCGTGTTCTCTATAGCCATTACCAACTCGCGGCTGGTACGGCTGTTGTCCATATCCAGCACGGCGGTGGACAGGTGTTCGACCGGCACCGACCCCATGTAAGCTATCATCGACAGTTCCAGCAGCGGGCCCAGCAAAACGAGCGGGGCCATAAATCTGTCTCGCAACAACTGGGTCATCTCTTTAACTATCAGATTCCAGACTCGATCGAGCATGACTCACCTTGTTCCCCGCTACCTTAGTTTTTTTCTGAACAGCACAATGGTCAAACCGATGAAGATAAACCCCATGGCCAACAGCCCTGCGGCATAGCCCCATAGCTCGGCCAGCCCTAACCCTTTGACGAATATCCCTCGACTGATGACCACGAAGAGGGTGGTGGGCATCATGTAGGCTTCCATTTTCATCAACGGTCCCATGGTGGACAAAGGAAGGAAAACCCCGGACAGGAAAAAACCTGAAAATAAGAAGAGCAGCATCGAGGCCATGATAGCCACCTGTTGGCTGCTGGCAAAGACGGATATCAATAAGGCGATACCCAGACTGGCAAACAGGAAATCAACCGAGAGCAGCAGATAAAGCCACAGGTTGCCGCGGAAGGGTACATTGAAGATGTAGACCGCAGCCGCCACGCATAGAATCACACTCACCAGGCCGGCCAGGATGTAGGGGATGAGCTTGCCCACCAGCAATTCCGAGCGGCGGAGAGGAGTGGCGATCAAGCCCTCCAAAGTGCCCCATTCCTTCTCGCGAGCGACGGCCAACGAGGCGGCGGTGGCCGGCATGGTCATTACCACCGCCACCAGGGCCGGAATAATGCCCACCGTGAACTTCAAAGACGGGTTGTACCAGGTGCGCAGACGCAGGTCGATGGGCGGGGCCGGGTCTTGAGAAAGGCCCAGACGGCCTAACCTGTCGGCAGCCAGTTGGAAGGCGAAATTCTCGGTACGCAAGGCGATGTGCCGGATAGCGTGGTCGGCGGTACTCGGATCGGTCCCATCTATAATGATCTGCAAGGGCGCGGTAAGCCCTGCTTTCAGATCATCGTTGAACCCTGGCGGGATGATGACCGCCGCTTTGATCTGATTCCGCTTCAACCAGCGTTCTATCTGGTCGTAGTTTTCTGCCTGGTGGCTGATGTTCAAAGCCTCCGCACTGCGGAGCTGGGCCAGGTATTGCCGCGACAGGGGGCTTTGATCCTGATCCAGAATAGCCACAGCCACATTCTTGATGTCTACGGAAAAGGCCAGGCCCATAGTCAGGAGCAGGAAGACCGGCGAAAGCGTCACCAGGATGAAAGAGGTGCGGTCGCGCAGGATGTGCCGCAGCTCTTTATGCATCACGGAAAAAGTTTTTCTGAGGCTCATGATTTTCACTCCGGCCTGAGGCCCTTCAGCAAAACGTCCAGGAAAGTGGCGGTGATCTCCCGGATATCAATGGGCATACCGACCACCAACTGCAAACTCAGTCCATCGTAGGCCGCGATCAGCAGCGAGGCCAGGTGGGCGGCGTTAACGGGGCGGAATTCCCCGCTGGCCACCCCTTCCTCGATCAGAGCGGTTAGTTGTTCCAGGTACGGCTGGTAGATTTCGACCAGCATGCGGCTGATTTCGTCATCGAGGCGGGTCTGCGCCCAGAAGTCCACCATGATGGCTATGAACTCCGAAAAGCGATCTTGCGGTACAGAGGCAAAGATTTCACAATAGTAGCGAAGTTTATCACTGGCGCGCAGCGAGGGGTCAGCCAGCTTTTCCCAGAGATCGCCGCCTATCTCTTGCACGAAAGCGTCGAACAGGGAAAGAAACAGCTCTTTTTTGCTCTTGAAATACCAGTACAAACTGCCCTTGCTCAGCCCGCTTTCGGCCACGATGTCGTCCATCGTAGTTTGGTGGTAGCCTTTGCGGGCAAAACAGGTCATGGCCGCCTGCATAATCTGCGCCCGGCGCTCGTCGGCCACGTCAACCTTGGGCGACATAACATCTCCTTTCCGAGTGGGGGACTCTGATTTAAGCCACAGAGGGCACGGAGAACACAGAGAAAGAACCGCCGATGAACACGGATTAACTCTGTGTCCTCCGTGGCTAAGCCTGATTTATGCTTCTGGCCCTGCTTCGGCGACCTGCGGGCCGTGTATCTTGCGCAGTAGCCACAAAACGATCAGGGCCAGGAAGAAGGGGTCGCCGACGGAGGCTACCAGCCTCAGCCAACCGGTCTCGAAGCCCATGCCAAAGGCCGGTAGAATCCACAGCCATTCCGGGACGCCCAGGGCCACCATGCATAAGACGCTGGCCGCCATGTCTACCCCCAGGCCGTAAGGGGGCTTGCTCTTGAACAGCTTGGGCGCCAGCCACCCGGTCAGTACTCCCACGACGATCAGAATCGGAACCAGGATTGCCATTTCTCTCACCTCCCGTTTTTCTAAACTGACTGGTCAGTTTAATTATAGCACGAAAAAGAGAGGTTGTCAAGAGGCAAAATCACGAATAGGCGAATAGAGCGCCTGCTGCGAAATTGACGGCAGCCGACTTTTAAGATAAAATAAATCAGGTGACCAAAGATCTTTGCAAAAGGAGGCAATTAATTATGAAGAAAGGGCTTCTTTCCATATTGATTTTATTCGCATTGATTTTACTCGCCCTGCTGTTTTTCCTGGTAAAACCAGTCACTTCCCAGGTGTCGGCGCCGGTGCTGAAATGGCAGAAGGGGGGCTGCACGCACTGGTGCCAGACGGGTTGGTACGCCTCTCCGGCCGTGGCCGACCTGGACGGCAACGGCACGCAGGAGGTTATCTGGTCCGCCTACTCGCTCTTTGTGGTTGAGGGCGAGACCGGCAACGAGGTATGGACGGTGGCCTCCGGGCACGATCGCAGCGAAGCGGGGGCCGACAACGTGGGCCGCACCTGGCCCGGCATCGTGGTCGCCGACGTGGATGGAGATGATGCCCTGGAAATCGTCACCGCTCACAGCGGGGGCTACGTCTCAGTCTATAACGGTAACGGATACTTTGAACCCGGCTGGCCCCAACGCCCCACCAGCCACGAACTGCGGGGATTGGCCGTCTACGACCTGGACGACGATGGCACGCTGGAGATCATTGTGACTGGCGCGGTTTACGAGAAAGTCAACACCTGGGTCTATGAGCACGATGGGACGCTCCGCGACGGCTGGCCTCAGTTGAGCGACGACAGCGGCTACGCCTACGGGGTCTTCAACGACAACGCCGCCGTCGGCGACCTGGACGGCGATGGGGCGGGCGAGATCGTCGTGCCCTCGGACGTGCATTACATCTGCGCCTACGAGCCAAACAGCACTCAGATTCCGGCCCATACGATGTACGATGGCAAAGGCTGGGGCAAGGTCGGGGTGTGGGAAAGCCTGGATACCGAGTTACGCGGCTGGGGACGTTGCGATGGGACGCGCGCGGAAAGCTACCGTACCAACTTTGCCCACGGCCCCAGCGTCATCGCCGACGTCAATGGCGATGGCGCTCAAGAGGTGATCGCCACCGGCAACGTGTACGACTGCAATGTCGGGCACCCACCCGGCAAGTACAACGGGGTGTATGTCTTTAACGCCGACCGCAGCCGCTTCAACACGGGCGGCTTTGACTGGCGTAGTCTGCCTGTGGACACCGGCGCGCCCCTGACCGAAGACTATGGCGTGATCGAGAACAACCAGCCTAACCCTGCGGTGGCTGACCTGGACGGGGATGGCAACCTGGAGATCATCTACTCCTCATACGACGGGCGGGTGCACGCTTTCTGGCTGGACAAGACCGAACATCACCACTGGCCCTATTCGGTATACAATTCGGGGGAAGGTTTTTTCCGCTTTGCCTCCGAGCCGGTCGTGGCCGACCTGGACAACAACGGAGAGGCAGAAGTCATCTTCGGGTCCTGGACGCAGAAAGGCAGCAATCGGGTGGGGAAACTGCACATCCTGGATATGCGCGGCAATCTTCTTCAGGAGGTTGAGGTCCCGACTCCAACTTCTAAAGATTGGAATGGCATCCTGCCTGCGCCTACCCTGACTAACATCGACTCGGACCCGGACCTGGAGGCCGTAGTGGGCACAGCATATACTGGCCTCTGCGCTTACGATCTGCCTGGCACAGCCAACGCCCGGATTCTGTGGGGCACTGGCCGGGGTAACTATCAACGCTCAGGCTCCATTCTGACAGGTTCCCTGGCCCGGTCTTTCAAGGCAGCTAACAAACACGTACCGACCGCAGGCCAGGCTTTTTCCTACACCATCTCTCTGGCCGACAGTGGCCCGGCTCTGGACAGTGTGCGGGTCACAGACACCCTCCCGGCGGAAGTCACCTATGCTGGCAAGCTGTGGGCCTCGGCGGGCAGCTATGGTCAGGCAGGTGGGGTGATAAGCTGGACGGGAACGGTGCAACCCGGCCAGCCGGTAGCCATCACCTTTGAGGTGACGGCCAGCCAGCAACTTACAGAGCCCACCCTCGTCGCTAACCAGGCTGTTATCGACGATGGCCAGGGGCAGATCCTGTACCGTCAGGCGACGATCGTTGTGAATGGATACGCGACCCATCTGCCCCTTATTTGGAAATAGCAGACCACTTTGGTCGTTCAATACGACAGGTAGTAACGACTTCAGCCGTGGGGATTTCTCCAGGAAAGGATACCCTACCACGGGCACAGCCCCGATTTGGGTGGATTTGTAATTACGGCAAAAAAATGATATACTACAGGTGTGAGTAAAATCAACTTTTTGTGAGGAGGAGGTCGCACCTTGGCATTCTTCGAGGTGATCTATCTAATAGCCACAGTGTTGATGTCAGCTTACGGCTTCAACAATTTTCTTTTGGCTACGCTCTACCTGTGGCATCGTCACAACACCACTCCTCGTCCTCCGTTAGTGAGGAAACCAACCGTTACCGTCCAACTGCCTATCTTTAACGAGCTGCACGTGGTGGAGCGTCTGATCGAGGTGGCTACGCGCCTGAATTATCCCCGTCATAAGCTTCAGTTCCAGGTGTTGGATGATTCTAACGACGAAACGTCAGCCATAGCCGAAGAGGTGGTGGCCCGTTTCCGGGACCAGGGCTTTGACATCGAGTACATGCACCGTGACGAGCGGGCCGGCTTCAAGGCCGGGGCATTAGCCAAAGGTCTGGAAACAGCCAGGGGAGAGTTCGTGGCTGTTTTTGACGCCGACTTCGTCCCCCAGCCTGATTTTCTGCTCAAGACTTTACCTTATTTCCTGGACCGACCCCGGTTAGGGATGGTGCAGACCAGGTGGGGACACATCAACGCCGATTACTCTCTCTTGACCCGCATCCAGGCCATTGCTTTGGACGCTCATTTTATTGTAGAACAGACAGCGCGCAACCGGTCCGGGTTTTTTATGAATTTCAGCGGCACGGCGGGCATCTGGCGACGGTCGTGTATCGACGAGGCCGGGGGGTGGCAGGGCGATACCATTTCTGAGGACCTGGACCTCAGCTATCGGGCCCAACTGGCGGGCTGGGAATTTCTTTTCCTGCCCGACGTGGTCTCGCCGGCTGAGATTCCGCCCCAGATCAACGCCCTGAAGCGTCAACAGTTCCGCTGGGCCAAAGGGTCCATTCAATGTGCCCGCAAGCTCTGGCGACCGATTCTGACCGCCCCGGTGCCCTTTTTCAAGCGTCTCCAGGGGATGTTCCACCTGACCGCCTACGCGCTGCACCCTATGATGATCCTCATGCTGCTGTGTACGTTGCCTATGGTGCTCCGGCGCTGGCAGATGGACGTGCCTTTGTCTTTCCTGGGCCTGGCCGCTTTTGGGCTACCTTTCGTGTACGCTGTATCTCAGAGCACCCTCTACCGCGATTGGCCCAAGAAGTTTATCCACGTGCCCATTCTGATTATTATGGGCACGGGCATCGCCCTGAGCAATACCAGGGCCATCATCGAGGGTTTGATCGGAAGCAAGAGCGATTTCCGGCGCACCCCCAAATTCCGCCTGGAGACACAAAAAGACCAGTGGATGGGTAGCCGTTACGTCCTGCCTTTAGGCTGGGAGACAATTGGGGAGATTCTGCTGAGCGTTTACGCCTTATTCACCGCCTGGGTTGCCTACCGCCAGGGTAACTATTACGTCATCCCATTTGTCCTGCATTACGCCCTCAGTTTCAGCTACGTGGCGGCCTTAACCGTGTACCATTCCTGGCCTACCATGGGGATCATGTCTCGTGGACGGCCCCGCAGAAAAGAGACGCCCCGCGCCTCATATTCAGCCACTCGCCAGAGCCCTTCCTGAAAATCGAAAAGTCCAGGCCATGTGGCCCGGACTTTGTAGTGGCCTGAACGCCTTATCAGTCCTCGGATATATTATCCGCTTCTTTATCATCCGCCTCAGCGGGCGGGGGCTCTTCTTCGAGAAAGGCGGGCTCCGCTTCGCCAGCCATCACGCTCTCGCCGTGGAAATAGCCGCCTTCGTCGATCAGAAAAGAGGCGGCATCGACGCTGCCCCACACCCGACCCGTGGACAGGATCTCCAGCCGTTCTCTGGCGGTGATCTTACCCCTGACCGCTCCCGAAACAGAGACGTTTTGGGCGGTGATATCGGCTGCCACTTTGGCCCTCTCCCCGACAATGACCGTGCCCGTAGCTTCAATAAACCCCTCACAGAAGCCCTCGATGAACAGATTGCCTTCACACTTGAAATGGCCGTTGAAACTGGCGTTACGACCGATAACGGTCTCCGCACTATCGCTGCCTGCTTTTCTCTCGCTCCTGAACAATACCAGGCTCCTTTCCTTGCCCGTTTAGGTGTTTCTAATTGTAGCACATTCCGGGCAAAATGCAAAACCTAAAGAGCACATAAGCTTATCAGGTGCCTGGCACTTCCAAAGTGCCAGGCACCTAAAGCTTCTTTAATAATCCGCTGGCCCGCCCGCGTCCGGCCGGGTCTCCCCCTGTTCTACCTTATCCCACACGCCGGGGATGGGACAGCCACAGAACTTGCACTTACCATCGACGATGTGATATCCCATCACGTAGAAGCCCATGCGTTCGATGATCACCTGGCCGCAGCAGTGGCAATAGGTGTGGTCGCCGGGATGGCCGGGCACGTTTCCTACGTAGGCGTAGCGGAGCCCCTCTTCTATAGCCATCTCCCGCGCCCGTTCCAGGGTCTCCACCGGGGTGGGCGGCAGGTTAGTCAGCTTGTACTGGGGGTGAAACCGGCTGAAGTGGACAGGCACGTCGGGGCCCACGTTTTCCACCAGCCAGCGGGATAGCTCCCTCAGTTCGTCCTGGTCGTCGTTGAGGGTAGGCACCACCAGGTTGACGACCTCCAGGTGAACCCCTTCCTGGTGGATGGTCTTGATGGCCTCCAGCACCCTGTCCCGTTCGCCATCGCAGACTTTGCGGTAGAACTCCTGGTTGAAGCCCTTGAGGTCGATCTTGATGGCGTCCACCACTCGACATAATTCGATCAGCGGGGCAGGATTGATGTAACCGGCGGAGATGACCACGTTTTTCAGGCCCGTAGCACGCGCCAGGTGGGCCGTCGCCAGCATGTACTCGTAGAAGATGGTCGGCTCAGAGTAGGTGTAGGCCACCGAACGGCTGCCATACTTGACGGCCGCCTGGACGAGCGTCTCCGGCGGCAGGTCGATGACCTCCACCTCTTCCGGTCTACGCTGGGAGATGGTCCAGTTCTGGCAATACTGGCAGTGCAGGTTGCAGCCCGCAGTAGCCAGGGAAAAGGCCAGGGTAGCGGGCAAAAAATGATAGAAGGGCTTCTTCTCGATGGGGTCGTTGTTGAGGGCGCAGGGGTTGCCAAAGACCATGGTGTAGAGCTTGCCGCCCCGGTTTTCCCGCACCCCACACTCTCCGCGGTGCCCCTCGGAGATGACGCATCCCCTGGGGCAAAGCTGACACTTGACGTGCTGCCCGGCGTGGGGCACGTGGCAATAGAGCACTTTGGAGGCTTCGGCAGTGCCGTGACAGGCCGTGCAATCCAGCCCCTCCTGGAGGCCGGTGTAATACATGGCCTCGCGGGCGTAGGGCGATTCGGGCGGGGCGGAGACATCGACGGCGCTTTCGGTGGCCTCCTCTCCGGTGGCGGCACAGGATAAATTAGATAGCAAAGCCCCGCCGCCCAGTGCGCACAGGCCCAGGCCGGTCACAAACTGGCGTCTGGTTATCTCTTTCATCGAATATCACCTCGCTAACTGCCGAACGAAGCGCGGATACGTCTTAAGGAGAATCTGACCAAACGCAGCGAAACCCTAGATTGTCGTTGTGCCATTCAGGTTTGAGGGGTATTCTAGAGTCGCAGTGAACTCGACCTTGATCATCTAACCAGGACCCGCCCCGCGCAAACATCTCGCCACTTTCTTTAGAGCTACTCGTCCACTCCCACACGTTTCCAGCCATGTCCAGCGCGCCGTAATAGCTGGCCCCGTCCTCGTAGTGCCCCACCGGTGCAGTTTTGGGGTAGTCATCGTCGTATTTCTCGTTTCTTTTATCAGAGGGGCATTTACTATCGCAAAAGTTGAGTAGTTTCTTATCATCGACGTCGAAGTTGTTCCCCCAGGGGTATTGTCGTCTTTCCTTCTTTGTCTCGTCCCAACAGGCCGCCTTCTCCCACTTGGCTTCGGTCGGCAGGCGATAGGGCTCACCCGTCTCCTCAGAAAGCCAGCGGCAGTAAGCCACCGCCTCGTACCAGTTCACCCCCACCACCGGCTGGTCAGGCGCGTTGAACTCCAGATAGCCCCAGTAGCGCGGTTCCGTCCAGCCCTCCCTTTTCCGCGTTGCCCAGCCCTCTTTCGTCCAATATTCTGGCTTCTCGTAGCCTCCGGCCTCGATGAAGGCCCGGTACTGGGTATTGGTCACCTCAGTTTTGTATATCCAGAAGGCATCCAAGTAAACAGTACGCTGGTCGCTCGTGGTGAACTCCCCGGCTGGAACGTAGACCATCTCCGCGCCATCTGTAGGATTGATGTCAGGAGATAGTGTGGGCGCGCTGGTCGGCGTAGGGGGCTGGGTGGTTGGAGTGGGTGTGTTGGTCGGTATAATGACCTGAGTGGTTGGAGTGGGTGTGTCGGTCGGCGTAGTGGTCTGGGTGGTTGGAGCGGGTGTGCTCGCAGAGATGAATATTGACTTAATGAGCGGAGCGAGAGGGGTACTATAGAAAGTGACAGCGGCTATCACTATCAAGATCAGACATCCCGCCGCTACAGCCAGCCAGGACGGGAGCCCCAGCTTCTCAGTGGGAGGCTTAAAGAGCACTCCGTCGGGGGTGCGCATGAAGAGCACCGGCGTACCCCATTCCAGGTTGTCCGGTTCGGCCAGGTAGATAGCCATGCGGGCCTCGGCCACGGCCACATCCACCGGCTGTCCCTGGGCCAGCAGCGGGTAGAAGGTCTCGGCAAAGGTCAGGGCCGCCTGGTCGGTGATCTCGAACTGCATGGCTACCACGGCCGGTATCCCGGCCATAACCAGGGCCGTAGCCACCCCGCTGAAGGGATCGAGCCCTTTCCCCTCGGCAGCCCGTGCCGTCTGGCAGGCATTGAGACATACCAGCCGTATAGTAGGCGCGTTACGCAGCAAGACGCTCAGACTCTCGCCGCTGATCATGCGGCTGTAACCTCTTTGGTCCTCGAAGATCAGGGTGCCCCGGCCCGTCTTTTCGTCGAAGTCGCCATGTCCCATAAAATGCAGCACGTGGAACTGGCCTACACTCAGTTTACGACGCAAAGCCTCTGGAGTGGCCTCTTCCAGGAACTCCACCTGGACGGTTTCCTTGTTTCCCCAGGCTGCTTCGATCTGGGCTTTCTCCCGCTCCAGCTCCAGTGGCTTGTGGTCAATTGGGCTGGAGATAACTACCAGGATGCGCAAAGGCGGCTCGTAGGACAGAGGGCGAGGAGGACGGGGCACATGCAGATAGCGGACGATGGACGTCCGCTGAGAGAGATTGAGGAAAGCATGTGTCTCCTTGTGGTACATGAACTCCCAGGGCAGGCCCGCCAGTGGCGCCAGATCGGGGTCCTCGGGGTCGATGTGCAGCCTGATGCGCAACCCTTTATTGGGCTGTTTAGAGATCGTAGTCAGGCTGGCGATGAAGAGATCGCGCACCGGCCCGGAGAAAAGAGCACGAAAGAGCTGATCGCCGATGTCTCGCAGCGACATCCCGGTGGCGGCCTTCGCCACACTTTTGGTGGGCGGCCCTCTGACTTGCTCCGCCAAATTCAGAATGGTTCTGTCCACCTCTGCCGAATCAAGGGTCAGCTCGAAAAAGTGACTATCTTCCCCTTCCGGTGACTGCACGGCGACGTGATAGTCACCCTTCTCCTTTCGCAGAGGCCCGATCGTCAAGTCAAAATCTTCGTACTCTAACATCGTCTCCTCCTCTCAATTCAATACACGTGCAGGCTTTCCAGCCCTACCCAGCGGGCCAACTCTCCCACCCCCAGGAAGGTGAAAAGCACCACCGCAAAACCGACGATAGCCAGCACAGCCACCGGCCGGCCGCGCCAGCCCTTGAGGACGCGGACGTGGAAGAAGAGGGTGTAGACCAGCCAGGTGATCAGCGTCCAGACCTCTTTAAGGTCCCAACTCCAGTAGTTTCCCCAGGCCATCTGCGCCCAGATGGCCCCGATGACGATGGTGAGCGTCAGCCAGGGATAGCCAAAGGCCACCGCCCGAAAGCCAAAGCGGTCGATAGCTGCCAGGGAAGGGAAACGGCCATCAGATTCATCGACAGCAGGCCCCAGAGCTTCCCTGACCAGGTACATCACCCCCGCCCCGCAGGCCACGGCGAACGCGCCGTAGGCCAGCATGGCGGTCAGGGCGTGAAGCGGCAGCCATACGGTGCGCAGGGCAGGCAACGGCGGTTGGGCCACCTTCGCTCCGGGCGGAATGCCCAGCCGGGCGTAGGTGGCGAGCAAAAAAGCAACAGGCAGGGCAAAAGCACCCCCGGCCCGGATGTTCATAGTCTGCTCCAGCAGAAGATAGACGAAGATGACGCCCCAGACGAAAACCAGGCAGAACTCGTAAGTGGTAGCCAGAGGCCAATGGCCGGAATTTACGCTGCGCGCCACCAACCCCCCGCTCAGAAACAGCAAGCTCACCACGCTGAGGGCGGTGGCCCCCCTTCCCATCCATACGCCGGGCCATCTTCCGGGCCATTTGCGACCTGCCACCAGGTTCACGACGTAGACCACCGCAGCCCCCAGCAGGCAGAAATAAGCTGCATCAAGTAAAGTCGATTCATTCCATATTGGAGATTGGAAGTTGGAAATTGGAAATTGGAAGCTCAATTTCTCTCCTCTCGATTCTCCTATCTCCCATCTAACCATCTAACCACCGTTTTAAACTCGCCTTCAAAGCCGACCGCATCCCTGTCGGTCAGCCCGGCCAGGGACACCTGGCCGCCCCTGACCCTGGCCCAGATGCGCCGATGAGGGAAGTAGAAAGAAACCACCAGCCCCACCACCATCAGGAAAGAGGCCACGATGAGCGGCCCAAAACTGGGGTCGTGGACGGCCATGAGCACGATGTAGTATTCAAGCTCGTTCTGCGCCTCTAAGGTGCCTGGCACTTCCGAAGTGCCAGGCACCTGCACCGGCCCGTAAGAAGAAAGATAGAACGACAGCCCTCGATAGGTCAGAGGCTCGTTAATGCGCACCGTTTTGTAGGCGGTCTCCCGTCCTGCTTCCAGGATGGTCAGATGGCTCAGGTAGTCCCTGGGACGGCCATCGGGGTAACGCTCCACTTTAAAGCCGTCGTTACGCACCTGGAAGTCCAGGCCACGTCCGGGAGCATAAACCTGGCCGGGGCCCAGCACCACCTCGTCCTCCCGCCAGGCGGATAGCCCCCTCCAGAATACAGCGGCCACGATCAGGATGAGGCCCAGGTGAGTGCAAACAGTGCCCAACCTGGCCCACCGATGCCGGTCGGCGTAGAGATAGGCTGTGTCGCCCTCCTGCTCGGTCAGCAGGCGATAGCGCCGCCGGGAGAGAACGGTTTTCACGGCCTCTTCCACTCCTTCAGCGGCAATGCTCAGGACAGCGCGATGGGTCATCCCTTCATAAAAGGTGTCTTGCTGCTTCACCCTGGGGCGGGCGCTGATGGCTCTCCAGATGCCGCCCAGGCGGTCGATAGTGCAGACCGCCACGTTGACGACCAGGGCCACCACGATTAGCCGGAACCAGGCAGCGCGATAAACGTTGAACAGGCCCAGGGTGCGGTATAAGTCGGCCAGGGCCCCGTATTTATCGTGGGCCAGGGTCAGCCAGCGGATATGGGCTTCCCCCGCAAGGTCGGGCGTCATCTGGGGGAGCAGAGTGCCGAGGATGGAGCTTAGAGTGAAGACGATGAGCAGAACGACTGCCAGTTGAGTGGAACTGAGGAAGCGCCAGAGCGGATTTTTTTTCACCATCTCTCAACCCCAACATTAAATCATAGCTTCCGTATAATATTATATCCCAAAATGGCCTTTTCGTCTACCACGCAGATTGCCATTTCCCTCCATTTGATTTATAATACAGGTACCTGATACATATGTGTTCTGGTGGAGGAGAGAGCCTCGATGGCCCAACCAAAGCGATGGCGGGTGGCCCCACCCGTACCCCAGGATTATCTGGAGCGATTTCCCCAACTGTTGCCCCTTATCGTCCAGGTGCTTTATAATCGCGGTCTGGGGCAGCCTGGCGAGGTTCGGGCCTTCTTGAGGGGTGAGTGGGAGGTGGACAATCCTTTCCTGATCAGGGGCCTGAGCCAGGCGGTAGACCGCCTGCGCTGGGCCATCCGTCGGGGGGAGGTCGTCGCTGTCTACGGCGACTTCGATGCCGATGGGGTGACGGCTACTGTCCTCCTGGTGCAAACGCTGGAGGCTCTGGGAGCGCGGGTCAGGCCCTACATTCCCAATCGTTTTGAGGAGGGCTATGGCCTCAACAAGGGCGCCTTACGCCACCTGGCGAAACAGGGCGTCCAGGTGGTGGTCACGGTCGATTGCGGCGTCCGTTCCATCGACGAGGTGAGTTACGGGCGGAGGCTGGGGCTGGATATTATCGTCACCGACCATCACTCGGTGGGCGAAGAGTTGCCCCCGGCCACCGTGGTCATCGACCCCAAGCGGGAAGATGAGCGTTATCCGTTCAGGGAACTATCGGGGGTGGGGCTGGCCTTCAAACTGGCTCAGGGCTTGTTGCGTGCCAATCGTCAGGTGCCGCTCAAAAAAGGGCGGGGGGATGTTGAGGTGGAAGAAGAGGCGCTCCTCGATCTGGTGGCCCTGGGCACGGTGGCCGACATCGTGCCTCTCCTGGGGGAGAATCGCACCCTGGTCAAACGCGGCCTGGCCCGGCTGAACGCGCCCAGTCGGCCCGGCCTCTGCGCTTTGCTGGCTAAAGCCGGCGTGGCCCCGGGGCAGGTGACGGCCACCACCATCGGCTACATTCTGGCTCCCCGGCTCAACGCCGCCGGGCGGCTGCACCACGCCATGACCAGCTACGAGCTCCTGGTCAGCGACTCGCCTGTAGAGGCCGAAACCCTGGCCCAAAAGCTGGAAGACCAAAACCGCGAACGCCAACGCTTGACCGTCGAGACGTTTGAGCGGGCGCGGGCACAAGTGTTGGAAAGAGGCGCAACAGAGACCTTACTTTTCGCGGCGGCCGAGGATTTTCCGCCGGGGGTGGTCGGGCTGGCCGCCAGCCGGCTGATCGACGAATTCTATCGCCCGGCGCTGGTCGTCGAACTGGGGCCCGAACGCAGCCGCGGCTCGGCCCGGAGCATTCCGGAGTTCCACATTACCAAAGCCCTGGATCAATGCCAGGAGTTATTGATCAGGCACGGCGGTCACGCAGCGGCGGCGGGCTTTACCGTGGCCAATGATGATCTGGCCGTATTCGAGGAGCGTATGCGCCGCATCGCCGACGAGGAGTTGTCTGACCTGGAACTGGCCCCTGTGCTGGACATCGACGCCGAGGTCGATCTGGCCCATCTGGATCTAAACGTCCACGCTCAACTGGCCTGGCTGGAGCCCTTTGGCCACAAGAATCCTGACCCTCTCTTTTTGAGCCGCCGCCTTCTGGTGAAGGATTTCCGGGCTGTGGGGGCGGATGGGCGGCACCTCAAATTGGCTCTGAGCGACGGACGGGCTATCTGGGATGCCATTGCCTTTCGCCAGGGCGAAGGGACGCACGCGCTGCCTGATTATATCGACATCGTCTACTCCCTGGAGATGAACGAGTGGAACGATCAGAAACGGTTGCAGTTGAACGTGAAGGATTTGCGGCCTTCAGAGGCGTAAGGGAAGCTGTCGTTAAAACCCAGTTGCGCAGACTTAAGTATTAATGTTATAATCGGGACAGACGCGGTGGGGGCAGAACGGATGGCATATAACACCCCTGAAGAGGATTGGGATGAGATAGAGAACTGGCAACCACGAACTGTTTCTAAACTCATCGGCAGGGCTGTACATGAGTTCAAGAAGGGCAGATACAGCAAGGATTTTGAAGCCAAGCTCGTTGAGCGTGGAATATCTGATCAGATAATTCTTGACACGATCAGCAGCAAACGAAGCTATATCGTCAAGTATCGGGATCGATACGATAGAATGCTGAGAATAGGCTTCTGGCACCCACGGATCAGAATTTTTGTGGCTTGGAAGCCAGGCCCAAAGAGTGCCTTCAAGACCTGTTTCTGGCGTAAAGAAGGACTAAAGTACATGAGAGAACGGCTTTTGTGCTCTAGACCTATCTACAGACCGAATAGGTGATTTGTAATGGATACAGACTTGGAAAGCTTCCTAACCGAATTCAATAACTACGACTTCGGGGTACGGCGCATCATTCCGGCAACCATTACCTCTCCCGAAGATATAGATAGCGCCTTTTCCGACGAATTGGACAGCCTTTTGTTCGCGAGGGATTACCTGGAGGAAGCATTACAGGAGCATCCTGACAGCGAGGAATACGATCCCTTTGTCAGTAGAATTAGAGAGCTTGACAGTTTGCTCATAGCCAAACGGCATGTGGTGATGCAGATCATTACTAATTATCCTGAATGGAGAGACACGCTAAAGATAAAGCCGCCGAAATCGCATTGGTGGTGGTATCTTGACCAGATCGACCAAGATGGGTACGAGACGCAGCAGGAGGTGATCTCTCTGGAGACGAATCGGTTGGGCGTAGTTTTAGATGAGGAGATAGCTAGCCGGATGGGGCTCAAGGCCGGGCAACGGATAACAGTGCGGATATCCGATGACAGGCATATCTTAATCTCGGTTGACTGACAACCGTCAGTGGCTTCGGAGAGAATAAGCGCGGTCTTACCGAGGCTTTTTTGTTGCTGCAAACGACATATTATAGTTGGTAAGAACCGCTCATCTGAAGGGATGGACGGTTCTTCGGGTTTAGTGGGCCCTGACCAGCCGCAACAGCCCCCCGCCAAGCAGGATCAAAAGCAAGACCTCGCCCATAACCGCCGTAGCCCGCAAGGGCGTGCCGCCCGTGACCGGTAGATCGCCCGGGCAGCAAGTGCCTACCAGAAAGCTGACGTACCAGTATTGGCGACCCGTCTGAGGCAGGGTCTGGGTGGCGCGCACCTCGTATTTTCCCTCGACCGTCCCCGCCGGAACGGTAAGAGTAGCCTGAAAGGTGCCGTCAGGGCCAGGCGTAGCATTAGCCGAAGCCAGTTCTGGGCCGCCTCCCCATGTAGAGAAGGCTATCCTCACCGTCGTGCCGGGAGAGGCTCCTTGCCCGTTCACGGTGAGGGCCGAACCCGCAGGCCCTACGCGCGGATCCACGGTGATGCGCAGAGTGGTCTCTTCCGCGCCCGCAGGCCCTTCGGCTAAAACCAGACTGACCAGCATCAGGCACAGAGCCAGGGACAGGACGATGGTAATAAACGTCTTCATCACATTTACCCTCCTTTTCGGCCATTTATAATGGCAAAGGCACAGTGGGCATACTGTAATTATACATAAAATCACCGATCTGTCAACTTCATTTGAATGTATGGGGGTCAGTCATCTTGCCGGAAGTCCACGAATTTATACCCTATGCCCCTTTCGGTCAGGATATATTTGGGATGCGAGGGGTCCGGTTCAATTTTCTGCCTGAGATACGTGATGTAAAGCCTCAAAAGATGGGATTCGTCCCTGTACTCCCAGCCCCATACTTTCGACAGGAGAGTGCTGTGAGACAGAACCCAACCGGCATTGTTGACTAAATGATAAAGAAGTCTGTACTCGGTGGGACGCAGCCTGACGGGTTCGCCTTTCACGATGACCTCGTGACGTTGGAAATCGACCGTCAGATCCTCGTCGATGGTGAGGGCTGTTTTCTCCAGAGGGGGCACCATCTCGGTACGACGCAGCACGGCCTTGATGCGGCTGGCTAACTCGCGGGGAGAAAAGGGTTTGGTGATGTAGTCATCGGCTCCCAACTCCAATCCTTTGATGAGATCGTCCTCGTCACCTTTCACGGTCAGGATGATGACCGGCACGGTAGAGACCTCACGGATGTGCTCCAGGGCCTCAAAGCCGTCCATCTCAGGCATCATCACGTCCAGCAGCACCAGAGCAGGCAGCTCCTCTCGCACCTTATCCAGGGCCTCCAGGCCGTTGCCTGCCTCGCTGACCTGGTAGCCTTCCAGTTCCAGGTTCATGCGCACAAACTTGACCATCCGCGGTTCGTCGTCTACCACCAGGATCAGTTTATCGTCAGGTGACACCATTGTGCTGTTGCCTCCTTGCCCCAGATGTTAGCGCAAAGGCAGGGTGAACGCGAATATAGCCCCTTTGCCTGGGGTGCTTTCCACCCAGATGCGACCACCGTGAGCTTCGACGACAGCCCGACATAGGTAAAGTCCCAGGCCCGCGCCCTGGATGTTGGGGCTCAGGTCGCTCCTTACCCGGTAGAAACGTTGGAAGATGTTTTTCTGTTCTTCAAGGGGGATGCCGATACCCTGGTCGGCCACGTAGATGGTGGCCCAATGACCATCTACCCGGCCTCCCAGCCGGATGGTGCCCCCTTGAGGGGAATATTTGACCGCGTTGCTGACCAGATTGGAAAGCACCTGGCGCAGACGTTCCTGGTCGGCAAAGACGAGCGGGAAATCGGGGTGGAAATCCAACCGAAATTCATGCTCGTCGGTCTGCACCCGGAACCCATCCACCACCTTTTTCGCTAATTTGGGGAGATTGAAATAGCTCATCTCCAGCTTGAGACCACCGGCCTGGATGCGAGAGGCTTCCAGCAGGTTATCGATAAGGTTGACCAGCCGGTCGCTTTCCTCTTCGATAATGGTCAGTCCTTCCCGCACCGTTTCCTGGTCCCATTGGGCGTCTTCGCGGCGCAGAGTACCGGCGTAGCCTTTGATGAGGGCCACGGGGGTCTTGAGTTCGTGGGAGACGATGGAGATAAAAGTGGACTTTATCTCCTCCGCTTCGCGGAAACGGGTGATATCGTTCACGTTGGCGATGATGTTCAGCAGCAAACCCTCCTCGTTGAACAGAGGAGTATAGGTGACGCCCACCGTGAAAACCTGGCCGTCTTCGCCTTCCAGGTTGCCTTCCACGTAAAGGTTTTCGTCGGGAGATAGGCCGCGTAAGGGACACTCTTCCTCACAGATATCCCGCCCCCGGCGGTCGTGCAGGGCCAGCACTTCGTGGCAGGAGCGACCGATAGCCTCTTTCGGCGACCAGCCCGTCATGTTCGACAAAGCCTGGTTAAAGACCAGAATGCGACGGTCCTGATCGAGGATCATTACCCCATCGGCGCTGTTGTCGATAATGGCATCCAAAAGACGCTTTTCAGCCGTTACCTGTTGATAAAGGGTGGCGTTACGGACGGCAATGGCCGCCTGATCGGCGAAGCTGGCTAACACCTGGCGGTCGTTGGCCGAGAAAGCCCCCCCCTCGGAGCGGAAGATGTACACCACGCCCATGAGCGATTCTTCCATAGTCATAGGGAGAGCCACCACCTGCCGCAGGTTGAGGCCCGCCGCCGCGGTCACCAGGCTTAGTTTAAGTTGCAGATCGGGAATCTGCCAGCCAGTGAGGCGGCCAGTTATGTTATCGTGAGGGATGTCGGTCAACAGGGGAGCGAAAAGGGGCAAAAGGTTAGGGCTAAGGCCGTAGCTGGCCCGGATCTGAAACTCGCCGTCCGCCCGGCGCAGGGCAATAAGCCCCACCTGGCCTCTGAGCATCTCCACCGCGCTCTGAATGATCAGGCGTAGCACCGAGGGCAGGTCGAGCCTGGAGGTCATGGCCCGACTGATCTCTAACAGATAATCTCGCTGTCGCAGTTGATAATCTTGCATGGCTGATACCGGATACAGAATACTGTTTTCAGGATAACCCATTTAGGGACGAATATCAGATGCTACAGGTTTATTCGGGAGCAATGGTTCCATTTTGGCCAATAAATCAGGCACATCAAGAGAAGAGAATATAGGCGGTATTTAGTATTTCTTGGCGACGTAACCAGTTAGGACTACGCTCGACAGCACGTTTGCTGATGAGGTCTACGCTGCGTTGCAACAATGTCTGTAGCTCTTGTTGCATCTGGACATGATCAAGCAACCCCCATTCAGCATCAGCAGCAAAAGTGACCAGAATATCCAGGTCGCTGTCAGGGCCGAAGTCATCGCGCAAAGCAGAGCCGAACAGTGCCAACTCACGGATCTTCCAGCGTCGGCAGAATTCGGCAATTTCATTCATGGGAATTGTCGCCGCGAAATTACTCATCTATGCTTATCCTTGCTTCGCCTTCAACAACAATCCACCTACCTACTGTCGCAAAATCATCCAGTTCCTTGAACTCCGCTGCGAATTTGTCGAGATACACGCGGAGGTGAGATATATAACCAACTTACAGCAGGATAACCCCTTCTAATTTGAGCAGCGTCTCTTTGAGTGCCAGGCCCCCACCGTAGCCTCGGAGCGATCCGTCCCGCCCGATGACCCGGTGGCAGGGGACGACGATGGGCAACGGATTGGCGCCACTGGCCGCGCCCACGGCCCGGTAGGCCCTGGGGCGGTCAATAGCCTGGGCGATGTCCCCGTAGGTGCAGGTCGCCCCGTAGGGAATGCCCTGCATCTCCTCCCACACCGCCCGCTGGAAGTCCGTGCCCCGCACGTCCAGGCTGCAATCGAACTCCCTCAGCTCCCCGGCCAGGTAGCGTTCCAGTTCGGCCACCACCGCCTCGTTCCACCCTGCGCCCTCAAGAGTGTTATCCTCGCCGAAGAACCTGTGCAGCCAGCGGAAGAAACCTTCCTCGCTCTCCTGGGGCAGGCGTATCTTGCAGACCCCCTGTGCGGTGGAGGCGAGGTGCATTTTCCCTAACGACATATGGAAAGCCGCGTAATAGACCTTTTCCATTTCCCCCTCCTGCATCTATCCCATGTGTCCTTCAAGGGAATATCTCAAAGTGGGTACAATGTCGCGGCCGCACCATTGTGAAATCGCGGCGGTCCAGCGTCAGGATACATGTCACGTCCCGCCGTTCAGCAATGGCAATCATAGCTGCATCCACAAAATCCAACCGGCTATCAGCGTATTGGTCAAGTATCTCACTAATTCGCCGCAGGTCGGCTCTATCAAGCGGTTCGAGAACAGTATCACTGGCGGCTAGCTCATGGAGAAAGCGGCGCATCACAGCATGGCCCAGCCGCGAGGCTAACAGATAACAGACTTCTGGCAGGACGGGTAACGGCAGAATCAGAGAGGCGGTCAAGTTACGGGCCACGTCAAGTACACGCGCGTGATGGCGGTCACTGGCGTCAGCTAACGCAAAAAGAAAGCTGGTGTCCAACAGGACATTCACGGTTCATCCCTTTTCGAGCCCCAACCCTGTACCGGGTCTACTTCGGCCGCCAGGATCTCCTCGTCGCGCTCCGCAACATCTCCCTGACCTGAACTACCCAGACCGGCAATAGCTAGCAGAAAGGGAGATGCGTCTGTCGCTTGGGCTCTTTCTTCATACAGGCGCAGTGCCCTGGCGATGACTTCAACTTGCTGGCACCCCTCCCGTTGCGCAAGGCGTTCAATCTGTTGCACCAACTTTTCATCCAGGATTTGGATGCTCATCTTAATCGCCTCCTATGGTCTTACCCTGCCGTTTTCTCCCTACTTATTTCTCTTCTTGTTTAGAAGCAGTGTACCACAACAACCCCTCAAGGTCAAATTCCCATTAAATCCGCTTTTTTAATCCATTGACCGGTCGCCGCCAAGCCTGGAGGTTGGTAACGATGAATTTACTCTACTTTTGTATCAGGTAAAGGGTCTCTAATTCTTGACAGCACTGAGTTTGTGTATTATACTCTTAAATGAGCAGTCATCTGTCATAACTATACTACGCACAGCTTGTACCGCGCGATTGTAGTGGATGGTGTTCCCCTGACATCCGAACCCATCTCAATCAGAACTGGAGGAGGTGATTATGTCACCTGAAATCAGAGAACTGTCAACCGATCAACTTAGACGGGTTTGTGAACCCAAAGAGCTGAAATTTGAATCCACCGCCGAGCTGCCGGAGCTATCCCAGATCATCGGCCAGGAGCGGGCCACGCGGGCTATCGATTTCGGGATCGATATCCCCTGCTACGGCTACAACATCTACGTGCTGGGCCCAAGCGGGAGCGGGCGGATGACCACCATCCAGACCTTTCTGGAGAGGAAAGCGCGCGAAAGGCCCGTGCCCGACGATTGGGTTTACGTCAACAACTTCGAGGATCAATATAGTCCGCGGGCCATCGGTTTGCCCCCAGGCGAAGGAGGCCAATTCCGCGACGACATGGACGAGCTTATCAAGAACCTGCGCGACGAGATCCCCCGCGCCTTCGAGAGCGAGGAGTACGCCCAACACCAAACCAGGATCGTCCGCGAACTGGAAGAGAAGCGCAAAGAAGCCTTCCAGAGCATGGAAGCCTACGCCTCCGAGCAAGGCTTTGCCCTGGGCAGAGTGGCCACGGGCCTGGTGATCGTGCCCAAGGTGGAGGACAAGGTGTTGAGCCCCGAAGAGTACGAGCAGCTTGACGAAGAGACCAGGCGCGGCTTTGAGGCGCGTCGTCCCATTGTACAGGAGGAGTTGGAGAAGGCCATGCGCCAGATGAGGGAGGTGGAAAAGGACACCAAATCCAGACTGCGCAACCTGGATCAGGAGATCGCCGCTTTCGCCAGCGGGCATTTCTTCGACGCCCTCAAGGAAAAATACGCCGACAACGAAGAGCTGGTCACCCACCTGGAGGCCATGCGCCAGGACATTATCCAGAAGGTGGACCTGTTCAAGGGCGGTGCGGAGGGGGCAGAGGGGGAGGAAGCAGCCAGACCGCTGCCCGCCCCTCTTCCCTCTCGATTTGCTTCTCCCTTCGACCGCTACCGAGTCAACGTCATAGTGGACCACTACCAGACAGAGGGAGCGCCGGTGGTGGTGGAGACCAACCCTACCTACTACAACCTGATCGGGCGCATCGAGCACAAGGCCGAGTTCGGAGCCCTGGTGACCGATTTCAGCATGATCAAAGGGGGATCGTTACATCAAGCCAACGGGGGCTATCTGATCGTCGATGCCAGGGCCGTGCTCGGAAATCCCCTGGTCTGGGATTCCCTCAAGAGGTCGCTCAGAAACAAAGAGATCCGCCTGGAGGAGATGAGCCAGCAGTTTAGCCTGGTAGCCACCGTGGGGCTGGCCCCGGAACCGATCCCCCTGGAGGTCAAAGTGGTGCTCATCGGCGACCCTACCACCTATTATCTGCTCTACTCCCTGGACGACGAGTTCCAGAAACTTTTCAAGGTGCGGGCCGACTTCGCCTCGGACATGGACTGGACGCCGGAGAACGAGGAGCTGTACGCCCTCTTCATCCACGCCCGCTGCCAGGAGGAAAACCTTAAACACTTCGAGCAGGGAGCGGTAGCCAGGGTGGTGGAATACGGTTCGCGGCTGGTCGAGGATCAGCGCAAGTTGACCACCCGTTTTGCTCACGTGGCCGACATTGTGCGCGAGGCCAGCTATTGGGCCAGTCGGAACGGCCACGAGCTAGTCACCGCCGCCGACGTGCAGCAGGCCATCGAGGAGCGAGTCTATCGCTCAAACCAGGTGGAGGAACGCCTCCGGGAACGCATCGGACAGGGCACGATCATGGTCGATACCGAGGGGGAAGTGGTGGGCCAGGTTAACGGTCTGTCCATCATCTTTCTGGGTGACTATGCCTTCGGCAGGCCCTCGCGCATCACGGCCCGCACCTACATGGGCCAGGCCGGAGTGATCAACATCGAACGGGAGGCCAAACTGAGCGGCAACATCCACGATAAAGGGGTACTGATCCTGTCCGGCTACCTGGGCGGCAAATACGCCCAGGACGTGCCCCTCAGCCTGTCGGCCAGCCTGTGCTTCGAGCAATCCTACGAGGGCGTGGAGGGCGACAGCGCCTCTTCCACCGAGTTATACGCTCTGTTGTCCAGCCTGGCTGGTCTGTCCATCAAGCAAAGCATCGCCGTCACCGGGTCGGTCAACCAGCAGGGAGAAATCCAGCCCGTGGGGGGGGTGACCCAAAAGGTCGAGGGGTTCTTTGACGTTTGCCGCGTGCAGGGCCTGACCGGCCAGCAGGGGGTCATCATCCCCGAACAGAACATTCCTAACCTCATACTGCGCGAAGAGGTGGTGGAAGCCGTTCGCCAGGGAAAATTCCACCTCTATCCCGTCAGCACCATCGACGAAGGTATGACCATCCTGACCGGCCTGGAAGCCGGGGAGCGTCAGGAGGATGGCAGCTATCCCGCAGGGACGGTCAATTACGCCGTGGCCCAACGGTTGCACCAACTGGCCAAAGGGCTCAAGGAGTTCGGTAAAGAGGAGGACGAAGGCCAGCAGAAGCCCGAATCCTCTGCCGCCGAAGATAGCCCCGGAGAAACTTGACGGGAATTGACATCCAAATTAAATTATGCTATATTTAGCACCAGAACGTTCGGGGGTCGTCTAATGGCAGGACAGGGGATTTTGGATCCCCTAATCGAGGTTCGAATCCTCGCCCCTGAGTTCAAGCCACATGGGGGCTATCCCTGGCCCCCTTGGACGAAGCGAATAAATTGGAAGGTGGTCATAGCTCAAAGGTAGAGTGTCTGGTTGTGGCCCAGAAGGGTGCGGGTTCGAGTCCCGTTGGCTACCTGTTGGCCTTTTAGGTGAGGTGGATATGCAGGGTGTCCTGGTTCTCAATGCCACTTACGAGCCCTTGAATATCGTTCCGATACGAAGAGCCGTCTTACTGCTGCTCAAGGAGAAAGCAGAGATCGTGGAAGCCGCCGAAGGACGACTCCGCTCGGAAAGGCTTTCTCTGCCGGTGCCGTTGGTTATCCGGCTGGTCTATTACGTGAAGATCCCCCGCCGCCTCGGACCTCCTCTTTCTCGCCGGACGGTGTTGCTCAGGGACAATTACGTCTGTCAGTACTGTGGGTGCCACTATAGCTCTGCGCACCTGACCGTCGATCACGTCCTGCCCCGCTCCAGAGGGGGCAAGACCGACTGGGAAAACGTGACCACGGCCTGTAAGTCCTGTAACGGACAGAAAGGAGATCACACTCCAGAGGAGGTCGGGATGCGTATCCTCTCCAGACCTCGACGACCGCGCTACGTGGCCCTGGCTCTCCTGGGAGAGGCCAGGCAACATGAGATATGGCGCAAGTACGTAAAAGTTTAGGGTCCACAATGGAGGGCCGAGCGCGGCCGTTGCCCCTCGGCCCTCCATTTTTTTCCTCTTTTTCCTCTGTATCCAACCGCCGGTGGTCCCCCTCTTTCGTGTTGATGACTTTTCTCTACCGCAGAGCACGCAGAGTTCGCAGAGATTTGTCAATTTTCTCAGCGTTCTCGGCGGTCTCGGCGGTAAAATGGCAAGTCAGGTTTGCCTCAACGCAATTGGGGGAGACTACCCAACCGCCTACGTAAGATTATGGCTCTTTCAGGACGCTCGGCAGGTAAACGCGGGAGGAGCCCAACCTCTTAACGATGACCACCTGGTTGTTGTAGGGTGAAACGGCCCTGATGACCACTCCGTCATCTGAGGTTACATTCACCGTAGCGCTGGCCAAACCGTTTGTAGTATTTACGACTATGGTTGTTGCGCTACCGGGGAACGTTCCCCCGCTGACAATCGTCAGGCTGATGGCCGTGCCGTCGGCGGCCTTGTACCCACTGGTGAGCAACCTGACCGTCACGGTCGCCGTGTCGCCCGCCTGCACCGCGGGCGGTTCAATGCTCAAGTCCAGGTAGACGACCGGCGCCGGGTTGACGTTAGCGTTGTAATCCGTGCCAGAGATGGGCGAGTTGGTCCCCCACCAGTTGCCGGGGGCATTCAGGGAGGCGCCGTTTTTGTACAGGTTGAAGTTGGTGTTGCCGCACAACGTATTGCTAATCACGGTGGGGCTGGCGATGCTATCAACGTAAATGCCGCCTCCTGCTGCGTTGGCCGAGTTGCCCTGAACCACATTGTTGAAGATGTCCGGGGTTCCAGTGCCAACGTAGATTCCGCCCCCGTTGCCATCCGAGTGGTTGCCCTGGATGGTGTTGTTAGAGATGTTCGGATCGCCCCCGCCAATGTAGATGCCGCCCCCAGGGTTAGTAGAGTCGTTGTTCTGAACAGTATTGTTCGAGATGTTGGGGTTGCCCCCGCCCACGTAGATGCCGCCCCCGCCGTTGGCGTTGTTGCCCTGAACGGTGTTGTTGGAGATGTTGGGGTCGCCGCTGCCCACGTAGATGCCCCCCCCGCTGCTGGATGAGTTGCCTTCGATGACGTTGTTCTCAATGTTGGGGCTGGCGTTGTTGACGTAGACTCCCCCGCCTTGAGCCAGGGCCATCACCCCGCCGGCCAGGGGCTTCCCCCCGGTGATTCTGAAGCCGGCGATAACTGTGTTGGGGCCGATACCACCACCCTCCGCCCTGACTACCGAGCCGGCGCCAGTACCGTTGAGAACGGGCCGGGTTAACCCCTGGCCATAGACTCCCACCCCGCTGAGCAGGGTAACGTCTTCATTATAACTACCGGAGTAGGCGAGCACCTTCTGACCCGGCAAGGCGGCGTTGATGCCCGCCTGGATGCCGAGATAAGTCAGCCCGGTGTCGGGGTTGAGGATGGTGTTGTTAGCCATACCCAGCTTGGCGACAAAGGCGTCAACGCCGCCACCATTTGCGGCCTGATAGGGGTTCTGGGTGGGGAAGTCGGGGGAGGACCAGGTCTCTCCCGTCACGTAAGCGTGGCCGGCCCCATCCACGGCGATGCCATAGCCCTGGTCATTATCACCCCCCCCCAGGTAGGTGGAGTAGATCACGTCGTTGCCAGCGGCGGTGAACCTGGTGACAAAGACATCCTTGAGCCCCTGGTGTCCCTGATATTGATCCTTGAGGGGGAAGCCTGTGGAGTCGGCGTAACCCGTCACGTAAGCGTTGTGGGCCCAATCCACGGCGATGCCATAGCCCTCTTCACCACCAGTTCCCCCCAGGTAGGTGGAGTAGAGCAGGGAGGCGGCGCCACTTTGCGCGGTGTCCATCTTGGTGACAAAGGCATCCACGCCACCGCCCAGGGTAGTATCATAAGCGTTCTTGGGGGGGAAGTCGGCGGAATAAGTAGAGCCCGTCACGTAAACGTGGCCGGCCCCATCTATGGCGATATCCTTGCCATACTCGCTGGAGCTTCCCCCCAGGAAGGTGGAGTAGAGGAGAGAGGCGGGGCCACTTTGGGTGGTGTCTATCCTGGTGACAAAGGCATCCACGCCACCGCCCAGGGTAATATCATAAGCGTTCTTGGGGGGGAAGTCGGAGGAGCCGGTAAGTCCCGTCACGTAAGCGTGGTCGGCCCCACCCACGGCGATGCCATAGCCCTCGTCACTACTGCTCCCCCCCAGGTAGGTGGAGTAGGCCAGGGAGTTAGTGCCGCTCTGGGTGGTGTCTATCTTGGTGACAAAGGCATCCATGCTCCCGCCCAGGGTAGTATCATAAGCGTTCTTGCGGGGGAAGTTGGAGGAATAAGTATAGCCCGTCACGTAAGCCTGGCCGGCCTCATCCACGGCGATGCCATCGCCCTCGTCACTACTGTCCCCCCCCAGGTAGGTGGAGTAGAGCAGAGCGTTCCCGGCGGGGTTGAGTTTGGTGACAAAAGCATCGTCCATTTCCTCCAGGGCATTATCGTAAGCGTTCACGGTGTAAGGGAAGTCGGAGGAATAAGTAACCCCCGTCACGTAAGCGTGGCCGGCCCCATCCACGGCGATGCCGTAGCTATAGTCACTGCTGGTTGTCCCTCCCAGGTAGGTGGAATAGACCAGGGAGGCAGCCCCGCTTTGGGTGGTGTCTATCTTGGTGACGAAGGCGTCCGTGCCATCGCCCAGGCTATTATCGTAATAGTTCTTAGTGGGGAAGAGGAGGGACGTAGTCTCTCCCGTCACGTAAGCGTGGCCGGCCTCATCCACGGCGATGTCCCAGCCCTTGTCGTCACCACTTCCCCCCAGGTAGGTGGAGTAGAGCAGGACGGGGTCAATGACCAGGGGGTGGCGGGGGTCGTAGTCGCCCTGCACCGCAAAGCCGTAAACGTGCCAGTCGTACAGCGCAAAGGCCGTCTCCACCTCCACCTGCCGCCCGCCAATCTCCTGGTAGACGTAGGGCCTGGTGTCGCGCAGTTCTCCCCCGGCGGCCTGGATGACCAGGTCGCCCCTTTCGTCCAGGGACAAAGCGTCCGCTCCCTGGTAGGCCAGCCTGATCTGGGACACGTCCGCCCCTGGATGGACCACGAAGGTGTACTTGAGCGCCCCCGTCTGCCCGGCGTAGCGCAGGTCGATGCCCGGATAGAGGTCACGGTAGACTGCCTCGCCATAGGTGGGGATGTCCGTCCGCCACTTTTGGGGGTCGTTGCCGATGAAGTAGTTGACTTTGGCGGCCCTCTTCTCCGCGCCGAGCAGTTGCGTGGCGGCGTTAGCTCCCACGAAGCGCAGCCGCAGGGTGGTTTGGGGCAGGGCCATGACCATCTCTTCGGCGGTGAAGTAGATGGCGTGCCCGCCGCCCTGGACGTAGTAGCCCACCCTTTCGTCCAGTTGTCCCCGGTTGGCGACGAAGTAAAGGGGCAGGCGGGCGTAGGTCTCAAACGCCCGCTGTTGGAGGGCTTCATCGCCAGGTTGGGACAGTGGCTTGAGTGGGTGAGCAGACGGAGCGGCGTTTGCTGGCAGGGTCAGACCGGCCAACAGGGTCAGAACCAGCCAGGACACCGCTATCACTCTGTTGATAGATATGTTCTTCATGTTTTAGTTCCCTCTCCTTCGGTTTCTGTTAGCTTTTTCTTACCGCCAGGTAAAGGACCAGGCTTCACTTTTGGGACTGATAGGCGGACCGTCGGGCCGGCCATCCTCCTTGATCCTCCTGGTCTGTCTCACTTCTACCCACCAGTGGAACAAATCCTTGTCCGCCTGGCCGTATCCGGCTCCCGGCGGAAACCTGATCTGCGTCTCTTTGGTGGCGTCACCCCAATACACTTCTTCTCCGTTGTAAAAATGTATTACCGTAACGTTGTAGAATTCGTCCTTCGCCAACCCCGCCACCGGCTCCCATTCCAGATAGACCTCCGCAAATTCACCAACTACCAGGAGCGCCCCGTTTGGCGGCGAGGACAAAGCAGGAGCCGGATACTCGAATATCCTGGTGGGCGTGGGAGAAACTTCTGGCCTGGGGGTCGGGGAGGGGAGGGGCATCGAAGTGGACGGGAGGGGCGTCGAAGTGGACGGCAGCGGCGCAGTGGTGGTGGCCGGAGTGCCCAACAAAGCCAGCACCCCATCGCGTCGCTCGCGGGCGGCGCTCCGATCCGCCACTTCCTCGATTTCCAGCGCGGCCTCGTAATCCTCCAGGGCCGGGATCAGCTCAGCCTGCTGCCGATACCAATCCCCTCTTTCCAGGTAGGCCCGGTACAGACGGCGGGCCGCCTGCCCTCCTCCATAACCGGGACGCGCTTCGTAAACGGCCCTCAGCTTGACGATGAACTTGGCTAATTTGCGCTGAGCGTAAAGATCCAGGGCTTCCTGGTAGAGCAGGGCCAGCCCTATTTCCGCCCGCAGGCTCTTTCCCTCCGGGCAGATGTCCAGGCCCTGTCCCAGGATAACGATGGCCTCTTCCACCCGTTGCCCTTCATTTTCGTCGTCCAGGGTCTTCACCTGAGCTTTGCCGTGTTCCAGGTAGGCCTGACACAGCATCTCCTCCACGGCGGCTTTCTGGAAGGCAGGGTCCAGAGTGCGCACCTCTTTCAGACAGGCGATGGCCTTCGCCCACTGGCCCTGATGGTAGTACTTTTGGCCCTCGGCGTACAGGTGGTCTAATTGCTGTTGCCCGGCGGCCTGGTCGCGTTTCTGGCGGGCCTCCTCCCATTTCTGGGGCGCGTCCTTGTAGTCGGGGGCGATAGCCAGCAGGTGGTCGAACTCTTCGATAGCCTGGTCCCACTGTTCCTGCGCCAGGTAGTCCAGGGCGCGCTGATAGCTGGCTTCCAGAGCTTCCTGGGCGTTGATTTCGCTGTAACGTCGATAGGCGTAGGCTCCCCCGCCCAGCAGTATCAGCAACACCAGGGCCAGTAAACCAAACCCCAGTGCTCTGCCGTTCGTTTCGATCCAGCCGGGGGCCTCAGGGGCCGGAGGAAGTGGTGGAGGTGGTGGTTTCTCTTGGGGTACGGTCTTAATGATTATCCTTTTCTCGGCTTTTTCGACTTTTTTGGCTCCGGGAAGGGCCTCGCTGGTTTTGGTCAACAACAGGGCGGCGTCACGGTAGTCGGGGTCGATGGTCACGATCTTACTCAGTTTGTCGATGGCGTCCTTCCACCGTTTGTCTTCGAGCGCCTGGCTGGCCGCTGAATACAGGGTTTCCAGACCAACCTGCCGGGTGGCGAAAGCCAACCGTTCGGGCACATCATCGTGCTCAGGGGCCAGCTTCGAGATCCGATTTAAAAGATCAACGGCCTTCTGCCAGTCCTCAGCCCGACTGGCCTCTATCGCCAACTGATAGAGAGTATCGACCATATCTTCCAGATCTGGCTGTGGAGAATAGATAATCTCCTTTTTCGGCAGCTTTCCCTCGGTAAGAAGAGATTCGATGATCTCCAACAACTCCCCTGGCGTCTGAAGCCGATCCTCCGGGCGTTTGGCCAGCATCTTGTTCACCAACTGTTCCACCGTTTCGGGAAGGTCGCTGTCCTCCAAACGCAGCGGAGGCGGGTCGCTGGCAATGTGCTGACTGATGATCGACCAGGGACTTTTGGCCTCGAAGGGCACCTCCCCGCTCAACATCTCGTACATCACCACCCCCAGAGAGTAGATGTCCGACCGGATATCTACCTCCTCTCCCATGGCCTGTTCCGGAGAGATGTAGTGGGGTGAGCCCACGAAACCCGATTGGGTCAGCGAGGACAAAGTGCTGGCCCGCGCAATGCCAAAATCCAGCACCTTGACCGTGCCATCGGCGGTGATCATCAAATTCTGGGGCTTGATGTCGCGATGCACAATGCCCAGTTTGTTAGCTTGCCGAAGGGCTTCGGCTACCTGGGCCGCGATCTCTAGAGCCTGGCGATAGGGCAGTGGCCCGCCTTCATGGATGGTCTCCTTGAGGTCACGCCCTTCGATGTACTCCATCACCAGGTAATGGATGTCGCGGGTGGCGCCGTAATCCAGCACCCTGACGATGTGGGGATCGGACAGAGCACTGGCCAACTTGGCTTCGCGAGTGAAACGTTGCACATAGGCCATGTCCTCGCTGAATTGAGGGTAAAGAACCTTGACCGCCATCAAGCTTCCGTCGCGGGTATCCTCCGCCAGGTAGACCCAGGCCATCCCCCCGCTGCCGATGCCGCGCAGAATCCTATAGCGGTTGCTCAAAAGCTTTCCAATCACGTTCTTCCCCTTTGCATTTTAGTGTGCCTATACTGTCGCCACCGTCCATTACTAGTATAAGGGAGTATAATAAAACCAACATGAACGAAACCTAAACAAAACATAAAAGGGGCGCCTCAAAAAAAGGGATATCCTCTCACGCGGGACTTTACCATCACCTGGCCTTTAAGCCGGGGCTCAAGTTAACGGAATTGCTAATCGCCTTGATCCATATAGGACCACTGCATTATAACCTGCTTTCCCCCTCTGGTGGCTCACGATTTGCTCACGATGGGGTTATTAATTTACCCCTTGAAAGTATAACCCTGTCCCCGGATGTTGACCAGGTAGCGAGGGTCGGCAGGATCGTCTTCGAGCTTCCGTCGCAAACGGTAGATGTGCATGCGCAAAAGCTCCCTGGCCTCCTTTTCATCGCACTCGTAGCCCTGCACCTCGCTCACGATTTCTTGACAGGAGAACACCCGTCCTGCCCCTCGAATCAATAGATTCAGGAGTCCAAACTCCATTGGGGTCAAGGCGATCTCCTTGCCCTGACGGATGGCCAGGCATCTTTCCAGATCGATGAGCAAATCGCTGGCGCGCAGACAGGGCCCAGGCATTTGCTCCGTAGCCAATCCTATCTCTTCGGCATACAGTTCCCGGATCTTGTGCTCCAGACCTCGCAACACGTTCTGGCGACGCAGATTTTTCTGGCGCTCGGTCAGCCCTTTTTGGATGCTGCGTCTGAGCTCCTGGGAAGCTATGGGCTTGAGCAGATAGTCGTGGGCTCCCTTGCGTAGAGCCTGGATAGAGCTGTCCAGGGTGGCGTGGCCGGTCAACAGGATGGTCACCGTATCCGGGGCATAGTGTTTCACGGCGTCCAGGACTTGAAGGCCGTCTATATCCCCCAGCTTGATATCGGATAACACCACATCGAAGTCCTCTTCGAGGATACGTTCCAGAGCTTCGGTCCCACTAAAGACGCTGCTTACGGTGTAGCCCTCTTCTGAAAGCACCCCTTCCAGACCAAAACACACCGCTGGCTCGTCATCGACGATCAGAACTTTCGCTTTGGAGTACATCTCTCACCTCTTTCAAAACGTGTTTCCTCTCGCGCTCAGGGGCAATTTGATGACCACGGTTGTTCCCCGCCCTTCTTCGCTCTGGATGTCTATCGTGCCGCGGTGGCGGTGCACAATAGCCTGACTGACGGTCAAACCCAGCCCCGTGCCCTTGGGCTTGGTGGTGAACAGAGGTTCGAACACACGCTTCAAATCGGGGGCCGCGATGCCCTTGCCCGTATCCTGGAAAGAGACCAGCAAATGGGTAGGGTTGTCTTTCTTCCCTTCCTGTCCGTTGGAAAAGGCTAACGCGGTGGCTACCCGCAGCCGACCGCCCTCGGGCATGGCTTCCAGCGCGTTGAGGGCGATGTTGAGAAAAACCTGCTGAAGCTGATTGGGCAACCCCATTATCACCGGTGGCGCTGAGGACAGGTGCTTTTCCACCACCACTCCGCTGGTCGAGAACTGCCTTTCCATTAACTTCAGCACTTCCTCCAGCACGGCGTTCACGTCGGTGGGGCCTGGCCCTTCTTTCGCCGGGCGATAGGTATCTACCAGCCGTTTGACCACCTCGGCTACTCTGGCCAGTTCTTTTTGAGCCACGTCCAGATAGAGCCAGGAGACGTGGTGGGGGGGCGTTCTCAACCCCACCACCTCCAGACAACTGCGGATGGCTTGCAGAGGGTTGTTCACCTCGTGGGCGATAGAGGCCGCCAGCTTACCTGTCGCCGCCAGCTTGGCCGCCTGGATCAACTGATCCTCCATCTGTTTGGTCTCGGTGATATCCCTGGCGATGCCTTCGGTAGCCACAATGCTCCCTGCCGCATCTTTGACCGGGTAGCCGGTCTGCCAGATCCATCTCTCCGCGCCATCGCGGTGAACGATCCGATAGCGAAAACTGGAGACCTCCCCGCGGGCGATTTTGTTCTCTTCTTCCCTCACCCGCTGCCTGTCCTCGACGTGGATGATCTGATAAATAAACTGGGGGTCGGCGTAAAAGCGCTCCAGAGGATAGCCTGTTATTTCCTCCATAGCCCGGTTCACGAACAGCCAATGGCCTTGCAGATCCTTTCGTCCGATGGCGTCCTGGGCATTCTCGACCAGGGTTCTATATTTCTCTTCCGACTCCAGGAGGCGTTGGCTCAGCTTCAGGGTGGCGGTGTACAACCGGGCGTTCTCGATGGCTATGGCCGCTGAACGGGCCAGGGAATCGAGTAAGGTCAGATCGCTGCTATCAAAGCTGCCTTCCATCTTATTTACAAGCTCCACCACCCCGATGATTGTATTCCTGGCTCGCAGAGGGACACACAGCAGCGAGTGGGTTATGATCTCAGTGAGACTATCAATCCCTGGATAGAAACGGGTGTCCTGGTTCACGTCAGACACCAGCACCGGCTGGCCCTCCTGCGTCACCCAACCAGCCACCCCCACGCCGGCTGGCAGCCGGCGCCCTTTCAGGGTCTCGGCTCCAGCCCCCACGCTGACCTCAAAAACCAATTCCCCGCTCTCTTCGTCAAGGAGCAGCACCGAGCCGGCCTCCGCCCCCAGTACCGTGCTGGCTTCCATCATAATCACGTCCAGAACCTGTGCCAGGTCCAGGCTGGAGGTCATGGCCAGGCTGACGTCGAGGAGCAGGGACAGTTCCTGCACCCGTCTTCGCAGGGCCTCGTCCGTTTGCTGGTACAGGCGAGCGTTCTCGATGGCGGTGGCCACCTGACCGGCGATGGTGGTGAGCAGGATCAAGTGATCTGTACTGAAATGGTGTACTTCAGGATGAATCAGGGTCAGCAGGCCGACCACCGCGTTGTCGCGGACGAAGGGCACCACGATGGCCGAGCCCTGTTGCAGCTCGTCGTCAGGAAAGATCATCCATCGATCGTCCTCACGGAGGTCAGAGACGATGACGCTCTGTTTGTGTTGTCTCACCCAGCCGGCCACCCCTTGCTCCAACACCCTGTCGATGGCCCTCTGGGCTTCGTTGGAGGGCCGGTCGTGCCGGATGAGAATGTACCAGCTCACCTTGCCCTGCTGATCGAAGATAAACAGGCTGCCATCGCTGGCTCCCACGCTAGCCCTGGCCAGGGTCAATACCTCTCTCATCAGTTTCTCCAGGTTCAGGCTGCTGGTCAGCCCGCGACTGACGGTGGAGAGAACCCCCAGTTCCTTCTCCCTCTGGGCCAGTCGTTCCTCGAATATCCTGTTCACCCGTCTGAGCATTTCGTTAGTAATGTCA
The DNA here is from genome assembly GCA_964646625.1 of uncultured Anaerolineales bacterium. GTDB lineage: Bacteria > Chloroflexota > Anaerolineae > CAZYHC01 > CAZYHC01 > DAOULT01. The sequence continues at coordinate 36,606 of CAZYHC010000039.1, forward strand.
TCCACGAACTCATACCGCTGGCACAAGGCCAGGCGGCTATCCAGGCCCGCGTCACCGCTGGCACGAGGCCGAGCGGCGTCGCCAGAGGTAGTTACTTCTTTGACCAGTTCGAGCAGTAAAGCGCGGATGATGAACACCACTTCCTGGGTCTCGCCCAAAAGAAAACCCTTCTCCGCATGGTGGCCGCCCATCTGATCGATGAAATCGACCAGTATCTGCGGCTCGTTCTCCAGCACGCTGCGCCGCAGACGCTCCACGAAAGTTTCGATTACCTGCTGGCGCAGATCATCGGGCATCTGGGCGTAACTCGGCCCGGCCTTTTTGAGCTCTTCCCCAAAGCGGGCGCTCACCCATTGGTGACGATCTTCCAGCAACTCTCTGAAAGAAGCTAGCATTTCGGCTCTCCCGAGGGGCTTAACGCTGTTCCCACTCGATCTCAGGTTCTTTGACTTTACGATATTATATTACCAGAAAGGTTAGAAAAGAGCAAACTCAGTAAGCCTGACGATAGATGTATTCTACGTCTTTCATCGTCACGTGGCGGGGATTGTTTTGCAGCAGGCGGGTAACTCCGGCGGCCGTCTGGCTCATCCTGGGGATGGCCTCCTCGCTGACCCCTAATTCACGCATGGTTTGGGGAACGCCCACGTCCAGGGAAAGTTGACGCACCGCCTCCACGCCACGCTCGGCGGCGGCCCGTGTCGAAAGTCCTTCCACCCTCTCCCCCAGGGCCCCAGCCATTTCGGCGAAGCGGGCCGGGTTGCTCACCACGTTGAAGGCCATGACGTGAGGCAGCAGCAGGGCGTTGGCCGCCCCGTGCGGTACGTGGAAAAAGCCGCCCAACGTATGGGCCAGGGCGTGGACGGCGTTGACCCCGGCGTTGTTCAGAGAAACCCCGGCGTAGAAACTGGCCCGCATCATGCCTTGTCGCGCCGCCAGGTTCGAGCCGTTCCACACTGCGGTGCGCAGGTGAATACCGATCAGGCGGATGGCCTCCAGGGCGTACATGCGGGTGTGAGGAGTGGCTTTCACCGCCGTGTACGATTCCATAGCGTGGGTCAGGGCGTCCATGCCGGTGGCCGCCGTGAGAGCGGGTGGAGCCGTGAGGGTCAGCAGGGGATCGACCAGGGCCGAATCGGGCATCAGGGGGGGGCTGATGACCGCTCTCTTGTTCTGATCCTCAGCGACGAAGACGGCGTTAACGGTGGCTTCCGAACCGGTCCCGGCGGTGGTGGGAATCATAATGGTGGGCAGGCCCTTCTTCGTCAGGCGCCCAATGCCAAAGAAATCGGCCACCGAACCCTCCTGCACCGCCAGCGCAGCCGCCAGCTTGGCCGTATCCATCGCGCTCCCTCCGCCCAGACCGATCACCAGGTCGAACTCTCCCGTGCGGGCCACCTCTACTACCGCATCGGCGCTCTTAACCGGCGGTTCTGGCTGCGCGTCGGGACACAGTTCGTAAGCTATCCCTTCCTTTTCCAGGATAGTCCGCACCTCGCGATCCAATTCGGCGGCCACGATGCCCGCATCACACACCATCAGCACCCGGCCGGCCCCCAGGCGGCGGCTCTCCTCTCCCACTTTTTCGATCGCTCCCGGACCAAGAAAAAGGTTGCCGGGAAAACGAAAAGAAAACATTGTTAAGCTCCTCCTTAATATTATTTATGATACTCAGGCAAATATTTCCGCTACAGGCACAGCCAAACCGGGCAGCACGTCCTCGCCGCTCAGGGTATCGCTTTCCGAGAGGCGGCGCACTTCGGCCGGCGGGCGGTAGACGTGGACGCTACGTGTCCTGGGGTTGACCACCCAGATGAGGCGCACGCCCCTATCACCTCTCTGTATTTTCCTTAAGAAGTCATAGGCGAGCAGGGTCGTAATTTCCACCATTATACATCGGGGCCTGGTGGATGTCAAAGACCTTGACAAAAAGGCTATCGGATGCTATAATATAGGTGAGAAAAGCATATAGGTGAGAAAAGCAGCATCCTGGTGGAAAGTAAGGGCGCATGCTAACATCTGAAGCTGGGAGCAAGGGTACATCTTTGCTCTTCTGGCATATATATTCATGAAAGATTATGAGATATGGAGGACAACAAAGTTGGTGACCGAAGAAGAAGTACGAGAAGCCTTGAGCAGGGTGATGGACCCTGAGCTGAAGCGCAACCTGGTGGAACTGGGCATGGTCAAAAACGTGGAGGTGCAGGATAGCCGGGTAAAGTTCACCCTGGCCCTGACCACGCTGGCCTGTCCCTTCAAAGGCCAGATCGTCTCCGAGGCTGAAGCCGCTGTCATGGCTTTGAAGGGGATAGAGGAAGTAGACATTGAGCTGGCAGAGATGAGCGCCGAGGAGAAAAACCGCATCCTGCCTGTCCAGGAGCAGCCCGGAGCAGCGGAGCACCTCAACGACATCAAGCACGTCATCGCCGTGATGAGCGGCAAGGGCGGGGTAGGCAAATCGCTGGTAACAGGGCTGTTGGCGGTGGCCCTGAAACGGGAGGAGCAGCGGGTCGGCATCCTGGATGCGGACATCACCGGCCCCAGCATCCCTAAAATGTTCGGTCTGAGAGAGGCGCCGCGCTACAGCCCGTTAGGTATTGGGCCGGTACGCAGTTCGTCCGGCATCGCGGTCATGTCCATCAATCTGCTGCTACCTAACGAGGATCAGGCGGTCATCTGGCGCGGCCCTCTGATCGGGGGAGCGATCAAGCAGTTCTGGGGCGACGTGTTCTGGGGCGCTCTGGACTATCTGCTGGTAGACCTGCCGCCCGGCACGGCGGACGCCCCGCTGACCGTGATGCAGAGTTTGCCTCTGAGCGGCGTGGTGCTGGTTACTTCGCCTCAGGACCTGGCCGGGATGGTGGTGCGTAAGGCGGCGCAGATGGCTCTGCTCATGCAAGTCCCCATCCTGGGACTGGTGGAGAACATGAGCTATGCCCTCTGCCCCGATTGTGGTCGGCACATCGAGATATTCGGGCCCAGCCATGCCGAGAAAATGGCCCTTCAGCTTGGAGCACCTTTGCTGGGACGGCTGTCCCTCGATCCACGCATCGCCGAACTATGCGATCAAGGACGCATCGAAGAGTATCCTGCCGAAGAATTTGCGTCTATCGCTCACCGTCTGGCCGCCGCGGCACCGCAGGCCAGACCGCCAGTGATTCGACCAAAGTGAGAGGAGGAGATGATCGGAATAACAGCGCAGGTCAGCCTGTATCCCTTGCGACAAACACATCTCGGTCCAGCCATACAGGAGGCAGTACATACGTTTGCTGACCACGGCCTGGAAGTGCAGACAGGCACGATGAGTACCCTGATATGGGGCGACGATGAGCAGGTTTTCGCGGCCCTGAAGGGGGCCTTCCGTCGGGCAGCGGAGCAGGGCGAGACGGTGATGGTGATCACCATCTCCAATGCCTGCCCCCTGCCGGAGCCAACCGGAACAAAAACGGTGTAAGCTATGAAACTGGCTGAGCGTAACCCTTTCGACGAGGAGGGCGTGGCTTCCCACTACGAAGCCTGGTATGAAACAGCCGAAGGGCGATGGGCTGACGCTCAGGAGAAAGAATTGCTGGCGAAGCTGCTGACTGGATTCCCGCAGGCAGATACCTTGCTGGAAATTGGTTGTGGCACTGGACATTTTAGCCGCTGGTTCTCTGGGCTGGGATTGACGGTTACCGGCCTGGACCTCTCGCTGGCTATGCTGATCCAGGCCCAGGCGCTGGGAGGAGACGAGGCTATCGCCTACGTGCATGGGGATGCCCATCAACTCCCTTTTGCCGATGATGCTTTTGACCTGGTGACCCTGATCACCACCCTGGAATTTCTGACCGAACCAGAAACAGCGTTGCGGGAAGCCGCTCGCGTGGCCCGCCAGGGGCTTCTCCTGGGGGTGCTCAATCGCTGGAGTCTCATGGGGTTACAGCGTCGTCTGGCCGGATTATTCCGGCCGACGATTTTCGACACGGCCCACTTCTACGGGGTGGGTGAACTGAGTCGCCTGGTGCGGCGGGCGGTTGGGCAGGTTTCCTGGCTGACCTGGGATACAACCCTTTGGCCTCACTTTCTACCTCACAGCCCATTAACCGGCCATCGTCTCCCCTGGGGAGGCTTTATCGGCATGAGTGTGTCACTTAGGATTTAGAGTAGAGGAGGTGATGAGTAATGTTCTACGTGAATGATATGCATTGCACTGGCTGTGGTGCTTGCCTGGAGGTCTGCCCGACCGGAGCCATCTACCTGGTGGACAACGTGGCCCACATCAGCCAGGAACAATGCACCGAGTGCGAGACCTGCCTGGGAGCGTGCCCTGAGGGGGCTATCCTGGTGGTGACCGAGCCGCTCGAGGAGGGAAGGGAGAAAGCCGCCTTGCCCGGCGTGCGGCCCATATCCGAGATTACTCTGGCCGACCAGCCCCCACCTCCTGTTCCTCTGCACACCAAAGTTCTGCCGGTGGCGGGGATGGCGCTGTCCCTGCTGGGGGCCCTTCACCCCGTTGTGGGGCGGGGCAGGCACGCGCTGCCGCTCGCGGGGAGGGCCTTGTCCTTTCTGGGGCGTGAGGTTGCCCCACGCCTGGCTATCTACCTGATCGACACCCTGGAGCGGCGGTCGAGCCAGCAACTAGATGCAACCAGCCCCGGCAGCAGGACAACGGGAGGGCGCGAAGGACGCAGTGGGCGCCGCTCTCGATGGCGTCGCCGGGGACGGTGAAGAGCCTGGAATCTCCTTAGCGGATTAAGCCAGGCTGGAAGGAAAAACCAGTATGATCAGCCGCTATGGGCTACAGGGAGTGGTTCTGGTGTTGGTGGGCCTGGCCTGCCTGGGCGCGCGTCACTGGGCATCGGGCTGGACCGGGATGGTCCCTGCTGGAACCACGCTGGAGCAGCGGGTAACCGTGGAGCCAACTTCGTACCCTACGGCTACCCCTGCTCCGACGCCAGGAATTAGTGGAACGGTGACTATCACCGTGGTCTACGATAACAACGCCTACGACCCCCGATTACGCACAGCCTGGGGCTTCTCCTGCCTGGTAGAGCTGGTAGAGGAGGAAACTACCATCCTTTTCGATACCGGTGGGGACGGCGCATTGCTCCTATCCAACATGGACATACTGGGCCTCGATCCCCAGGCCATCGACATCGTGGTTCTATCCCACATCCACGGCGACCACACCGGCGGCCTAGCCAGCGTTCTGGACGCAAGCGACCACCCCACAGTCTACGTCCCCCGTTCCTTCCCCAGAGATTTCAAGGAGCGAGTGCAAGCCCGGACCGAGCTATGCCAGGTGAGTGGGCCACAGGCCATCGCCCCCGGCGTCTACACTACCGGCGAAATGGGATCGGGTATCATCGAGCAGGCCCTGGTGCTCAAGACGGCCAAGGGTCTGGTGGTCATCACCGGTTGCGCCCACCCGGGAGTCGCTGACATGGTGCGCAAAGCCGTGGAGATAGGCCAGGATGATCCCTATCTTGTCCTGGGTGGTTTCCATTTGGGAGGAGCAGGTCAAAAGAAGATTGAGGGCATCATCGCTGATTTTCAGGAGCTAGGAGTGCAGAAATTGGCTCCCTGCCACTGCACAGGAGAGAAAGCCATAGCCCTTTTCCGTGCGGCCTATGGGGAGGACTGCATCGAGAACGGGGTGGGTAAAATCTTGGAGATCGAGCCTTAAAAATAGGCTTCGTAGCCGGAGAGATGGAGTTCGTCCCGCATGGTCTGCAACTCGCGGCGCAGGTTGCGGTTGACGGGGATGCCCTGCTCCCGGCGTCGCTTTTCCAGTTCGTATTCCTTTTCCCCGGCCACGTAAATGCGCTCCTGGCCGGGCGCTTTGCGCGAGTTTTGCAGGGCACGCATGATCTGGCCCGTGATGCGGCGGGAAACTTCCAGGGGGATAAAGTGCTCGACGTCAATGGCCAGGAAGAAGTGCCCCAGCATGTAGGGGCGGCGGGAGCCGTCCTCGGCAAACCCCAACAGGTCCTTCATGAACATGCCCCCGCACAGCGCGGCGGAGAGGATTTCGACCATGGCGGCCAGGTCGTAGCCCTTGTAGCCGGCCATCAATTCTCCGGCGCCGCCCAGGGGCAGCAGGGCGGCCTGCGCGGTGCCCAGGTCTTCGAGAATCTGGAGCGGAGCGGTGAGCGGGTTTCCCTGGGCGTCGATGACCCAGCCTTCGGGGATCGGTTTTTCGGCGCGGGCCATTACCTCGATCTTGCCCCGCTGGGTGATGGAGGTGGCCCCATCGAAACAGAAGGGGTAGGGCAGGTCAGAGGGCGCGGCAAAGGCGATGGGATTGGTGCCGAGCATGGGCTCGGTGCCAAAGGTGGGGGCAATGGCCGGGCGGGCGTTGGTCACCGTGAAGCCCATCATCCCTTCCTGGGCGGCCATCAGCGGGTAGTAGCCCGCAATGCCAAAGTGGGTGCCGTTGCGCACGGCCACCGCGCCCAGGCCATACTGTCGGGCCTTGTCCATGGCCAGGCGCATGGAGCGGTAGGCGATCACGTGCCCCATGCCGTGATGGCCATCCACCAGGGCGGTGGTTTGGGTCTCTTTGGCGATTTCCATCTCGGTTTGGGTGAATTGGACGCCGGCCACGATGCGGTCGTAATAGTACTTGAGACGGCCCACCCCGTGCGATTCGATGCCCCGCAGGTCTGAAGCGAGGAGCACCTCGGCGCAGATGCGGGCCTCGTCGTGGGGGACGCCCAGCCCTTGAAATACATCCAGCATGAAATCCTCGATGACCTTGACGGGGAGGTAAATAGTCTCTGTCATGGCTCCGATCCTCATTAGCTACTCACTTTGTCCTTGGGGAAAAGAAGAGAGATGGGGTATTTCTCTCCCATCTCCTCTCTCTTCTTTCTTATCTCGTTGCTAGCCCTTCAAGCCGGTCAACTCGTAAACCTGCTCAAAGGCCGTGAGGCCCTCGAACTGTTTAGCTCCCAGGGGCTTGGCTATCACGAAATATCTAACCCTCTGGTAAGCGCTGTTGCTAAGCAGGATCTGTCCTCCCCCGGCGCTCTCTTGAAGGCGTTTGGCCAGGTTGACGGAATGGCCGATAGCGGTGTAGTTCATCTGTTCGGCGGTGCCGATATTACCGACCACCGCCTCGCCCAGGTTGATCCCTACCCCGTAGCTCAGTTGAGGGCCACCCCCTGATTTATGGTATTCGGCAATAGCCTGTTGCATCTTCAGGGCGGCCTTCACGGCGCGCAGGGCATGGTCTTCCTGGGGCAAAGGAGCGTTGAATAAAGCCATCACTGCATCGCCCATGAATTTATCCAGGGTGCCCTCATGCTCCAGGACTGCCTGAGCAGCCAGAGAGAGGTAACGGTTCAGGTTGCCTACCAGTTCCTCAGGCGGTAGCTTCTCGCTGAAAGAGGTAAACTCTCGGATGTCGGCAAAAAGGATGGAAATCTCCTGTCGTTGGCCACCCAGCTTCAACTTATCCGGATCGCTAAGAAGTTCCTCAATGACGGTCGGCGATACGTAACGCCGGAACATATCCCGCAACGCTTCCAGTTTCTTCTTTTCGGTCAGGTCATCGACCACGATGGCTACCCCCAGAGTCTCCTCCTTGGCGTCCTTCAAAGGAGAGAGGTTCATGCTGAGATTGACCGTGCCCCGCTGCGGCAGATAAGGCTCGATCTCATAGGCGATGTATTTGCGTTCTTTGGCCTTCACCTCTTCGATCAGCGCGGGCAGGGAGGTTCTCCGTAAATCGGGAAGGACATCGCTGTATGACCGGCCAATGCAAAGCTCTTCCGCGATGCCCAGGATGGATTCGGCCGCCCGGTTGAAAAGGGTGATCTGATCCGCTATGTCAGTGGTGATCACCCCGCTGGCGATACTGGCGAAGACGTTATCCATCAGGTTTTTCATGTTGCTTATCTCTTCCAGGTTGCGTTTGACGCTCTCGAAGAGGCGGGCGTTTTCGATGGCCACCGCGGCCTGGTTGGCAAAGGCGGCCAGCAGGTCACGGTCGCGGTCGCTGAACAGGCCGGCTTTGATGCGGTTGTCGGCGTAGATGACGCCGGTGATCTTGTCCTTGACTATCAGGGGCACGCATAGGATGGAGCGCAGACTATAACTGACCACACTGGCCTGGGCGCTGAAACGAGGGTCGGCCTGGGCGTTAGTGGTCACGATGGGTTTCCTTTCTTCGGCCACCCGATTGACGATGCTGCGACTGATCTCAAAAGACGAGCCCTCGATGGTCTCCTGGTCCATGTTACGGGCTACTCTGAAAGTCAATTCGCCCGTCTGCTCGTCAATGAGCATCAAAAACCCACGCTCCGCGCCCGTGACGCTGATGATCATGTCCATCACCAGGTTCAAGCAGTTCCCCAGATCGAGGGTCGAGTTGACAGCCTGACTGACGTTGTACAGGGCTGCCAGTTGCTCGTGTTCTTTCTCCTGGGCCACCAGTTCGGTTTGCAACTCATTGAGGGATATCTCGAACTGGGGCAACAGGACGTTGATCTGCTGAATCTTATCATCCATCGTGTCTGTGCAGCTCATTACGGAGTTCAGATTTGGGTCGCGGGAAACCGATCTTCCGGCCGCGGCCCAGGCGTTTTGAAGCCTCTGGATGGCTATCTGCTGCTGATCCAGAGTCTCGGCCAAATTTCTCAAATCCCGGATAAGGGCTGAGATCTCTTCCTGAGCTCTACTGAGCTTAGACTGAGGCGAATCGGTCATTATTCACCACCTCGCTGTATCCTGAAATGATTGCTGGACATACCCGGCCTCTCTATATCCAGCTTTAACGCCAGGTAAAGGTCCAGGCTTCACTTTTGGGACTGATAGGCGGACCGTCGGGCCGGCCATCCTCCTTGATCCTCCTGGTCTGTCTCACTTCTACCCACCAGTGGAACAAATCCTTGTCCGCCTGGCCGTATCCGGCTCCCGGCGGAAACCTGATCTGCGTCTCTTTGGTGGCGTCACCCCAATACACTTCTTCTCCGTTGTAAAAATGTATTACCGTAACGTTGTAGAATTCGTCCTTCGCCAACCCCGCCACCGGCTCCCATTCCAGATAGACCTCCGCAAATTCACCAACTACCAGGAGCGCCCCGTTTGGCGGCGAGGACAAAGCAGGAGCCGGATACTCGAATATCCTGGTGGGCGTGGGAGTCGGGGAGGGGGTGGGCGTCGAAGGGGGCAGCAACGGCAGAGTGGCGGTGGCCGGAGTGCCCAACAAAACCAGCACCCCATCGCGTCGCTCGCGGGCGACGCTCCGATCCGCCACTTCCTTGATTTGCAGCGCGGCCTCGTAATCCTCCAGGGCCGGGATCAGTTCGGCCTGCTGCCGATACCAATCCCCTCTTTCCAGGTAGGCCCGGTACAGACGACGGGCCACCTGCCCTCCTCCGTAGTCGGGACGCGTCTCATAAATGGCCCTCAGTTTGGTGATAACCTCAGACCACTTGTTCTGAGGGTAAAGCGCCAGGGCCTCCTGGTAGAGCAGGGCCAGCCCCATTTCCTCCCGCAGGCTCTTCTCCTCCGAGCAGATGTCCAGGCCCTGTCCCAGGATAATGATGGCCTCTTCCAGCCGTTGCCCTTCATTTTCGTCGTCCAGGGTCTTCACCTGGGCTTTGCCGTGTTCCAGGTAGGCCTGACACAGCATCCCCTCCACGGCGGCTTTCTGGAAGACAGGGTCCAGAGCGCGCACCTCTTCCAGATAGGCGATGGCCTTTTCCCACTGGCTATGATCGTAGTACTTTTGGCCCTCGGCGTACAGGTGGTCTAATTGCTGTTGCCCGGCGGCCTGGTCGCGTTTCTGGCGGGCCTCTTCCCGTTTCTGGGCCGCGTCCTTATAGTCGGGGGCGATAGCCAGCAGGCGGTCGAACTCTTCAATAGCCTGACTCCACTGTCCCTGCGCCAGGTAGTCCAGGGCTCGCTGATAGCTGACTTCCAAAGTGTCCTGGGCTTTGATCTGACGGTAATGTTGATAGGCGTAAAGTGGAGCCCCGACCAACAGACCTACCGCCACCACCAGCAACAGGATAGCTGCGGGGAGCCTCCTGCGCGGTCGAGTTACTATCTCTACAGAGGGTTCGGGTACAGGCTTCTCGATGGCCGGGGCGGCTTTTTCCAGTCGGCTTCGGGACCGGGCCAATAGTTCCTGCGTCTGCTCATAGTGGGGGTCCATCTCATAAACCTGGGAGAAACAGGCCAGGGCCTCTTCCCAGTTTTGAGCTTTCACATGGCTTACGCCTTGCTTGTAGAGTACTGCTATCTTCCCTTTGGTTTTGGCTTCGGAAAAGGCTATACCGGCCTCGGTCAGCAATTGGGCGACATCGCGGTAGGTGGGCTCGATGGCTATAATCTCGCTCAACTTGTCGATGGCCTCTTTCCATCGTTTTTCTTCGAGATCCCATCTGGCGGCTGAATACAGGTTTTCCAGATGAGTCTGCTCCGGGTGGGGCTGGCTCTGCTTTTCGGCTTTCGCCAACCGTTCGACCACATCTTTGTACCCAGGGGCGAGCTTCAAGATCTGATTGAAAAGCTCAATGGCCTTTTGCCATTCCTGGGCCTGGCTGGCCTCCATCGCTCGCTCGTAGAGCCCTTGCAGCAAAATATCCGTACCCGTCTGAGAGGGTGGGGGCGCGGCGGCCTCCGTCGGCACCTCTTTATCGGCTATGAGGGGTTCGATGGCCTGCAGAAGCTCTCGCGGGGTTTGAAAGCGATCCTCCGGGCGTTTGGTCAGCATCTTGTTCACCAACTGTTCCACCGTTTCGGGAAGGTCGTTTTCATCCAAACGCAGCGGAGGCGGGTCGCTAGCAATGTGCTGACTGATGATCGACCAGGGACTTTTGGCCTCGAAGGGCACCTCCCCGCTCAACATCTCGTACATCACCACCCCCAGAGAGTAGATGTCCGACCGGATATCTACCTCCTCTCCCATGGCCTGTTCCGGAGAGATGTAGTGGGGTGAGCCCACGAAACCCGATTGGGTCAGCGAGGACAAAGTGCTGGCCCGCGCAATGCCAAAATCCAGCACCTTGACCGTGCCATCGGCGGTGATCATCAAATTCTGGGGCTTGATGTCGCGATGCACAATACCGAATTTGCTGGCGTGCTGAAGAGCTTTGGCTACCTGGGCCGCGATCTTTAGAACCTGGCGATAGGGCAGTGGCCCACCTTCATGGATGATCTCCTTGAGGTCACGCCCTTCGATGTACTCCATCACCAGATAATGGATATCGCGGGTAGCGCCGTAATCCAGCACCCTGACGATGTGGGGATCGGACAGAGCACTGGCCAGCTTGGCCTCGCGAGTGAAGCGTTGTACATAGGCCATGTCCTCGCTGAATTGAGGGTAAAGAACCTTGACCGCCATCAAGCTTCCGTCGTGGGTATCCTCAGCCAGGTAGACCCAGGCCATCCCCCCGCTGCCGATGTCACGCAGAATTTTATAACGGTTACCTAGAATCTCCCCGATCACGTATTTCCCTCGCTTAGAGCCTATCCAAACACCAGTGGAGTTGCCACCCTGGCTGCTGTGGAGCGAGTGCCCAACCCGGATAAACACTTAACTGAGGCTAACGACACCTTTCGTTCTAACCCTTTCGCCAGGGCAGCATCTCTGGGGACGGAGATGCGAGCAGACGCGCTCTTTTAGAGAGATAGCCGGCCCTGGGAATAACTTGCCCTGTCACTCAACTTGTATGAATATTATACATCACTTCCGCTCAATAGGCAACGTCTACTCGACAAGGTCTTATCTCCCTCGCCCAGACAATTATACTCCATATGCCGGGAAAGGGCAAGAGTGTTTAGGTTTGAATTAGGGGCCTGTCAAAGTCGCGGTTCATCGGGTATAATCCCGCTTCGCCCGCTCCCAGTCCCCGTCTCGGGGACGACTTAAATAGAATTACGATACTCCACGGTCACCGCCCCCGGGACGGGGGCTAGAGCAGTGAGTGCGATTTCGAGTTATGACTGGATCTCAGACGATGCGTGCTCTTGACAGACGAGAGGATTCGTGCTATAATCTCCAAGAGATACCCCCCCAGGGTATATTCCCTTTTGGGCTTATCTGAAAGGCGGGGCGGGTATCGGCCCTGAGAGCGGTCGGTAGGACAGCGGATTAGAAGCGAAGGATTATGTTAGGAAGGAAGCAATAAAGGAAGCAATAAGATGGGAACCAGAACACTCCAACTTCTACGACAAAACTGGCTCACCATGCTGGTGCTGACCTTGCTGGTCGGCGGCTACTTTTTACTGCGCAATCAGCCCTCCGACGTGGCTTCCCTGGAAGAGCTGGAGGCCCTTCTGAGAGATGGTCAGCCCACGGTGATCGAATTCTACGCCAATGCCTGAAGCACCTGCCTGGTGGCGAAACCCATGGTCGATGGGTTAGAAAGAGCATTAGCCGGACAGGCACAGGTTTTACGCCTGGACGTCTGGCGCGGGGTAGGACGACAGGCAGCCGGACGCTACAACGTGCGCGGGTTGCCCACCTTCATCGTCTTTGATGGCGATGGACAGCCGGTCTATCACCAGGTGGGATTGCCTGACAAGGCGAAGATTATGGAACACGTCGAGGCTTTGCCCGATAAGGGTAACAAATCGTAACAGGGGAGGTGTCAGATTGGCCAGGGCCGAGATATCGTCCGGCATTTGTGGCTTCACTACCACGGTGACCGCTACGCCGGGAGGCGACGGTCAGCACGTGGCGCTGACCATCGAGAGCGATTGTCCCAACGTTCAACAGTTGGCTGCCGCGCTGATGGACCTGCGGGGCATGGAAGTGGATGCCTTTCAGGAGATCACCTATCGAGGGGAAGGGCCACATATCCTGCGTTTGGCCGCCAGGCATCTGAGGCATACTGCCTGCCCGGTACCGGGCGGCCTCATCAAGGCCATAGAGGTGGCAGCCGGATTGGCTTTGCCGGCCGACGTTGCAATAAAGCTGACCCCGTAATATAATAATAGGGAGCGCAGACAAGCAGCCTGCGCCCTCGGAAAAAGGCCAAAAAATGTATTAGTCACTGAGATGGTGGACATTTGCGTTTGGGCCGCAATGGGTGTATGA
>CAZYHC010000040.1:0-48808 GCA_964646625.1 uncultured Anaerolineales bacterium
ACAAAAACGGGCGAGGCTCTACAACCTCGCCCGCTGAACGTTTCCAGCAAGGTGCCTGGCACTTCCAAAGTGCCAGGCACCTTACCTCCACATGTGCATCTTACGGCGTGATGACGTAGTCCCTCTGGATGGTGGGCAGGTAGACCGGCCTTACCCACACCGTGGTGCTCACCACGCTGCCCAGGCCGGTGCTCACCCCCTCGGTGCTGGTCACCACCCGGTAGGCGTCGTTGGTGATGACCGTCCCGCTGGGCACCTGGTTGACCGCCACTACAAAGGTGAGGCTGATGCTCTGGCTGGAGCTGACCGCCAGGCCCGTCCACAGCACGTCGTTGCCCACCAACGTGCCGCCGTGGCTGATGGTTATACAACAGGTGGTGCTGAGGGGCACGGTATCGCTGACCACCAGGCCGCTGGCGTGGAACAGCCCGCCCGTCTCGGCGATGGTCAGGGTGTAGGTCAGCGGCGCTCCGGCCCAGGCCGGGTCGGGTTCGGCTTTCTTGGCGATGGTCAGGGCCGGGTCCCCCCGGCTGCGCACGAAGACGTCCGTATTCCCGTTGCCGTCGCCGGGCACCAGGTCGGTGGCATTGGACTGGAAGGCCACGTAGCGCCCGTCGGCTGAGATGAATGGCCAGGAGCTGGAACCATTGGGGTCGCCGCCGGCGGTATCCACGCTGGCACGGACGGTGGTGTTGGTCTGGAGGTCACGCACGAAGACATCCCGAAAGCCGTTGCCATCGCCGACCACCAGGTCGCTGGCATCGGAATAGAAGGTCACGTAGCGCCCGTCGGCCGAGATGGATGGGACTGCGCTCAGGCTATCAGGATCGCCGCCCGCGGTATCCACGCTGACCCGCGTCGTGGTATTGGTCTGGAGGTCACGCACGAAGACGTCCCACGTACCGTTGCCGTCGCCGGCCACCAGGTCGGTGGCCTGGGACTGAAAGGCCACGTAGCGCCCGTCGGCTGAGATGGAGGGGTCCTGGCTAGTGCCATCGGGGTCGCCGCCGGCGGTATCCACGCTGGCCCGGACGGTGGTGTTGGTCTGGAGGTCACGCACGAAGACGTCCGGCATCCCGTTGCCGTCGCCGGCCACCAGGTCGGTGGCCGTGGAGCGGAAGGCCACGTAGCGCCCGTCGGCCGAGATGGAGGGGTGCTGGCTCCCGCCATCAGGGTCGCCGCCGGTGGTATCCACGCTGGCGCGGACGGTAGTATTGGTCTGGAGGTCACGCACGAAGACATCCCGAAAGCCGTTGCCGTCGCCGGCCACCAGGTCGGTGGCCAAGGAATGGAAGGCCACGTAGCGCCCGTCGGCTGAGATGGAGGGATGCTGGCTCCAGTTATCAGGGTCGCCGCCGGCGGTATCCACGCTGACCCGCGTCGTGGTATTGGTCTGGAGGTCACGCACGAAGACGTCCTGAAACCCGTTGCCATCGCCGACCACCAGGTCGCTGGCATCGGAATAGAAGGTCACGTAGCGCCCGTCGGCCGAGATGGATGGGACCCAGCTCCAGCCATCAGAGTCGCCGCCGGCGGTATCCACGCTGGCGCGGACGGTGGTGTCCGTCTGCCGGTCACGCACGAAGACGTCCGTCATACCGTTGCCGTCGCCGACCACCAGGTCGGTGGCATCGGACTGGAAGGCCACGTAGCGCCCGTCGGCCGAGATGGATGGGTCCTCGCTCGGGCCATCAGGGTCGCCGCCGGTGGTATCCACGCTGGCCCGTTCGTTGCCCGGCGGGTCGGCGTAGGCCGTAGCCAAACCCAGCAGCAGCAATACCAGCGCCAGGCCCAGCCGTAAGATCACTTTTTCTTCTCTTACCTTTTTCATTTTCGTCCTCCTTTTTGCATAAAGATAGGTGGAGAGGGTGGTAAAAAAACCGCCCTCCTCCTGCCCAAAGAAAAAGAACGGCATTACGTCGAGGCAACGTTGTAACTGCCGCTGTGTCGTTATCTACACAACAAGTGTAGCATGAACTCCAGGTTTTGTCAAGATAGAAAAAGTAAAGGATAGAAGGAATTATCTATATATGATAAATGATAGATAGACACTATCAGAGAGATAAATTTTGACAACCTGCTTTCATGACACTCCGGGCCAGAGGAGTCGCCCTTCTTCCGCGCCCTCCATCCCTCCCCCCTTCCGCGCTCCAAAGGCCACAAAAAACGGGCGAGGCTCTACAACCTCGCCCGCTGAACGTTTCCAGCAAGGTGCACGGCACTGCCCAAAGTGCCGCGCACCTGTTCATCCTTACGGCGTAATGACGTAGCCCCTCTGGATGACGGGCAAGAAGATCGGCCTGACCCACACCGTGGTGCTCACCACGCTGCCCAGGCCAGTGCTCACCCCCTCGGTGCTGGTCATCACCCGGTAGGCGTCATTGTAGATGACCGTCCCGCTGGGCACCACGTTGACCGTCACTACAAAGGTGACGCTGATGCTCTGGCTGGAACTGACCGTCAGGCCCGTCCACAGCACGTCGTTGCCCACCAACGTGCCGCCGTGGCTGATGGTTATACAACAGGTGGTGCTGAGGGGCACGGTATCGCTGACCACCAGGCCGCTGGCGTGGAACAGCCCGCCCGTCTCGGCGATGGTCAGGGTGTAGGTCAGCGGCGCTCCGGCCCAGACCGGGTCGGGGTTATCCTGCTTGGCGATGGTCAGGGCCGGGTCCCCCCGGCTGCGCACGAAGACGTCCCCCATCCCGTTGCCGTCGCCGGCCACCAGGTCGGTGGCCAAGGAATCGAAGGCCACGTAGCGCCCGTCGGCCGAGATGGAGGGATTATAGCTCCCGGCATCAGAGTCGCCGCCGGCGGTATCCACGCTGAGGCGGGTGGTAGTGTTGGTCTGCCGGTCGCGCACGAAGACGTCCGCCGCCCCGTTGCCGTCGCCGGCCACCAGGTCGGTGGCCCCGGACTCGAAGGCCACGTAGCGCCCGTCGGCCGAGATGGATGGTCTATCGCTCCAGCTATCAGGGTCGCCGCCGGCGGTATCCACGCTGGCGCGGGTGGTGGTGTTGGTCTGGAGGTCACGCACGAAGACGTCCGTCGCCCCGTTGCCGTCGCCGACCACCAGGTCGGTGGCAAAGGAATGGAAGGCCACGTAGCGCCCGTCGGCCGAGATAGCGGGGTCCTGGCTCCAGCCATCAGGGTCGCCGCCGAGGGTATCCACGCTGGCGCGGGTGGTGGTGTTGGTCTGCCGGTCACGCACGAAGATGTCCTGCCAACCGTTGCCGTCGCCGGCCACCAGGTCGGTGGCCCAGGACTCGAAGGCCACGTAGCGCCCGTCAGCCGAGATGGATGGGGCCCCGCTCCCGAAATCAGAGTCGCCGCCGGTGGTATCCACGCTGGCGCGAGTAGTAGTATTGGTCTGGAGGTCACGCACGAAGACGTCCCCCGTAGCGTTGCCGTCGCCAACCACCAGGTCGGTGGCCCAGGAATCGAAGGCCACGTAGCGCCCGTCGGCCGAGATGGAGGGGTTCCCGCTAGGGCCATCAGAGTCGCCGCCGGCGGTATCCACGCTGGCCCGTTCGGTGGTGTTGGTCTGGAGGTCACGCACGAAGACGTCCCACGTAAGGTTGCCGTCGCCGGCCACCAGGTCGGTGGCCTCGGACTCGAAGGCCACGTAGCGTCCGTCGGCCGAGATGGATGGGTTCTGGCTCTGGTTATCAGGGTCGCCGCCGGTGGTATCCACGCTGACGCGGGTGGTGGTGTTGGTCTGCCGGTCACGCACGAAGATGTCCTGCAAACCGTTGCCGTCGCCGGCCACCAGGTCGCTGGCATCGGAATGGAAGGCCACGTAGCGTCCGTCGGCTGAGATGGAGGCGCCCCCGCTCCAGCCATCAGGGTCGCCGCCTGTGGTATCCACGCTGACCCGCTCGTTGCCCGGCGGGTCAGCGTAGGCCGTAGCCAAACCCAGCAGCAGCAACACCAGCGCCAGGCATAGCCGCAAGATTACTTTTTCTTGTTTCATTTCTTGACCTCCTTTTTGCAGAAAGATTAGTGGAGAGGGTGGTAAAAAACCCGCCCTCTTCCTGCCCAAAGAAAAAGAACGGCATTACGTTGAGGCAACGTTGTAACTGCCGCTGCGTTGTCATTATTGATGTAATGATCATATCATAAAATTCAGATTTTGTCAAGATAGAAAAAGTAAAGGATAGAAGGAATTATCTATATATGATAAATAATAGGTAGACACTATCAGGGAGATAAATTTTGACAAGCTGCTTCCATGACAATCCGGGCCAGAGAGCGGCCGCCTGCGAGCCTGGCTTCCCCGCTCTCCGCCAGCACTCCGTCGCAGCCTGATAGAGAGGTGGGTAAAGTCATGTGTGCAAGGTCTTGCTATTTTGGCGCAAATCGAGTATAATAATTATAGAAAGTACCGGCCAGCCGGACAAAAGGCGAAGCACCCATCGAGTTGTCAGTATAGCGTGCTTCTGAGCCGGATGGGCTCGAGCGCACTTTGCGGTACATTCGTTTCATCTCCTTATTGATCCTTGCCTCCGCAAGGCAGGGTTACATATAACTGGAAGGGGCGTCAGAAAAAAATTGCTGAGAAGTGAGACGTTCTCAGGGCAGACAGCCCTATCATAAGATAAGAAAGGAGGAAGTTATGTAGCCATTAAACACTGCACGGCAATAGAATATGATTTTTGTCTGGGAGGTGAAGATGAGTTTTGAACTTGTGTTGCGCTTTATCGGCATGATAATCCTGGGCATCGTCGGCTGGCAGTTAGGCATTATTCTCTCAGAAGGGCCTGATACGCCCTACGTGCGTTACATCCTCGTTCTCTCTTTGGCTGGCGCAGCCTTGGGTTTGCTGCTTACCCCCTGGTTGACCATCAAACCATTCTACTGGGTGCGTCGCAAAATTCGTCAATTGCCCGCCCAACATTTGTTTGCTGGTATAATTGGTTTAGCCATCGGTTTGGTTATCGCCGCCCTTCTCGCCTTGCCCTTATCCCTCTTACCGGCACCTTTTGGTAAAATCCTGCCTTTTGTCTTCACAGTTATCCTCAGCTACATGGGTGTATCTGTGATGGTTATGCGCCAGAACGATCTGTTCGCCCTCATCGGTACGCGAACCTCCAGGGATAGCTTTATGTATGGGGATAACAGCGTCCTGCTGGATACCAGTGTTATCATCGACGGCCGCATCGCCGACATCAGTCAGACCGGGTTCGTGAGTGGCACGATGTTAATTCCTCGCTTCGTTCTCAACGAGCTCCAACACATTGCCGATTCCCCTGATGCGCTGCGTCGCAACCGTGGCCGCCGGGGCCTGGAGATGCTCAACAAGCTACAGAAGGAGTCAGTAGTCCCCATTCGCGTCACCGATATGGACATAGATGAATATCAGGAAGTTGACGATAAGCTGATCAAGCTGGCCAAAAAACTGCGTTGTCCCATTATAACCAACGATTACAACCTCAACCGGGTAGCGGAGTTACAGGGAGTGGTCGTCCTCAACATAAATGAACTGGCCAACGCGGTGAAGGCCGTGGTCTTACCCGGCGAATCGATGAGAGTGCGAATTATCCAGGAGGGCAAAGAGTTGGGTCAGGGCGTGGGCTACCTGGATGACGGCACGATGGTGGTGGTGGAGAACGGACGTCGCTACATCAATAGCACCATAGACGTGATCGTGACCAAGGTGCTGCAAACTGCTGCCGGGCGGATGATCTTTGCCCAGTCAGATGGACAACGAGGGGAAAAATAATCCGCTGGATTTACAACCAGGCTAAAATGTATATTAAAGAGATAGACATGGCTTTTTCCTTAATAGCGCTGCGCTGCACCTGTCTACAGGGATGTCGCTCCCTGGCGACATCCCTGTAATGGGCTGGACCCTCGGAATGGGGGTCCCTGGTGGCTGCATCTTACTATTGAGGAGGTTTTACCATGTCTTTCTTTGCGAGAATACGCGAAGATATACAAACGATCTACGCTCGCGATCCGGCCGCGGTCAACACTTTAGAGATCGTACTGGCCTATCCTGGCCTGCATGCCCTCTGGTTTTATCGCCTGGCTCACTGGCTATGGGTGCGCCAGGTACCGCTCATCCCCCGTCTGATTTCCCACCTGGCCCGCTTCCTGACCGGCATTGAAATCCACCCTGGGGCGACCATTGGGCGACGTTTTTTCATCGATCATGGGATGAGCACTGTCATCGGCGAGACGGCGGAGATTGGCGACGAGGTGATGATGTACCACGGCGTCACCCTGGGCGGCACGGGCAAAGAGCGAGGCAAACGTCACCCTACCCTGGGGAATAACGTGGTGGTGGGGGTAGGAGCGACCATACTGGGGGCCATCACCATCGGCGACAACGTCAAGATCGGCGGTGGCTCTGTCGTCCTCAAAGACGTGCCCCCCAACTCCACTGTGGTCGGCGTGCCGGGCCGGGTGGTGGCTTACCGTGACCCGGATAGCGGTCGCACGGAAAAATTGCCGGACCCGGAGGCCGAAATGCTCCATTGTCTGCACCGCAAAGTCCTGGAGCTAGAGAGTCGCCTGGCACGGCTGGAAGGCGGAAGAGAAGAGCTGGCCCTCGTCTGCCAGACAGAAGCAGAACCCATCCTGAAACAATAACCATAAACCCAGGCCCCCGGCTGTGCTCGGGGGCTTGCCCGCTTACCTGGCTATACCTGATTGTAAAAGGAGACAACCACCATGACCCTTAAAGTGTATAATTCGCTGACCCGGCAGAAAGAAGAATTCGTACCTATGCACGAAGGTTACGTAAGTATATACGTCTGTGGGCCAACGGTCTACGATCACGCTCACATCGGCCACGGCAAGGCCTACGTCTCCTTCGACGTCATCGTCCGCTACCTGCGCTACCTGGGCTACAAGGTGCGTTACGTGCAAAACATCACCGACGTGGGCCACCTGACCGACAACGCCGATGCCGGCGAGGACAAGCTCCTCAAACGAGCGGCCCTGGAACAGGTGCAGCCTATGGAGTTGGCCGAGACTTACACCCGCAGTTATTTCGAGGACATGGACGCCTTGAACGTGGTGCGGCCTGACATCTCGCCCAGGGCCAGCGGACACATCCCGGAGCAGATCGCCTTGGTAGAAACCCTGCTGGAGAAAGGCCACGCCTACGAGGTCAACGGCTCGGTCTACTTCGACGTTTCCTCCTTCCCCGAATACGGCAAGCTCTCCGGCCGCAAAGTGGAGGAGTTGCTGGAGGGAGCGCGGGTAGAGGCTAACCCGGACAAACGCAGCCCGGTCGATTTTGCCCTCTGGAAACGAGCCGAGCCGGGCCACATCCTGCGCTGGCCCAGCCCCTGGGGTTGGGGCTATCCCGGCTGGCACGTGGAATGCTCGGCCATGGCCATGAAATACCTGGGCGAAACGCTGGATATCCGGGGCGGCGGCCTGGAAAATATCTTCCCCCACAACGAGTGTGAGGTGGCCCAGAGCGAGGCCGCTACCGATAAACCCTTCGCCCACTATTGGCTGCACAACAACATGGTCACCGTCGAGGGGGTGAAAATGGGCAAGTCCCTGGGCAACGCCATCTACCTCAAGGACCTGTTCGTACGCTACTCGCCCATGACCGTGCGGTTCTTCATCCTGAGCAGCCACTACCGCTCTAACCTGGACTTCAGCGACCAGGCTCTCTCGGCGGCGGAGAA
Organism: uncultured Anaerolineales bacterium; assembly: GCA_964646625.1. Lineage (GTDB taxonomy): Bacteria > Chloroflexota > Anaerolineae > CAZYHC01 > CAZYHC01 > DAOULT01. The sequence continues at coordinate 7,650 of CAZYHC010000040.1, forward strand.
AGGGCTGGAGCGCCTTTACGGGGCGGTCAGGCTGTTGAGGAGACAGATGGAACGGGCCCAGAGCGGCCCGCTGGACGAGAAGTGGGCGGCAAAACTGGCCGACTACAAGGCTAAATTCCTGGCCCAGATGGACGACGATTTCAACACCGCGGCGGCCATCGGTGTCCTTTTCGACCTGACCCGCCAGGTTAACGCCCTGCTCAACTCCGAGAAAGTCGTCAGCGGCGAGACGTTGGCGGCCATCGATAGCCTCTACCGCGCACTGGGCGGCGACGTCCTGGGCCTCATCCCGGAATCCATCGTCCAGGCAGAGGCCGGGGACCTGGAGGAGCCGCTGATCGAGCTTTTGATCGAGACCCGCCAGGCCATGCGGGAGGCCAGACAATGGGAACAGGCCGACCGCATCCGCGAGAGGCTGGCGGAGTTGGGCGTGGCCCTGGAAGACCGGCCGGAAGGGGCCACCTGGCGCATTACGCGGTAATAACGGTAGGAGCAGATAAAATGCCAATCAATGTAGAGCTCACCTTGCATCAATTAGCGGATGTTTTGAGCAAACTCACGCCGGACGAGTTCGAAGCTCTCATGGAAATCCTTGACCAACAGAATCTAAAGGCCAGATGGGAAGTGGTCAAGCAAGAATTGGCCGAAGGGGCATGGGTCTCTGAAGAAGAGATCTTCGCCGATTTAGACTAACGCACCTATGTACAAGCTTAAGATTCCCAATTCGGTCAAGAAAGATATCAAGAGATTGGACAAGCCTGTTCAAAAGACTCTTAGAGATGAACACTTTCCCAAAATAAAAGCCAATCCATATACAGCGAAGCCTTTGCGTCGTGATCTAAAAGGGCTGTGGGCCTATCACTTTTCCTTTGGCTCTGTCCAGTATCGGGTTGTTTATTGGATACTGGAGAAAGAAAAGGCGGTGGGGTTGGTCATGGTGGGAAGCCGAGGAGATTTTTACGAAGCTGTAAGGAGACGTCTAGGGCTATGGTAAGCTTATCATGATCGAAATCATCTACGGTCGTCAGGCCGTGCGGGAGACCCTGCGGGCCGGCCGCCGTCGCCTGTATAAGCTGTTCGTGGCCCGGGGGGTGAAGGAGACGGGCATCGTGGCCGACATCCTGGCCCTGGCCGGAGAGCGCGGCCTGGAAGCGCAATTTGTGGAACGGCGACGGCTGGACCAGATCAGCGGTCACGGCCATCACCAGGGTCTGGCCGCCGAAGCATCGCCCTATCCCTACGCCGACCTGGACGAGCGTTTGACCAGCGATCAAGAGGGGGCCATCCCCCTCTTTCTCATTCTCGACCGCCTGCAAGACCCGCAAAACCTGGGCTCCCTGCTGCGCACGGCGGAGGCGGTAGGGGTGCACGGCGTCCTCATCCCCGAACGGCGGGCGGCAGGGATCACGCCGGCGGTGGTCAACGCCTCGGCCGGGGCGGTGGAGCATCTGGCAGTAGGGCGGGTGGTTAACCTGGTGCGGGCCCTGGAGCGGCTCAAAGATGAAGGGCTGTGGATTTTCGGCCTGGAGGATGCGGCCGGGGCAAAGTGCTACTTTGAAGCCGACCTGACCGTCCCCCTGGCCCTGGTGGTGGGCAGCGAAGGTATGGGGCTGGGGCGGCTGGTGAGAGAACGTTGCGATCTATTGCTGCGGCTTCCCATGCGGGGGCAGGTCGGCTCGCTGAATGCAGCGGTGGCCGGCTCGATTGCGCTGTACGAAGTCTGGCGGCAGAGGGCACAGTCTAACCCCTTTATCTGATTGGCAAAGTCCACAGCTTAACTCCACCCATATCTCTATCAGTCTCCGCTGACAGTTTCTACTTTGCCCTTTCAGAGACATTATGGTATAATCTTTTTGAAGTTGGAACGAAGTGAGGTTCTTGATGTCTGTCTTGCACGTGCGCAACGTTCCTGAAGAGTTGTATGCCGAACTCAAGGCTCGTGCTCAGAGGGAGGGCCATTCCTTGAGTGCTCAGGTAATTATACTGTTGAAACAGGCATTAGAGCAGCCAGCCCGTTCTCAGAGCGAGGTGCTGGCGGCCATTGATGTCTGCCGCCACCGCTTCAACCCACGAGAGGTCGGTGCGCCTTCCAGCACGGAGTTGCTTCGCCAGGACAGATCTCGATGAGCAATACCTACGTCGTAGACGCCGATGGGGAGTAATCAGACGCGCTTCTGCCATGCTCCTCCCTTCCTCAAATAAAACTTACAGAGATGAAAGCATCGTACTCAAAACCTTCTGCCGGTGGAGTCATCTCACCCGGCCTCTCTGTGGCTAAACTTACTTGCTGGCTACACCCAGGGAGCGGAAATACAGATAGGGCACTTTCAGCGAACCGCCCAGCCAGACGGCTTCGTCGCCGACGGCGGCCAGGTCGGCCAGGGCGCTGAAAACGTTGCCGGCCACCATGCTGTCTTTGACCCGGCCCACGAGCTCGCCTTTCTCCACCTTGTAGCCCAGGTGCACGTTGCCCGAAAACTCTCCGGCCAGGACGTTGCCAGCCCAGGCCCCCATAGTCTGATCGACGAGCAGACCCTCCTCGATGTCTTCAACCATCTCCTCGTAGCTCATATCTCCTTCAGCGAAGATGAGCGCGTTCAGAACCGGACTGGGCAGGCTGCCTAAACCACGTCCGGCGTTGCCGGTGCTTTCCACTCCGGCCAGGCCAGCGGTCTGGAGGTCGTAGTAGAAGGCGCCGACCACCCCTTTCTCGATCAAGGCGGTGCGACGGGTAGCCACTCCCTCGTCGTCGCAAGGAGCGCTGGGCACGGCATAATCGATCCGCCCATCGTCGTAGAGGGAGAGCCGCTCGTCGAAGACCTGCTCCCCCAGCTTGTCTCCCAGAGGTGAAGCGCCTTGCAGCACGACCCTGCCATTGAGGGCCCGTTGCAAAGAACCCAGCAACGTACCGGCTATCCCCTTGGGGGTGAAGATGACCGGCATCTGGCCTGTGGGCAGGGTGGTGGTGCGTTCGGCCAGCCGGATCTTATCCAGCACCCGCTCCACCAGGGCCTCACAATCGAGCGGCCAGCAGCAGGAAGCCTCGCCCTCGTAAACGTCCAGCATGTCGGTGCCCCGGATCCAGTTGGCGTGCAGGCTGGCGGAGATGGAAGTCTTACTGTACGAAACGCGGCCGCCCTGTGAATTGAGGATGGTCATCGAGCCCACGTATTTAGCCAGGTCGGCGTCGCACAGGATATCGGCGTTGTAGGCCCGCACCCCCTCGATCAGGCCCCGCGTGATGTCCACCATCTGTTCCACGCTTAACTCAGGGACGGCCGAATCGTAGATCTGCACCCCGTCGCCGGGAATCTCGGAGGGCAACTCAAATTTAGCCTCGGCCCCAAACTGAGCCACGGCCAGGGCTTCGTCCACCAAAGCCTGGGGGTCGTCCAGACGGGTGGTGCTGGCCAGACCAACGCGCCCCTCCACCACCAGGCGCAGGGACACGCCCCGTGTTTCTTTGGTCTGGAGCAGCTTGAGCCGGTTGGCCTCGAAGGAAACGGGGGTTTCCTGGCTGGTTACGGCGAAGACCTCGGCCTGTTGCGCTTTGCGCCGGGCCAGGTCTAACACTTTTTCTTCAAAATCTAATTTCATGTCTCGCTCCCTACCGGTAACGGTTTCCTGGGTTTCAACTCGTAGGCAATGCCCAGCGGTTCGGCAATCTGCTCTGAAGCATCCAATAATTCGATGGAGACCACCCGGCCATCGCCCCCGTAGTCAATGATAACTCCTTCGCGCACTTCGTCGCTTTCTGCTATCAAGCGGAGAGAGATTATCTACTTCGCTGCTCTGCTCCTCCTCCTTCTGATTGACAGGTAGACTATGAGCAGAGTGAGCAGGCCGATCACCGCCATACAGATGAGAACCACGCTGAGATACAGGATCGTGGACGGCGGTTCACCCACTTCGCCGGTCACTTCGGGCTCTTCTTCCTCGGCCGGAGGGGTCGCCTCCTCAACCTCGGAAGGGGGAGGAGCGGTTGGCGACGGGATGGGGGCCACGCTGGCGCGGGCCATCAGAGTATAGAGAGAGGGCCGGTCGATTGTGGCCAGGACGGTGTGGCTCTCTTTATCAACCGTGCCTTGTAAATCCTCCCAGCGCAAATTCTCGGCGTCCCAGCGTCGGATCGATAGCGTGCCAGGCTTGATGTAGTCTAGAATCTGCGGTGGATAGTGGAGGATGAGGGTGGCTGGTGTGTTCAGGCGTGAGGTCTCTTCGGGCAGTTCTACGTCGTAGACCTCTCCCACCGCGATCCACTCCCCTGCGGGCAGTTGAGGGGGCCGGGCAGCGGCGATTGTCACCTGGATATCCTGAGCCACCGCGCCGGCCGGTACGTTCAGCCTCAAATAGCCGTCGTCCGACGACAATACCGCAGCGGAGGCCGGCCGCAAAGGCTGAGTGCTGAAATCGGTGAACAGGGTGCGCTCTACTCCTGCCTCGTTCAAGGCGCGCATCTCGACCGTGCCCTGAAGGGCCTTGATCTCGGGGAAGGGCACGTAGCCTTCGTACACGGCGGTGGGCGACACGCTCTGGGAGGGGATGACCACTTTGCCTCTGAAAACCACCTCCAGGGGGAAATCCAGCTCGTGGCCCACCACCCGCACCTGGGGCAGGCTGTCGAGCATATCACGCACCGGCACGACGACCTTCAAGCCCGGCGGGTTGGTGATGGGGAACACTAAGGGCGGCCTGATGGTGGGGTCCTCCACCATCTGATCGGCTGTGAGCTCCAAGCCGGCGGTCTTGACCTGCCCGACCTGGGCGGAGATATCCCAGGCCCGGCTGGGGCTGTAGAGGTGAACGCTATACTCGTCTGAAGCGCCCAGCAGGGTAATGGCGTCCACGCCACCGGGGCCCAGTTCGATCCGCCCCTGGTCGAGAGGAGGGCCGGCCCCTCTCAGGAGCTTTACCCTGGGCCTTAGCAGCGGCGGCCCGGCTGGCAGTTCGGCCTTGATGGTCAGGTCCACCGTGCTCACCCCCTGGCCGACGTTTTCCGCCTCCGCGGTCTGGAACTGGGTGGGTGGGGGGGGAGAGGCGATGGTGGTCACCGCTAACCCTTTGGCCCGCCGCTCCGGAATTTTAAGCCCAAAGATCTCCTGCAAAGCGGTCCAGCACTGTTCACAGAAAAACTCGGACGCCCACGGCTCATTCATGATGCACAGATCTACGGTGCAATTGCCCTCCTCGTCGAAGTGCGGCAGACTCTCGGCGGTCATGTGCAGCCCGTAGTGGCCGAGCATTTTGGCTATGGTCTTGACCCCATAGTCCTCGTTCCAGGGGCCGGCTTTAGCCTGGCAACAGGTTTCTTCGTCCGTCGGCCCCCAGTATCGGGGCAGATACACGTATCCATCGGCGTCTTCGATAAAGCCGCTGTCTCTGCTAAACTGAGCAGCGTGTCTGGGCCAGGCCTCGTTGCTGGCATGGACGCGAAAATCGGCCCGTTTCCAATCGCTGCCGTTGTCGTGGATCGTCACCTGCTCGAAAAACACCTGTCCGTTGGTGGCCTTGTAAAGAAACTCCGAAGCCTGGGCAAAGCCCTTCTTCAACTGGGCGATGTACTCTGGGTCGGCGTCCCATTCGACGGAGACCAGGACGTTGAACCCGACCAGCTTCTTGTCCAGGGTGAGGACCAGCTCCCCCTGGCCGCTGGCGACCTGGACTGCGCTCATGGCGTATTTTTTATAGGCCCATTCGTGCTTAGGGCTGGGCCTCTCTGCCTCTATCACCTGGGCGTACCACTGGCTGGGAAATGAGAGTTCGGCGATGGGCAGTTCCCCGGCCTCATCCGTCTGGTCGATGAGCGTGGTTTTGGTCTGGTCCGCTTCGACCCACTGATAATAAACCTCGGCCTCGGGGACGGGCGCCCCGTCCGCACTGACGACCTTTATCCGCAGGGGAACGGGAGTGGGGGTGGGCCTGACGTTAACGGTCAGTTCTGACCTGTTCTCACCGTCGGCGTTGCGGGCTACCAGGGTGTAGACAGCGGTGTCCTGGGGCTGGACCTCTTTTGTGCCCTCCGGTAAATCGATCGGCTCGTCGTTCAAAAAGGCTTCGGTGGCGCCCGAGATGTTCCAGTGCAGGGTGGTGATCTGGCCCAGCTCGATGATGCCCGGCGTGGCTTCGAAGACGCGGATGGCGGGCGGCCGTCTGACTCTGACCGACACCGTGACCGTGGCCTGGGCTTCCCCGTAATCGTTACGGGCCACCAGGGTGTAATCGCGGCTGGATGGCGGAGAGACGGCCTTCACCCCGGTGGCCGTCACCGCTTCCCCATCCAGGAGGACCTCGGTGGCCTCTGCCACGCTCCAGCGCAGGTCAGTTGACTGGCCCTGGTTGATGTTAGGGGGGTCGGCTATGAAAAGCGAGATGGACGGTTTGCGTCGGACCCTGATGGTAACTTGTTTGCTGACGCATTTATCTTGCCTGTTGCAGGCTTCCAGCTTATAGGTGGTGGTCTCGGTGGGGGCCACGACCATGCTGCCAGGGGCCTCGACGCCGTTCTCTCCACCAGGATAGAGGTAAGCCGCCTTGGCTTTTTGCAGATCCCAGATCAGGGTGGCGGTTTCGCCCTCGTTGATGATTTTGGGTTCGGCTTTAAAAACGTCGATTACAGGGAGGGGGGCGGGAGGGGGACGATAATACTTGGGAGAGCGAATGGCCAGGACGTCGCCCTCCGATTGGGAAATGAAAGCATCGGATACACACAACGCCACCAGCAAGACCACCGAGCCTATTATCCAGGCGATCAACTCTTTTCTCAGGCGCAGATCCATTATCCTCGTTCCTCCATCTTCATTTCTTTTCTGCGGCGCGGGAGGAAGTCAACGGCTGAAGCGGCTCAACCGCATCCGTTGACCTGTCCCTCCAGGCGTTATGGTTGTTATTAATGCATAGCACCTTGAAGCGGGGATGAAAACTATACTCCAGGTATTCGTGGCCGGAGAGCCAGTCTGTGGTCCCTTCCGGCAGCACGGTATAGGGCGGCACCAGGACGAGCCACACCTTTTCGTGGCGGAGATAGGTCTTTTCCAGGTCGGCCGGGCTGGTCGTGACCGAAAAATCCGCTCCCTCCTGTCCGATGGGGTCGTAGTACGACAGGATGTGGGCCCCGGAGGTCAGGTACGGCTCAGGGTAGACGAGAGGGGAAACTATAATCTCCCCGGAGCGCGCGTTCTGGCGCAGAAAAGCGCCCATCTCGCGCCAATCCTCGGTTCGCTGCCGGTAATAATCGCGCACGGCTGCCAGGTCGAGGGAGACCAGGAGCAAACATACGGCGACGGGAATCGCTTTCCCCAGGCTGGAGCCCTGCCCGATATAGGCGTGGATTATCTCTCCCAGGCCGGTCATCCCGCGCGCCACCAGCAGCAGGTAGAGCGGCAGCATGAAGATAAAATACTTGTAGGCGAAAGGGGCGGTCCCTCTCACGAAAGGTAGCATGAGCAGCGGCAGGCAGAGCATCGAGAGCAACAATAAAAGGACCTTTCTTGTGCCGGGGCGGCAGGATACCAGCAGGCCCAGCAAAGCGACCTCGGCGAAGACGTAGAGGGCCAGGCCCCCTCCTGCTCCAAAGGCGCTGAACAGGTTGAGCGGAATGGAAGGGGAAAGGCGCACCGCCGTGCCTTCCTCTCCGCCGGGCAGAACGAGTGGGAACTTAACGTCGTCGGGCAGAGCCGAATAGTAGAGCGGCCCGACGGTCAATAGAACCAGTCCCAGAATGAGAGCGCCGATAGCAGAATAAAGGGAGACCTGCCAGCTCACGGTTCGCTGTTCCCACAGCCACGTGAGGCCCACGAAGGCCAGCTCAGCCACCAGAACGAAGCAGGCCACCGGGTGGTTATAGACGTTCAGCGCCGTGGTCACGAAGAAAGCGGCCCAGAACCATTTACGTCCCTCCAAACCTACTACTCCACCGCACCGATTTTGAGGGCCTGTAGTAACGGCTTTAGTCGTTGCTGAAGCTACAACCGCCGGTATACGCCGCTGGACGCCGATGAACGCGAATAAATTGGACATCGGCATGTATCTGCGTTCATCTGCGGTTGCAGCTTTCCACAGGAAGAGGACCGTCAACAGGGAGAGCAGGAGCATGAGAGCGTAGAAACGGGCTTCCTGGGAATAGCAAATGTGAAAGGGCGAAAGGGCTAAAAGCAGCGCCCCAATCGTCCCCTCTATCCGGCCATAGAGCGCAGTGCCTACTTTATACATGACCGCAATGCTCAGAACGCCCTCCATAACGGAGGGCAACCGGACGATAAAATCGCTCTCTCCCAAAAGCAGCAGGAAGAAATGGGTGAGCACGTAGGACACGGGCCGGAACCTGACCGGCGGAGAACCCCACAGCAGCCACCCCAGTTCCTCCCTGGAGCGCATGGCGGTCAATATCTCGTCGAACCACAGGCTATGGGCTTGCAGGGCGTGCAGCCTGAGCCCCGCGCCCAGCAGGATGCAACCACAGAGCAAAACCAGGTGCAGGGGCATTATTCTGTTCCGCAGGCCAGGAAGCCATTTCAACTGCAACTGCCTATCCTCCTGAGGGCTTTACACGTCAAAGTCAGGATTCGACACTTCTATAAATGGCAATATAGCTTCAACTTCCCGGTGTAACCTCTGGGGGACGACGATCGCCCACACCCCCTCTTCCCGATCACGGAGCCACCAGGGGTAATAACAAGTTTCAATCAGCAGCGTAGACGGACTGCCTGGTATAAATTTAACGCTTTCGATGTGACTGTAATCCCCATTGGCTTTGAAGTACTGACCGTTACAAAAAATCTCCGTTGGAGCCAGGACCACTTCGCTGGGACTGTCGCTGTGGAGATACTCGTTTTTGGCGGCCAGATAGTTACCACCAGCCACCGCCGCGCCGATTGACCCTCCGAAGGCGATCCCAATGGCGGTACTTACGAAGGGATTGATTTCTTCTCCTTCCACCACCCCCATGAGCCCGACCAGCAACCCTACCAGCCCAAAGAGAAAGGTTAAACAACCCAGTTGAACTTTCCAGTCCCCTTTTTCTTCCTGCCATTCCTCGTCTTTTACGGCCTGCCACTCCTCTGGCGTGTAGGTCCATCGCAATAGGGGCCGGGTGCTCCTCAGAAAGTTCTCGATTCGTTTGACCTGTATCTGTCCCGCAAGCCAGACGATAAATTGCACGAGACAAAATAGCCCGAGTGGTATGGATATTATAATGAGGATAGCCCTATTCCATACGTCGAGCATAACCATTACAGTGGTCACGACGACCAGAGTAAGGAAGAGTCCAATGAGTCCCCACATTACGTACATGGCCCGTTGGTAGGGGTTTCTAATTTTCGGCATGGTGTTCTTTTTTACCTCCTGGAGGTTTTTCGTCCCGGCGGTAGACCCAGGCATAGTCGAGGCCCTTCAGACGGATTACCCGCTCGAGCTTATATCCCTGGAGGTTCCAGGGATAGGCTTCCTGGCGCTGAACCTGGTTGACGTAGAGAACGGCGTAATCGTAATCCAAATTCTGATCGTCGTTCTCGCCGTAGGTAAAAGGCCAGGTCTCTCCCCGAAAAAAGGGGGCGAAGGTCATGTGATACCACGAAACTACCTCGAGATCGGCGGCCTCCTCCCTGGTATTCAGGTAACGGGCCGCTTCGTTCAGGCCCTCTCCCCAGCCCACCAGGATCGTGCTGCGGGCGGCCTGGATGCCCCCCACCAGGGGGTTGTAACAGGTCAGATAATAGGGATGATGGGGCAAAGCGAATCCGGCTTGCAAAATCAGGCACCCAACTACGAGGCCCCTGGAAACCAGGTTTTTGCTAAAAAGCCTGGTTTCTTCCAATTGAAACTTTGAACCCACAACCCGCAACAAAGTCCACAAGCCCACCGCGGCCAGAATATCAATCACAGGAAAGATGGGCAACAGGTAACGTTCCAGTTTCTTGTCTCCTACGGTCAGAAAGGCCGTGAAGAGCACTACGTAGGCCCACAGGGCCAGGACGTTGCTCTTTCTCACCAGATCGTCTCTGGTCGCCCGGCGGTCGCCAATCAGCCCGACCAGGGCAGTTATCAAACCCAGCAGCACTAGGGGGGTGAGCCTGAACAGGCCATTTACCGGATAGAACAGCCCCCCGGGATCGGGAGTGAAATGCCCCCAGAAAAAACTGCCTCTGTCGTGCGGGGTGCTGGCGTAGAAAGCCACCGTCCCAAAAACTCCCCTGATGACGTCGAAAGGGGCAACCCACATGGCCGGCCAGAAAGCGACGTAGGTCACACCAGCCGCCCCGCCCCATACCAGCCAGGTTTTTACCAGGGGCGGGATCCGCCTCTGGTCAACGATGGTGAGCAGGGCTACGAAAGGGATCAGGAATAAGGCCAGGGACTTGGTCAGAAAGGCCAGCCCCGCCATGCAGCCGGAAAGGACCAGATACCGGAACGAACGCCGCCTCAAAGCGACCATGGCCCCCAGGAGCGAGACGGTCATGAACGCGGTAGCCAGGGCGTCGTGGTGCATGACCCGCGAGAGCGCCAGGTGAAAAGGCTCCAAAGCCAGCAAGATGGCCGCCAGCAAAGCTACCCTGGAATCAAACAACTCCCTGGTGAGGAAATATAAGGCCACCACGAAAGCGGCGGTTATCAGGGCGGTGGGGGCGCGCACCGCGGGCATGTAGCTCACGTCTACAGGATCGACGGGCACGGCCCGCAGGAAGGTTAACAAATCTGCGCCGCCCCCCTCGACCAGATATTTGGAGCTTAGCCCCACCACCCCCGTCCACATGGTAGTCACGCCCGGATGGCCGGTGATAAAGGTGCTGCTCAGGTTACCGCTGACCAGGGCGGCGAAGAAGTGCACGGACCTGTACACCCACAGAAACTCGTCGGGCGTCAGGAACGCGTCCAGAGACAAGACCCTGGGCCCCAGGGCCAGGATGAACAGGGCCGCGCCGCTCCCTGCCTCGGAAATTTTGCCTCCCCACCTCACCGCACGATGTCTCCTCGCTCGGAAACGCGCCTAAAAGAATTATACTCTTTTTCATCAAAAACGGCAAATATAGTTTAACACAAAGCAGCAAGGCAGGCAAGTGCTGATTAGAGTGTGGAAAAGCTCTAGGCTTTGACAACTTCACTGACCCATGATATACTCTTTGAAGAGCGTTATAGAATGTCGGGCGCGAAATCCAGCCGCCCACTGGATTCCTGAACCGCGCACCTCCGTGAAAAGTCTCTTTACCACAGGGTAGATCGAGGTAAATTTATGGAACTGCTTATCCTGGCCCCCTTTTGTTTCGTGGGCGCATTTATTCTTTTGGGCTTTGGTCTGGTACTCTTTGTGAACTCGCAACGGAGCCAACCCTACAGCGCCCGGGAGATGGCCCAGGCTGAAGCAGGCGCGTCCGACTTCTTCTCCCACGCAATGCCAACCCTGCTGCCCTGGCGGCCGGACGCGCTGGCCGACCTGGCCGCCCGTTGGGAGGGTACGAGAAGTGGCTTTCTGATCGGAGAATATAAAGGCATGGTCAGGAGCCTGAGCTACCCGGACCGGGCCAGCCGGCTGGCCTGCTATCTGTGTCTGAAAGGCAGACGGGGCTTTCTGCGTCTGCGCGCTCCAGGGCGAGAGATGCGGCTGGATATCGCGGCGGGCGAGGCCCACGTCGTCAGCGATGAGCAACCTCTGGGGAGCATCCGCCTGAATGAGGGGACAATCTTTGATCGTGAAGGACAGCCCATCGGTCGTTACCATCGTTACCGGGGCTGGCGGTGGCAGATGGGCAGCGTGCCCACATCATCCCGCTACGGCCCGCTGGAACTCCGTGGTCGGACGGTGGCCGAGGTCAACGACGCCCTGGTGCGTGGCAGCGGGCCTTTCGTCGCCGACTCGGCCCGGCGGCCTCTGGTGCGCAATCTGGCCCCCAACCTGAAGCCAGAGGAGGAGCGGTGGCTGCTGGCTCTGGTTGGCCTGGAACTGTATCACGATGCCATTCGGGCCCGTCGAAGACATCGGGTACACTAGCAAATAGTTCACCTATTCTGAGTTTAGGTGTGGTGGGTTGGTGGAAAGCGAAAGATCGAGAGGGGAATCGAGAGGAGAAAGGCTGCTGGCTTTCTGTCTCTTCCTTCTTCTATCGTCTGTATATTTATTGAGCTACAGCGGCACCTTTCACTCCGGCGACGAGATCGCCATGTTTGCTACCGCCCAGAACGTCGTGCAGCGGGGCCGATTCGACATCGAGCCCCTGCGTGGGATGGGCCTTCTCAACGGCATCTTTGGCCCCGATGGCCTCCTCTACGCCAAATATGGCCTGGGCGTGCCGCTCGTGATCGTGCCTCTGGTGTGGCTGGCGGGCAGGTTCGACTTTCTGGGCAACGTGCAGACCGCCATGCTGCTCGGCATCCCCCTCACGGCCCTGACCGCCGTTTTTCTCTTCCTCTGCGTCAGGCGTCTCGGTTACTCCATTGCGGTGGCCCTGGTCACTGCTTTGGCTTTCGGTCTGGGCACCACTTCCTGGGTCTACGCCAAGTATCTGTTCAGCGAGCCGCTGACGGCCCTGTGTTTGCTGATGGCCTTCTACTTCCTGTCGGGCTACCGAAAGAGTAGTGACGACTTCAATCGTCCTGGTTACGCCCTGTGGGCCGGCTGCGCCGTAGGCTACGCCATAACCACCAGGCTGGTGGATGGGGTGATAGCCGCTCCCGCGCTCTTTCTCTACGGCTTCTACAGGCCCTTATGGGGGCGTGAGGAGCGCGGGGAAGGGCTGTGGAAAGCCCTGGGGGAAAAGGGTTACAGGCGGGCGGCGTTCCTGTTCTGTGCTCCTGTGGGGTTGGCCGTGGGGGGATACGTGCTGTACTCTTATCTGCGCTTCGGGACGCTGACCCCAGGCGGCCAGCCGATGCACTTCCTGGGCATTCCGTTAACCCGAGGGTTGTACGGCCTGTTGCTCAGCCCTGGCCGGGGGCTGTTCGTCTATGCCCCCCTTCTGTTGCTGGCTATACCGGGCGGCCTCTTCTTCTGGCAGCGGCATCGGGCCGAGGCCCATTGTATCTTCGGACTGGTGGCCGTCTACCTGCTGCTTTACGGCACCTGGACGACGTGGTTTGGAGGGGATTGTTGGGGGCCTCGTCACATCCTGCCGCTCACCCCTTTTCTGGCCCTGCTGCTGGCCCCCGTGATCGAAAGAAAAGGTGGTAACGACTTAAGTCGTTACCACCCACCAGAAGGCTGGCGAGTGGTTTTCATAATTCTGATGATCGTCAGTGTCCTGGTACAGGTTGGAGGGCTGGCCGTGCCTTTTGGCCTTTATCTGGATACACTGCGCGCCCAGGGTTTTCGCACCGACGCTTACGAGGCCCGCTTGTTCTTTGACCCCCGTTACGCCCCCCTGTGGGGACATTGGACGCTTCTGGCCCCGCAGAACCTGGATTTTGCCTGGATGCGCATGGCCCAACCCGACGGCCCGATCAGCCCGGACTGGCCGGTTTTAGGGGCCCAGTTGGCCCTGGTGCTCCTGAGCGCGGTTTTCTTGATTGGAAGCTGGAAGTTGGAAGTTGGAGGGAGGTGGCAGAGCATCTACCTTCCAATCTCCAACCTCCAAATGGTGGCTGGTTTTGTTTTGTTCGTTGTTTTGTTGGGCGGGGTATCTCTTTTCACCCTGGGCCGCGCTTACTACGATGCGCGAGATGGGCGGAAGGATTATCGTCTCATTGCCGCCAGAATCCATGCTCTCTCTAAAGCTGGAGACGGCGTGGTCTTCCACGCTCCGCTTCACACCGCTACCCTTCTGGAATATTATAAAAGCAGCGTGCCTCTACACGGCATCAGGGACGATTTCGAGATGGCCCGACGGTGGGTGGCCGACCTGGTGGCCGACATCCTGCCCACCTACGGCCGGGTCTGGTGGATCGCCGACGGCCAGGATTTTCCCCGAGGTGAAGCGGAAGCCTGGCTGGTCGAGAACGGATACCAGGCCCACGAAGAGCTGATAGGCCACACCCGTCTGGCCCTCTACGCGTTGTCACCTTCCCCCGACATTCAAAAGGTGGAGATTCATCTGGGAGAGGCCATCCTGCTGGAAGGATATGGGTTCGATGCCGAGATCAGAGCCGGGGACGTTCTGCGTCTGGAGCTACACTGGCGGGCCTTGGCCCCGCCCGCCGAAGACGATCACCTCTTCGTCCACCTGTTGGACGGTGAAGGGCGTCTCTGGGCCCAGCGGGATAGCGTGCCGCTTCTGGGGTTGCGTCCCACCACCACCTGGCGGGCCGGCGAGGCGCTGGTCGATAGATACGGCTTACTCCTGCCGGCGGCCATGCCGCCGGGCCCTTACCGCTTGCAGGCGGGCCTGTACCGTCTGGACGATGGTCAACGCCTGACCACCGCAGAGGGACAGGATCACGTCGTTTTGGGGGAGGTCCGCGTCTCTCCCCCGCACCGCCCACCGACGGCGGAGGCCCTGAACGTGGAACATCGGCTGGAAACGAATTTGGGCGGTGGGTTGGAGCTTTTGGGCTGCAATCTGTCCTCTGGCCTTCTGCAACCAGGCGACACCGTGTCCCTGGCTCTCTTCTGGCGGGCTCTGGCCGCTCCGCAGGAGGATCATGAGGCTTTTCTGATGTGGCAGGCAGAGGATGGTCGTCCCCTCGAAGGTAGTAACGACTTAAGTCGTTACTACCATACCATTGGCGGCCCCTATCCCACCTCCCGCTGGAGTAAGGGGCAGGTGGTCGAGGACCGCTGGGATGTGATCGTGCCTGCCGCCCTGGAAGAGGGCTCTTACCGCCTGGCGGTGCGGGTGGGGAGCGGAGACAAAACCGCCACGCTGGGCCGGGTGACGGTCGGCGGCCGGGAGCGCAGCTATGAGATGCCGGACGTGCAGCATCCCCTGGAGGTGCGGCTGGGCCCCGTCAGGTTGCTGGGCTACGATCTGCGCTCCACCAGGATCGTGCCCGGCGAGACGGTGCACCTGACCCTTTACTGGCAGGCTTTGGCCTCCACGTCGGAGTCGTACACGGTTTTCACCCACCTGCTCGACGGCGAAGGCCACATCCGGGGGCAGAAAGATAGTCTGCCGGGAGGCGGCCGCCTGCCCACCAGCAGTTGGGCCACAGGGGAGATCATTCGCGACGAGTACGCCATCCCGGTAGGGCCCGAGGCCCCGCCCGGCGATTACTTCATCGCCGTGGGCCTGTACCGGGCAGACACGGGCGAAAGGCTGCCCGCCTTCGGCCCGCAAGGGCGTCTGCCGCAGGACAGGATCGTTCTGGGAGAGAATCTATTGGAACGATAAAGGGGAATAGAGGAAAAGCCGCATGAGTGTTGAGGATGCCATAGGTGCAGGGCTTCCAGCTATAGTACTTGATATTCAGGAGCGTGTCCGAACCAGGCGGTATAGATTGACGCTCCACGCTGAGACTGAGAGGGATGCCGATCAAATAACCATAGCAGAAATAGAGCAGGCACTTCTATCAGAAAGATGTGAAGTTATTGAAAACTACCCTTCTGACCCTAGAGGCCATAGCTGTTTAGTGTTGGGCTTCGCTTTGCAAAACGATCCAATACACATCGTTTGTGGCCTCTCAGTGCCAGAGATGTTAATCATCATCACCGTGTATCGTCCCGATCCTGAGAAGTGGATCGAGTGGCGCATACGGAAGGAGGAAGTATGATGAGAACCTGTTATTTCTGTCGGGGTGACTTGAAAAAGGATAAGATTCGACACGTCCATCGTTGGGGTGAGAGGATCATAGTATTTGACCACGTACCGGCAGAGGTTTGCCAACAGTGTGGAGAGGTCTACCTCAGCCCTGATGTCCTGGAGGTTATTGACCGTCTCACCCTGGAGGAGCAGGAGCCGGAGGGGTTTATCAGAGTACCCGTTTTCTCTCTGGCCGATAAGGTTTCTGTTTAGCTTCCGGCCGCTCGTGCGCACCGGCCAGGAGAATTAGTTATGAAGGTATTGCTTATAAATCCTCCCAGCGACAACGAATTGATGGGCAACAATCCGCCCATTATTGAAGAGGAGCGGGGGTACAATCCTCCCCTGGGTCTGCTCTACCTGGCCGCCCACCTGGAGCGGCACAGCGACCACCAGGTGGCGGTCATCGACGCTCAAGTGGAGGAGCTTGACTATCCCGCCCTGAAAGCGGCCATCGCCGCCCACCAGCCGGACGTGGTGGGCATTACGGCCATGACCTTTACCCTCATCGACGTTATCGAGACGGCCCGCCTGGTCAAGGAAATCGACCAGGGTATTGCGGTGGTGTTGGGCGGCCCTCACGTGCATCTCTACCCGGAGGAGACCATCGCCATCCCCCAGGTGGATTACCTGGTGTTGGGAGAGGGGGAAATCCCCTTTCACCAGTTGCTCGACAACCTGGGCCGGCTGGATAAGCTGGAGGAGATCGGGGGGCTGGTCTTTCACCGCAATGGCACGGTGATCGACACCGGCCTCAGGGGTCTGCGAGACGACCTGGACGAGATACCCTTTCCTGCCCGCCATCTGACTCCCTACCAGAAATATAGCTCCCTGATGGCCAAACGCAACCCCATCACCACCATGTTCACCAGTCGGGGGTGTCCGTATAAATGCATCTTCTGCGACCGGCCTCATCTGGGCAAGCGGTTTCGGGCCCGGTCGGCGGCCAACGTGGTGGATGAAATGGAAGAATGCCTTGCCCTGGGCATCCGCGAGTTTCTGATCTACGACGACACCTTCACCATCCAGCGCCAGCGGGTGGTGGACATCTGTGAGGAGATCGTGCGGCGCGGGCTGGACGTAGGGTGGGACGTGCGGGCGCGGGTGAATACCGTGGACGAGGCCCTGGCGCGGCTGATGAGGGCGGCCGGCTGCGAGCGCATCCACTACGGCGTGGAGGCCGGCACCGACCGGGTGTTGAAGATTTTGCGCAAGGGCATCACGGTGGAGCAGGCGCGGCACGCTTTCCGCATCACCAAAGCGGCTGGCATCGATACCCTGGCTTACTTCATTATCGGCTCGCCGACCGAGACCTACCAGGATATTCTCCAGACCATGAGGCTGGCCCGCCAGTTGAACCCGGATTACGTGCACGTTACCATTATGACCCCTTTTCCGGGCACGGCTCTCTACTTTCAAGGTCTGGAGCAAGGGGTCATCAGCCACGATTGCTGGCGCGAATTTGCGGCCCACCCCAGGCCCGATTTCCAGCCCCCCTATTGGGAGGAGAATTTCAGTCGGGAGGAACTTCTGGAACTGGTCGATGCGGCCTATCGTGATTTCTATCTGCGTCCCGGTTATATTCTGAAGAGGTTGGGGCGCATCCGGTCGTGGAGCGAGTTCAAACGACACGCCCGGGCAGGCTGGAAGGTTTTGAGATTATAGTTTATGGAAGTTATACAGGAGTTGAAGGTTGAACATGCCCCTATCGCCGCCGAGATTCACATCGAGGGGCAGCCTGGCACTTTCCTGACCTCTCTGGGCCAGGAGTTCTTGACCGTCCTCTACGCTCAGATGTGCGCTTCGCCCTGGGGGTTCGGCTGCGTGGCCCTGTCCGATGGTCAGGTGGTCGGTCTGGTAGCGGCGGCGGTCAACACCTCGGCGCTCTTCAAAGAGATAATCTGGCGGCGTTGGTACCGGCTGGTCTGGCCGCTGACCAAACAGTTGTGGAGACATCCCTCCCTGCTGACCAACACTCTCCAGACGCTCAGCTATCCCGGCCAGGAAGCGGCCGGGGCGGAGCTTCTTTTCATCGGGGTGCGGGCCAGGTTACGGGGACAGGGCCTTGGCCGTCGCCTGGTGGAAGCGTTGGGGGCGGAATGTCGGGCCAGGTCTATCTCTAACCTGGAGGTAACCGTCGATGTGGCCAACCAGGGCGCCAACCGTTTTTATCGACGGCACGGTTTTCAGTATCAGCGCACCTTTGAGTTGTATGGGCGCCAGATGAATTCTTACAAGTTAGAGCTTGCAAATCACCTGACATCCCCCGCGCCCATCTGACGCTTTACAGAATGCCAGGGTCAATACCACTTTAATCGTACTACCACCTGACAGGTTTGTCGAGGTCGATTTGCAAATTTTAAGGTTAAGTGCTATAATTCACATTGCGGGGCGAGTAGCTCAGTTGGTCAGAGCGCACGGTTCACATCCGTGAGGTCGTAGGTTCGAGTCCTATCTCGCCCATACTCCCCATTTTTCAGAGACCACGGTTGCGCTTGAGGGTCGCCAATCGTGGTTTTTTGGAGATAATGCATCCGGATCGGGGGCAGGTAGTGATGGCGAAGGAAAAGGCGCGCTTTCTGGGTATGGACTGGCTGCTTTGTCACTCGCGTTGGCTGTGGCTGCTTGGCCTTTTGGTTTTTGCTATCTTAAACCCGCTGGGCAAAGCCGATGCGCCGCTTATGTTTTTTATACTGGGGTTGGTGGGGGTCTATAATTTTATTGTCTTGGTCCTTCTATCATTGAACCTGCTGCCCGACCTGCTCCCGGTTTCGACTATGCTGCTCGACACCGCTTTCTCGGCCGCCATCCTTTACGCTTCAGGCGGGAGGGACAGCCCTCTTTTCCTCATCTGTTTATTTCCCACTCTTATAGCCGCGTTGCGTTTCGGATTCGAGCTCAGTTTTCTGATCGCTATGGTCCTTGCTACAGCTTATTGGGCTTTTAACTTTATGGATGTCCTCCTGAATAGGGCAGCAATGCTCTCTGTGGAAAGGCTGGTGTTTCTCGGCTTGGAGACCATTGTGCTCTTTTTAGCGGCCGCGCTGGTCAGCCTTATAAATAGTATGAGCGGTTTGGAGAGCCGAGCCCTGGTGGGGAAGCGGGAGGAGGAGTTGAAAGAACTACAGGCCGCCCGTGATAGAGCCAAGCTGGTCTACAAAACGCTCAGCGAAGTAAGCTCCACCCTGAACTATCAACACGTCCTGGGGGCCATGCTGGGGGCCGGTTCTCTGGGGGTTGGAGAACTTGAGCAAAAGGATGTTACCGACGTCAGCATGGCTTTGCTTTTTGACGAACGAAGCTTGAGCGTAGCGGCCTCCAGTAATTTAGCCAATGAGGCTGATAAAGGGCGGAGGATCGAGGGCCGGAGCGGGGTGATCTGGAGGGCCATTTCTTCGGCTGAGCCTGTCATCGTAGACGATGTCAGTGAAGATCCCGAACTGGGTGCATTTGTCTCGCTGCAAAAATGTCGCTCCATCATGTGCATTCCCCTGCGGGCCGGGTTCGAGACCTACGGAGTGGTGGTCTTCGCCAGCCAGAAGCCCGAAGCCTACTCAGAGGAACACCTGGAACTTGTGACCACTTTCTCCAACCAGGCCGTGATAGCCTTGCAAAACGCTAATCTGTACCAAAGCCTGCGCGAGGAAAAGGATAGGATCATCGACAGCGAGGAAGAGGCGCGTAAGAAACTGGCCCGTGACTTACACGATGGCCCCACTCAATCGGTAGCGGCCATCACCATGCGGCTTAACTTCGTCAGGCTGCTGGTGGATAGAAACCCTGAGCAGGCCAAAGAGGAGCTGGAGAAGCTGGAAGACCTGGCGCGGCGCACTACCAAGGAGATCCGCCACATGCTCTTTGCCCTGCGGCCATTAGTGCTCGAAACCCAGGGTTTAAAAGCTGCGCTGGAGCAATACGCTCAAAAGTTCGAGGAGACGGAAGAAATACCCCTCCACCTTGAGATCGACGATATCGAAGGTCGCCTGGGCACCAATATCGAAGCGGTGGCCTTCGCCATTGTGGATGAAGCCGTTAACAACGCCAGGAAACACGCTAAAGCCGATAACATTTACGTGCGCCTCAATATAGCAGGTGATCTGTTTATCGCCGAGATCGAAGATGACGGCATCGGTTTCGATGTGGCCGAGGTGGAGGAGAGCTATGAACAGCGAGGCAGTCTGGGAATCCTCAACCTCCGGGAACGAGCGGAGTTGGTCGATGGGTCCACCACCATAGATTCAGAAATAGGGCGCGGCACCAGGATCACCCTGGTCGTCCCCCTGAAGGACTCTATATAAGCTCTCGCCAGGCGGGCAGGAGTGCGACCCCTGCCCCGGTATATCTCCTGGTATATCCCTCAGAAAAGTGATGAATGTGTTGAAAAAGATATGAGGTTGGGTCTCGGGATAGGCCTGTCCATCTTTTTTTACGCCCTGGCGGTCAATATTGCGTGGCGATATCGTTCCTGGCGGCCAGGCTGGCTGAAGACGATCGAAAGTCAGCCTTACGCTGCTGTGGTGCGGTTTCTGTATTACGTGGGGATGCCCTATCTGGCCCTGCTGCTGGGAGCGACCAGCCCCCAGCCTATGGGACTGGTCGATCTCGATTGGCTATGGGCCTCCCTGTCGAAAACCTCTCCGCCCAGGGCCCTGTCTGCGCTCGTCCTCGATTGGCTGCGGGCCGCGGGCCTGGGGGTCGCCCTGGGCCTGGGCCTTTTTCTGCTCCTGGCCCTGACCTGGTGGTACTACGCTCGCTCGCTAAAAACCCTGCCCGGCTCTCCGCCCCACACCGCCCTTACCACCTCGCCGCCCACCGAAGCCTGGTGGAGTCTTTTGCTGGATGCCATTTATCTGGAGGTGCATTGGGCTTTCTATCGCAGCGTGCCCATCATTTTCTTGAAGGACTACTACCTCGGCTCTTTCCTCGGCCTGCTCCTCGTTGGTCTGGAATGGTGGACCGATCCGCGTTTCCGCACGGGCCTTAATTCATCTGATAACTCATCTAAACGGGTCGGAGACATCCTGACGGCGGGGTTGGCTCTGGGCATGACCATTATCTTCTTTTTCATTCGCAACTTCTGGCTCATGGTCCCTCTCCACTGGGCCATAGAGATGGGTTGTCGGCACCTGGCTAAGACTCTTTTTTCATTCACGGTAGACGAACACCGGTAGATGAAAATCCTCTTTGTTTCCTGCTGTTTGCCCTATCCCCAGGTGGCCCACGGTGGCGGGGTCGATTTATTCCACCTGATCGAATCTCTGGGCGAGCGGCACGAAGTGCACCTTCTGGCTACGATCACCGAGCAAGAGCAGCCTCATGTAGACGAGATGAGGCCCTATTGTCGCTCGCTGAAGGTGGTCAGGCCCGCCCTCGCCTGGCGGGCCAGGCTGAAGAGCGCCTGGCGCCTGTTGCGCACCAATCCGCGGCTCGTCGGACGACGGGCACGGACTGAGATCACAGGCTGGATCAGGAGCCTGAGCGCAGAGGAAGGGCTTGACATCGTTCAGTTCGAGTGGACGGGGGCCGGACAGTTTGTAGGCGCCGTGCCCCCAGGTAAGGCCGCCACCGTGCTGGATGAGGTGGACGTTAGCTTCCGACCCAAACGACGCCTGATCCAACTGGCCCGCTCTCCCTGGGCCAAGATTGGGGCCTGGTGGGCCTATCACCGCACCAGACGATGGGAGCTAAACATCTGTCGCCGCTTCGACGCCATTCTGACCCGCTCGGCCAAAGACAGGGAAGTCTTACGCTCTTATCTGCCCCAGGCCCACATCTCGATCTTGCAGCCCTGGACCCACATGGAACGTTTTGCGGACATCGCTCCCCACGAGAGCGAGCCGCATACCCTTCTCTTTGTGGGGGCCATGGACCGGGATGAGAATTGCCGGGCCATCGTCTACTTTTACGAACGCTGCTTTGCCCAGATCAAAGCCGCCGTGCCCGGGATCGAGCTGCTGATCGTAGGCGCTTCTCCGCAACGCCGGGTGCAAGACCTGGCCCGCGACCCCCAGGTAACGGTCACTGGTTACGTCGAAGACCTGCGCCCTTACTACGCCCGTGGCCACGTTTTCGTCGCTCCCATCCTGGTGGGCGGAGGCGTGATCAACAAGATCGTGGACGCCATGGCAGCCGGCCGGCCGGTGGTCAGCACCAGCGTGGGCAACGAGGGCCTGGACGCCGCTCCTGACCAGGAGATACTTATCGCCGACCATCCGACCACCTTTGCCCGCCAAACCATAGCCCTCTTGCAGGATAAGGAGTTATGGAGTAGAATAGCCCTGGGAGGAAGACAGCACGTTCGACGTACCTACCATTGGGAGAGGAACGTAGCCAACCTGGAAGACCTCTACCGCCACCTTGGTGAGCTCGAGAGATGAAAGAGCCATCTGCACCCAAAGTATCGATCATTGTTCTGAGCTGGAACGGCCTGGAGGACACCGCCGAGTGCCTGGAATCGCTGCGGGCTTTGCGCTATCCTAACTACGAGGTGATCGTGGTCGATAACGGTTCGGATGATGGCTCGCCGCAGATGGTGCGCCACCGCTTCCCGGAAGTGAGCCTTATCGAAAACGGGGTCAATCTGGGTTTTGTGCAGGGCAATAACCTGGGCATGAGCCACGCCCTGCGAGATGGGGCCGAATACCTTTTTCTCCTGAACAACGATACCCGCGTAGATGCGGACTGTGTGAGCGAGTTGGTGCGGGCGGCGGAAAGCGATCCCTCTATCGGGGTGGTAGGGCCATTGATGCACCGGGTTTTCCAGCCCCACATCACCGACATGGGCGGAGATTTCAACTTCTGGACGGGGGAGGTTTGCCTGCGGTGGTTCGACGGGGAGCCGGGTGAGGCCCGTACCCGCCAGATCGATTACGTCTGGGGCTGCGGCTTTTTTGTCAAGGCCCAGGCGGTGAGGGAGATCGGCCTCTTCGATCCCCAATACGTGGCCTATTACGAGGATGCCGCCTTCTGTATGTGTGCCCGCCGCAGAGGATATCGCACGGTGGTGGCCCCCAAAGCGCGCATGTGGCACAAGATCGGGCGCTCCGGCGAAAAACGTTTCCTGTGGCAAAGCTACATGCGCCTCCGCAACCACGTCCTTTTTTTCCTGACCCACGCCCAACCCTATCAGTACGTCACCCTCTTACCGGCCCTGCTTTTCTACCAGGCGCCCTTGTTTCTGTTGCGCACCGGGCGCCTCTATCTGGCCCGCAAGGTGCTGCCCAAATACCGCCATAGACCCATATCGCTCTGGTACAGGCCGAAAAATAAACGCCAGAACGCAGATGTTGGAACAACTCGGTGTTAGGATGTATTTTTTGGCAATCTGCCTATAATGTTTTGAGAAACCACTTTACCTGTTCAAACGCCGGGTGGTTGAAGCGCCAGTACCCCTCTTTAGCCGCAATACCCAGATCCAGGTCGGGTTTGTATCTTGAGGCCAGAAACGCATGTACCTTAGCCGCTGATAGAACGTCTGGAAACTCCGTCAAATATTCCTCCATACGTCTTTGGAGATATTCAAAGTGTGCTTCCTCGAGCCACTCTCTCGACGCCAGGAACGCGCGCACCCTGGCTTTCGATGGATTGCGAGGTAGCTCTTGAAGCCACCCCTCAAGACACCGAAAGTATTCATCAACGCAAGACATTGCCGGGTCTTCAGCCACCGATCTCAAGCAAAGGTCCTCGAGCATTCCCGGTGTCTCTCCATCCGGCAGGATCATAACCATAACCTGGGGAGCGTCGCCAACGGGCTGCAATGGCGTTGTCGGCCTGGGCAGACCGGCACTTTCCAAAGCGCCGCAGACGCTCTGGAAGGCCCCGGCAGGATCTTTGTCTGCATCTCTAACCACGCCCAGAGAAGTAACCCCGTCAAAGCCTGAAGTTATTGTCAACGCTCTAATGTTTCTACGAAATTTGTCCTTGCCACCGAGGGCCCATATCTCAATATCTGAGAGGTTGAGACAGGCTATCAATGCCGAGAACAGTTCCTCTTCGTCTTTGCCTTCAACGGCGAGCACTTTGGACCTGGTGATCGGTTCGAATGGCTTTTCGGGTGGCTTTTGGTCATCCATCATCGCACCTCTAACCCTACCTCAAGCGCGGCCCCAAGTGTCTCCTGGTCATAGGTTACAGCACGAATGACGCCTTTTACCCACTCCAGACGATGGAGGCGAAAGTCATACTGACCATCTTCTTCAAAGGCCCGGTGAGCAGCACGAACGCATTCCTGGCTGTGCGTCGTGGCGAAAATCTGGACATTATACTCCCGCGCCAGGCCAGCAATTACTTTCCAGACCTCACTTATAGTCATGTAGTACAGGCCATTCTCACTTTCGTCGATCAGCAGGATGCCATTCTGAGCTACAGGTACGGCGAGGGCGATACTTAACAGGCGGCCTAAGCCATCTCCCATTAGCGGCAGGGGCATGAGTTGTTTCTTCCCAATATCGCCGTAAATCATCGGACCGCCGCCCCTGATCAGCACTGTCAAGTCCTTGAGACGTGGCTCAACGATCTTCAGTATATTAACGACCTTCTCCTGTTGCCTATCCACCGCCAGATCGCTAAAGTGCTCGGCCAGCACCTCAGGATTTTCACGACGTCGCGTTGCCAGAAAGATCCCACTCGGTTCCTTGATGCCGGACGGTCGTTCAACCCGAATTCTATCTTGCTCGACAAATGCGCGTGCCTGGGCAGTTTGTCCAGAAGTGTCGGTATAGTCAAACAGAACTTCTGACTTAATCAGTTGAGTAGACTCCTGACCAATCGCCTCGATAGTTGGAAGTCCCTTTCTGTTCTCTCTTTCCTTCGTTTCATTACGTAGTGAAACACTGGATGTAGGACTTTCCCGTATCGTGATGCGGAGAGACCGTGACCGGTCATCCGAGGCCCGACTCGATAGCTCTATGGTTCTCTCAGGGTCAAATTCTGAGAATAAATCCCACAAAAACTCGTCACCTTTGAAGAGCTCAAGCCCACGGAATGTATCCACCCTAAGCCCTAGCTCGGGGTTATAATACCCATGGTGAAGCCACAGCGCTTCGAGTAGAGCCGTCTTGCCAGTGCCGTTTTTCCCGACGATGAGATTAATTCGCTCCAAAGGCTCAACAGTCAGATCTGCAAAGCAGCGATAGTTTCTTGCCGTAAAAGATTTATACATATCAACCTCCAATTTTTCAAGCTGTCCAATTGCGACTCATCTTCTACATTCATTGTATCACAATTCTCTCTTGCCTGCAATGATCGGGCAGTTGACGGATAGAAGCATTGGTGGTAAAATTGAACACCGAAACTGCAAAGGGGATAGATCCATGCTTACAATATTGGCCTTCTTGGCCGTGCTCAGCCTGCTGGTCTTCGTTCACGAATGGGGCCACTTCGTAGTGGCCAAGTGGGTGGGAATCAAGGTTGAGGAGTTCGGTTTTGGGTATCCACCCCGCCTTCTAACTTTTATGCAGCGAGGCGAAACCAAATATACCCTTAATCTCATCCCTGTGGGGGGCTTTGTTCGTCTATCGGGCGAGGACGACCCGGATGTACCTGGCGGGTTCGCCAGCCGCAGCAAAAAGACCAGGGTGGCCGTCCTGGTGGCCGGTTCTGCTATGAACCTTGTGTTGGCGGCCGTTCTCTTCTCTCTGTGTTTCGCGTTAGGCTGGCCCCAACCGATCGAGAGCGAGGTCACGATCATCGGGATTGCGGAGGGCTCTCCGGCGGCTCTGGCCGGAATGCAAGAGGGCGACGTCGTTCTCTCTATGGACGGGCAACCGATCGAAAACACCGACGACCTGATAAATTACACCGAAGCTAAAAAGGGCCAGGAGGTCACTCTGCTGGTCAGGCGGGGCGAGGGGACCGCCACGATCCGTCTGACGCCTCGTCCGGATCCCCCTGAAGGTCAGGGGCCGATGGGAGTGACCATTCAGCCCAGGGTAACAAAGGTGGGTTTAAAAAAATATCCGCCGGGCCAGGCCCTTCTGCGGGGTTCCGGGCAGGTGGTAGGAGTGATCGCCCTGACCGGTGCGGTGCCGGTCATGATCCTGCGCGGAGAGATCGAGCCAGAGATGGCCCGGCCGGTCGGGCCAGTAGGCATCGCCCAGATGACCGGCGAGGCCGCTCAACAGGCAGTGCATACCGGCTGGTGGTTTCCCCTCCTGCAATTGACGGGTTTTATCAGCACCGCCCTGGCTATAACCAATATGTTGCCCTTACCGGCCCTGGATGGGGGACGCATTTTTTTCATTATAGTTGAAATCATCCGGGGCAAACGAATAGACCCTAAAAAGGAAGGAGCCATTCACCTGGTAGGCATCGCTCTTTTGGTGACCGTGATGTTGATTATCACCTATCACGACATCGTCTCTCCTTTGCCCTCTATCGAGTGGCCCAATCCGTTCTAGCCAGGTGGTAGAGGATTTGAGATGAAATGTGAACGATGTGAAGCTGAGGTTGCTCCCGGCCTCCTTATCTGTCCTCAGTGCGGGGCGCGGCTGCGATCCAGGAAAGAGTGGGAGCGTTGTCGGCACTGTGGGGCCCGTGTCAGGGCCGGGCTATGGCTCTGTCCCCAATGTGGTCGCTACCTGGGAGGGGGCGGCGCTCCCTGGGGACTCTTCCTTTTGGGCCTGCTGGTCGGGGTGGGGTTGACGATCTTCGTGGGCAGCGGTCTGCCGGGCAGGGCCTTATCGGCCCTCCTGCCCTGGATGGAACTGCCCCCTATCAGCCTGCTGCCGCCTACGGCCACCCCTACGAACACGGCTACCTCCACCCCGACGTTCACCTCCACGCCGACGGCCACCCCCACCGAGACGCCGACGGGCACGTCTACCCCCAGTCCTACGCCCACGGATACCCCAACAGTTACTCCTACATCCGCGCCCACCAACACGCCGATCCCGCCCACCCCCACCGAGACCCCAACCGAAACGCCCACCGTTACGCCTACGCCGACGGCCCGCTATTCCTACGAGGCGCCGAAGTTGCTCAGCCCCAAGCACGAGGCCCGCATCTCTGGCGCGGGCACTCGTATCGAACTGCGCTGGCAATCGGTCGGGACCCTGGCCCCAGATGAATGGTACGGCCTGAGCCTCCGTTATAAGCAAAATGACAGGCTCCAATTCAGCGGAGCGCGTCAGAAGGAGACTAAATGGCACGTGCCAGAGGATTTGGCTGGTAAGGCTGACGAGCCGGAACGGGCTTATTATTGGGATGTGGTCGTAGTACGGGTCAGAAAGACATCTTCCGGCAAGGAGACCGTCACCGAGATCAGCCCCAAGAGCGAAACCTGGGTCTTCTATTGGCGTTAACTTGGTCAAAGAGTATGAAAAGAGTATGAGAGGAGAGTTATGCGAGATATCATCAACCAGACATTGAAAGGCCAGGCAGCCGATTATATCGAGATTCGCATTGAGGAGGGCCAGAGCACGCACATCAGCTATCGAGGCCAGGAAATAGAGGACATCGGGCGTTCCACGGGGTTGGGAGGCAACGTGCGGGCTTTGGTCAAAGGAGGATGGGGTTTTGTTTCC
Organism: uncultured Anaerolineales bacterium; assembly: GCA_964646625.1. Lineage (GTDB taxonomy): Bacteria > Chloroflexota > Anaerolineae > CAZYHC01 > CAZYHC01 > DAOULT01. The sequence continues at coordinate 34,831 of CAZYHC010000040.1, forward strand.
TTCAACGATCTGAGTGGCCTGCGGGACAAAGTGGCCCTGGCTATTCGCGAAGCATCCCTGGCCGCTCAGGAACAGAGTGCCTGGGCCCCGGCTGAACCGGTGGTCGATATCGTCAAAGCCGAATTGGTCAATGACCCGGCCCACGTCCCGCTGGCCGAAAAGGTACGCCTTCTGGACGAATATAACCGGATCATGTGGTCTATCTCGCCCAAAATTCAGACCACCATTATCGGCTACCGAGACTTTCATCGTTATGTATACTTTGCCACCTCGGAGGGGACTTACATCGAGCAGGAGAAGGCCGATATCAGCGCCGTTTTCGTGGCTTTGGCCCGCGAGGAGAGAGATGTCCAGCAGGCCCACCTGAGCCTGGGCAGCGCCGGGGACTACGGCATCGTCGAAGGTCGCCATCACGATGTGGAGGACACGGCCCAAAGAGCAGTGGCTCTCTTATCGGCCAAACCGATCAAGGGCGGCACCTACACCGTCATCGTCGATCCCCACCTGGCTGGCGTCTTCGCCCACGAAGCCTTTGGCCATCTCAGCGAGGCCGATTTCGTTTACGAAAACGAGCGCCTCAAGGAACTGATGGTGCTGGGCAAACGTTTCGGAGGGGAGCACCTGAACATCCTGGATGGGGCGGCTGTGCCAGGCCGGCGCGGCTCCTACAAATACGACGACGAGGGTGTACCAGCCCAGAAAACTTACCTGATCAAAGAGGGCATTCTGGTAGGCCGCCTGCACTCGCGGGAGACGGCAGGCAAGATGGGCGAGCCACCGACCGGCAACGCCCGCGCCATCAGCTACCGCTATCGGCCCATCGTGCGCATGACCAACACCTACATCGAGGCCGGGGACGTTTCCCTGGAGGACATGATGAGCGACATCAAAGTCGGCGTTTACGTCAAGGATTCCTACGGCGGGGAGACCAGCATGGAGATGTTTACCTTCTCCGCCGCGCAGGCGTTCATGATCCGCAACGGCCAACGGGCCGAAGAGGTGCGCAACGTCAACCTGGCGGGCAACGTGTTCGAGACGCTGGCTAACATCGAGGCCATCGGCCACGATTTCTCCTGGGGCAACGAGGGGGGCGGCTGTGGCAAGGACGGTCAGGTGCCCTTGCCCGTGTCCGAGGGCAGCCCGCACATCCGCATCCGTAACGTGGTCATTGGTGGGGAATAGGGATCGAAGCATTCGGCGGTTAGCAGACGGTCTCCTCGTATGCGACCACCCCATTTTTCAACAGAATCCTCGATTGTCAGGCTAAAAGCTGAAGCAAGCTAAAGCTTGCTATTGGAAAATGCTTTAGAGTGCGCTAAAGCGCACTTAGGCTATAGGCTGGTTGAAACTCACCTCCATTCTGACGTACGCCCTCTTGCGCAGGTAGTGTTGATTTTTTGATCAGGCTATGATATAATTTGACTGTGCCGCTAATGCCCGGCTTCGGAGGGCTTCTGCCACAACGGGGCAATATTGATGAGTATGGTTATAACTTTACATACTTTAAGGAGGAAAAGGAAATGAAGAGATCGGTTCGCTTTGGGGTGTTTTCATTGGCTCTGCTGGTCGGACTGGGAGTCCTCACCTACCTGGTGCTGGCCCAGCCGCCCGGCTTGATCATCGAGCAGTTTCCTATCTCCACCAATACCAGTGACCAGAGGAGGCCGGACATCAGCCACAACATTGTGGCCTGGAACGAAGACCGTAGCGGCAACTGGGACATATACGGCTACGATCTGAGTAGCGGCCAGGAGTTCACCATCTGCACCAACGGGGCCGACCAGACTCGCCCGGCCGTTGACGGCCACATCGTGGTGTGGTACGACGAGCGTAACGAACCCTACGGCGACGTCTACGGCCGCAACCTGAGCACCGGCCAGGAGTTCACGGTGTGCACGGTGGTGAGCAGCCAGTGGTACGTGGACATCTTCAACCCCACCGTGGTCTGGCAGGACGAGCGGAATGCCCAGAACGCCAATGACCGCTGGGACATCTATGGCTTCGATCTGCTCAGCCGCCAGGAGTTCACTGTCTGCACCAACACGCTCAACCAGCAGCGCCCGGCCATCGACGGCCACATCGTGGTGTGGCATGACACTCGTAACGAGACCGCGGTTGCCGGCGACATCTACGGCTACGATCTGGATGCCGGCCAGGAGTTCACGGTGTGCATCGAACCGCTTAGCCAGTGGTACGCGGGCGTCTCCAGCCCCACCGTGGTCTGGCAGGACGAGCGGAACGCCCTGGCCGGGAAAGGCTGGGACATCTATGGCTTCGATCTGGTCGGCCGCCAGGAGTTCGAGATCTGCACCAGCACGCTCAACCAGACTTTCCCGGCCATCGACGGCAGTATCGTGGTCTGGCAGGACGATCGTAACGGCAACCCGGATATCTATGGCTATGATCTGAAGACCGGGCAGGAATTCTCCATCTGCACCAACATAGCGGAGCAGTACGAGCCGACCATCGACGGCAATGTGGTGGTCTGGTACGACAAGCGTAACGGCAACTGGGACATCTACGGAGCGCGTCTGGCGCTTTCCTCCCGCAAGGCGGTGAATAAGAACACCATCAAGGCCAGCGGCGTTCTGAGCTACACCATCGTCCTCTCCAACACCGGGCCTATGCCCACTTTCGACGCCCGCCTGACGGACACCGTGCCCGCCAACACCACTTACGTGCCCGGCTCGCTGGAGGTCAGCCAGGGCATCTCCCAGGTGGTAGGCAGCCAACTGCGCTGGCAGGGAGTCATCAGCCGGGGCGTGGCCGTGACCATCACCTACCAGGTTACGGTCGCCAGCAACGTATCCCCCGGCACGTTGATCACTAACACGGCCCAAATATACGACGGCTACACGGCCATTTTCTGGAGCAACGAGGTGGCTACCATAGTGGGGAACGTCTGGCTGCCCGCTATCATGCACAATCAGCCCATCAATCCCTGAACAATAGCCCTTCGTGAGTGCAAGAGGGAAGCCATCGCGCCGATGGCCTCCCTCTTTTTCGTTCATCTTAAGATGATAGCCTAACGCTTTTTTCGCCCTGCGAAGAACACCACTCCCCCACAAACCAGCAAAGTCGCCACCGTGAGGCCCAACCCTACCTTGAACGACCATGGATCGTAATAAACCTCCACCTGACGCTGGCCGGCCTCCACGGGCACAGCCCGCAATAGATAATCGGCCCGGTAGAGAGGCGCGTCGTGACCGTCAACCCGCGCCCGCCAGCCGGGGTAATACATCTCGCTCAGCACCAGAAACCCATTGGCGCCCGCCTCCACCTCGACCACCAGGCGGTGGGGAAGGCGCTCCACCACCCTGGCCGACGAGCCTTCTGCCTTCATCTCTCCAGCGGGCAGGGCGATATCGGGCGGGCGAGCCAGGACGACGGCGCGCTCGAGGTCGAAATCCGGCCCGTTGAGGATGGCCCAGGTTTCTTCGTCGCTCCCGGCCACCCGCGCCCCGTGCGCCACCCAGACGCGGGGCATGGGGTACGTAATCTCGTAAACCTTGATTTCATCCTCTTCGTAGACGCGGCGCAACCCCTCGCTATCCAGCTCGCGCTTATCCAAGACGTGGGTCACGTTGAGCAGTTGCCAGCGCCGCCACTCGTCCACCTGAGCTCCGAACTCCTGGAAGCTGGCCAGGTGCAAGGGGCTGTTGCCGGTGATGTCCTCCAGTTTGTAGACCGCTCCGGCGCTGGCCCCGCTGTGGAATAACCCGGCGCTGCTGAGACGACCTTCGCCACGCGCCGCCGGGGTGCCGGCCAGAAACTCTATCAGGCCCGTCAGGGGATAGCGGGACTCTGGCGGCACGGGTTTGAGGTTATATCGCCAGTTAACGCTGAAGAGGTTGAGCAGGATGATGAACACCGTCAGGGCCATCAGCCAGAAGCGGCGCGCCCCCCTGGTCAGACGCAGGGCGATCAGCATCAGGCAGAGAGCCAGCAGAAACAGGGCAAAAACGTGGTGGCTCAAGGCGGCGTCGAAGAGGTTGACCTCATTCCCGGAGAATTTGACCCAGCCGTAGTATAGGGGGGCGGTCAGGGCCAGGGCCACCCACCCGATGCGCCCCAGCCAACGATAAAAGGCCCGAAAACCACGCCGCACCGTCCGGGGCAGTGGCCGCACCAGCAGAAGGGCCCCATAACCGGCCAGCACCGCCGCGCTGAAGCTGAACAGGTAGATGACCCGCTCCTGATTGCGTACCAGGCCGAAGCCGGGCAGCAGGAGGTAAAAAACGTTGAAGAGAAAAGTATTGCTCCCGAAGGAGAGGAGAATGGAGACCAACCCCAATCCCACCCAGAAAAACCTGTCGCCCTGCCTTCGCCCAAAAAGGATAGCTGCTGCTACCAGGATCATGGGCAGGATGCCCACGTATTGGGGCGAGCCCCCGAGGTAGCCCGGATAAACCAGGGCCACCAACTCCTCCAGGGGTAAACCCCAGGAGACGGCCCGGTAGCTCAACTCGGCCCGGGTGGAGTAACGGATAAATTCCAGAGTGGGCACGAGCTGGATGGCAGCCAGCCCAAGCCCAACGAGCGAAAAAACCAAAAAGTGAAACAGCCAGGAAGTGAAAGGGAGCCCCTCCTGGACGAATCGGAAGAGGAGATAGGCCAGGCAGGCGTAGAAAACGTAGAGAGAGGTTTGGGGATGCCCGGCCAGGATGGAGACCCCCAGGGCCAGTCCGGCCACCACAAACCAGCGTTGAGAATCGAGAAAAGAGATACGAGAGAAGAGATACGAGCGGAGAGAGTCTCCCATCTCGCCACGCCCTGGTTGCCGCCTGCTGCTTGTAGTGACGACTTCAGTCGTCTTGCTGCTCGCTGCTATACTCTTTTCCAGGAACAGCAGAATGAGCGGCAACCAGACCCCCACCTCCAGCGTAGTCACCTGCTGCACGGGAAAGGAGGTCAGATAGCCGCCGTAGGTGAAGACCAGCGCCGAAACCAGGGCCGCAAAACGACTTTTGGTCTTGTAGCGCACGAAAAGATAGGTGAAGAGGCTGGCCAGCGAGAAGTGAGCGATGACCTGTAGCTCCAGGACAAAGAGGGTATAATCCCCTCCGGCCAGCAAGGGGATGGTCAGCAGATTGGGCGGATAGAAAACGCCCGACTGGATGTCGGCCAGGGCCGGTTGGCCGCCGTAGAGGTAGGGGTTCCACAGGGGCAAACGACCGGCGGCCAACTCCCGCGTGGCGAAAGCGTGCAGAGGATAATACTGCCCGTTGAAATCGCCCTGCCTGAAGGTGGCCCGGTCGGCCGGATGAGGAGTAACCTGCATCCAGAAAAAAAGGAAGGGCAAAGCCAGCAGGAATAGAATGATGAGGACTTCCGGCCAGAAGTTCTGTTTCTCGTCGCTCACCAGCTTGCTCCCGTCGATGTTGCTCCCATTCTACCCGATTTTATCCGATTTTTCAACCAGGCTTTGCGCCGCCTGCCACACTTCCTCCACCGTAACCGCCTCGATACACTTGAAGTGGCGACAGGCTTCGTTCCAGCGGCCACGCAGAAAACAGGGATTGCAGTCCACCTGGGGCCAGAGGGTCACGCTGTGGGGACTATACGGGCCGTACATCTCTGGCGTCGAGGGGCCGAAAATAGCCACCACCGGCGCGCCGGCGGCTACCGCCAGATGCATCGCGCCCGTGTCGTGCCCGATGAAAAGGTCACCGCGTGCCAGCAGAGCCCCCGTCTGTCCCCAGGTCAACTGGCCGGTCAGGTCGAGCGGGGTATGCCGCATAGCCCGCTTGATCGCCTGGGCGAGGTCGCCATCCGCCGCCCCGCCGATCAGGATCACCCGCGCCCCGCCCTCCTCGATCAAACGGTCGGCCAGGGCCGCGAAACGCGGCGGGGGCCAGCGTTTGGCGGAAAGCGTCATGCCAGGATTATGTCCTCCGCCAGGGTGAATCACGACCAGGGTATCCGTCGCCTCGTCCATCAAACCTCTCAACAAGCCTTCAATATAATGATAGTCGTCCTCCGAGGGATAGAATTCCAGACGAGGGGCGACGACTTCCACGCCCACGGCCCGCACCGTGTCCAGGTAAAGCTCGACCTCGTGTTGGAGGGGAACGGGCACGCCGACGGTCAGGGAGAAACCCCGGCCCTGGCTGTCCAGCCCGATGCGGTGGGGCACCCCGGCCAGAAAAGGCAGCAGGCTGAGCAGAGGAGAACGATCCAGGACGAAACAGACCTCATATCCTCCGGCCCGGATGCGCTTTACCAGGGTCCAGTAATCTTTCCAGGAGAAAGGACCACTGCCCACCGGCCCACAGTCCAGGAGGCCATCCAGGTGGGGGTTGTTCGCCACCACAGGGCGCGACCAGGGCCCCACGGCGCAATCCAGCCTGGCGGCGGGAAAGGCCCGCCGCAGAGCAGCTATCACGGGCGTGGACATCAGTACGTCGCCCAGACAACAGGGCTTGAGAATGAGAATGGAAGAAGGGGATAGAGAAGAGGGGGTTTTACGAGGGAAGAATGGCTTGAGAAGGCGACAGACCCAGGAGACAGAAGCGTCTTTAATGCGACTATCCTCCCCCATCTCAGCGCCGCTTGCCGCGTCTTTTGGCCGGGCGCGATCCACCCCGGTAGCTGGGAGCAATAATGGCGAAAACTGCGCAACGCGACTCGTCCAGCATCCGCGTGCACAAGCGGGGGTCGAGCTCCTCCAGTTCGTAGCTGGTGGTGATGATAGTCGGCAGGCAGGCGTTGTAGCGGTAGTTGAAGATCTGGTAAAGCTTCTCCCGCGCCCAGGGGGTGGCGCTCTCGGTTCCCAGATCGTCGAGCACCAGGAGCGGAGCGGTGCGCACTTCCTCGAAGCGTTTATCGTAAGAAACCTGGCTGTTGGGGCTGTAGGTAGCTCGCAGGTGGTCCAGCAAATCGGGCACCACCACGAAGAGAGCCTGATAGCCCTGTTGCACCCGTTCGTTGGCGATGGCCGCTGCCAGGTGAGTTTTGCCACAGCCGTAAGGGCCCAGGAAGACCAGCCAGCCTTCCGGTTGTTGGGCGTAATCTTGGGCTACGGTGAGGGCCCTTTTGAGATTTTCCCGCTGCTCATCGTCCAGCTCGCCCCGGCGCAGGTTGAAGCTCTCGAAAGTTTGATCTTTGTGGAGAGATAAGCTGCTCAATTCCGACTGATCCCAGGAATCTCCCCCGCTGCGGCGGAAATCAGGGGCCAGGATGGTGACGATGATGGTCAGATCGGGATCGACCAGCCTGGACCTGAGCCGCACGTCGATCTCCTCCAGTTCGTGGTTGGTGGTGATGACGGTCGGCAGGCGGGCGTTGTAGCGGTAGTTGAAGAGCTGGTAAAGCTTCTCCTGCGCCCAGGGGGTGGCGCTTTGGGTTCCCAGGTCGTCCAAGACCAGGAAGGGGGCGCTACGCACCATCTGGAAACGCTCATCGTAGGAGGCAGGGCTGGTGGGACTGTAGGCGGCCCGCAGATGGTCCAGGAGATCGGGCACCACCACCAATAAGGCCGGCTGTCCGTGCTCTATGCGGTAGTTGGCAATGGCCGCCGCCAGGTGGGTCTTGCCGCACCCGTAGCCTCCCAGAAACAAGAGCCAGCCCTGGGGATTCGCGGCGTACTCCCTGGCCTTCTCGTAAGCCATTCTCAGGTTTCTCTGCTTCAATTGATTGAGGCCGTACCCCTCCGGCACAAAGCTCTCAAAAGTCATGCGGGAGAGCAGCCTCAGATCGCTCAGATTGCGCAGGTCGGAGAGGCGTCTGGTGTCCAGTTCCTCGATCTTGCACTGACAGGGGTAAAGTCGGTCGAAATCGGGGTGACCAAAGGGCACATCCTTGACCAGATACCCCGCTCCTTTGCAGATAGGGCAGGGACTTTCAATGCTGGATGCGGTCGGCGTACTTCCCTTTGAGATACCGACGTCCATCTTCTCTATAATCTCGCGCGCGCTTTTCATCGTCTTTCCCCTCGGTAGCCCAGCTTTCCAGGATGGCCCGCACGTAACGCCAGTTGCGCACGTTGTTTTCGGCCGCTATCTGGAAAGCTTCTTCGATCCACTCGGCTGGATAGGTTTGCTCCGCCTCCCGCAGTTCTTCGGCGATGATGGGCTGGAGCAGGCCGACGTTCTGCTCGTAGAGGACGAAGATGTTGGGCCGTTCGGCGGCCAGGTGCACCTCGTCTGCCAGGGGGATCACCTCCGGGGCGATCTCTCCTCGTCGGAAACGTTCCACCGCCCGTCGCCCTTTGTCCGTGTTTAGAAAGTACCACTGGTCTTCTTCTTCGCCCTTCTTGACGGCCACCCGTAACAGGGTGCCACGGGCCACCGCCCGTTCCAGGCCCTCGTCCAGGGCTTCTTCGGGGGTCTGATGCCGCGTTTTCAGGCCCCTGAGCAGGACCCCATCGCCCGCCAGTTCCCGCCGACTGACGTAGCGCAGGGCGCCTTTCTTACGCCCTACCAGCCAGAAAATGTGTAAAGTTACCTTTAACTCGGCCAGATGGTCGATGAGGGGCAAAAGTTCGCTGAAGAAGAGATTGGGGATCGAAGTGAAGCGCACCTTGCCGGCCGGAAAACCGGAGAAGCCTTCCATAACTAAACCAGTCCCATCAATCTATAAAATCAAGGTCCTCGGTCACGAGTTCCATTTCATAAAACTGGGCCAGTTCCTTCTTGAAAAAGAGGGACACAAACCCCGTAGGGCCATTGCGATGTTTGGCTACGATAATGTCAGCGATGTTGCGAAATTCCGTATTCTCGTTATAGACCTCGTCGCGGTAGATGAACATCACCACGTCCGCGTCCTGCTCAATGGACCCGCTCTCCCTCAAATCGGAGAGGATGGGCCGCTTGTCGTGCCGCGACTCGACGGCCCGCGAAAGCTGGGAAACGGCCAGCACCGGCACATCCAACTCTCTGGCCAAAGCCTTGAGGGAGCGGGAGATGAGGGATATTTCCTGCACCCGATTCTCGACCCGCTGGCCGCCGTGCATCAGTTGCAGGTAATCGACGATGAGCAGGTCCAGACCTTGCTCGGCGTGGAGGCGCCGGGCTTTGGTACGCATTTCCAGGGGAGAGATGGCTGGCGTGTCGTCGATGAAGATGTTCCTCTCGGACAGACGGCCAGTGGCCTGGATGAAGGTAGGCCACTCGTCCTCGTTGATGCGGCCCAGGCGTAGACGTTGCGAATCGATGCCCGTCTCGGCGGAGATCAAACGCTGCACCACCTGTTCGCCCGCCATCTCCAGGCTGAAGATGCCCACATTTTTGTACCTGGCCGCGTTATGGGCGATGGAAAGGGCCAGACTGGTCTTGCCCATGCCCGGCCGGCCAGCCACCACGATCAGGTCCGAAAACTGAAGCCCACCCAACAATTTATCGAGCTTGGAGAAGCCGGTCGCGATGCCGGTCAGCTCATCGCTCTGCTTGGTCAGGTCCTCAATACGGTCGTAATATTCTCCTAGAAGCTGCTTGATGGGAACCAGGTCACGGGTGATACGTCGTTCGGAGACGCCGAATATGATCTGCTCGGCCCGGTCTAAAACCTCTCCCACCTCCTCGGCCTCTTCATAGGCCAGATCCACAATCCGGCCGGCGGCCTGGATGAGACGACGCAGGGTGGCTGTGCGCTCCACAATGTAGGCGTAGTGCTCTACGTGGATAGCCGTAGGCACGGCGTTCACCAGAGAGGTCAGGTAGGCCCGCCCCCCCACCTGTTCCAGTTGCTCCTGTCGTTCCAGCTCATCGCATAGAGTGACAAAGTCGGCTGGTTCTCGTCGCTCGTGGAGGTCCATGATGGCCTGATAGATCAGGCCGTGCGCTTCACGGTAGAAATCTTCGGCGCGTAAAAAGGAAGCAACCTGAATAATAGCATCACGGTCGAGAAGGAGGCTTCCCAACACGGATTGCTCCGCTTCGATGTTTTGGGGAGGTAATCTCTCAACCGCCATAACCGCTCCCCCAATCAGTCAGGCTCAGAGTCTCCCAGGCTATCGAGATCGAGGGTGCTCAGGAAGTCTTTGTAGACTTCCAGGCCCTCTTCCTCCTCCTTGGTGACGCCGGTTAAGCTGGTTTCCTCTTCAGGCTCAATGGAAGCTTTATCCATCACCGATTCAGCCACGAAGATGGGAGCATTGACCCGCACGGCCAAGGCGATAGCGTCGCTGGGACGAGAATCGACCTCAATACGTCGCCCATTGGAGTCCATAACGATGCGCGCGTAGAAAGTATCGTTGCGCAGATCGTTGACTACGATGTGAGAGACGGTGGCCCCCATCACGTTGATAAGCGATTTCAGCAAATCGTGGGTGAGAGGACGGGCCACTTCAACGCCCTGTAATTTGATGGTAATAGCATCGGCTTCAAAAGGGCCAATCCAGATGGGGAGATATCGCTCCGTCTCGACCTCTTTCAAAACCACCACCCGATGTTGAGACATCAGGCTCACTCTGATGCTATCGATAGTTACCTCGATCATTCCCCAACCCCCTTCCCTCAAGCGCATCCGCTTGAATATCGGTTGCGATTGTTTGTGATTATACCACAAAATGCCCGCTTTACCAAATGTCCCTCCGTTCCATTGGCCCTCCCCCGCTTCCAGGTTCAAGGCCGAAGGCCGAACCTCTCTTCTTGCTTTGTGTGAGAAACTGTGTTATACTTCTAATATAAACGTTCTGCTACCGGATAGTTAACTCGACAAGCGGCTACAGGGGAACTATTCTCCCCCAGCGTCGCTCTTCGGAAGAAATAAGCGGTAAGGCCCTTGAAAGCCAGAATTCTAACCGCCGAGAGTAATAATATCGAAGTGGCTGTAGCGGAGGCTGTCAGGCTGCTGCGGGAAGGGGGGCTGGTAGCCTTTCCTACGGACACCGTCTATGGGGTGGGGGCCCACGCTTTTCAGGCGCGGGCCGTGGCCCGGCTCTACCAGGCCAAGCTGCGGTCCAGAAAAAAGGCCATTCCTCTCCTCCTGGCCCGTGCCGCCGACCTGGCCCTGGTGACCGAGTACGTGCCGCCGCGGGCTCATCGCTTGATCGAGAGTTTCTGGCCGGGGGGGTTGACTCTGATCCTGCCCAAGGGCGAGGCGGTGCCTGCTATCGTGAGCGCCAACGGGCCTACGGTAGCCGTGCGGCTGCCCGATCATCCCCTGACCCTGGCCCTGATTGCCGCCCTGGACGCCCCCCTGGCCGCTACCAGCGCCAACCTGGCCGGTCACCCCAGTCCGGTGACGGCTGATGAGGTAGTTCGTGGGTTGGGGGAGGGCGTTGATCTCATCATCGACGGAGGCCGCTGTCCGGGCGGCGTGCCCTCTACCGTGTTGGACCTGACCACCGAGCCGCCCCTCGTCTTGCGGCAGGGAGCCGTTACCAGGGAGGAAATCCAGGCCGTGCTGGGCATGGCCCTGAAATCGCCAGAAGCTTGATTTCCTTGCCATCTAAGCTGGATTGTGCTATACTTTACCTACACTGCCCCTATAGCTCAGATGGACAGAGCAGTGGTTTCCTAAACCATGTGTCGCAGGTTCGAGTCCTGCTAGGGGCGCTATAATAATAAGATGCAGAATGGGGCTTACAGGGAAAGCCGGCCGCGAAAGGTGAACTAACAAACATGGGGCGACAGTTTGCGCTCGACATAGGGCCATTGACCAATGTGGGTAAGGTACGAGAAATTAATGAGGACAATCTGGGTACCTTTGAGAGCATGATAGAGATTATGAATCTCTCCCTCAAAGAAGCAAGCCGCAAGGGGCGGCTTTACGCCGTAGCCGATGGGATGGGCGGCCACGCCGCCGGCGAGGTAGCCAGCGAACAAGCCATCACCACCCTATTCGGCCGCTACTATGCTGACCCCAACCCGGACCTGCCCCGCAGTCTGGAAAGGGCCTTCCGAGCCGTCAACGCCGAGATATACACCCAGGCCGCGGCCAACTTCGAGCAATCGGGCATGGGCACCACCCTGGTGGCAGTAGTCATTCGGGAGCGCCAACTGCTGATAGCCAACGTGGGCGATAGTCGTGCTTATCTGGTGCGCGATCAACACATCGAACAGCTCACCCAGGATCACTCCTGGGTTAACGAGCAGGTCGAGGCTGGTCTTCTAACCCCCGAAGAAGCCCGTCATCACGTTTACCGCAACATTATTACCCGTTCCATGGGCAACCGTCCCGATGTGCTGGTAGATATTTTTACCCAGACCCTGAAGCCCGGTGACATTATCGTCCTTTGTTCCGATGGCCTCTCCAACGAGATCGAGGACGAGGAAATCAGAGAAATCGTTTCCAACCACGAGGCTAAGACGGCGGCCCAGGAACTCATCGACCTGGCTAACGAACGAGGCGGACCAGATAACATCACCGCCGTGGTGATCAAGGTCGAGGCCGGTACCGGCGAGCTCCTCCCGCTGCGTTGGGTAGTACCTCTGGCCGGCCTGGCAGCAGGCTTGCTGTTGCTGGTGGCGGTGGGTTTTGGGGCGGGGATAATTACTTCCGACCTCATCTCATCGGCCAGTCCTACGGCCAGCGCCCCCACCTCCACCAGCAGCCCTGTGCCCACCGCCACTTTAATGGAAGTAACGAAAATTGTGCCTGCTGCTACGCCGCGGCCGACTGATACGGCCTCCCCTCTTCCCAGACCAACCTCCACCCCTGGCCCTACCGTCGCCCCAGGCTTGACCAGCACCTCACCGGTGGCCGCGATGACCCCCACCTCGAGGTCCATTCCAGAAGCCAGATTGGGAGTGCCCTGGTGGCCACGCCCCGAAGAGGAGCGACGTTGACATTTTCTTAGAAGTGTGATATACTCTGTTTCAAATTGAACAGACCAAAAGACTGTGAACAGGAAGAGTAGGCGTCAGAGCGGGGTTCCAGAGAGTCGGGGTAAGGTGAGAGCCCGGTACCAGCGCAGACGTTGAATGGGCCTGGGAGTCGCAACCCGAACGGGCCAGGTTATCAGGTCGCCAGGCAGTCAGGCGGGTATCCGTCTAGCCATCAAACTACCTGGTCACCCGGCTACCCAAGTAGGCGTTGCCGGAGGTCGCCGCCGTTATCCAGGCTGAGGGTATCGGATACTGGCTGGTTAACGATAGCCAGGGACTAGGATGTCCCGTACCTGCACAAGGAGTGAGGCTGGCTCACAGGGTATAACCCCGCCTTCACGGCGGGTTTTTTTTAATTTCCGGTGCCTGCGCAGCTTGTCTGGCAGGCGATGAGCAGCCTAAACGGGGTGGCACCACGGGCGCGCGCTCGTCCCCTTTTGGGGACGGGCGCATTTTGGTAGAAAAGGAGGGAGCGTTATCGAAGAAAATCTGAGGCTTGACCCCAGCAACTAACAAAAATCTATGTTAAAAAGGAGGTTTTCCGATCATGACCCAAACCAAAATCATGTTATCAGAGAAAGAAATACCTACCCGGTGGTACAACATCTTGCCCGATCTGCCCTCTCCCCCGCCCCCCTACCTGCATCCGCTCACCCTTCAGCCCATGGGCCCTGAAGATCTGATTCCTGTCTTTCCCATGGAATTGATCAAGCAAGAGGTAAGCCCTGAGCGCTGGATCGACATTCCGGAGGAAGTGCAGGAGATTTATAAAATGTGGCGACCGACGCCTATGTACCGGGCCCACCGCCTGGAGAAGGCCCTGGACACTCCGGCTCGGATCTACTACAAGTGGGAGGGAGTCAGTCCCCCAGGCAGCCACAAACCTAACACCGCCGTGGCCCAGGCTTACTACAACAAGCAGGAAGGTCAAACCCGTTTGACCACCGAAACGGGCGCCGGTCAGTGGGGCAGCGCCCTGTCCTTCGCCTGCAAGCTATTCGACCTGGAGTGCAAGGTCTACATGGTCAGAATCAGCTACGAGCAGAAGCCCTACCGGCGCATTATGATGGAAACCTGGGGAGCTACGGTCGTGCCCAGTCCCAGCACCGACACCAAGGCGGGCCGCGATATCCTGGCCAAAGACCCCAACTCCACCGGCAGCCTGGGCATCGCTATCAGCGAGGCCCTGGAGGATGCGGTCACCACCG
>CAZYHC010000041.1:0-46191 GCA_964646625.1 uncultured Anaerolineales bacterium
GCCCCGGTGCCGGGCACGGTCATTATATAAAGGTCGTTTTCCGTCTGGAAGACTTTCTTCAGGCAGTCGATGGCGTCGTTAAAGATTGCCATCCAGGCCGGGCCGTAGTGGGGCATGGTAGGGGTAGCCATGTAGCTCAAGAGTTCCTCGTCGGTGTCCACCGGCCCCGGTATCATCAACTTTAATCTATCCACTTTAAACCTCCTTATATTTGTGGCGTTTACTATAGCAGCCTTTGGCCTTGGTGTCAAATCGGGTTACCAGGTCAGATGTTTTTCCATGGCCGTCAGGGCTTCGACAGCCGGGCGGGCGACGATGGGACTCAGGGCCGGAGCATCTTCGCGATAAAAGATGGAATACCAGCGCAGCGATTCACAGTAGCCGCGCCAGGGGTCGCAGCCGAAGCCCATCATCAGGAACATCGGCCCCATCCAGGGCCAGTTAGCCGCCGCGTAGTGGTAGGCTTCGACCAGGTAGAGAGCCTGTTGTTCTTCGCTGACTTCAGCCCAGGAGTGTTCATCTTCGCCACAACTGCCGGGGCGGTGCACGATCCAGCTAAACTCGGTGGCCCACACCTGCTTGTCGCCGTCGCCGTTGTTGACCATGATCTGATATTGTTGCTCAGCGCGACGGAAGTAGACCGGCTTGTTGGTCCGTTGGGGTGGCGTGTCGGGGGAATAGCTGCCGCCGTAGGGGTGGGAGCCCAGGGCGTCGAAATATGGTTTCGCCCCGGCATCGTACATGGCCTGGATAAAGGCCAGGTCGTCGTAATTGCCCCCGGAAGATACCGCCCCGCTGATGACCAACGCCTCCGGGTCTCCGGCCTTGATGCCCTGGTAACCGGCCTTGAGCAAGGCCACGTACTCGGCCGGGTTGGGGTTTCCTCCCCACTCGAATTTAAGGTTAGGCTCGTTCCATATCTCGTAGGCGATGGTTTTCAGTCCTTTCGGTCGCCACTTCTCTCTACAATGGCGGGCCAGGGCCTCGGTCATGGCGCGGAAAGCCTCCAGGTCGCCGGGCGAACGGGGTGGGTTGCCTATGCCGCCAGGCACGGGCCAGTTGAGGCGGATCAGGACGTGATCGGCGTATTTGACGAACTCGCGCATCTGGTTGTCCACGTCGGCGAAGTGGTACTTTGGACCGCTCCCGGCCTGCTCCCAACTGAGAAACCCTTTGGCCCAATCGAAGCCCATCTCTGCCAGGTCTTTGGCCTGTTCGGCGGAGGAGAGGTTGGCGCCGTAGCCCAGGGAGCGGACCGGCGTTGGGGTAGGAGTAGCTATGGGGGTTTCGGTGGCGGTAGGTGTCTCCGTGGGGAGGGGAGTTTCCGTAGAGGTGCCTGGCACTTACAAAATTGCAGGCCACACCGGGGGGGGGGTTGTGTGGGGGGGGGGGGGCGGTTTGGGTGGGGTGGGGGGCCTGGTAGCGGTGGCGGTGGACGTCGGCGCCTGGGCCACCGGCGTGCTTATCTCCACAACCTCCACGGTGACGAAAACCGGGGCGTTGACCCGGCCGGCAGCGTTGTAAGCCCGCATCTCCAACGTGTAAAGCCCGGCTGTCGTCGGGGTCCAGGTATGGCGCACCGTCAGCGACTTCTGGCCCTGGGGAGCGGGGTCGGGCTCGACATCCTGCTGAACGTCGTTGACCCATAGCTCCACCCTGACTATGCCCTCGCGATCGGTGATGGTGGAGATGATGCTGACCTCTTCCCCGACCTGAAAGCTGCTCCCGCTGGAAGGAGAGTCGATGACCACCACGGGCCTCAACCTGGTGGTGTGGGGCAGAACAGCCGCCGGCGCGTTTTTCAGCACCACCAGGGCCACGACCAGACAGGTGCAGGCCGTGACCAGCAGGATAACGACGGCCACCAGGATATCCACCAGACCTCTGCGCCCTTTCTCTGCGGGCGGTTGCTCCTCTTCGCCCCTGGCCGGTTGGCTCGGAGTTTCCCCAGATAGCTGCGTCTCCGGACTGTCTTCAGCGTTCTCTGCGTCGTGCTTCTCTGGCTCTATCTGTCGATCCCCTTTCTCCTCTGTTAGCAACGAGCCATATTGTACTACAGGTCTCAAAAAAAGAGAAGCGAGAAAGGCCCCAAAAAGTGCCGCGCACTACTGAAAGTGCACGGCACGGGCCTTCATGGGCACTTTTACTATTTATGGCGCGGGTGTGGACAGAGTAAGTTCGTCAAACCAGGTAACGCCTTTGGTCGTCACCGCCAGGTAAAGCTGGATTTTGACGGTCTGCCCGGAGGGGGCAAAAGTGAAAACTTGCTTCGACCAGGTGGGCGATGCCGCTATGGAGAATGAGCCTTTGTATGTTTGCTGCCATTGACTATCGAAAGCGGCCACAATGAATTCGCCGCCTTCACCTTTGGTATAGCCTGTTAACTGATAAGCAGGTGCAGGCTGGACCTTGACGCTCAGGACATAAGCAGCGCCTCCCTGATCGTTGGTCTTTTCTATTTTAAGGGAGTTTGAGCCGCCGTATTTTTCCTGCTCATCGAGCTCGAAGACTTGAGTGGAGCTGTCCCAACTTTTGGTATTCCATTCCGACTCTGGAAGTCCGTGTAACGCTGGGGTAAGGATCGGCGTCGGCGTATTGGTGGGGGTCGGGGTGGCAGTTGGAGCCGGCGTGGCGGTGGGGGTGGCAGTGACCAGCACCATCGTTGAGGGCACCAGTTCGACCTCGTCGTAATAGACCGCGCCAGGGTTACCCATCCCCAGCCACAAAGACATCTTCCCGGTTCTGTCAGAGGTGAGGGGCAACAACTCGGTGTACCGCTGCCAATCCCTGGCCTGGGGTATATTATTGGAATAGAATGTATCTTCGAGCGCACCGTCCTTCGCAAAGTACTTGACAATCATGCCTCCCCTGGCGCCCTTGGTGTAAAGACTGATCTCGTACTGTGTATTCGGTTCTAGATGAATGTGCTGCTGCACATAGGTGGCCCATCCCTGGGCGTCTTCTTTCGCAACCTTGATTGACCTCAAGCCCTCGTGATACTCATTGTTGACCAGCACCTCTTGCACCGGTGCCGAGTATCCCCAATGGTTGCGCAGCCACCCGTCGGGTATACCGTCGGCATCTTCGTCTTGCTCGAAACCAGGGTTACGGATCGCAGATCTCGTCAGGCGGACATCGTCGTAATAGGCGACGCCAACTTCATTCAGCTCCAGCCGTAAACTCATCCTCCTGGTTGTGGCAGAGGTGAGTGGCAGAAACCGGGTGTACTCCTGCCAATCCTCGGCAGGCGGTATCTCGTAAGAGTGGTTACCCTCGACCTCACCGTCCTCCGCAAAATACTTGACGATCATACTCCCCTCAGAGCCCTTGGTGTAAAGACCGAGCTTGTATTGTATCCCCGGCCCCACAGGGATGTCGCTCTGCTCGCCGGCAGCCCACCCCTGGGCGTTTTCTTGCTCGATCTTGAGCGACTTTAAGCCCTCATGTTTCTCGTCGTGGACCGCCTGTATCGAGCCCCCCCAGGAGTCAGGCTCCCACTCATCGGGTGCACCGTCGGCCTCTTCACCCTGTTCGAAGCCAGGGTTGCGGATGAGGTTGACGACCGCAACAGGTTCAGGAACCAGGTCGGGCTTGGCAGGGACTTCGATATCGACCAGCACCGTCTCACGACCTGTGGCCGTGACTTCATAAGGGTCCAGGGTGATGTATATATCGTGGGGACCCGGCGTCAGGTCGGGCAGCAAAACGTTCATGTGCCCCCTCTGACCGGGCGGGATCTCCTCCGGCGCGGCTAAAGCCAGGGGGAATAAACTGGGTAAATCGCAGCGCCACGGTTCTCCCTCGTTGACGGCCACCAACACAGAGGCAGTGATAGGGCTCTGATTGATGATCGGAACGTCCAGCTCAGTTGTCGCCGGGTCGTAAATGACTTCAGGGGCAAGGGTGAACTGAGTGGAGGCGGGGTCTTTCTCCACCCCCCGACTGACCCGCACTTCGCTTATACCCATGAAGTATTGCTCCTCATTTTCTCTTTTTCCCAGCCTCAACCCCACAATTTTGACGAACCGGGCCTCGGTCTCGGCGAAGGAGAAGACCTGGGGGTTCTGGCGGCGTGGGCGGGGATAGTCTCGCTCGTTGATGACCGTCTGCCAGTCCCGACCGTCCAGGCTGGTGCGGATTTGCAGATCGGGGGGGAAACCCTGGCCGGAGGGCAGAGGTAACAGCCAGACCCGGTTCACCCGCCGCGCTTCTCCCAGGTCCAGGGTGAGCCACTCCTGGGCAGCATCGGTGTCTCCAAAGTCGGACAGCCAACTGGTATCGGCCTCTCCATCGATGGCGTCTGTGGGCAGGCTGCTGGCTGAGGAGGAAGCCTGCACTTGGGTCACCTCGAATAACTCGTTCTTGGCCAGGACCCGGTACAAAACGGCCCTGACAGGCTCGTTCTTGATATAGATGGCTTCCAGGGTGCTGGATACCTGGAGAGGAACTGATAACCCAGGGTAAGGCACGGGATCATCCTCGTACAGCATGTAGGACAGAGCGGGCAGCTTGGAGCGATGATCTTCAGACACAGTGGGCATACCAGTGTCGTGGGGGATGCGATACCAGGGTTCACTGCGAAAATCGGCGCCGACCAGCCCCTTCTCAGCAGAAGGGAGGTAAGAGGAGACCTCGACCTGGTGGACAAACTCTTGATTCCACTGGAGGTAAAAGACGTACTGGGACTGCCAACTGTCGATAAACAGGGCGATCAACACCAGACCCACCATCGCCTGCTTGAGGCTGAATCGTTGACGGATTTTGTAATCGGGGATCATCTCGGAAAGGAGACAGTACATGGCCGGCAAGGCAAAAAAAGGAGCCAGAGACAACAGGTAGCGGGGAATGTCCCTCAATAACGCGAAAAAAGAGCTCCAGGCTAAGTAGAAAAAGGCAAGAAATAAGAACAGCCGTCGCTGGAGGGACTTCCGGAAGAGGAAATCCCGAAATAAGATCAAAGCGCCGGGCAATACGAGAACGGAAACGGAAAAGGGAGATACTCCGAAAAAGTTTACGAAAATGTTTGCCCACTTCTGCGGCCCTGTCCAAAGCCACCTGGGCAGATACCTGGAGAAAAAGAAGATAGGATCCAGGAGAAGTATCTGTATCAGGCTACTCGGGCTAAAGTAGAACGTCTCACAGCAGGGCGGAAGCAGCTCTTGGTAGTAAGGGCCACCCGTTTGGGCGATGTGCAGGGGAGAACCGGATGTATATATCTCGACGATCCACCAGGGCAAATAGATCAGCGCCGTGGCGAGCAGGTAGAGAGTTAAGGACAGAGCCTGTCGTCGCCTGCTTAAGCGGTGGGGGTTGGTCAGGATCAGCCCCAGGACGGCGAAGAGAGGTAATAGCAGGCCGTTGTTCCGGGTAAGAATAGCCAGCCCGCTGCAGCAGCCAGCCAGGAGGTATCTTTTATAGCCGGTTAGACCCTTCGCCACCAGCAGATACAGAGCCAGCAGAACCAGGGCCGCGAATAACATATCGGTGAGAAGACGGACAGAATTATTTATAAATGTTCGACCGAGCATAACCAGCAAGGTGGTGAACAAAGCCATACGGCTGTCGGACAAACTGCGCACCAAACCGTAGGTGGCCACCAGGGCTATTGTGGAGGCGATGACACTCACGAACACAGCGGCCTGAACCAGATCGCCGGCCACCACGGGACTTAATCCCACAATAGCCAGGGGGAATAGAGGTCCACGAACCAGGCCAGGCGCCGCGTAGAGAATCCCATTCTCGACAATAGCTCGAGCTGAACTTATATAGAGACAGGCATCCCACTTGATGGCGCGACTTTGATAACCAATGACAGAGACAGCTAAGGCGTACACAATAATAAAAAAAATAGCCAGCGAGTGATATAAATCCTCCCGGATTTTTGTCCAGATGTTTGCGAGCATCGATCCTCCTGAGTGCTTTATCGCTGAACAGTACTTTTTGCTCTCCTCAATGGGTGCCAGTGCCGGCCTGCCGGACCGATCAGCGTCCCCCTTAGATTGGATACCGCTAATGGTAACGGTCAATCCCGTTGGCTTTCGGTCTGCTCTTCTGCTTCTGTATGCAGCAATAGAAGATCTTCCAAGCAGCTACTAAGAATAGCCAACTCCTGAGCGAGATTTTTCACTTGGTTGGTCAACTCAGAAATCTTGACCGAATAGTGAATGTTAATCAGGATCAGGAAGATCAACCCCAAAAAGAACAAAGTTGAAGGAGGGTTCCCGGCCCCGATGAAATAGGTGATGGAGAGGAGCAAATCGAACCACAAGCCCAGGACGAAGATCACGATTCCTGTCAAAATCCACAGCCACGAGTACTCCTCACGCAGCTTTTTTCGGCGCACCAGCTCAATGATGAATACTAGCAAAGCCACACTCGTTATTATGGCCAGAACCTTTTGTCTAAACGGGATCTCCATAACCCTTGACCTTATTCCCCCTCAGCAAAGTGACAAAAATGGACAGACACATCTTAAACACATAGTACAGAGGCTTTAAGCCACTGTGCATGGACTTGCCATCCGTGTTGCAGTACATAATAACTGGTACTTCTTTAACCCTGAAACCGTTGTAGTGCAGCATGATCAGTACGTCAGCATCCGGGAAATCCCCCGGATAGGCATCGCTGGCGAAAAAGCGGAGTGCCTCCCTATTCAAGGCCTGAAAGCCAGAGGTGGGATCGGTGATCTTCTGGCCCATGATGAACGATGCTATCCCTCCGAATAGAGTCATGCCCAGACGCCGGCCCCACTCCACCCGGTACGAACCCGTCTCCCGACCCAGGAAGCGGGAGCCAACCACGACATCAGCCGCCCCGCTCTGCACTTCGGCCAGCAGAGTGGGGATGCAAGCTGGTTCGTGTTGTCCATCGCCATCCATCTGGATCACGTACCGGTAACCTTTGGCCAGAGCGTACTTGTAGCCGGTCTGAAGCGCTACACCATAGCCTATGTTAAAGAGCAAGCTGATTACCCTGGCTCGGGCCTGTCTGGCGATGGCAGCCGTATCGTCTGAGGAGCCGTCGTTGACCACCAGGATATCAGCCAGGGGCGCGCTTGCACGTGTAGCCGCGATCACCCTGGCGATGTTCCCGGCCTCGTTGTAAGCGGGGATGATAATCAATGTCTCGGGGTTGACACTCATGGCCTTCTCTCAACTTCTGGATACTAACACTACACCTGCGATAATGAGTATGGTCCCTAGCCAACGCAGGGGAGATAACTGCTCTTTGAGCATAAACCGGGAGGCAAAGGGTATCGGCAAGTAGCCAAAAGCTAACATGGGCAATGCATAGCTCAGTTGGGATATCATCCTCCTCCCTTCATGCCTATATAATAAAGACAATGAGCCAGGCGGTGGGCTTCAGCGTTCTTCATCAAGAGGAGATCCAAATATTTCAAGGGAAAAATCAAACACAAGGCCAGAGCTTTGGTCAACAGGTAGATGCGCCAGTTGGTTGAGAAAGAGAAAAGAGAGAAATAATCCGACAGAAAGCTCACCAGCGCCACACTTGGCCCCCGATACACTCCAGACTCCATCTCACGAAACTGCGTAAACAACTCGCCGAGTCCCTGTCGGGAATAGCGAAAGTAATCATGAGGATAACCGTGATAAGTGGTGACGAATGGGGCCACAGCGTAAATGTAGCCGCCTTCTTTAAGCACTCGGTGGGACTCGGCCACTACATCCATGGGCCGTCTCACATGCTCTAAAACGGCCTCCATCCACACCGTATCGAAGGAGGCATCTTTGAATGGCAAGCTGTGACCATCACCTACCACATCCACATTGGGGAACATCATTAAATCCATATTAATGACTTTCTTATCCAGACGGCGATAACCTGAGCCAACCTCCAGAATTTTCGTCTCCGAACCCTGGCTATTGATTAGAGCACCCCACCACTTTTCCTCCGGATGGAAGGGCACAAAATCGCTACTAACGATCTTACGAGCAAAATGGATTAGTTTGGAAAACGTTGTTTCTTTCTGGAACTCTGTCAACATCAGTGAGCCATGTTGATAGGCTCGCCTCAGCTCTTCGTGTTGTTCGGTCAACATGATCGGAACGCCTTTGATCACCTGGTATGTCCGACCACACGCAGAGCATTGAATTTTCTCCGTGACATACACGACCTGGGATTTGCAAACCGGGCACGCCAGCACTTCCAGGATATCGGGCCTGAGTATGGTCATCTCCTTCTCACCACCGCCAGGTGATGCAGGCTTAAAGGCCAGCAGCGAAATGGCAAGCTGATCTGCTTGATTATTTCAAAGCCGTGTTCCACCACCTCGTCCCGAATCGAACGAGGGCTCCACTGTCTCACATGACCGGGATCGTAAAAAGCCTCTTTGATCTTCAGAGTCGCCAGCCTGGCCAGAACCCACATCAGGTCGTTAGGGAACACGATGAGCAACAACCCACCTGTCTTCAAAACGCGATGGATCTCAGCTAAGGCCCTCTCCGGTCGAGCGAGATGCTCGATCACCTCCATGAAAAGGCAACAATCGAATGCACCGTCGGCGAAAGCCAGATCGTACACGTCACCCTGAACGATGGGGAGACCGTGATTCTTACAGATCGCCACATTCTCCGCCAGCAAATCGAGGCCCAAGATGTGCCTGTCGGGAAAGCGCCGGCGCAACCTCTCCAGGGTGATCCCTTCACCACAGCCGATATCCAGGATGCGCTGCTCGTGGTTGATGTGAGATATCGTCACTTCATCGCGGTAATCCCAATACCGTCGCCCCACGCCGCCTTTCTGGTACTGATCCCGCTGGTACAGGACATCGTTTTCTTCCATCCGGTAATCGACCGGCACTTTACACCTCGCTGCCTACCCAACTGCGGACTTTGTCCCACAGAGTGTTCAACACGAACTTAGGCAGGTCTTGAGCGTAAGGATGTCGCCACATTCTTTTGGCCGCGATGATGAGCCGCTGCCTTTGAAAGAGCCGATAAAGCTGGTATAGCTCATCTCTGGTCAGGGTCTCGGATAAAATGATAGCCTCCTGATGATTGGTGGCGAAATCGATGTTCAACTTATCCCAATCCATGTCGTCCGAAACCAGGTCTCTGCTCTCCGCGTACTTCCAGACGGGCGTGCCGGGCAAAGGGGTGAGTAGATAGGTATCGGCAAAGCTCAGCTCGTTAGATTTGATGAAGTCCAGGGTCTCTAGTATTTCTTCCCTCGTTTCCATAGGGGAGCCGATGACGAACGAGGCGTTGGCGGCAATGCCATATCGGTTTAACAAGGCCACGGCCTTTTCATTGTCTGCAACACTGATATCCTCACCTTTTAGATATTTTAAAATCCGATCGGAAGCCGACTCCAAACCCATGCCCACCGATACTATGCCCATTCTTTTCATCAGTCGAACAGTATCTTCGCGCACCAGATTGGCACGGCAGTTGCAGGAGAACTTTACCCGCCCCACAATGTTCTCTTCTTCCAGCAGGGACACGATCTGCTCTAACCGTCGCCGATGGGCGGTAAATAGATCATCATAAAAACTAATGAATGTCACGTTGTGGTTTGAGATGATTTCCTTGATCTCGTTGACTACGTACTGGGCCGAGGCAAACCTCACCTTGTGCCAAAATTGGGTGGAGAAACAAAAGCTACAACGATAGGGACAACCGCGGGAGGTGAACATATAAGTATGCTTATCGATCTTGAGCAAGTCGCGGGCTGGAAAGGGAATGTCGTCGAGTTGAGGGATCAGCGCCCGCGCCTCGGTAAAAGCCAGTTGACCATCACGCCAGTAAGCGATGCCCTGGATATGGCTCAGATGCTCCGGCTCGAATTTTCTTTCAGCGATGAACAAGCGCATTAGCTCTACGATGGTGGCCTCTCCTTCCCCGATCACGGCCACATCCATGTCGTGACTCAGAGAGGTTGGTACAGCAGATATATGGGCTCCGCCGATAAGTACGGGCAAACCCTGCTGTTTGGCTATCTGGGCATATTTTCGAGCCCAGTTATAATTCTGGGAGACACAGCGGATGCCCACCACATCGGGACGGAAATCAGCCAGCTCTTTGGCTACGTGGTCGTACACGATTTTGAATTGAAAAGTATCCTGACCGAATTCAGATCTTAGAGCGCTGACCAGGTAGCCCAGGCTTAACGAGGGATATCGTCGTTCCAACTCCAGTAAAGGGTGAATAGCATCAATAAACAGCACCTTCAGAGCCATACTATACCTCTACCGTTCATCTCGGCCTAGCTGTCAACCAGTAATGAGGCGGAGACACCCTGTATGTCCTCACACAATAGGGAGATATCTTCAATTCCAATTTGATTCAATAATAGTTTTATTTCGTCCAAATAAAGCTTGTTTTCTTCCTTCAGTCTCAGTAAAGCATCTTCTCGTGTTATCAACCCTTCTCTCACCATTTTGGCATAACGGTCATCTCTTTCGGTCATTTTTAGAGTTTTTATGTACATAAAGTCTTTTAAATGCGCGACCCTACAATCAAATCGCCAGGTTGAATTAAACTTGCAAGGGTAGTCCCAATTTAGTTCTGATTTCATTCTTGATAGGGCTTCCTGCTCATCCCACTCGATATAGTCGAATAGATATATACTCTTGATGTTACGCCCAAACACCCTTGAGCCAATGGCGTTGTCATCTCCAAATAGATAGCCTTTCACCATTGTTGGAATGCAACTGGGATTAAAATAGGCTGGATTCTTTACAGTTTCTTTTAAGAGACCGTAGATACCTTTAAGGAGGGTTAGTTCGAGACTCTCATCCTTTGATACGTGAAGTAGCTCTTTTTTAAAGGCAGTATCTTCAAGCCGACTTACACCGTTAACAATACAATTAATCCTATATTCCTTTGCAATCCGCAGGACATCATACCATAGAGTTTTGCACGCAATACACATCATGGGTATCAAGGCTGGCGATGGTCTTCGGAACCATGCGATCACATTATTTCTGAAGGTTCTTTCATGAACGTTATTCTTAAACGTAAATCTGACTATATCAACATTCAATGCCTTGATTGCATTTTCGATATTATCTTTTGCCTGGGGCTCTACAAATGGGCTTTCGTAATTTACGGCGAGAACTTTCATACGATAATCTTTGACAAGTTTCAGTAGAGTGTAAGTGCTACCACCGCCGCCACTTATAGTTACAATGCAGTCATATTTACTGTCCGTTCTTCGTTGGGAGTCCAGTAATTTGAGCAGTTCAGACTCACCCTTATAGCTAATTTTTTGATACGTATGGCAATAGTTACAAACCCCTTCTTTATCGAAGACGATGTTCGGGGTAGTTTCAGGTAGAACGCACTTGCTACATCTCATTTTCTTCCTCTCTTACAGTTTGGATTCGAGCTCGGTTATAATTCTGGGAGACATATCGCAGGTCCATCACATATATGCCCCCTGTCAATCTTTCAAAACGAGTTCGCCGGCACTCATCCCATATTCTTTAAACCACCTGGAAATGGTTTTATCTGAAACCCGTTTTTGGGCTTGAATCTTTTTTCTTTTCTGCAAAGTTGAAGGCAGTCCTGTCAGGACTGAGCCATGTGCTTTTAATACAATCCATAACAAGTGAACCTTCGAATGCGTCTCTACGAACCTTCCGCCGGCACCCCGATGGTTGAACACCCCGTAGGTCTGTACAAGATAGCGCCACAGGGTATAAAGGGGAAGTTCGAGCAGCATAGATAGCGGCAAATTCTTCAAAGCGACCCAGAGATGATTGCGCTCCACCAGAAATGCTTTCAGGGCGGTGTATCTCCCTCCGGTTCTGGAGTAAAGGTGATAAACAATGGCTGAGGGCACCAATATCGCTCTCCAGCCAGCCAATCGACCGCGCAGCCCCAGATCGGTATCCTCACAGTAGGCAAAAAAGCTTTCGTCGAAGAGGCCGATTTCATCGAGCATTTTTCGCCGGTACAAGGCCGCGCAGGCACTGGGCAGAAGCACCTCCTCCATCCTGTCATACTGTCCCCTGTCTTGTTCCAGCCGGCCCCTACCCCTTGACATCCCATCAGGGTAAATCACCACCCCTACCGAATCGATGCTCCCGGGGTCGTCGAAAGAAAGTATCTTCGAGGCGCACATGCCTATCGTCTCATCACTCTCAGCCACCTTCACCAGATGCTCAAGCCACTGGGGATGGGCCTCGGTGTCGTTGTTGAGCGTGGCGATATACTCACCCCGAGACACCTTGATGCCCAGGTTGTTCCCGGCGGCAAATCCAATATTCTCCTGGCTCTCAACGATCTTGATATGCGGGAAGTGACTGCGCACCCACTCGACCGAACCGTCAGCGGAAGCGTTGTCCACCAATATGATCTCAAAAGGGACATAGGTTTGGTTTTGCAGTGCGGAAAAACACCTCTCCAGATAGGCTTTCCCGTTATAATTGACCACTACGATGGAGACCAAAGGAGCATTCAATGCGCCGCTACTCCTACTTCGCGCCCAGAACGGCCTTGCCGAAAGCCGCTCCACCTTGAAACATCCTTACAGCGCTGGAGGGGCGGCGGAGCACTCTGCCCAGGTAGGAGTAAACTATCCTGGGTCTCAGATAAAACTCCCGCATGGCGCGCCTCAAATATTCCTCCAGCTCTTTGCTGGTTAGCCCTGTGGGGACGAAAACCGCCTGCAACAGATTCATCTTGCGCCAGTCATCGTCAAATTGACCGTACTGCGAAGCGATATCGTGTAATTGAGAGCCAGGGAAAGGAGTGAGCAAGAACACGCTGATATCGTCCAAATCCACCCGTTTGGCGAAGTCGATCGTCTCCTGCATCGTTTCTCTGGTCTCCAGTGGGTGGCCTAGGATAAAGAATCCCTTCGTATGGATACCTGCCTCTTTCGTCCACCGTAGCGCTCGCTCCACCTGTTCCAGCTTTATTTTCTTCTGAATGAAATCCAAAATCTGCTGATTACCGCTTTCGATGCCGTACCCGATCTGCCAGCAACCGGCCCGCTTCATCAAAGCCAGGAGTTCTGGCTCGACGCTATTCACCCGCCCCAGGCACGACCAGGTTATGCCCCATCCCTCACGCAGCAGCATCTCACAGAGAGCGGTCAGATTCTTCTTTAAGACGAACATCGTATCATCTTCAAAGACGAGCTCGCGCACACGATAGCGATCATGCAGCACCCTGATCATCTCCAACACGTATTCTGGGCTGAAACTCCGGCAGCGGTTACCGAATACCGAACGATCACAGAAGAGGCAACGATTGGGGCAGCCCCGGGTAGTCACCAACGAGGCGGCTGGCAACTGCTTGAAGCGCATCGGCGTCGGCTGGTAAGCCTTCGGAAAATCGGGCAGCAGGTCCCAGGCCGGAAAGGGCAAACGATCTAAATCTTTTATATAGGGCCTGGGACCAGTGAGGCACAAACCATGACTGTTCCTGACGATCAAACCGGGCACCTGGCTCAAATCATCCCCCTGGCAGTCCGCCTCCAGTAATTTGATGAGGGTTTCTTCCCCTTCACCCAACACGCCGACATCGAATTCGGGGAACAGGCTCATCGTTTTCTCAGGCGTGGCGGTAAGATGAGCGCCGCCTAGAACGATCCTCACTCCGGGCATTCTTTCCTTCAGCATCCCGGCCAATCGGGCCGCAGAGTAAACAGAGACAGTAGTGGCGGTTATGCCCACGTAGCCAGGTGCTGTAGCCACGATTTGGTCCAGAGTCTGTTCATATCCCGAGCCCAGCGAGCAAGCCTCGATGACAGACGGCTCGAAACCATGTTCCCGCCCTACCGCAGCCAGGGAGAGCAAGCCCAGAGAGGGCATGGTGTTGCCTGCCCCGGCCAATTTACCATATCTTTCCTCCATGCTTAATGGAGGATTTACAAAGGTTATTCTGTAGCTGCTGTCTTTCCCGCCCATTCTTCACTACTTTATTATTAAATTAGTTATTTTCAGTTAAATGTGAGCAATGATCCTTTTGATCCTCTTTATATTAGGGTTAAGAAATATGGTGATACCTGGCCTGCGGTAGAAGCCGCTCTGATGGCGGCTATTATACCCTGGATCGCCGTTTTGAGCAACCCCAAAACAGTTACAAGAACCAAGGCCCCCGCTTCATTCTGGTCTGGCGCGAGCCTCTCACTACCTGGCAGGCGTACTGATTCGGGATATAAAACCCTTTCGCACGCTGCGGATATCTTCGGCGGTGACGAAAGCCTCGTTATCGATCTTCATAGCAATGTTCAGTACCTCCTGAAGGTCCTTGCGGCTCACCACGGCCTCCAACATCCACACCGGGCCATCCTTGCCCATAGCCACCAGTTCCGTGACCCCACAACCGGCTTCGCGCAAAGCCTGAGCAATTTCCTGGCTGGCTTTCACCGAGACGAGACGCATCGCCACAAAGCCCATCGCCATCCTTTCCTCGATGATCATGCCTATCCAGGTGCCTGCCGAAAAACCCAGGCAATAGCCCATCACGTTCCAGTAGTTGCTTATATCCTGGACTACCTGGCCGATGACCAGGATGAAGATCAATACCTCAAAGAAGCCCACCACAGCCGAGATCAGCTTCATGCCACGCATGATAAGGATCGTTCTGACGGTGCTCATAGTGATGCTGAGCGTCCGAAAGAGGAAGATCACCAAACCGCCTAAGATCACCGCTGTATTCATACTTTTTGTCTTTTCCCCCTTGGGTACAATACTTTTTATTTTTTAATTTCGACGCCTGCCAACGAGACGTGATCCCCCGAAATCTGCGGGCCGGAAACCGGCAGCCGTTCGCCCGTCTCTGCGTTGTACATGCCCAGGGCGATGGTGTACTGTCCTGGCGGGGCGGCCGGGTCTACCGCTATCTCGTAGGGATCGACGATGACCTCGCCGCTGGCCCAGCCCGTAGTGGGTAATAAAGCCGCCTGGCCTTGTGCTGGCGGTAACGTCCCGCCGCCGGGCAGGCTATCACGCTGTCCCTGGATGCGGTTATCTCCATCGAGCAGGTGTACGAAGACGGTGTAAGAGGTGTCCATCTCCTGCAAAGCCTGCCAGTAGAGGGTGAGGTGCAGCCTCTCGCCGGGCCGGGCCACGACAGGCTGCAAATCGTAGCCCAGGAGCTTTACATTTTCCCCCAACTGAACTTCCAGGGGACGCTCCACGGCCGGCACCTCAAAGAGACGTTCCCGGCCCTGAACCTGGACCGTCCCCAGAACAAGGGGCTGGCCCTGGGGCAGCAGCCCACGTCTGGCTCCCAGAGGGTGCTCGCCCCGGCGCACCTGGAGCCTGATCTGGTAGGAGCCGTCGGAGGCGTTGGCCGGCACGATGAGCCCGGGCCAGGCTCGCACCACCTGTCCTGCCTCCGGAACGCTTATAGGCTGCTCCACCTGCCCCACTATCTCGCCGCTCTCGGCCTGGAGCCATAGAGCCTGGGTGAGGCCGTCGCCGGGCAAGGTTAAAGCTTCCCACAGGAGGGTCAGCGGAAGGGCATCGCCCGGTTTGAGCGTGGTGCCTTCCGGGGGCGCATCGTAACCCACCAGACGCACCTGGGAGCCAAAGTCGATCTTCACCGTCCGCTCCACGTCCAGGGCTTTGTCGGGAGGCAAAACTGGCGCCCCCGGCAGATCGATGGCGCCCAAATCGGCCCTGGCTACTTCGGTCCCGTCCGCTGGCCGGTAGAGGATGACCAGCAGACGGTATGAGCCGGGCGGCGTCCCAGGCAGGAGGGCCAGATCGTAGACATCGGCCAGATATTCGCCCCCTCGCCAGGCGCTTGTAGGGTAGCTATTGTGCACAGGTATGGCGTCGGTCTGGCCCACCAGGTGGCCCTCTCCATCGTCACCACTGCTGTACAGGCGGGCAGAGATTTTATAGTCAGCTTCGACAGGGGCGATCACCTGCCAATGCAGGGTCAGGCGCACCGTCGTCCGCCAGTGGGGAGAGATGAGGGCCAGATCGTAGCCCCACAGGCGTAGGTTGTCGGTCACGTCGAGGGCCAGAGGATGGTCGGGAACGGGAGCGGTCGTCCGCGGCGAGTCCTGGACGGCGATAAGTGGCCCCAGGGCGGAGAGGGAGTAAAGTTCGGCTAGGCCAGACAGGGGGCGGGTCAGGTAAACGGCTCTTCCGGCGGCCAGGGTCTCGGTTATAACCGTCAGGCGCTCCTCTTCCTGGTCGGCGGCGATGGTGACGATTTCGGGATGCAGGCCCGCAGTCTGTTGAAAGTAACGCAGCAGGGTCATCTCGCCCAGGATGCCGATCACGGTTGCTCCTTCTTTTGCCCCTTCCTTCAGGGGTTGGCTTAGCATGTCTCGCCCATAGTCGTGAACCTCCCAATCCTGGCGGCGATCCAGGGTCGCCAGGTGGCGGCCGAAGGTGGGCCAGAGGGCGAGCACAAAGCCCAGAGCCAGCACTCCGGCGACGAGCGCGGCCAGAACGTGACGGCGCTTCTCCGCCAGCCAGCGGGCGGGCAGGGCCAGGCCCTCCCCGATCCAGAGGGCGTAGATGAGAAAGGAGGGGATAAAGAACACCTCGATGTCGGCCACGCGGTAGACCAGGCCAAAGGCCGTGTACACCACAAAGGCCGTGCCCAACAGGGCCATAGCCCTGGGTCGCCGGAAGAGCAGGGCCAGCGCCCCGACAAGCCCCAGACCCAGACCTATCCACCCGAATTGATCGCCAAACAGCCCCAGATAAAAGGCCAGAGGACGGCTTTGCTGGAGAGGATTGCCGCTGATAAAAATTCCGTAGCCGCTGGCCGTAACCTGATGAACGAATCCGGCCAGGGTATTGCGATAGGTGCCGTCCAATGAGGTGGTGGACAGGCCCCGCAGAGGGATGTAAAGATAGAGCAGCAGGGGAAGCAAACACCCCCCCACCACTCGGGCCAGGAGCCGAAAGTGGCGGAAGAGGCTTTTGTAGAAACCTCTGTCGAGCAGCCAGATGTAGAGGGCGATGGCAGGCAGTAAAAAGAGCATAGAGCGATGATGAGTAAGGCTTAAGCCATACACGAAAGAAATAAGCGGTAAAGGAAATGTATCTGTCACTTGCTGCTTGCTGCTTGCTGCTATACTTAAGCACAACATCAGGGCCAGGAATGTGCTGTTGAGGGTGTACACTTCGGCGATAGTGGCCTGCGACCAGAAGACGGGCGAGAGAGCCAGACTGGTCGCCGCCAGCAGGGCCGCCAGACGATGGTTGGTGAGCAGCCGCGCTATGGGGTGGATGAGGGCTACCGTCAAGGCGGCAAATACGGCTGACATCAGATTCACCCTGTAGGCCACATCGCCTGCGGGGATAAAGGTGAACAGCTTGCCCAGCAGGGTGTAGAGAGGGTAGCCCGTCGGGTGAGCGATGCCCAGCGTGGGGCAGACCAGTTGAAACTCCAGGCTG
Source organism: uncultured Anaerolineales bacterium (assembly GCA_964646625.1). Classification (GTDB taxonomy): domain Bacteria; phylum Chloroflexota; class Anaerolineae; order CAZYHC01; family CAZYHC01; genus DAOULT01. The sequence goes on from CAZYHC010000041.1 coordinate 17,342, forward strand.
TCGTCGAAGATGGTGACTACCGAAGGGGCCAGGGTTCGTACGTATAAAGCGAAGCTGCCTCCAAAAAGGGCCAGGGTTAGCCACAAATCCGCTCTTCTTTTAATAAACTCTTTCCAGGTCTTCATCGAGGCTTTCGGCCCACCTCCCGCGCGGATATTTCCATGATACCACAGTATAATATATCTGGCAACTTAGCTTGTAATGCCCGACGTTTTCTGGTAAAATATATATAGATGAATTGCGAGGGTGCGTCCAAATTTTGGGGAGGTGACAATTGCTCCAGCCCTCGTCCCCGGGGGCGGTGATCGTGAAACACCGTGACGCTATCCAATATGTCCCCGAGACGGGGACTGGGAGCGGGCGAAAAGAGACTCGCCTAAAGTCTGGACGCACCGTTCTGCGACCGAGCAGTTTGCAGCTAGAGAGTAATCATGTTATAATAGAATAAGAATCCGAACATACTTCATCGAGGCTTTAAATAAACAAACCTTCACGGGCTGAGACGGAGCCCAAAGCGAACGGTGTGCCACATTTCTCAAGATGTCCCCTGGCACTTCCGAATATAGTTTCCCCGACAAATAGTGCGACCAATGCCGTTAACTTGAGGGCCAATGGGTACACTCCAACCTGACAAGCCCTCGTGCCTTGGTCTCTAATCGTCCAATGAGGCCCGGAGCTTTTACTCTGTTCGTTGCTGATGAGTATATACACAAACATAACCGCCACAAAACTGCCACAAAACGCTAATAATATTCGGCCCCGTTTTATGTTATAATTGTAGGGTGAGTGTACCTGGAAGTCAGGTCTCTGCTTACTATAGCTCAAGTTAACGGGATTGATAGTGCGACGACTTACATCATATATCTATAATGTAAGAAGAGAATTAATCATGATGTCCAATTATTATCCACATAAGATAACTGATATGGAGCCTGGTGATCACCTGTGTTCCCTGTACGAGACAGAAGAGGAGCGTTTCAGAAGCGTCTTTGAAAATGCGGTGATCGGCCTGTATCGCACCACTCCCGATGGCCGCATCCTCATGGCGAATCCGGCCCTGGTGCGCATGCTGGGATATTCTTCCTTCGAGGAACTGGCTCAACGCAATCTGGAAGAAGGAGGGTATGAACCGGAGTACCCACGCTCAGCTTTCAAGCAGCGTATTGAGCGCGAGGGAGAGGTCGTGGGACTGGAGTCTGCCTGGGTGAAGCGCGATGGCTCCACCCTGTTTGTGCGCGAGAGTGCCAGGACCATTCGCGATGAAGCTGGAAACACGCTGTATTACGAGGGCACGGTCGAAGACATCACCGAGCGCAAGCGGGCCGAGGAGGAGTTGAAGAAACACCGCGACCAGCTTGAGGAGTTGGTGGAAGAACGTACAGCCGCGCTGAAAGCGATTAATGAACAACTGCGGCAGGAAATCGCTGAGCGCAAGCGAGCGGGGGAGGCGCTGCGCCGCTATGCTGACGAGCAGGAGACGCTGTACGCCGTCACCTCGGTGGTCTCCTCCTTTCTGGACCCGGACGAACTGCTCTCTGCCGTTCTCGACGTGGTGCTACCTGTCATGGAGTCTGAGGCCGGTTGGGTGCTGCTGCCCGGGCCCACGCTGGACTACCCGCCCCGCGTCGTGGCCTGGCGCGGCGTCCCCGCATCATTCCTGGCAGCCGAAATGGCGACTCCCCTGAGCACCTGCCCGGTCTGCGCCCCCCTGCTGGTTGGTGAGGCGCAGACCGAACCACACCTGTTGGCCGAGTGCCCGCGCCTGCCGCCCGGGGTATTGGCCAGCGCCAACCTGCACAGTCACGTGGGCATCCCGTTGAACGCGGGCTACAAGGTGCTGGGCATCCTGCGCGTGGCCTGGCGCGAGCCTCGTCCATACTCTGAATCGGACCGTAAGCTGCTGATGGCTATCGGCCGGCAGGTGGGCATGGCCCTGCGGAATGCGCAACTCTACCGGGCCGCCTGCCAGGTGGACCGGTTGCAGGTGCTCAACGAGTTGGACCAGGCGCTGGCTGCCACGCTGGACCCGCAGAAGGTGGCGGAGATCACTTTGCACCGCATCTCCGCCGCCCTGAATGCGCTGATGGGCATGTTGTTCTTGCTGCCTCAGCAGGCCGACGCTCGCCCTGAGCGGGTGTTCACTCTGGGGCGAGGGTGGATAGATAAGGTGTTTTCTGAAGGAGGGGCGCAACAGTGGCAGGCTTCCTTACAGCGGCTTCGGGACAGTCGAGAGGCCATTTCGCTCTCTGGCGACGAGTGGGCTACGTTTAGCGAGTATCGTGCCCTGGACCTGCGCCTGGGAGCCAACGGCCTGGTCGTCCCCGTCTGGGGTGATGAGGAGCTGGTGGCGGTGTTGGCGTTGGGCGGCCGGCCGGCAGACCGACCCTTTACGGATGAAGATCGGGCGCTGGCGCGGGCGGCGGCGGGCCGCGCTGGCCAGGCCATCCAGAATGCGCGGCTCTACCAGGCCAGCCGGGAGCAGTTCGCACATCTGGCCACGCTCAACGCTATCAGCGCGGCCGCGGTCTCGTCGCTGGAGGTAAGTACCGTATTGCACCAGGTTCTGGAACTGACCTGCCAGGCGTTGGACGCGATCGGGGGCTCGATCCTGTTGAACGAGCCGGACACGGGGGGGCTGGTCTTCGTGCTGGCTCTGGGGGACAAGGCAAACATCCTGCACGGCCAATATCTCCCGCCGGGACAGGGCATCGCCGGCTGGGTGACGCAGCACGGTCAGGCCGTGCGCGTGAACGACGTGCGACGGGACGAGCGCTTTTACGAGGGCGTGGACGTGACCATCGGCTTTGAAACGCGTTCGCTGTTGTGCGCCCCTTTGAGGCACCGTGACAAAGTAACCGGCGTGATCGAGATTGTCAACAAGCGCCAGGGCCAGTTCACTGACGAGGATTTGAGCCTGCTGGAGGCGGTGTCCTCCATCGCCGCCGTGGCTATCGAGAACGCCCGCCTCTACACCAACGTACGGGCGCGAGCCGATGAACTGGCGCTGCTGAACGAAATCGGGCTGGCGCTGACTTCTACGCTCGATTATTCCAGGGTGGTCCACGCCGCCCTGGCCCAGGTGCAGCGCCTCTTCCAGGCTGAGAACGTCTCCTTGCTCCAGCCTGACCCCCAGACAGGTGAACTGTACTTCGTGCAGGCTCTGGCCGGGGAAACCCCGGGCGAAATCCCGGTGCGCCTCCAGCCGGGGGAGGGCGTTGCCGGGTGGGCGCTGGAACATCGCCAGCCGGTGTTGGTCGGGGACGCGCAGCTCGATCGGCGCTTCTCGGATCGCGTGGATCAGCATACGGGCGTCCAAACGCGCGCCCTGATGGCCGTCCCGCTACTGATGCAGGAGCGCGCCATTGCGGTCATCGAAGTGGTCAGCAGCGAACCTGGCGCTTACACCCTCAGCGAGCTACATACCTTGCAGGCGCTGGCCTCCACGCTGGCTGTGGCCCTGGATAATGCCCGTCTCTACGACGAGCTCAAGACCCTGCTGGGCGAACGCGAGGAGGCCCAGACCCAACTGATCCACGCCGAAAAGATGGCCGCCCTGGGGCGGCTGGCCGCCTCCCTGGCCCACGAGATCAACAATCCTTTGCAGTCGGTCATCGGCTGTCTGGGCCTGGCTCAGGAAGCACTGACTAAAGGCAAAGACGTGAACCGCTACCTTCAGGTGGCCCTCAGAGAAGTGCGGCGAGTAGCCCGCACCCTGGCTCAGATGCGCGATCTCTCCCGGCCAAAGTCAGTGGAGAAGGAACCCACCGACGTGAATGAGCTGTTGGGACAGGTGTTGGAGTTGAGCGGGAAGCAATGCCAGGAGAGACAGGTAGAGGTAGTCTGGCAGCCAGCAACCGATCTGTCCCCGCTGTGGCTGGTGACCGATCGGATCAAGCAGGTATTTCTGAATTTGCTTCTCAACGCCGTCGAAGCCATGCCTGGGGGTGGTCAGTTGCGGGTGAGCACGGCCTGCACCGGCCAGCCGGCCGGAGTGCGCGTCGAGTTCGCTGACAGTGGGATGGGCATCGCTCCCGACGTGCTGCCCCAAATTTTCGAGCCTTTCTACAGCAACAAGCCTGAGGGGGTGGGGCTGGGGTTGTACGTCAGCTACAGCATTGTGAAGGAACATGGGGGTTGCATTGAGGTGGATAGCCAGGTGGGCAAAGGGAGCAAGTTCACGGTATGGCTGCCGGCATGGACGCCATCCGACGGAGACCCTGATTCGACAGAAGGGAGTGGGGGGGTGATTGATGACTGAGCGGGTGCATACCCTGGTAGTGGACGACGAAGAGGGGCTCCGCTTTTTTCTGGAAGAGGCCATGCGGGAGGCTGGACACGCGGTGGTGTCGGCAGCCAGCGGCGAGGAGGCACTGGCCCGGCTGCGGGGGACCTCTTTTGACCTGGTGATTTTGGATCTGATGCTGGGCGGCCGGGTGGAGGGCCTGCGGGTGCTGGAGGCGGTGAAGTGGCGCTGGCCGGAAACGGTGGTCGTCATCCTGACCGCCTACGGCACACTGGAGTCGGCCCTGGCCGCCATCCGCGAGGGAGTGGATGGCTACCTGCTCAAGCCGGTCGAGCCGGACGAGTTGCGACAGGCTGTGCAGGAGGTGCTGGAGCGGCGGAAGCGGCTGGCCCAGGTTAAAGAGGTGGAGAAGAAAGAGCGTTTCTTGCAGGAGGGGGCCTTGTCCGTTGACCTGGAGAGACACCTGGCAACTCTGGAGGGACGGCCACTGGAACTGACGTCCCGCGAGTTCGCCCTGTTGGTCCATCTGATGCAAAATGCTGACCGGGTGATCCCCCCACAGGAATTGGTGCAGGTGGTGCAGGGATATGATTGCGAGGACAGGATAGAAGCACGCGAGATCATCAAGTGGTACGTTCACCGCTTGCGGCGTAAAGTGGAGCCTGACCCCTCCAGGCCCCGCTATATCCTGAATGTGCGGGGAGTGGGGTATACTTTTGGGGGGGAGAAGCCGGACGTGGAAGATATCTCCTGATGCAGATTGGGGGAGTGGCCGGCCTCTGGAGAGCGCGCCTCCAGGTGCTCCAACCAAATTCCAACTTTTTTCCAACCAAACTCAAATACAATCCCAACCTGAGCCGTAGGGTTAGGATTGTGTTTTTGTGTTAAGATAAAAGTGTATAGAAGAAACAGGGAGGTGCAGCTTGCGACGTATTCTGGTGGTGGACGACGAGGAGATTGTGGTGTTGACCATCCAGGATATCCTGGAAGAACTGCCCAATTGCGAAATTGCGGTCTCGACAAGTGGCCAACAGGCCTTGCAGCTCTTTGAGCAGCAACCCTTCGATCTGCTGATCACCGACTACAGGATGCCGGACATGGATGGCCTGACGCTGGCTACGCGCGTCAGGCAGTTGTACCCGCGGACATCTGTCATTATGATCACTGCCTACGGCAGCGATGATCTGCGCGAGCAAGCCGCCCGCGCTTACATCCAGCGCACCCTGGACAAGCCGGTGGAGCTCGAGGAAATCCGCGGGGCGGCTTTGGAAGCGTTGAATGGGCTGGAAAACTGTTAGGCGGAATGAGGGACATGGCACATGTTCGCTTTATCCTCTTTATTGGCTTCTGGGATAGCTTTGTTTCTGGGGAGCTTTGTTTTCCACAGAAATCCCAGAAAGGCATTGAACCGAGTTTTCTTAATTTATTGCTTATCGGCAGCCTATTATGCTTTTACAGAATTTGGATACCGCCAGGCAGAGAGCGTTGATACAGCCTATTTTTGGTGGAAGGTAGGCGCTTTTTGGCCCTTTACAGTATCTCTTATATTGCATTTTACTCTGATTTTTACAGAGAAATCGCAACTGTTGAAGGGCAAGTTCACCTACTTTCTGATATATGCCCCCGCGTTAATGTTTTCCCTCATGGAACTGACCACCAACCTGCTCACGACAGGACTGATAAAGGTTTATTGGGGTTGGACAAACAGTATCTCTGAAAGTCCCCTTTACACTGTGGCCGTTATTTGGGCTTTTTTTATAGGTTTTTTGTCCATTTATTTATGCTGGCGATATTACCTGAAGACAACTGAACGAGTGAAGAAGCAACGGGCTAAGTATGTATTAATAGGCGGGGCCTTCCCTCTGGCTATGGCTTTCATCACAGAAGGGATACTTTTCTATTTAGCAATCAGGGTGCCAGAATTATCCACAATTGGATTTGCTATTGGAAGCATTTTTCTGGGGTATGCAGTTTGGAAATACGAGTTGTTTGCCCTGACGCCAGCAACCGCAGCAGAAAGTATCCTGGCTACCATGACAGATGCCCTGCTGCTGGTCAGCCCGGAGGGCAGGATAGTGACAGTTAATCAAGCCGTGTTAGGACTTCTTGGATATGAAGAGAGTGAATTAATCGAGCAACCATTGGAAATTATCTTTGCACAGGAAGAAACACCCTTCGCAGAAATACATCGTGAGAAACTGGCAACAAACGCTTCGGTCACTGACCTGGAGGCGATCTTTAAGACGAAGGACGGTAGAAGGATCCCCATCTCTCTAACCGGGTCCACAATGCGAGATGAAGATGGTATCGAGTGGGGGATAATTTACGTTGGTAGAGACTTGACCGAGCGCAAGCAGGCTGAGGAAGAATTGAGGACACACCGCGACAACCTCGGGGAGCTGGTAAAAGGGCGCACCGCCGAACTGAGAGCGATCAATGAACGCCTTCAACGAGAAGTCATCGAGCGCAGACGGGCCGAGAAGGAACTAAAACATTCAGAGCAGCGGCTAAAGATATTATTTGAACTTGCCCCGGCTGCTTATTATTTGAACGACTTGAGAGGTAACTTTGTAGACGGCAATAAGGCTGCGGAGGATTTAGTTGGTTATAAGAGGGAGGAGTTGATCGGAAAGAATTTTTTAAAATTGGAGCTGCTGCCTCCCAATCAAATCCCGAAAGCAGCTATGGCTTTGGCCAAAAACGTGCTGGGGCAACCCACTGGACCGGATGAGTTTATTTTGAATCGGAAAGACGGCGGGCAGGTTGTAGTGGAAATAAGGACATTCCCGGTCAAGATCGAGGGTCAAACCCTGGTGTTAGGCGTTGCCCGCGACATCACCGAGCGCAAACAGGCGGAGGAGATGCTGCGGAAAGCGTACAGCGAGTTGGGGAAACGGGTTCAGGAGCGGACCGCAGAACTGGCAGAAGCCAACGAAGTATTGCGGGCCGAAATTGCAGAACACAAGCGCACGGAGAAGGCGCTGCGCAGAGCGGAGGCTGAGGCCCGGAGGCGACTGAAAGAGCAAACCGCCCTGCGAGAAGCGGGCGCGGTCATCACCTCCACCCTGGACCTGGCTGACGTGTTGGGCCGGATTGCCGAGCAGATGGGCCGGGCCATAGACGTCACCAGCGCCTATATCTGCACTTCAGAGCCGGAGTCAGGAGCAAGCACCGTGTTGGCTGAGTACATCGGCCCCCATGCTTGTGCAGAGGAACGGGTATCGGACCTGGGCGATATCTATGTGGACACCGACGTTGGGTTTCTGGAGGCCTTGCGGGCTGGCCGGCCTTCGGTAGACCACGTGGACGACCTGGACTTGGTCCAATACGATCGGGAACACATGCAGCGATATGGCGCTAAAAGCGTCCTGTACATCCCGCTGTATGCCCGAAGCCAGGCTATTGGTTACGCCGAGTTGTGGGAGAGCCGACGGCGACGGGAGTTCACGGCTGAGGAGATCGCCCTCTGCCAGGCCATCGCCCAGAACGCGACCGTGGCTGTCGAGAACGCCCGGCTGTACGAACAGGCGCGGCAGGAGCTGGCCGAGCGCAAGCAGGCGGAGGCCGAAGCTATCCAACGCAACCGTGAGTTGCTGACCCTGCAAGCTGCGGGCGTGGCTATCACTTCCAGCCTGGACCTCCAATATGTGTTGAGCACTGTGGCCAGGGAGATGGCCAACCTGTTGGGGGTCGAAGCCTGCGCCATCTCTGGGTGGGACCAGGCCACCGATACAGTTTCTCTGCTGGCCGAGTATGGCCCCGACGATTGGTGGGACGAGGGAGCGCCGAACAAAGTCTTTGCCCTGTCGGATTACCCGCTGACAAAACGGGTATTGACTGAACGACGCGCTCAGTGGATGCCCATCAACCAGCCTGACATCGATCCAGCCGAACTGGCCTTTATGCAAGAGGCCGCCATCAAGACCCTGCTGATGCTGCCTATGGTGTTCCAGGATCGCGCGGTCGGGTTGGTGGAAATAGAGGACTGGAGAGAACGTGCCTTCACGGACCAGGAGATTGCGCTGGCCCAACTGCTGGCTAACCAGGCCGCCAGCGCCATCGAGAACGCCCGGTTGTACGAAGAGGCGCGGCAGGAGTTGGCCGAGCGCAGGCGGGCCGAGGAGGCGTTGAGGAAGAGTGAAGAGAAGTATCGCGACCTGGTAGAAAACATAAACGATATCATCTATGCTACTGACGAGGAGGGAGTGATAACTTATATCAGCCCCTTCATAGAATCGCTCAGTGGATATAGTGTCTCAGAAATCGTCGGTCGATCTTTCACAGAGTTCATTTACCAGGAAGACTTGCCACGCATTATGAAGCAGTTTCAGGAAGCCATTTCGGGCCACCTCGAACCAGGCGAGTACCGGATTTCGACCAAGTCCGGCGAAATCCGCTGGGTGTGCACTTCCAGCCGGCCGGTCTTTACGGGAGAGCGGGTTACGGGGTTGCGAGGAGTGATGACGGACATCACCGAGCGCAAGCGAGCGGAGGAGCAAATCAAGGCTTCGCTCAGAGAGAAAGAGGTGCTTCTGAAGGAGATTCACCACCGGGTCAAAAACAACCTGCAAGTCATTTCCAGCCTGCTCTACCTTCAGTCCAAAGGGGTGGAGGATAAAGAGACCCTCGAGATATTCCTCGAAAGCCAGAACCGGGTCAGATCCATGGCCCTCGTCCACGAAAAACTGTATCAATCCCGAGGCCTGGCCAGGATTCACTTTGCGGAATACATCCAAAGCCTGGCAGATTATTTATTCCAGTCGTATAGAGTCAATTCGAACGTCATCAAACTGAATATAAACATTTGTGAAGTTTCGGTGGGGATAAATACGGCGATTCCTTGTGGCTTGATCGTCAACGAACTGGTTACAAATTCCCTGAAGCACGCCTTTCCAGATGGCAGGGAGGGAGAAATCCACGTCGAGTTTCATTCGGATGATGACAATAAATTTACCCTGCTGGTCAGCGATAACGGGGTGGGCTTCCCGCAGGATGCGGACTATCGGGATATGGAATCATTAGGCCTGCAACTGGTAAACACGCTGGCCAATCAGCTTGAAGCCACTATCGAACTGGATAGAAGCAGTGGGACAGCATTTAAGATCACGTTTGCAGCATCAACATGACATGAAAGGAGAGAAGGTAACAATGACAAAGGCCCAGATCATGGTAGTCGAAGATGAAGGCATCGTGGCTATGGAAATAGAAATGAGGTTGAAAGAGTTGGGATATGTTGTTTCTGCGGTGGTTGCTTCTGGAGATCAAGCCATTGAAAAAGTAGCGGAGATGCGCCCGGATTTGGTGCTGATGGATATCAAGTTAAGAGGGGAAGTGGATGGCGTGGAAGCTGCCGAACAAATCCGGGTTCGGTTCGACATTCCGGTGGTCTATCTCACTGCGTATGCGGATGAGAACACCTTGCAGCGAGCCAAGATCACGGAGCCATTCGGCTACATACTGAAACCTTTCGAAGAGAGAGAATTGCGCACGGCCATCGAGATGGCCCTTTACAGGCACACGATGGGGAAGAAACTGAAAGAGAGCGAACGATGGCTGGCTGCGACACTTAAGAGTGTGGGCGATGCGGTGATTGCCACCGATGCCCAAGGATGTACAAAATTCATGAATCTGGTGGCCGAGAGGCTGACAGGCTGGAAGCAGGCAGAGGCTTTGGGCAGAGATTTGACGGAAGTATTCAAAATCGTAAATGCAAAAACACGTGACGTTGTTGAGAGTCCTGTAATGAAGGTACTGCGGGAAGGCATCGTTGTCGGCCTGGCAAATCATTCTCTGCTCATTGCCAGGGACGGGACAGAAATACCCATTGACGACAGCGCGGCTCCCATCAGGGATGACAGAGGCAACGTCATCGGCGTCGTGTTGGTCTTTCGAGACATTACCGAGCGCAAGCGGGCGGAAGAGGAGAGAGAAAGGTTGCAAGCCCAGCTACTCCAGTCGCAGAAGATGGAAGCCATTGGCATGTTGGCCGGGGGGGTGGCCCACTATTTCAACAACTTGATGACGGTGGTCATTGGTTACAGCGATCTCCTGCTCGAGCACCTGGGCAAGGACAACTCGCTGTACAAGGAAATCAACAGGATCAAGAACGCCGGGGAACGGGCCTCCTCGCTGACCCGCCAGCTTCTGACCTTCAGCCGCAGGCAGCCGCTTCAACCGCAGGTGTTGGACCTCAGCATCACGGTCGCCAGCATGGAAGAGCTGCTTCGGCCTCTTATCAGTGAGGACATTAACCTGGTCACCATTCTCGAACCAGAGTTGGGACGGGTGAAAGCCGACTTGAGCCAGATCGAGCAGGTCATCATGAACCTGGCCGTCAACGCCTGCGACGCCATGCCCCAGGGCGGCAGGCTCACCATCAAGACCGAAAACGTGACCCTGAACCAGGCCTGCTGCCAGCTTATCCCCAGAGCGCGGCCCGGCAAATTTGTTTGTCTCTCGGTGGAAGACACGGGAGTGGGCATGGATGAAGCCACCCTTCAGCACATCTTCGAGCCTTTTTTCACTACCAAGGAGGTTGGACAGGGTACCGGCCTGGGTCTGTCCGTAGTCTATGGCATCGTCGAACAGCACGAAGGGTGGATAAACGTCTACAGCGAGCCAGGGCAAGGCTCGACCTTCAAGGTCTATCTGCCCGTTTTTTCCTCAGAGACAGAGAAATATGAAACTACCGAAGAGACGGTTTCGTTACAGGGGCTTCAAGGCTGTGGCGAGCGGATTCTGGTGGTGGAGGATGAACCAGGAGTCCGTGAGCTTGCCAGGAGGGTGCTTGACCAAAACGGCTACGTCGTATTTGAGGCCGCCAGTGCGACAGAGGCATTGGCTATCTTTGAGCGAGAAGGGGGGAATTTCCACCTGGTGTTCAGCGACGTGGTGCTGCCCGATAAAACCGGCCTTCAATTGGTTGACCAGCTCCTCGCTCGCAAACCGGAACAGCGGGTCTTGCTGGCCAGTGGCTATACAGAACGGAAGGCGCAATTGTCTGTCATACGCGAAAGAGGATTGCGATTTCTGCCAAAACCTTACACCCCAGACGACTTGCTGCAAGCCGTTGAAGAGGCTATGAGGCCAGACTAGAGGTAAGTTCAGGTTTTATGGGCTTGATTTTAGGCTTGAGGTGTGATAAGATCACATTCGGGAGCGGTTGGTGGGCGGCGCTGGCGGTGTAGTGGGGGAGAAGGCGTTTTGTCGGTCGTGAGTAGTGGGGCGGGAAGTGAGGATGGTGAAAAAGCTCTCTAACGTCAAGCTGATCGACTTTGACGACGAAAGCTATCAATGTTACATTGCTCCTTTCCTGTTGGCCAGGGAGAGTTGGAAACCGGGGGCTATGTCGGCCCGCTCCAAGTTTGGCTACGAGGTAGAAGAAGTTATCCGCACCTGGCTGGCAGAACACGCCACCCTCATCCCTGAGAGGGTGTTGCAGTACACCGAGTGGGGCCACGGTCGCCAGGCCAGAAATTATCGCGAGCTAGACGCCGTCGAAAAGCGAGCCGACGGCCTCTTTTTCTACGAGATCAAAGCCAGCCGTAGCGCCCAGAGCTTACGGCGGGGCATCGCCCAGGTGAAAAAGACCGGGCACATCCTGTCCACTGCTTTCAAGGGAGTCAAAGGGCTCATTTTTTTCGTCTGCACCGACGAAGAAGCCCTGCCCGCACTGCAAGAGGTCATCGAAGAGGCGGAGGGGGTGGCCCTGTTGACTGCTTTCGAGGAGCGTGAAACTTCGCCTGCGCCTGTCGGGGTGCTGGTGCTGAGCGTGGCCGACATTGTAGCCATTGCCGGCCAGGATGCTCTGACCCTGGAGTGGGAGGATGAGGAGGGAGAGACGGTAGAGATCGAGCCCGAGGAAGAAGAGTGGGTGGAGGATTGGCGAACCTATCAGGCCCAGGTGGAGGAGGAGGAAGAGGAAATAGGGGCCCTGGGAGCGGCCTTGCTGGCGGCCCTTGAGAAGGGAAAATATGAAGACTAATCAGGTTGGGCCCAGATTCCCTCTCACCCCGGATCAGGAAAGACGGGCCACCCGGCTGGCCAAGTTCGCTTACTGGGTGGCAAACAAGAATTATCCCTGGCTGCCTATCTTGCTCTGTCTGCTCAGTGCCGTTCTATCTACCGGGCCTTATATTTTACTGGGCTGGAACTGGGAGCTGAGCGGCTTATATCAGCTCTTCATCCTGGCCCACGAGATGGGGCACGTCCTGGTCATGGCTCTGCTGGGCATCCCCGTCGTAGGGGTTTATTCTTTCTTTATCCTCGCTTTCACCGTGGGGCATGGCGATCCGCAGCAGATCACTTCCACCAGGCAGGTCTTGCTGACCTTTAGCGGCCTGGCTCTCGGTTGTTTCTACGGGGCGATGGTTTACATAATTCACCTGCTGACGGGCGATCAGGTGTGGGCCGACGTGGCCGGGCTATCCATGTTCATGACCACCATTAATCTTCTCCCTTTTGAATTCCGCTCCTTCCGATCTGACGGGGGCAAGCTCCTCCACGCCGTGATGTACAGCGTCACCGAGTGGGAGGATAACGTCCTGCTGGGGGTTATCTCTTTGATCATGCTGGTCGTGGCCGGGCTTACGATGTTCTTCGTGGGGCCTATCAGCCTGCTCTACGTGGGGTTGACTGCTCACACAGCCTGGACCGACCAGCCGGATGGGTACGTTTCGCCCCGAGCCATGCCCAAGGGAATAGCCTGGCTTGTCGCGGCCCTTTATCTTCTGCTGGCTGCGGTATCGCTGTGGGTTCTGGGCCTTCATTTTCCCTGGACGCCCTTCAGCCCGGCCGTGCACCTGACTTTATGGCTCAAAAGTTGGCTCTCACCATAATTGTCATCCAATGTTGATCCACCTTCGAAGGAAGTTTTTATGGAAAACATAGCCGAAAACAAACTCTTCGTTCTGGCTCGTTCCGGGCGTCACCAGCCGGCCTATTGGCGGGCTCTCGTCTACTGGCTGGCCAGCCTGTTCGTGGCCCAGACTGTGAGCACTCCCTTCGTACTCGTGGCCCTGGTGGTCATCGTAAAGCAAGGGCGGCTGGACCTGGGTGCTCTCCGGCAGGACCCTTATGCCCTCTTGGAACTCGATCCCACCTATCTGCTCAACCCCGATTGGGGCTATCTTATCACTCTGCCCGCTTTCCTGACCTTCTGGGCCGTGACCTATATCTTCGTTCGCTTGTGGGAGGACCGTCCCTTCCACACCATCGGCTTGCGCACCGCTGCCCCCTGGCGCGAGCTGGGCCGGGGAGTGGGTTTGGGGCTGGCTATGTTCGCCTTCAGCGTGGGCCTCTCCGCCGTGCCGGGTTTCATGCGTTTCGAGCGCATGGGCGGGGTGGGCGATTCTCCTTTCTCGCTCCTGGGCTGGATGCTTCTGGCCCTGGCCTTTTTCGCCGTCCAGGCTCCGGCCGAGGAGGTGCAATTTCGAGGCTACCTGTTGCCTGTGCTGGGCGCTCGTGGAGGGGGGTGGGTGGGCATCCTGGGTTCGGCCTTCATCTTCGGCCTGAGCCACGGCCTCAATCCTCACGTGACGGCCATCGCCGTGTGCAACATCGTCCTGGTGGGCCTTTTCCTGGCCCTCTACGCGCTGTGGGAGGAGGGGCTATGGGGTGTCTTCGGCTGGCACCTGGCCTGGAACTGGGCGCAGGGCAGCCTGTTCGGGCTGGAGGTCAGCGGCCAGAAAGGGCTGGCTGCCCATCCTCTCTTAGATCTGACCGAGGTAGGGCCGGACTGGGTAACGGGCGGCTCCTTCGGCCCCGAAGGAGGGATGGCCGTTACAGCCGTGGTTTTCATGGGCCTCGTTTTCCTGGGCGGGCGCCTTTGGAAACGGGAGAAATTATGGTAAAATAGGACCTATGAACGGGACGTGGCAGGTGGTGGGCCATGAGTGGGCCGTGGAGTTATTAAAGCGTAGTCTGGCGGAGGGCCGGGTAGCTCACGCTTACCTGCTGCTTGGACCGCCGCGGATAGGCAAAAGGACGCTGGCTCTGAACTTCGCTCAGGCCCTCAACTGCCAGGCTCAGGCACAGGATAGACCCTGCGGCCAGTGTCTATCCTGCCAGAAGATCGATCACGGCACCCATCCCGACGTGCGCCTCGTCGAGGGGGAAGGAGGGACCCTCAAAATCGACCAGATCCGGGAGGTGCAACGCGAAGCGTCCTTTTCCACCCACGAGGGACGCTGGAAAGTTTACATCCTGTGCCAGATGGAACGGGCTACCACCGAGGCGGCCAATTGTCTGCTCAAGACCCTGGAGGAGCCGCCAGCCCAGGTGGTGCTCATCCTGACAGCCACGACGGGCGAGGCCCTGTTGCCGACCATCGTTTCGCGCTGTCAGGTGCTCTCTTTGCGTCCCCTGCCGGTGGACGAGACGCGGCGAGCCCTGGAAGAACGGTGGGGTATCGAGCCCGAGCGGGCCGAACTGCTGGCGCAGCTTTCAGGCGGGCGGTTGGGTTGGGCGGTCGAGGCCAGTGAGACTACCCTGAAGCAGCGGCAGACGCGTCTGGCGGAGCTGGCAGAAGTGCTCACGCAGGGAAGGGTGGAGCGCCTGGCTTACGCTTATCAGCTTAGCCGCGCTGCCCGGCCGGACGAGGTGCTGAGTTTGTGGTTAAGCTGGTGGCGCGATCTGTTTTTGATCAAGGTCGGCTGCCCGGCCCAGATTACCAACATTGACCACCAGGCTGTTTTGAAATCCCAGGCTGAAACTTACAGTCTCCCCCAGATAAAGGATTGCATCCACGACATTCAGGTGGCCGTCCAGCAGTTAGATGATAACGTCAATCCTCGTTTGGCCCTGGAGGGTTTGATGCTGAAGCTACCATACCAGCCCCAGCTTAGAGAACTCACTTAGATAGATTAATCAGTAAGGAGGCGAAAGCGCGTTAGCTTTCTGGATATACAATGCCCAAAGTAGTAGGTATTCGATTCAAGCCCGTTAGCAAGATTTATTACTTCGATCCCCATGGTTTCGAGGATCTGGAAGCGGGCGATTATGTCGTGGTGGAAACGGCTCGTGGACGAGAGGTAGGACGGGTAAGCACCGTTCCCAGCGAGATATCGGACGAAGAGGTGGTGGGCCAGTTGAAGCCGGTGGTGCGTCGGGCCACGGCCTGGGATCTGGTACAGATGCAAACTTTCCGGGATCGCGAACAGGAGGCCCTGGCTCGCTGTCGGGAGAAAGTGGCCGAGTACAATCTGCCTATGAAAATGGTCAAGGCCGAGTACAGTTTCGACGGGAGCCGTCTGGTGTTTTACTTCACGGCCGAAAAAAGGGTCGATTTTCGGCTGTTGGTCCGTGATCTGGCTAAAATCTTCAGAACCAGGATCGAGCTGCGCCAGATAGGGGTGCGCGACGAGGCCAAACTGCTGGGGGGGCTTGGCCCTTGCGGTCGTCCTTTGTGCTGCTCCTCCTATCTCTGCGAGTTCAGCCCTGTTTCCATAAAAATGGCCAAACAGCAGGACCTGCCCCTTAGCCCGATGGAGATATCCGGTTTGTGTGGGCGTTTACTGTGCTGTTTGGCCTACGAGAATGACCATTATTGCGAGACCAAGCAAAAGCTGCCCAAGGTCGGCGAGATGATCGTCACCCAGCACGGACGGGGCAAGGTCGTCGGTCTCAACGTTCTTAAAGAGGCGGTCGAAGTGGAGTTGGAAAGCGAGGTGACCGTCGAGGTGGCCGTTAGTGAGGTGCAGCCCCAGACAGAACCGAAAAAGAGCTATCCCCGCTCCTCGCGCCGTCGCCGCAGAAGGAAGACATCAACTCAGTAATTTGTGAGAGGTAAATGTACATGGCTTTATTGTGGCGTATCTTCTTCGCTTTCGCTAAGGTTGGCATCTTTGGCTACGGTGGAGGGCCTTCCATGATCCCGCTCATCCAGGAGGAGGTTGTGGACGTTCACGGCTGGCTGACCACCGAGGAGTTTGTCGATGCTCTGGCTATGGGCAACTCCCTGCCAGGCCCTATCGCCATCAAGATGTCGGCCTACGTGGGCTACAAGCTGGCCGGGGTGTCCGGTTCCCTGGCGGGGGTGTTAGGCATAGCGGCCCCTTCCATGATCCTGATGCTGGTCATGGCCGCCTTCTTTCTCAAGTACAAGGATGTTCCCCAAGTCCAGGCCACCCTCAAGGCTGTGCGGCCAGCAGTGGTGGCTCTCATGGCTCTGGTGGTCTACGAAATTTTCCCCAGATCGATCACTTCGTGGGACACGGCCCTTATCATGCTCGTGACCTTCGCGGCAGTGGCCTTCCTGAAGGTCCACCCTGCGCTGACCATCCTGGGAGCGGCCATCCTGGGGCTGGTCATCTATTAAGGCCAGGGGCCTGGCCCTTCCAAAGGGCCAGGCCCCTGAGCTTTCATCAGGGCAGATACAGTTCATTGCTGAGCCGCCTGTCACGTACCGCGACGGCCATCTGGATAAACTCAGAGAGCGGCCTGGCTCCCAGGTCTTCCTCCGTGCGCAAGCGCACCGACACCGTGCCGTTCTCCTTCTCCCGGTCGCCGATGACCAGCATGTACGGTATCTTCTGCACCTGCGCATCCCGGATCTTGGCCTGCATCCGGTCGCTGGAGTCATTAATTGCGGCCCGCAAGCCCTCGGTTTGCAGCTTTTCCAGCACGACTCGCCCGTAGTCGAGGTGTCGGTCGGCGATGGGGATAATCATCACCTGTAGCGGGGCCAGCCAGACCGGGAAGGCGCCCGCGTACTGTTCTACCAGACAGGCCATGAACCGCTCCATCGAACCCAGCACGGTGCGATGCACCATCACCACGCGGTGCTCCTGTCCATCCTGGCCCACGTAGTTAATGTCGAAGCGGTCGGCCAGGTTAAAGTCTACCTGGATGGTTGGCCCTTGCCAGCCGCGTCCCAGGGCGTCTTTCATCTTGATGTCGATGGCCGGGCCGTAGAACTTGGCTTCGCCGGGCATGGTCTTGTATTCCAAGCCCGTGGTCTCCAGGGCTTGCTCCAGGGCCCCTTCAGCCAGTTCCCAACGGCTGTCTTCGCCGATGTACCTATCTTTGTGGGCCGGATCGCGCACCGACAGCTCGATCAGGTAGTCCTCGAAGCCGAACGCGCTCAACATGTGCTGCGATAATTCTATAACCCCAATGATCTCCGCCTGGAGTTGATCGCTGCGGCAGAATATGTGCGCGTCATCCTGGGTAAAACCTCGGACTCGCAAAAGGCCGTGTAATACCCCAGAGCGTTCGTAGCGGTAGACCGTGCCCAACTCGCCCCAGCGCAAGGGCAAATCTCGATAGCTGCGGGTCTTCGTATTGTATATCAGGATGGCAAAGGGGCAGTTCATGGGCTTGAGCAGGTAGTCCACCCCATCGACATCCATCGGGGCGTACATGCTCTCCTGGTAGAAATCCAGGTGCCCGCTGATCTGCCACAGGTCGGCCTTGCCGATGTGGGGGCTGTAGACGATATCATAGCCGTGCTTACGATGCTCCTCGCGCCAGAAGTTCTCGATGAGCTCCCGCACCAGCGCGCCTTTGGGGTGCCAGTAGATCAGGCCGGCCCCGCCTACCTCGTGGGTGCTATACAGGTCAAGCTCCCGGCCCAGGCGGCGATGGTCGCGGCGCTCGATTTCCGCCAGTTTATGCAGATAATCCTCCAACTCCTCTGTCGTGAGCCAGACCGTGCCATAGATGCGTTGCAGCATCGGGTTACGCTCATCGCCCAGCCAGTAAGCGCCCGCTACCCGCAGCAACTTAACCGCATCGGGGTTGATCTGGCCTGTGTCGGCCAGGTGTGGGCCGCGGCACAGGTCCGTGAACGAGTCGTGGGTGTAGATGGATAGTTTTTCGGCCCCTTCGCTGAGGGCTTTTTCCTCTTCGAGCGTTTCGCCGGCCATCAGGCGGTCGATCTGCTCCAGCTTGTAAGGCTGGTTGGCAAACAGTTCCCTGGCCTCCTCAACCTCGACATCCTGGTGGACAAAGGGGTATTGGCCCTTGACGATCTGCTTCATCCGGGCCTCGATTTCGGGCAGGTCTTCCGGCGTCAGGGTGCGGGGCAGGTCGAAGTCGTAGTAGAAGCCATCTTCGATGGGCGGCCCGAAGGCCAGCTTGCCCTCCGGGAACATCTCCAGCACGGCCTGAGCCATCACGTGCGCCGTAGAGTGGCGCAACCGTTCCAAATCACCATTATGTTCAGCCATTGTCTTTCTCCTTTAGCATCAGTATCGAGACAAACAGAGGTACGCCCTTGAGCGTACCCCTATTGTACTTGATCTTGCCACAAATTTCAAATGGGGGGATCATGCTCACCGTGCTCTCGCTTCAGATCTTCTTTTGGAGCATTTGACTTCTACGCATAAATGTGATATATTTACAAACTGAAGTGTATTGAGCAGGAATTGGCCCGTGGCCAATAAGCGCGCAGGGACGATTTCTTGAAAAGGCAGCTTCAAGCTATAAGACCTCCGAGGGCGGAGGTCTATCAAGAGGTGAGGTGTAAAGATTAGCGGTAAAACACAACGTGTTAATGAAAGAATCAAGGCCAAGGTAGTGCGGGTAATTGACGAAACAGGTCAGCAATTAGGGATCATGCCTGTTGGGAACGCGCTACGCGAGGCCCAGGCTCGTGGACTTGATCTGGTTGAGGTGGCGCCTAATGCCGACCCTCCGGTCTGTCGTTTGCTGGACTATGGCAAATATATCTATGAGCGGGCCAAAAAAGAGAGGGAGGCCAGAAAGGCCCAGCGGGCTAAGATGGCGGATATCAAGGAGATCCGCTTACGGCCCAAGACAAGTGAACATGACATCGCCTACAAGTGTAGAGACATCCGTCGTTTTATCCAGGAGGGCTCTAAAGTTAAAGTACGCGTCCGCTTCCGGGGACGAGAGATCACCCACCCTGACATCGGACGGGAACTGCTGGATAAGATTGCGGCTGACTTAGAGGACGTGGCCATGGCGGAGCAAAAACCCCGTATGGATGGCCGCAGTATGCTCATGATCCTCAGTCCGGCCAGCAAGAAGAAATAGGCGGATCAGTTCCACTTTATGATGTTATGATGGAGACTGTAAATTCTCCCGCGGGTTCACCCTGCGGGAGGTTGATTAGCGTGATCAACTATCTGGGAGGTGAGTAGAGTGCCGAAGATGAAAACTCATAAAGCCACAGCTAAAAGGTTCAAGTATACTGGTTCGGGCAAACTGGTGCGGACCAAAGGCGGCCAAAGCCATTTGCGCCGCAGGAAATCGGCCCGGGCCAAACGTATGTTCTCCAAGATGCATGAGGTCACTACCTCGGGGGAGAAAAAGCGGGTTAAAAGACTGGCTCCATACATAAAGAAGAAGTAGCCAGGACGACCTTTCTCCCTTCGGGATGTGCATATCCCTGGAGCGCCAGGCTATTATCCTGACAACTATAATTTTCACAGAAAGAGGTGTTGTAAAGTGCCGAGAGTGAAAGGAGGTCCCAGAGCCCGCAGACGCCATAAAAAGGTGCTCAAACTAACCAAAGGGCAGAAAGGGACAAAACACGCCCTCTTCCGGAGGGCTAACGAGGCCATGCTGAAATCGCTGTGGTACGCCCACCGTGACCGTCGGACGCGCAAACGGGATTTCAGGCGGCTCTGGATCGCCCGCATAAACGCGGCGACTCGACAGAATGGCCTATCCTACAGCCGGTTCATGTTCGGTCTCAAGCAGGCTGGTATAGCCCTTAACCGCAAAGTCCTGGCCGATATGGCCGTCCACGATGCCCAGGCTTTCGCTGGCCTGGTTGAGGTGGCCAAAGGCACTGTTTGAGCCGAGAGGAGATGATAACCAGCACGGCCAACGAGAAGGTTAAATATGTGCGTTCCCTTTACCATCGTCGGAGCCGCCAGCGGGAAAGACGGTTTATTGTTGAGGGGGGGCGCCTGATCGAGGAAGCGTTAAGAGCGGGCGTTGTACCCGCTCTCGTTTTTTATACCGAGAACGCCCGTCCTCTGCTGGAGAAAATGCCGGACTCGACCGCTGGAATCTGGTCCGTCAGCGCGGACGTGATGAGGACCATCTCGGATACGGTCACTCCTCAGGGCATTCTGGCTGTGGTGCCCTTCGTCGAGCTTGCCCCTCCTTCTCAGCCCGGGCTCATCCTGGTCGTGGACGGGGTGCGCCAGCCGGGCAATCTGGGGACCATTCTGCGTGCCGCCGAAGCCGCCGGGGTGGGATGGGCCATCGTCGCGCCGGGGACGGTAGACATCTATAATCCCAAAGTGGTGCGGGGAGCGATGGGGGCACACTTCCGTTTGCCTATCTCGGCTCTGTCCTGGCCTCAACTCAAGAAAGCCCTGGAGGGACGCCCGGTCTTCCTGGCCAGCCCGCGCGCAGAAAAAATGTACCACCAGATCGATTGGACGGGGCCCACCGCCCTCATCGTGGGCGGCGAGGCAGAGGGAGCGGGCCGGGAGGCGGAACGACTGGCCGACGAGCGGATAGCCATCCCTATGCAGGGCGGGGCAGAGTCGTTAAACGTGGCAATGGCCGCCACCGTCATCCTCTTTGAGGCCGCCCGGCAACGGGCCAGTTTCCTTTCATGAGTCTCCTTTGCCGCCTTCCGCCTGCCGTTTAATCTTGATTTTGAGTGGCGGGTGTGGCGTGATGAGTTCAAGCTCATCGGTCTCCTCTTCCATCTTCCGTTTAACCCCCCTAGCCGCTGCGAACTCCTCTTCTAACCTTCGTCTCTCCTCTTCGGCGGCTCGCTGCGTTTCGGTGATGATCTCGTCGATCCTTTGCTTTATCAGGCGTTGGGTCTCGATCC
Organism: uncultured Anaerolineales bacterium; assembly: GCA_964646625.1. Lineage (GTDB taxonomy): Bacteria > Chloroflexota > Anaerolineae > CAZYHC01 > CAZYHC01 > DAOULT01. The sequence goes on from CAZYHC010000041.1 coordinate 38,347, forward strand.
CCGGCCGGGGAGCCAAAAGCAAACCCAACACCCCCCCTGCCATGAAGCCACAAAAAAAACCTTTTATGAAGCTAAATATTGATTGCATATATTGCTCGCTCCTTTTGTTTAACTCTGGGACTCAGTTGGGCCATTGTACTACCCTCCTCGCTAGAAACACTTATCGCTCTCTCTGCTCCATTATATCACAAGGGTCTAGTCCTTTGCAAACACGTCACAAGAGGGGCGAATATAGCGCAATCTGTGAATCATTCGTATCATTCGCCATTCAATCTCCCCGCTGAGTAAAGGCCGGTTTCCATACACTGCGCACCTCGCCCAGCAGGTAGAGCGAGCCGGTCACACACACCAGATCGTCGGGGCCAGCCAGGGCGCGGGCACGATCCACGGCCTCGAAGGGGTCAGGCTGGCAGGTTACCTCTCCGTCACAAAGCCCCTGGTCGCGGATAAAACGGGCGATCTCAGCCGGATCGACGGGGTCTTTGCCTGGCACACGGGGGGCAGTGACGATGATCGAATCGGCCAGGGGTGCGATAATGGACACGATTTGAGCGAAATCCTTGGCGGCGATTATGCCGATCACCAAAATCAAACGCGTGTACGAGAATAGCCTTTCCAGGGCCAGGCTTAGCCTGCGCATTTTATCCGGGTTGTGGGCGCCGTCGAGCACCACCAATGGTCTGTGTTGCACGATCTCCAGCCGGCCGGGAAAGCGGACTTGCTCTAACCCGGCCCGCACCGCCAAGCGGGGGACCTCCACGCGCCCGAATCTGCCCAGCGCCTCTATGGCGGTCAGGGCCACGGCTGCGTTTGTCACCTGATGCTCCCCCAGCAGGGGCAGGTGCAGGTCAGACCACTTCGTCCCATCCAGGCCCCAGAAATCGAAGCGGCTGCCATCGAGGCCCAGGTGGCGCACCTCGTAACGGGTATCCTCCCCGACCTGTAAAAGCGGAGCCCCCTGCCATTCACACTCCCGCCGCAGGACTTCGAGCACTTCGGGCTGATGGGCGGCTGTCGCCAGGGGGATGCCCTTTCTGACGATGCCTGCCTTGTGCCAGGCGATCTCCGGCAGACTCTCGCCCAGGGGGTCGGTGTGATCAAAATCGACGCTGGTGACGACCGAAACCAGCGGTTCGATGATATTGGTGCAATCGTATCGACCGCCCACTCCCACCTCGACGACCGCAAAATCGACCTGAGAGCGGGCAAAGTAAGAGTAGGTAAGGGCCACCCATACCTCGCCGTAACTGGGCGGACCCAGGGGGCTCTCGGCCTTCATCCGCTCGATGGCCGGTTTACAAGCCTCGACCAGGTCGGCCAAACCGCCCGGCGAGATGCAGTCACCGTCCACCACCAGTTTCTCCAGCGGCGTTTGCAGGTAGGGCGTGGTATGTAATCCCGTTCTGTACCCGGCCGCCTGTAAGATCGAGGCCAGCATGGCCGCAGTGGACCCTTTGCCCGACGTGCCTCCCACGTGGATGGTGTGATACTTGAGCTGCGGCTCGCCCAAGAGCCGCAGAAAGTACCGCATCCGCGGGATGCGCACTCGCATCCGCTCCAGGCGTTCCTGGCGGCTCAGGCCAGGCAGCAGCGCCGGGCCAGTGATGAACGATTCAATGTAGTGTAGCGCCTCGCGGTAACGTCTATCTTCCATGATCCCTCACAGCTTGTAGTGTAGTGCTTATAGTTTAGTTGAAGTGGCGAGGGCTGTCAAACTCAGGTGCCTGGCACTTCTAAAGTGCCAGGCACCTCATATCAAAAACGGGCGAGGTCCTATAACCTCGCCCGTTGGGTTTGGAGCAGAAACTATAGCTATGCCCGGCTTTCAGGGCGTGGTGCCGTCGCTTTTCCAGATGAGCGGCAGGTAAACTGTGGGCGGTCCTTCTGACTCCGTAGACACCCTGGTAGTGACCGCGCTGCCCAGGCCGGTGGTCACTCCCAGGGTGCTGGTTACCACCCGGTATCGGTCGTTGGTAATGATCGTCCCGCTGGGCACCTGGTTGACCGTGACCGCGAAGGTCAGATCAATACTCGAACCTTTGGGCACCGTCTTGTCGCTCCACACCACGTCGTTGCCGACCAGCGTACCGCCCTGGCCGATAGCGGCGCAGCAGGTGGTACTCACGGGCACGGTATCGGTTACCTGCACCCCGGTGGCGTCAAATATGCCATCTGTTTCGGCCACAGTGATGGTGTAGGTCAACAGGCCGCCAGGAGCCACCGGGTCAGGGAAGTCGCTCTTGCCGATGCTCAAGGCCGGTTTTTTCACTGTGGTATTCACTGCGCTGCCCAGGCAGGTAGTCACTCCCAGGGTGCTGGTCACTACCCGGTAGGCGTCGTTGGTGATGATCGTCCCGCTGGGCACCTGCCCGACCGTGACCACGAAGGTCAGATCAAGGCTCGAAGCTTTGGGCACCGTCTTGCCAGTCCACACCACATCGTTGCCGACCAGCGCACCGCCCTGGCCGATAGAAGCGCAGCAAGTAGTATTGGCAGGCACGGTGTCCGTCACCTGGACTCCGGTGGTGTCGGATATGCCACCTGTTTCGGTCACGGTGATGGTGTAGGTGATAAGCCCACCGGGAAGCACCGGGTCAGGGAAGCCGCTCTTGCCGATGTACAGCGGCACGCTGAGCCTGGTGACAAAAGCATCATCGCCCCCCTGGTCTCCCTGATAGGCGTTCTGCGCGGGGAAGTCAGTGGACTCAGTATATCCCGTCACGTAAGTGTTGCCGGCCCCATCCACGGCGATGCCCCCGCCCCCGTCCTCACCGCTCCCCCCCAGGTAGGTGGAATTGACCAGCCCCGTGCCGCTGGTGCTCACTTTGACCACGAAGGCGTCGAGGTAGCGCACAAAGCCGTCAAAGTCGCAGTTGCCGTCGGTGCCGCAAGTCGTGTCGAAGGCCCCCGCCGTGGTGGGGAAGTCGGTGGAATAAGTCCTTCCCGCTACGTAAGCTTGGCCGACCCCATCCACGGCGATGCTTCGGCCACTGTCATAATCGCTCCCTCCCAGGTAGGTGGAGTAGACTAGAGCGTTCCCGGCGGCGTTGAGTTTGGTGACAAAGGCGTCCTTGCTCCCGCCCAGGCTATTATCATAGGGGTTCTGGGTGGGGAAATCGTCGGACCAGGTCTCTCCCGTCACGTAAGCGTTGCCGGCCCCATCCACGGCGATGCCATAGCCCTCATCAAAACTGTCTCCCCCCAGGTAGGTGGAGCAGAGTAGAGAGGCGGCGCCGCTTTGTGTGGGGTCTATCTTGGTGACAAAGGCATCAATGCCCCCCTGGTTTCCCTGATAGGCGTTCTGGGTGGGGAAGTCGTTGGAATCAGCCCTTCCCGTCACGTAAGCGTGGCTGGCCCCATCCACGGCGATGTCTTTGGCATAGTCATCAGCGCTACCCCCCAGGTAGGTGGAGTAGATCAGGGACGCGACGCCACTTTGCATGGTGTCTATCCTGGTGACAAAGGCATCAGAGTCAGTGGTACACCCACCACAAGTCCCCTGATAGGCGTTCTGGGTGGGGAAGTCGGTGGAATAAGTCCTTCCCGTCACGTAAGCGTGGCTGGCCCCATCCACGGCGATGCCATTGCCCCAGTCACTACCGCCCCCTCCCAGGTAGGTGGAGTAGAGCAAGGCGTTCCCGGCGGCGTTGAGTTTGGTGACAAAGGCATCAATGCCCCCCTGGTCTCCCTGGTAGGCGTTCTGGGTGGGGAAGTCGGTGGACCAGGTCTCTCCCGTCACGTAAGCGTTGCCGGTCCCATCCACGGCGATGCCATAGCCAGAGTCATCACTGCTATCACCGCTCCCCCCCAGATAGGTGGAGTAGATGAGGGAGGCAGTGCCGCTCTGCGTGGTGTCTATCTTGGCGACAAAGGCGTCCTTGCAGGGGCGAGCGGGTGAACACACACCGCCACCATAGGTGGCGTCGAAGACTCCCGCCGTGGTGGGGAAGTTGTTAGAATCAGTATCTCCCGTCACGTAAGCGTGGCCGGTCCCATCCACGGCGATGCCATTGCCATAGTCATCACCGCTTCCCCCCAGGTAGGTGGAGTAGACCAGGGTGGGGTCAATAGTCAGCGGATAGCGGGGGTCGTAGTCGCCCTGCACCGCAAAGCCATAGGTACGCACCCCGTGTAGCACAAAGGTTACGTCCACCTCTACCCGCCGCCCGCCGATCTCCTGGTAGGCGTAGGGCTTCGTGTCCTTCAACTCGCTCCCACCGGCCAGGATGAGCAGGTTGCCCTCTTCGTCCAGGCGCAACCCCGCCGCGCCCCCGTAGGCCAGCCGGATTTGGGAAACGTCCGCCCCAGGCTGCGCCTCGAAGGTGTACTTGAGCGCCCCCGTCTGTCCCTCGTAGCGCAGGTCTATGCCCGGATAGAGGTCGCGGTAGACCACCTCCCCGTAGGTGGGGACGTTCGTCTGCCACTGCGCCGGATCGTTCCCGATGAAGTAGTTGACTTTGGCCTCCGTCCTCTCCGCGCCGAGCGGTAGGGTAGCCTCAGCCCCCACGAAGCGCATCCGCAGGGTGGTTTCGTCCAGGGCCACGACCACCTCCTCGGCGGTGAAGTAGATGGAGTGTCCATTGCCCTGGGCGTAGTAGCCGACGCGCTCATCTACCTGCCCCTGGTTGACAATGAAGTACAGGGGCATCTTCATGTAGGCGTCCAGCGCCCGCTGCTTATCGAGGTGCCTGGCACTTCCAAAGTGCCAGGCACCTGGTGGGGACTGGGCTGCCTCCGTGGGCGGGGCGGAACCGACCCACGGGGACAGCAGGGCTATCGACAGTAAGGCTATCAAATACTTTTTCATTTTAGCTCCTCCCTTTGTGTAATATACTGAAGAGAGTGGTAAAAAAACCGCCCTCTTCCTGCCCAAGGAAAAGAACGGCATTATATTGAGACAACATTGCAACTGCCGCTGCGTTGTCATTATCTATATCTATATAACAAGTATAACATGAAATTCAGGTTTTGTCAAGGCTTTGTTGACATAAAAAGATTATATTTTGGTTAAAAATTTTTATAACCTTTTGATTTTGCCTGGAGTGAGGTCACGAGTGTGGTAAAGTCAAGAAGGGATATCGCCTTGTCTGTGAAGGCCGGGCGTGATATAATATTCATATCAGGAAAAACTTGCCAATGATTTATCTTCTTAGTGTCTTCGTGGCTTGGTGGTCTAACGTTCGTTGTTTAGTTTGCTACCACGAAGACACCAAAACTCTAGGACAAGGCAATGGCACATGAGGGAAGGGAGAACATGAAGAGTTTGAGTGTCATCCTGTTGATTGTCACTTTGGTTCTCGTTCCGGCGGCTGGTCTCCTGGCGGAGTCGGATGGCTCCTGGCAGACTTACACCCACGTAAGTAGAATCAACACCCTGGTTTTCAACGATCCGTACCTGTGGGCCGGCACCGACGGGGGCCTGATTATCATGGATACCACCGATGGCCGTTACACGAAATATACCACCGCCGAGGGGCTGCCCCATCACAACGTCACGGCCATTGCCCTCGACGGCCAGGGCCAGGCCTGGCTGGGCACAGGCGGCGAAGGCGAGCGCTGGTCGGCTCACTACGGCGACCAGGTGACCCGCACCGACGGCCAAACCTGGACAACCTATCCCTCCACCGTAGAGGCCATCGAGGACAACTATGCGGCCATCCTGACCACCCGGCGCTCGGATGGCCGCCTGTGGGTGATAGATAGGACCAGGAATGTGTGGACCATCACCAGAGATGGGATCAGGGCCTTCGACGGCCAGAACTGGCACACCTACACCGAGGCGGACGGCCTGCCTGTCTCCACGGGGCTGGTGCTGGCCCTGGACAACAGGGGACGGGTGTGGGCCGCCACCTGGAGCGGTTTCGGAGAGGCCGGTGGGGTGAGTGTTTTCGATGGAGAGACGTGGCGCACTTATACCCAGAAAGAAGGTCTGAGTGGGTTGGACATCACGGACATCGTGGCCGACGAGGAAGGCAACGTCTGGTTCGCCACTGTAGGCCAGGGGCTGAACCGATTAGACCTGGACGGGATGTGGACGCTTTACTTCTACGGCACGGTTTATGACCTGGCCGTGGACGACAATGGCCGGGTGTGGGCCGCCACCCGTGAGGGCCTGGGCTACTTCGACGGCCAAAGCTGGCAGACCTATACTACCGCCGAGGGCCTGCCTGACGACATCGTCCACGCCCTGGTTTTTGACGACGAAGGAGGGGTATGGGTTGGGGGTTACGGCGGCTGGCTGAGCCATTTCGATAGCCAGGAATGGGACTATCATTACCTTCAGGACGAGTTGCCCGCTAACCACGTGGCCGCCATCGCCGCCGACGCCAGGGGTGGGGTGTGGCTGGGCACTTCAGAGGGAGCCACTTACTTCGACGGCGCAAAGTGGGAGACCTACATGCACGGCGATAACGTCCGGGCTATAGCCGTCGATGAAAACGGTGCGGTCTGGTTTGGTATCTACGGCTCGTGGGTCAGCCGTTTCGACGGCCAATCGTGGATCACCTATACGACGGCCGAGGGCCTGCCTGGCGTTTGGGTGACTTCTATCGCCGTCGATTCGGGCGGCAACGTCTGGGTCGGCACCGAGGATGGGGGGCTGGGCTACTTCGACGGCCAGACCTGGAGAGCCTATACCACGGATGACGGTCTGGCCGAGAACAACGTCCAGGCCGTAGCCACGGATGCCAAAGGGCGGGTGTGGGTCGGCACCAGGAACCAGGGAGCCTGTGTCCTCGATCCCGTCAGCGGAGCCTGGTCTACCTATAACGTCGATAATTCCGGCCTGGCTCATAACATTGTCCAGGCCATCGCTGTGGATGCAAGGGACAACGTCTGGTTGGGGACTTTCAAGGGGGCCAGTTTCTTCGACGGCCGGTCGTGGCAGACCTTTACCACGGAGAATGGTCTGGCCGATGACAACGTCCGGGCCGTAACCGTCGATGAGGAGGGCCGGGTCTGGTTGGGCACGATGGGGGGCGTCAGCCTTTTCGACGGCCAGACCTGGCGGACCTACACCACCGCCGACGGCCTGGCCGATAATACCGACATCCAGGCCCTGGCCGTCGATGCTGAGGGACGGGTGTGGGTCGGTACGTTGTTCGGCGGGGCCAGCGTCTACGAAGAATAGACAAAGGTGCCTGGCACTTCCAAAGTGCCAGGCACCTCTCTTTATTTTTCCGGTCGTCCGCTGGCGTTCAGGGCAGTCCCACCGCGGCCTTGACCTCGGCGATAGTCTCTCTGGCGAGGGCTTGTGCCCGTTCGGCCCCGTCGGCCAGAACGTCCCAGACGCGATCGGGGTCGGCGGCAAACTCTTCTCGCCTGGCCCGGAAGGGGGCAAAATAGTCCGCCAGGTCTCTGGCAAACTCCTTCTTGTGCTCCACACAGCCGATGGTGCCCCGGCGACATTGCTCCTCGATCTGCGCGATTCTGTTCGCTTCGGGAGCAAAGAACTTGTGCAGGGAGAAGACGTTACAGATTTCAGGGTGGCCGGGGTCGTTGCGGTACTGACGGGCCGGATCGGTCACCATGGTCATCACCCGTTTCATGATCTCCTCCGGCGTGGAAGCTATCTCAATGTGGTTGTTCAGCGATTTGCTCATTTTATTGACCCCATCGGTGCCCAGCACCTTGGGAACGTCGGTGAGCTTCATCTCCGGCTCAACCAGAACCTCCCCGAAATGGTAGTTGAAGGTACGCACAATCTCGCGGGTAAACTCCAGGTGAGGAGCCTGATCGACACCCACCGGCACGGCGTTGGCTTTGTAGAGAGTGATGTCGGAGGCCATCAACACCGGATAGCCCACCAGGCCATAGTTGACGTTATCGGGTTGCTGGCGAGCTTTT
>CAZYHC010000042.1:0-45985 GCA_964646625.1 uncultured Anaerolineales bacterium
CCTTCGAGAACGCCCGGCGGCGCGGCCGGGAGGTGCACGACGAGTTTTTCCCCACCGAAAACGGCCCGACACAACGAACGTTGGCCGTTCGCCGCACCAACCGCGCCGGCGGGCTGGAGGGCGGGATGACCAACGGCCTGCCCTTGATCGTGCGGGCGGCCATGAAGCCTATTCCCACCACCCTCACCCCTCTGCGCTCGGTGGATATGCGCACTGGCCGGGCGGTAACCACCGAGTACCAGCGTTCCGATGTGTGCGCGGTACCGGCCGCCGCCGTGGTGGGGGAGGCGATGGTGGCCTGGGTGCTGGCCGAGGCCCTGCGGGAAAAGCTCGGCGGAGATAGCCTGACCGAAATGAAAACACGAATGGGCGAAAATAGGTAGTCTCCCCCAATTGCGTTGAGGCAAACCCGACTTGCCATTTTACCGCAGAGACCGCCGAGAACGCTGAGAAAATTGATAAATCTCTGCGAACTCTGCGTGCTCTGCGGTAGAGAAAAGTCATCAACACGAAAGAGGGGGACCACCCGAAAATAAGAAAGCGAATAAACGAATGGATCATAAGGGTGAAGTACCTGCCGTGTCCCCTATCAGGGGACACTTTGCCAACATCATCCTCACCGGCTTTATGGGCACAGGCAAGAGCAGCGTAGGGCGTGAAGTGGCCCGGCGCCTGGGACGCCCTTTTGTAGACATGGATGCCGAAATAGAAGCCCGCACAGGCAAGAGCATCGCCTCCATCTTTGCCCAAGAGGGGGAGCCTCACTTCCGAAGCCTGGAAGCCGGGCTGTGCCGGGAGTTAAGCGCCCGCCGGGGGCTGGTCATTGCTACCGGCGGAGGAGCCTTGATCGATGAAGAAAACCGCCGCCGCATGTCAGATAGCGGCCTGGTAATCTGCCTGACCTGCCAGGTGGAGGAAATGTTGCGCCGCCTGGCCGCAAACGACGATCGGCCTCTGCTGGCCAGCCCCGAGCGGAAGCGGGAAATAGAACGCCTGCTGGCCCGGCGGCGGGCTGCTTATGAAGCCATCCTTCACCAGATCGACACTACCGGCCTGACGGTGGATGAAACCGCAGAGCAAGTGATCGCCCTCTGGCAAAAAGTATTCATGACTGGGGCGCGGCACTCTCATAGTGCCGTGCACCTCCAAGGGTGCGCGGCACTTTCGGGGACTGGGTGTTCTACCGGACAGACGGAAGCGATTTTGTCTGTGCGCTTCCCCGGCGGAGAGTACGCCATCCACCTGGGGGAAGGACTGCTGGCCCACCTGGGGGAGCTGCTGCCTGCCATCTGGGCGGGAGGTCGAGAAAAAGGGGTGGCAGAAATCACAGTGGCGGTGGTTTCCAACCCGACGGTGTGGCCGCTTTATGGGGAAGTGGTGGAGGAAGCCCTGCGCGCCGCTGGCTTTAACCCTCAGCCCTGCCTCATTCCTGACGGCGAACGCTACAAGACGCTCGAAACGGTAGCCTGGCTTTACCAGCGCTTTCTGGAAAGCGGCCTGGACCGTAGCGGGGTGGTGCTGGCCCTGGGAGGAGGGGTGGTGGGAGACGTGGCCGGGTTTGCCGCCGCCACCTACATGCGCGGCCTGCCCTTTGTGTCGGTCCCCACCACCTTGCTGGCTATGGTGGACGCCAGTGTGGGAGGCAAGACGGGGGTAGATCTGCCCCAGGGCAAGAACCTGGTCGGGGCTTTCAAGCAGCCCGCCCTGGTAGCGATCGACCCCTCGGTATTGAACACGCTGCCGGAGGAGGAATGGCGCTGCGGCCTGGCTGAGGTGGTCAAGACGGCCGTCATCGGCGATGCGGCACTTTTTGAGAAGCTGGAAGCCGGCCAGATAGAAGATTGGGGGGAAGTGATCCGCCGGGCGCTGGCCGTCAAGATTGCCGTGGTGGAGGAAGACCCCTTCGAGCAGGGATGGCGGGCCGTGCTCAACCTGGGCCACACGGTCGGGCACGCCCTGGAGCGGCTGAGCAACTACCAGATGCGGCACGGCGAAGCGGTGAGCATCGGCCTGGTGGCTGCCGCCCGGCTGGCGGCGGCTTTAGGGTGTGGTGAGGAAGCGTTGGTGGAACGTATTTCCGCTCTGCTGGCCCGCTTAGGGTTGCCGGTAAGGGGTTGCCAGACCACTCCGGCGGCTGTCTGGGAAGCGATGGGCAGCGATAAGAAAAAGCGGGGCCGGACTCTACGCTGGATTCTGCCCCAGGCTCTCGGCCAGGTGGAAATTGTGGCCGATGTCCCCCGGCCAGTAGTGTTAAGCGTTCTGGAAGAAATTTGCAAGTATTAAGGGGGGCCTCACTGAAAGCTTTTCTCAAGTTGGAGGGATAGATGAAAATCCTCGTACTCCACGGGCCCAACCTGAATCTACTGGGCACACGTGAACCTGAGATTTACGGGCGCGAAACGCTGGAGGACATTAACGCCCAATTGCGTGAACGTGCCGCATCGGATAACCTCGAATTGCGAATCGTGCACTCGAATCACGAAGGCACAATGCTTGATGCACTGCATCGCGCCAAAGCTGATAAGCTCGACGGCGTGCTGATTAACCCTGGCGCGTTCACGCATTACAGTTACGCGCTTCGCGACGCGATTGCAGCGCTTGGATTGCCGACAGTCGAAGTGCATTTGTCAAACATACACCAGCGCGAGGGATTTCGTCATCAGTCGGTACTGGCCGCCGCGTGTGTGGGACAGGTATCAGGCTTTGGAGGGCGTAGTTATATATTAGGATTAGATGCATTAATTAGAGTAGTTTTAGATAGAATGTAACATTTCTTCTATTTTCCTTCATTCCAGCACATCTTTTGGTTTATGTCTACCTCCAAACTGGCGTGTACCCAGTGGGCGCAAAAAGCCCGGCCTGCCCGCCTGCCCGCCACTTATTGACAGAGACAGTTTTTCGTGTTAAGATAGGCAAAGAGCCCAGGCAAATTAGTAAAAAGGAGGAAATGAGCGTGAGTGAGTTGAAGGTAGCGGCTGACCTGATGGCCATCGCCGCCAGAACAGCGCCCAAGTCGGCCGGACAGGATTTCGTGGTAATAGAGGTCATCGAGGGAGATAAGCTGGCGGCCCTGGCCCAAAAGATGGTCGAGTTTGGGGAGCGGACGGGCAAACGCAACTTTGACCGTGATGGGGCCAACGTGCGGGATTCGGCGGCCATGATCCTGATCGGCATCAAAGAGGCCAAACCGGTGGGCCTCAACTGCGGAGCCTGTGGAGCGGAGAAATGCCTGAAGATCAACACCCACGAAGGGGAATTCCAGGGCCCCCAATGCGCCTTTCGGCTGCTCGACATGGGTATCGCCCTGGGGTCGGCGGCTAAGATGGCCGGGTTGCTGAACGTTGACAATCGCATCATGTACCGGGCCGGAGCGGTGGCCCGCGAAATGGGGCTTATCGACGCCGATTACGTAATGGGCATCCCCCTTTCTGCTACGGGCAAGAGCATCTACTTCGACCGTTAAAATACCAACGGCCGGTGACCGTTCCAAAAGAAAGGTATGGAGGACAAACAGCCATGGACATCAACGAGATGAACCGCATCGCCAAGGAGAGATTCAAAGGGGCCTGTCTGGTCTGTCGCGTCTGCGACGGGCGGGCCTGCGCCGGATGGATGCCAGGCATGGGTAGCATCGGCACGGGCTCATCTTTCAGGGCTAACCTGGAAGCCCTGGCCGACTACAAGCTTGACATGCGCACCTTGCATTCCGCCTCTGACCCCGACATCCGCTTTGATTTTTTAGACCACGAGCTCTCGATGCCCATCCTGGCGGCGGCGGTGGCCGGGGTGGGACTGAACATGCACGATGCCATATCCGAAGCAGAACTGGCCAAAGGGATGATCGGAGGCAGCGCGGCGGTGGGCAGCCTGGGCATGACCGGCGACGGTCCCAACCCCACTCTGTTCCAGATCGGGCTTACCACTACCAAGGACCACGGCGGTCGGGGCATTCCCATCATCAAACCGCGACCCAGGGAGCGTATTCTGGAACACATCAGACAGGCCGAGGAAGCTGAAGCCTGGGCGGTAGGGGTGGACGTGGACGCGGCGGGCATCATCGGCATGGTACAGGCCGGCCAACCGGTGGGCCCCAAAACCGCCGAAGAGTGGGAAGAGATCATAGCCTCCATAGAATTGCCGCTTATCCTGAAAGGCATCATGACCCCTGATGAAGCAGAATTGGCCCTGGAAATCGGCGCGGCGGGCATCGTGGTCTCTAACCACGGAGGACGGGTCCTGGATCATACCCCAGGCACAGCCGATGTTCTGCCCGAAATCGCCGAAGTGGTTAAGGGCGACCTCCTCTTGCTGGCCGATGGGGGCGTGCGTTCGGGCGCCGATGTGCTGAAGATGCTGGCCCTTGGCGCCGATGCCGTTCTGGTCGGTCGCCCCCTGGCTATTGCCGCCGTAGGCGGTGGAGTCGAAGGAGTGGTCACCATCCTGAGCCGTTATGCCGACGAGCTACGTTCGGCCATGATCCTGACCGGCTGTGCCTCGTTGGAAGAGATCGATAGTTCGGTGCTCTACGTCTGAACCAAAGCGCCCTGCTGGCCTCGCCTGCGTCTGCTCCCCCCGAATGCTCCCCGAAAAGGGAGGTCGCTGTCGCTGAGACTCCTCGCCCGCGCTCAAGGCCCCTAACCAGCCTTGACGACACTCCCCCAACAAGGACATTCGGCGCTGGCGGGGTCAAGCCAGTGCACTTCGTCGGGTTTGAGGGGCGCGCCACAACTGGCGCATTGGGCCGGTAACTCTCCAGGCGGCCGGCCGGGAGCAGAGCCAGCCGGAAGAGAGCCGATAAAGGAGAGCAGAGTGTCCGACATCCGCGAGCGCATCGAAGAGTTAAAGGCTCAAATTCGCTATCACAACTACCGCTACCACGTTCTGGACGATCCGGTCGTCAGCGACGCCCGGTACGACCACCTGTTGCGGGAACTGCAAGAGCTGGAAGCGCAGCACCCGGCCCTGATCACGCCCGATTCACCTACCCAGCGGGTGGGCGGCCAGCCGCTGGATCGCTTTGAAAAGGTGCGTCATCCCAGGCCCGTTCTCAGCCTGAGCAACGCTTTCAACGCCGAAGAGGTGCGGGAGTGGCTGGGGCGCATCAGCAAGCTCTTGCCAGAGGAAACGCCGGCCCCGGAATACGTGGTCGAACCCAAGATCGACGGGCTAACGGTGGTGCTCACCTACGAGAACGGCCTTTTCGTCCAGGGCTCCACCCGGGGCGACGGGGAGGTGGGAGAAGATATTACGGCCAATCTGCGCACCATCAAAAGTTTGCCCCTGAAAATCCCGGTAGATGGTAATATAAGAGGGGCCTGGCACTTTGAAAGTGCCAGGCCCCTGAATGGTTATGCGCCCCCTGAGGTCCCGTCCCGCCTGGTGGTGCGTGGCGAAGCCTACATGCCTGTTGACCGCTTCGAGGAGTTCAACCGCCGCCAGGCCGAGGCCGGCGAAAGGACCTTCGCCAATCCTCGTAACGCCGCCGCCGGTTCTCTGCGCCAGTTAGACCCCACCATCGCCGCGGCCCGTCCTCTCAGCCTCTTCACCTACGCCATCCTCGACGCCGAGGGCCTGACCGTCTCCACTCAATGGGAGGTGTTAAGCTATCTGCGCAAAATGGGCTTCCCGGTCTGCCCCGATGTAACTTTTCTGCCCCACATCGAGGCGGTCATTGCTTACTGCCAGGATTGGATAGAGAAACGCAATCAACTCAACTACGAAGCCGACGGCATGGTCATTAAGATCAACGATCTGACCATCCAGGAAAGGCTCGGGGTGGTGGGCAAGGCCCCAAGAGGCGCTATCGCTTTCAAATTCCCGGCCAGAGAAGCGACCACCAAATTGCTGGACATCGGCATCAACGTGGGCCGCACCGGCAGCCTTAACCCCTACGCCATCCTGGAACCGGTAGAGGTCGGCGGGGTGACTATCAAACAGGCCACGCTGCACAACGCCGACGACATCGCCCGCAAGGACATCCGCATCGGCGATACGGTGATCGTCAAAAGGGCCGGGGAAGTCATTCCCTACGTGGTCGGGCCGGTAGTCGAGTGGCGCGATAGGAGCGAGCGGGTCTTTCACATGCCCGACCGCTGCCCGTCCTGCGGCTCTCCGGCCGTCCAGCCTGAGGGGGAGGTGGCCTATTACTGCATCAATGCCGCCTGTCCTGCCCAGTTGGTGCGTCTGGTCGAACATTTCGTCTCGCGTGGGGCGATGGACATCGAGGGCTTTGGCACGCGCACGGCCAGGCTTTTCGTGGAAAAGGGCCTTCTGAAGGACGTGGCGGACCTGTACCGTCTCAAAAGAGAGGATATCCTGAACCTGGAAGGTTTCGCCGAGAAAAGCACCGACAACCTGCTGACGGCTATCGAAGAATCCAAAAAAAGGCCCCTGGATCGGTTGTTGACCGCCCTGGGTATTCGCGCTGTGGGAAGCACCGTGGCCCAGCTTCTGACCAGGTACTACCCGTCTATAGAAGCGCTGATGGCCGCTTCTCTGGAAGATCTGGAGGCTATCGAGGGCCTTGGTCCGCATACGGCTACCAGCATCGTGGGATACTTCTCCCTGGAACGTAACCGCACCTTGATCGAAAAACTGCGCCAGGCCGGGGTGCGAATGGAAATGGAGGCCGAACGTCCGGAGATCGAAGAGAAAGCCAGCCCGCTGGAGGGCTTGACTTTCGTTATCAGCGGCACCCTGCCCTCCATGAGCCGAGAAGCAGCCAAAGACCTCATAGAGCGACACGGAGGCAAAGTGACAGGCTCGGTCTCCGGCAAGACCGATTACCTGCTGGCAGGAGAAAACCCCGGCAGCACCAAGTTCGACAGGGCCAGGCAGTTGGGAGTGCCTATGATCGACGAGGCAGAGTTATTACGCATGATCGGCGCCTGACCTGATCAGGCTTCAAGCGTTTGACCAGGTTTCAGCAAACGCCTGACCATCTCCTAGATATTCAGCCAATAGAACCGTTTCCACCTCTTTGCGCGCAGACCATAGTACAGATTGTACCCATCTATATAGGCGATAACTCGTTCCATGGGCGAAGTCTTTCTGCAAAATAAGAGACAGCCCACCCAAAGGGTGGGCATCGGGCCGGAGATGCTATCTCCGGGGGGGTACCTTACGACAGTTATATTATAGCATGAGCGCTGTTTTTTGTCAAGAATCTTTACTTTGAAAGGCCCCTGATCTGCTTTTCAAATTCCGCTATTTCGTTGTATAATAGTGAAAGTAAAGGTGACAAGGTTAGGTCACCCAGGCCCATCGTAAGGGCCATTCATTAACTCAAGGGAAAGGAGCATATTATGCGAACCACACCTATTGGCATTGCCATGCTGAATGACGAGCGCGAGCCCGTCTATACCAGGAACAACCCCGAAAACATGGCCGTCGTGCAGCAATGGGCAGAGCTAATCCGCAAGAACGTCAAAAACCGGGATGGGTCGGCGCCAGAGGTGGTCACCGGTTCAGAGATCGTCGTCAGCACCCGCACGGCCCAGAAGGTAGGAGAGGAACTGAGACGCGCTGGTTGTAGACAGATCATCATGTGCTACAACGTCTGGAATTTCCCCTTCCTGGCCTGGCCCTTCGTCAACGGCGTGGGCCGCGACGTGCCCATTCTGAGCCTGTCCAACAACCAGGGCAAGTATCCGGGCAACGTGGGCCTGTTGGCGACAGATGGGGCCTTGCGTCAGGCCGGGGTGCGCACCCACCGCATCGTGGGCGAGATCGACGATCAGCCCACCCAGCAGAAGGTCTTTGACTGGGTCAGAGCCAGCCAGGCCCTCACCACCATGCGTAACGAGGTCTACGGCATCTACGGCGGCCACTCTATGGGCATGGAAACGGGCTATTTCCACATGGTGCCGACCATCAAGGCCATAGGCTGCACCGGCCGCCAGATCGACCAGCTCTGGCTGGTGAAGGTGATGGAAAACGAGGTGGACGAGACCGAAGTAGAAAAGGGCCTCAAGTGGTTCGAGAAACTGCTGGGCAAGCGCCTCAAGTACGACGGCCGCGTCCTCAGCCCCGAAACGCTCAAAACCCAGATCCGCCTCTACCTGGCGATGCAGATCGTTAACGAAGACAAAGGCTTCGACTTCTGCGGCCTCAAAGGTCAGCGGGAGATGACCGAGCACGTCTGCCTGGGCGACGTGCCGGAAATGCTGATGAACGACCCTTACGACTGGAACGGCCCCAAAGAACCCGTCGTGTGCGCCACCGAAGCTGACGCCTACGCCGCAGTGACCATGCAGATGTTGAAGTACATCAGCGGCGGCCTGCCCACCCTCTTCATGGACGTGCGACTCTACCATCCCGATCGCGACCTGTGGGACTGGTGCAATTCCGGCAACCACGCCAGTTGGTACGCGGCCCGCAGCGACGACCCGGCCGAAAACTTCAAGAAGATCAGCTTCCACCCGGCCCTGGAGTTCTATTTCAAGGCCGGCGGAGCCTCGGTGGAGTTCGACGCCGCGCCTGGCGAGATGACCTTTGCCCGGCTGGGCCTGTGGGACGATCAGCCTTACATGGCGATCATGCTGGGCGAGGCGCTGGAACTGCCGCCCGCAGAGCGTAAGGCCCTCAACGCCATGACCGACCCTACCTGGCCCCACGTACACGCCAAACTGCGCTGCGACTTCGAGGAGTTCCTGGCTACCTTCCCCTGCAACCACGTGCTCGGCGTGGTGGGCAACAAGGTGCGCTCCCTCAACTACCTGTGCGAGATGGCCGGTATCGCCCCGGTCGTGCTCGGCCCGGAGGGCAGGGACCGCGTCCCGCCCATCTGGGAGCGCGTGCGCCAGACCCTCTAAAAGCAGCAACCAGCAAAGGTGCCTGGCACTTTGGAAGTGCCAGGCACCTGTCGTGTAGGTGGCTCTCTTTTCTCTTCTCCGTGAAATCCGTGACCGTAATCCGTGTCAGCGGTTGCCAGGAAGCGCGATTGATGTTACAATTAGTCGAAGGCAAATGGTGAATCGATTCGTCCCTGGGGCGAAGTCGTCAGGTTTTCAGGGAGCGTGTGCTATGGGAGTGGAAGAGGAACGAAGACATCTGAAAAGGTTGATCGAACAACACACCAGGAACATCCACCAGTTGGAGGAGGTGATCGCCACTTACGGGCTGAAAGTGCCCCTGGAACTGGCTAATGCCCTGGACAACGAGCGCGCAAAATTAGAAGAGGCCCAGGCCCGGCTGGCCGCGCTCGAAGGAAAAAGTACCGAAGCCGTCGCTCTCAATGATCTGTGCATCCCATCCAGTCAGCACTTAGATAGACAGCCTTTTCCGTTGCTTCTTGAACAAGCGAAGCGAGTTGGTCTGGTCGCGATACATAAGATTGCTCAAGAGACTCGTAGCTCAACACTTGAAGAAGCTACAAAAAGTTACTGGCTTATGGGAATCTCGGCTCAATACGTCTGTTCAGCGGAAGCATATCGGGAATGCATACGCAAACGACGGTACTGCCAGTATCGATTCTTGTTGCTGAATCCTGACTCAGATTATGTAAGAGAACTAGAACGCGAAGGCACATCAAAAGAAGTGTTCGCAGATTACATCCGCTCCAGCATCAAAGATCTCAAGGATGCTCGTGAGCGATTCAATCCCAACATTGAGGTAAGGCTCTATAATGCATTGCCGACTTTCAGGATTGTTATCATAGATGAGGAAAGATGCTATGTTAGCTTCTACAGTACTACACCAGGAATATATACACCGCAGATAGTCTTTGAAAAGGCAGCAGGTGAGACATCTTTCTACATTCCCTTCCGGAGTCTGTATGAGCAATACTGGGAGAAGGCCACACCTATTGAAGAGTGGGAAGAAGGTAGAGATAAAGCAGAATAGTCAACTAAGCGAATGACAGGCGAATAGAGCGCAGGGCATTCGCACCATTCAAAGGAGATAGAGGCAGTGCGGGAGCTTTTGGGGCGATTGGAAGGATCGTCAGCGGAGTAAGAGCAATGAGCAAAGCACACTGGCTGGCCTTAAGCATGGTGTCAGGCATTGGTGGAGCGACGTTGCGACGCCTGATCGAACAATTCGGCCATATCGAGGCCGTATTTGAGGCTTCGGGCGCGGATTTAATCCAGGTTCCACGAGTGACGTCCGCCATCGCCGAGCGAATCAAGGCCATCTCGCTGCCCCAGATCGAGGATGAACTGCTATCACTATACGAAGAGGGCCTGGCCGTGTTGACCCTGGAAGACGACGACTATCCGGCTAATCTGCGCCCGCTGTCCGATGCGCCAGCCTTGCTCTTCGTGCGGGGAGAACTATCGCCTGACGACGAGCAGGCGGTGGCTATCGTAGGCGCCCGCCAACCGACAGAGGCCAGCCTGGCCCTGGCGGAGACCCTGGGACGGGAACTGGCCCGACACGGACTGACCATCGTCAGTGGTCTGGCCCTGGGCATAGACACCGCCGCCCATCGTGGAGCATTGGCGGCTCAAGAGGGATGCACCCTGGCTATACTCGGCTCCGGCCTGCGAGTTATCCATCCCCGCAGGAACGTGGCACTATCTGAGGAGATTGCCGCCCGTGGCGCCCTCCTCTCCGAGCTGCATCCCAACACCCCGCCCCATGCCAGGCAGTTAATGGCCCGTGATCGGATCATCAGCGGGCTGGCGCGGGCCGTCATCGTGGTCGAGGCCGGCCAAAAGAGCGGCAGCCTGGATACCGCCATCAGGGGGCGCAAACAGGAACGGCTGATCTTTGCCATCGGCGGCAGCCCCGGCACCGAAGAGTTGCTATCCACAGGGGCCACCCCTCTTCCAGCGGACTCTGCCGCTATCGACTTCGAGGAGCTAAGCTGGCGCATCAAGGCCCATCCCCTCCCTGGCAGACCAGATGCCGTAATACGTCAGGTCAGTCTGTGGTAACAGCCTGTCTGCCCGCTCTCCTGACCCCTGGTCTCACTCCGGCCCCACTTGAGATGAAACATGATGTAAGTATTTGTTCCACTTCAAGCACATTAAGGCCCTCTTGACTTTTTTACCCAAGTTGGTATACAATAGAGTACAAGGTAGCAAACATTACCAGCCCCTGCCCATCCTCTTGCTATAACGGCACCGGATAGGCAGTCCGACATTGCCCACGAGATGGAACTGTACGTTTGTGGAGGGGAGGCGTTCCGGGGCACTGACCGCCAACAGTGCCCCGAACCGAAACGGCATTCCCTACTAACATATTATAGAAAGGAGCAAAGCATGTTGAAGAAAGCCGCCATCTTAGTTTTAACAGCCGGTGTTTTGGCTCTGATGCTGATGCCCCACACGGCCTTCAGCGAGAGCCCTATCCCTGAAGACGATCCATCCCTGATCGGTTGGATCGCCTATTCCAGATTTAACACTGGCTACGTTGTACCAGGCTACGATCTCCACGTAGCCAGCGCAGACGGCAAGAGCCGACAGTTCTTGAGCATGGGAGCGCGCCAGCCTCACTTCCACGGTGGAGGGGTGCTGGTAGCCAACGATGAGGAAGGGGTTTTCAGCCGCGATGGCCTCATCATCGTTCACCTGGACGGCAAAGAGCATCCGATCCAGTCTTTCGCTGAAGACGCTTATCCGCGTTGGGCCTGGGATGGCCGACGGGTCCTCCTCGTGCACGATAGAGACGCCACCTGGAAAAAGATCTGGTGTAGAGCGCCAGCCAGAGGGGTGAACATCGTAGGGCCCATTTTCGTTATCGAGGGCATCAGGGGCGAGGAACTACGCCGCCAGGTGCACTACGAATCGACCCCCCTGTTCGGCAAATCTCCCGTCTGGGTATCGGACTATCTGTTCATTTACACCGGGTGCAGCGATTGGCGTGGTGACGGCAACTGCGGTCTCTACCTGGCCGACATTCGGGGAAAAATGGAACCGATCCGTCTCACCGAGGGGCTTAGCGACATCGCCACCGACGTCTACATGGATTGGGTGACCTTCATGTCCCGCCGCGACGATAACTGGGAGGTCTACATCATGAAGATCGACGGCACCAGGATGATACGGATGACCAATCACGCGGCCAACGACGGCCTGCCCACCTGGTCGCCCGACGGAAAGATGATCGCCTTTGTATCTGACCGCAGCGGAGAATGGGCGGTATGGGTCATGCGGGTCGATGGCACCGGTCTGCGCCAACTCTTCGAACTGGAAGAAGAGAACTACGCCGACGAAGCGCGCTACCCCGATCACGGTTGGCTCACCGAACGCATTGACTGGTGGGCGCCGGTAGCTGCCACCGAGCCGCCTCCCGTGCCCGAAACCCCACCGACTGGCTCCGAGCCGCTGGCCCCGGCCACGCCTGTTAGTCCGGCCGCGCAGGCGCCCGGCGATAACCCTTATGGCCCTGCCGCCACCCAGCCGGCCACCACTCAGAATTTGCCGGTCACCGGCGCGGCGGAAATAGATCTGGCTCTGTGGTGGGCTCGTGCCGCCTTTGGGATGCTGATTGTCGGTTGGGGGCTACATCGCTACCTGAGACGCTGAGGCCAACACACAGCCCGAATAAGCACAAAGAGCTAGGAAAAGGATGACTGTAAAACTCTCCGACGGTGGGGAGATCGTGCCCGGCGGTTCGCTCGTGGAAGAGATTTGTCTGTTCCTGCGCGATCGTTCAGCCAAAGCTTATCTGGTCGGCGGCTATGTGCGCGACCGGCTGCTGGGTCGTGTGTGCCAGGACATCGATTTTGCGGTCGAAGGTGAGGCTATGGCTGTGGCCAGAGCGGTAGCTGACCGCTGGAAAGGGGCCTTTGTGCCTCTGGATGAGGAGCACGATACAGCCCGGGCGGTGCTCAGGGACGAAAAAGGGCAACGTCTTTTGGTCGATTTTGCCCGCTTGCGCGGCGATAGCATCGAGGCCGATCTTGCTCTGCGAGACTTCACCATCGACGCCATCGCCTTCGATCCAGAGGCCCTTTGCCTCATCGACCCTCACCAGGGACAAAGAGACCTGCACACCGGAGTGGTACGGGCCGTCTCCGACACGGTCTTCCACGACGATCCCCTGCGTACCCTGCGGGCGGTACGCCTGGCCGTCCAGTTGGGTATGACCATCGCCCCCCATACCGAGGAGTGGGTACGACGCGATGCCCCTTTGCTCACCTCCGTCTCTGCCGAGCGCATCCGCGACGAGCTAAGCAAGATCGTGGCCCAGCCGGAGACAGCCAGGAACCTCCGTTACCTGGACAGTGTGGGCCTGCTCACCACTTTGATTCCCGAACTGGAGGCCACCAAAGGTCTGGAGCAATCTCCCCCCCACTATCTCCACGTCTTCGAGCATACCTTAGAGACAGTAGCGCATCTAGAGAAGCTATGCGCCTGCCTGATGCCCCAGGGTGAGCTACAGACAGCAGCCTTACAGATCGCGTTTCGTAATCTGCATCCTTTCTCCGAAAGGCTCCTCGCTCACCTCTCACAACCTATGGTCGATGGCCGCCTTCGTCTGACGCTGCTGAAAATCGTGGCTCTGCTGCACGACCTGGGCAAGCCCTCAACCGCCAGCCTCGACGAAAAGGGGCGTATCCGCTTCTTGGGCCACGAGAGGGAAGGAGCCATTCTGGCCGGAGCGATTCTCAGGCGTCTGCGCTTTGGGGCGGACGAAGTAAAAGCGGCGCGCACCATTATCGCCAACCACATGCGTCCTCCCCAGTTGGCGACCCAGCCAACGCTGACTGGTAAGGCTATCTATCGTTTCTTCCGCGATACAGGCCCGGCCGGAGTGGACACCCTGCTCCTCTACCTGGCCGACCATCTGGCTACCTGGGGCCCCAACCTGCAAGCTGCTCTCTGGCGGAAACAGGTAGAGATGACCACCGCCCTTCTCTCAGCCTACTACCAACGCCACGCGGAGACCATCGCTCCCCTCAAGCTGCTCGACGGCCACGATTTGATGGAAAAGTTTGGCCTGGAGGAGGGGCCACATCTCGGCGAACTGCTGGAAACGGTGCGGGAGGCCCAGGCCGCAGGAGAGGTGAGCACCAGAGAGGAAGCCCTACAACTTATAAAGAATGTGCTGGCTCACAACGATCCGGGTTGAATTAAAAGTCAAACAATGGTATAATAGTTTTGATGAACATAATCAGCCACCGGGGTTGATCCATTCAGCGTAGAGAGGAGAGAGAGAGATGCAAGGGAGAATAGAGGAATTCCTCGACTGGATTGTCAGGGAAAGGGAATGCACTCCTAATACCGTAGCGGCCTACCGCAACGACCTGACCCAGCTTCTGACTTTCCTGGAAAACAGAGAGATAATCCAGGATTGGCCGGACGTTGCCGAAGAAGATATCCGTTTCTACGTCCAATGGTTGGATGATAGAAAGTACGCTTCTTCCACGATTGCCCGCAAGCTGGCAGCGGTCAGATCTTTCTTTCACTTCCTGGTAGCCACCGGAAAATTGAAGGATGATCCTACCGTCAGGGTAAGTTTCCCCAGAGCCAGAAAAGCCCCTCCCGACACCCTTTCCACAAGTGAAGTGAGACTTCTGCTGGGCGACAGACACAGCGCCGATAGCCCCAAACGACTGAGAGATCGAGCTTTGTTGGAGCTGGTGGCAATAGAGGGCCTGAAAGCCAGCGAGGTGGTTTCCCTGAACGTTGATGACTTGAATCTGGAGGAAGGTAGTCTCCGCAAGCGGGGCAGACGGGGCACGGAAGCGCCGATCAGGTTGAACGCTGAGCTCCACGCCATCTTGAAAAGCTATCTGGAAAAAGAACGATCCAAATTGGCGCAAGATAAGGATGAGCCCGCTCTGTTCCTGAATGCGCGAGGACACCGCCTGACCAGACAGGGCTTGTGGCTGATTGTGAAAAAACGAGGCCAAGAGGTGGGCATCGGCAGCGAGATCTCACCCCGAACGCTGCGACGATCCTACAGTAGAAAAAAAGAGGAATCAAAGACCCCGTAACTAACTCATAATCACCTCTTGCACACGAAAGGAGGAGTTCTATCCATGAAAAGGCTGACTATTTTCCTGGTCGTGGCCGCAACGCTGTGCGTGGTTGGGCCAGAGATCACCCTGGCCCAATGTAACCCTGACGCCTCCTACGTCGCCGACGTGACCATACCTGATGACACCGTTTTACAGCCCGGCGAGAGCTTTACAAAGGTCTGGCGACTCAAGAACAGCGGCGACTGTGAATGGGGAGCAGGCTACTCCCTGGTTTTCCTTGGGGGCGATAAAATGGGCGCTTCGGACACCCAACCGCTGGAGGGCGTCGTCCCGCCCGGCGCCGAGGTCGATATCAGGGTTAACATGCAGGCCCCGCCAGAGCCGGGCATCTACACCGGTCACTGGCAGATGCAAGACCCCGCTGGTACGGCCTTTGGGACCAGGGTGTACCTCAGAATCATCGTTCCGGGGCCTGGCGGCGAGCTTCCCAAACCCACCGCTCCTGGAGAGGAGCAGGAGATGGTTGGTAAGCTCATCTTTACCGTCCTGGTCGAGCACCAGCCTGCCGCCCTCTACGATCTTTTTGTCAGCAACCTGGACGGCAGTGAGCGCCAGAAGCTGGCCGAGGGGATGCGTCAACCTGACGTCCGAAGCGATGGGCTGATCGTGGCCGACGGCCAGGGAATACCGGGCCAGGAGTTTATCACCGTGATGAAAATCGACGGTAGCGAAAAGCGAGATGCCAGCCCCTTCACCAGCGACGCCCGCCCCCGTTGGTCCCCCGAGGGCAATCGCCTCTTGATCTCCCTCTCCGACACCAACGACGTTACCGTCCAGGAAGGTTACAATAAAGACTCGCCCCGCCACCCATTGCCTTATACCATGTTCGACATCTCTGGCAAGCACCACACCTGGCTGTCGGAAGGCCGCATCGTCTACAATGGCTGTATCGGTAGCGACTGCGGGCTGGTTATGATCGACGAATTTGGCTCACCAGCGGCCATGGTGGCCAAAGTTCCCGACGCCCTCGCCCCCGATGGTTACGGGAACAAAGTGGCCTTCATGTCCCAACGCGACGGCAACTGGGAGATTTACACCATCAATCTCGATGGCAGCAACCTGACCCGTCTGACGGAGAACCCGGCCGCCGACGGACTGCCTTGCTGGTCGCCGACGGGGGACAGGATAGCCTTCCTCTCCAGCCGAGGCGAGAGCTGGTCGATATGGGTTATGAACGCTGACGGGACCGAGCAGGTTAAGCTCTTCGACCTGGGGGGGCCGATGCGGGATGATTGGCCGGATGAGACCATCGCCTGGTGGAGCAGCGCAGAGCCGGGAGTCGCCCCAGAAAAGACAGCCCCACCACCGACCCCCATACTCCCCGCCGCGACCCCAACGCCTACACCACCAGCCATACTTCCGCTGGGGACTCCCACGCCCACCACTCCCGCCATGCCCCCGCTGGGGACTCCCACGCCCACCACTCCCGCCATGCCCCCGCTGGGAATTCCAACGCCCACCACCCCCGCCATGCCCCCGCTGGGGACCCCAACGCCCATGCCGCCCAAACCAACCCTCACGCCGACCCCAACACCTACATCCCTGGTCCCGGCGGCCACCGATACGCCTATCCCGATATCACCTGACCAGCCTCCGCCGGGTAAGGGCCTATTGATCATCAACAGCGGGATCGACCACGAGATGGTCTTGATCATCGCCAACACCGAGCACGCAGTCCCGCCTAACAGCAAGATCACCATTCCCCTCGATCCGGGGCATTATACCTGGACGGCCAGTATCCCCGACATCCCCGGCACTTCCGCCAGCGGTGAGGTGGACATAACTGAAGGGGAAGTAATAGAATGGATCTTTAAATTCTAAAGTCAGACCCTAAAAGAAAGGCGACCAAAGCCGCTTGCGTGATCCGCAAGCGGCTTTGACTTCCTTTGCCCCCTTGAACAAAGCGCCAGGTAGAGACCTCTGTTCCTTGCTTCTCGCTATTTCGCCGTTTTGTCGTAATGGTTGCCCCAAAGAGCCATCCAGGCCCGCCGCAGCGAGGAGATAACCAATCCCTCATGGCGTTTGACCATAATGACCGTCTTGGGGCAGCGAGTAGCCAGCCTTTCAGGAATGGAGCCGAAAAGCAAATGCTCGAAAGGCCCGGCCTGGGTGGCCCCCACCAGCACGAGATCATGGTTTTCCGCCTCGGCCAGAATACCTTCCAGAACGCTATCTGACCTGACGATCTTGGCTTCGTACTCATAGGGCAACCCGGCCATAATCTGAGCAATGGCTATCTCTGACCAGGATATTCTCTCCGGGCTGGGCTCCTCAGACATGACGTTGAGAATTGTAATGTGGGCCTGGTACTTTTTAGCCAGAGCCACGGCCAACCTGGCCGCCAGAGAAACGTTAGGCCCTCCGGCAGTAGGCACCAGGATGCGCTTGATTTCCCCCAGATTTTTGAGGCTGACCACGGCCACATCGCAGGGAGGGTTGCTAACCAGGGCGTCGATAACGCTCCCAAAAAGCCTGTTCTCGCTCCGGGTGTATCCCCGCCAATCGAGCACTATCAAATCTGCCTTCTGTTCCCGACCGGTCCGCGAGATAGCCCGCACCACGTCCCGACCGATCCTGATCATGCTGTGCACGGGGACCTCCAGGGCTTTGGCCCCCTTGATGGCCCTCTCCAAAAGGGGTTTACCTTCCTTGAGAAACAAGCGGCCAGTGGAGACCGAGAGCTGGCTGGGCACCCTGACGATGTGTAGAGCCAGAATCTCGCCCTCGTTGTCGGCGGCGATAGCGGCCACCAGGGGGATCAGGCTCTCTATCCTGGTCTTGCGGTCCAGCGGAAAGAGCACCGAATAACCCCTGATGGCGATAATTTCTTCGTGAATGATCTTGAACGGCTCCTCCAGACCTTCCTCGGCCACGGCCAGACGTGAAGCCCCCCAAATGTAGATCAGGAGGCCCACCCCGATCCAGAGCAGGCTGATGTACCAGGCCAGGGGTTGAAAAGTGTACTGATAGAAGCCCAGCGTCAGACAACTTATCAGCCCCAAAAGGGGCGGCCAGGGGTAAAAAGGAATGGAATAACCGCGCCTGAGATTCGGTTCCTGGCGCCGCAGGAGAATAACCGACAGGTTGACCAGGGCAAAGGAGAGCAGAAAAAGCAGGCTGGCCGCCGACCCCACCGTGACCACCGGCACAAAGAAGGCCAGAAACACCAGAATGGCGCCACTGGCTACCACTGCCACGTAAGGAGTACGACGCTGGGGATGAATGGTTCCAAACAGAGCGGGAAGCATCCGATCCCGGCCCATGGAGAAGGCTATGCGCGAAGCAGCCAGGATAGTAGCGTTGAGGGCCGACATCGTGGAGAAAAGGCCGCCCGCCACAATGAGCGCCACCCCGAACCAGGGCATAAAATTCTCGGCGGCTTTGACCACCGCCGTCTCCTGAAACTGACCCAAAAACTGCCAGGAGGGCATGTCGCCGGAGTCAATAGCTGCCAGGGACACAAAGACCACGAAGAGATAGATAAGCACCGCTATCCCCAGGGAAGCAAATATGGCTCTGGGGATGTTTTTGGTTGGCTCAGCTACCTCCTCGCTGACGGTGGCGATCAAATCGTACCCCTCAAACGCGATGAAAGTCAAACCCATAGCCACGATCACCCCGCCCAGCCCTTTAGGGAAAAGAGGCGAGAAACTGCCCAAAGTCCGCTCAGGAGCACCCAAAATAGCCGCCAGGCCGAAGGCCACAAAGATAGCCAGGATCACCACCTTGGTCGAGGTGATGACATTCTCTGCCTTACCGGTGACGTCGGTGCCGATAACGTTGAGGGCAATAAAAAACAAGCTGATGCACAAAGTAATAACCCCCTGAGACCAGCCCTGGCCCAAGAAGCCGATAATAAGCTCGTGCCCAGCGGGGAAATACTTGGCCACAAATTCCAGAAAATAGCCGGAAAAACCCAGGGCGTAGAGGCTACAAGCCACAATGTAGGCAAACCAGAGCATCCAGCCGGCCAGGTAGCCTATCCAGCCAGGCATAGCCCGTCTGACGAAAGCGTAACCACCCCCAGCTTCAGGAATGGCCGAGGCCAGTTCGGCATAGCTGAGAGCGGTGAACATGGTCACCACCCCGTTCAAAGCGAAGGCGATGATGGCGGCCGGCCCTGCTTCTCCGGCCGCGATGCCTGTGAGCACGAAGATTCCGGCCCCGATCATGGCTCCCAGCCCGATCATCGTGGCCTCAAAAACGCCCAAAGTCCGAGCCAGAGTCACCTCACCTTCTGGCTGTTTGTCTGCGATCATCGAATTCTCTCCAACACTTCCTGATCATTCATCCCACCTCGACGGAAAGGCAAGCCTGATATCCAGAAGCCCCCGCTGGAAGCGAGGGCCTTCTTGTCTGATTATGTCACCGTCGCTTAGAGCCATCCAAAGTCAGAGAACAACGTTGTCTCTACCTAATCCTCTCTGCTCTGTAGGAACTTAGCTCCACTATGACTGCAATTTTACCACATCTTGCTCGAACAATCAACATTTGCCAATAGCCCATAAGTTATGCTATACTGGCAAGGACCACCACCAGGGAGCTCAAAAAGGAGCCCAGATAGGCCAAAGGGTCTGTCCAGGATTTCAGGCAGGCGAGCGGGGACTTGACCTTTTAGAACAAACGTGCTATAATGGGCACCGTAGAAGGACGGATGGATGGTCAGCAATTAAAGTTGGGGCTGAACATCCGGTAGACAAGTGATAGAGGAGGACGTAACATGCCAGACAACGGCAAAGAGAAAGCATTGGAAACTACCGTCTCCAGCATCAGGAAGCGGTTTGGGGAAGGAGCGATCATGAAATTGGGCGAGGCCACCGACATGCACGTGGCGGCCATTCCCACGGGCTCGATCGCCCTCGATCTGGCCCTGGGAGTAGGGGGCGTGCCTCGTGGCCGGGTGACCGAAATCTTTGGCCCCGAGGCGTCGGGCAAAACCACCCTGGCCCAGCACATCATCGCCGAGGCCCAACGCATGGGCGGGGTGGCTGCTTTCATCGACGTGGAACACGCCCTCGATCCGGTGTACGCCGAGAAGTGCGGGGTGAACGTGGACGAGCTATACATCTCCCAGCCGGACACCGGGGAACAGGCTTTGGAGATCGCCGAGGCCCTGGTGCGCAGCGGAGCAGTGGACGTGGTGGTCATCGACTCGGTGGCGGCCCTGGTGCCCCGGGCCGAAATCGAGGGCGAGATGGGCG
The DNA here is from genome assembly GCA_964646625.1 of uncultured Anaerolineales bacterium. Taxonomy (GTDB): domain Bacteria; phylum Chloroflexota; class Anaerolineae; order CAZYHC01; family CAZYHC01; genus DAOULT01. The sequence goes on from CAZYHC010000042.1 coordinate 20,134, forward strand.
ACGCTCACGTCGGCTTGCAGGCTCGTCTGATGAGCCAGGCCCTCAGAAAGTTGTCAGGGGCGATCAAACATTCTAATACGGCCATGATCTTCACCAATCAGCTTCGGCATAAGATTGGGGTTCTGTTTGGCAGCCCGGAAACGACCTCGGGGGGGATGGCTCTCAAGTTCTACTCCTCGGTGCGGCTGGACATCCGGCGGATAGAGGCCATCAAACAGGGGGGCGAGATAATCGGCAACCGCACGAGGGTCAAGGTGAAGAAGAACAAGGTGGCGCCGCCCTTCAGGCAGGCCGAATTCGACATCATGTACAACGAGGGCATCTCGCGGGAAGGGGATATCCTGGACGTGGCGGTGGAAATGGGCATCGTTGAGAAGCGCGGCTCGTTTTACTCCTTCGGGGAGACACGTCTGGGGCAGGGGCGGGAGAATGCCAAGACCTTCCTGCGGGAGAACCCAGATACCTGCCAGGAGATCGACAATCTTATCCGGGAAGAGGTCGGTCTATCGCGCAAAGAGGCAGGCCCAGAGGCAGTAGAGAAGGCCCCCTCCCTCTCCTCACAGGAGCAGGAGGAGGATGTAGAGAGAGAAGAGATAGAGGAAGAGGATATAGAGGAAGAGGATATAGACGTAGAGGAATAGGAAATTAAAGTCGTTCCACTTCGATCCGGGCGAGCAGACGTTCCACCGCCGCTCTGGTGCAGACGCCGGTGCCCTTCTCCATAGCCGCCGCCGTGCCGGAGGCTACCGCCCACCTGGCCATCTCCGTCAGGCTCAGGCCATGTTGCACAGCCCAGACCAGGCCGGCCAGCAGTGAATCTCCGGCCCCGATGGGGGTTTCTACCTTCACCCCAGGTGGCCGGGCAGCCACGATCCCCCGGCCAGTGCCGATCAAAGCCCCGCGCGCTCCCAGGGATAGGGCCACGACTTCGATGCCCCTTCCCAGGAAAAAGCGAACGGCTTCCAGCATATCCTTATCCGAGGACAGCTTGCGGCCCATGACCTCCCCGGCTTCGGCGGCGTTGGGCTTGACCAGGTAGGGGCCAACCTCGCTGCCCAGGCCCAGGGGCGGGCCGCTGGTGTCCAGACACGCCCTTCCCCCTCTTTCCTTAACAATGGAAATCAGCCTGGCATACAGGTCGGGGGGAGCACCGGGGGGCAGGTTGCCCGCAAAAATCCAGATGTCCGAATCCGCGGCCCGGCTTCGCACCTTATCGAGCAGGGCTTCTATCTCCGCCTCAGTCGGTTGGGGACCGGCTTCGTTGATCTTGGTTTGCAGGCCACGCGCCTGGTCAAAAATGGTAAGGTTGGTCCTGGTCTCGTCTTCTACGGTCACGAAGTCGGTTTCGATGCCCAGGGCGATAAGCCCCCGACGCATGAAATCGCCCGTGGCCCCACCCAAAAACCCCATAGCCAGGCTGCTCAATCCCAACCCCAACAAGGCGCGAGATACGTTAGTGCCCTTTCCTCCCAGGTCAACCTGGATCAGCCGGGCTCGATTGATCTGTCCTGGCTCCAGATTGGAGACCACCAGCGTTTTATCCAGACAGGGGTTTAGGGTAACGGTTACAATCATAGGATACGGGGTTTCAGGAAAACGAGGGCCATTCTCCGGCGACCACCCTCTGGTATCTATCCTTGATCATCTTCGCCAGGTGGCTGTCCGAGTCCAGGCCGCACACCTCGTTAAGAACCTGGTCTGGCCCTTTCTCCTCCAGTAAGGCTTGAAGCTTGAGAGCCACCTGGTCGCGGGGGTCGTCGAAGGTCAGGGCCGCGGCGATGCCCCAGGCCAGCGCGTCAGGCTCTATGTCCTGTTCCAGGGCCAGGTTAGCCGCCCCTACCAGTCGATCTGTAGGCCCCAGCTTCCTGATCGGATCGCGGCCCAGACGATAGATGGTATCGCCCAGGGCCCGGTTGCGAAAACGACGCTCCAGGTCCTCGATGTGCTTCTCCAGAGCCAGCAGGTCGAGGCCATGCCTGGCGATCAACGCCTGTTTAGATTCACTCAGGGCCCGGCAGAACACGGGGTAGATGTCGGGATCGTCCATAGCTTCGTAGCCGTATTTCAGGCCCTTGCGCCGTCCCAGATAGGCCAGCATGGCGTGTCCAGCGTTGTGGATGTAGAGCTTGCGATCCGTGTAGGCCACGAAATTGTCATATGGCTCCATACCCACGATGGAGGGGATAGGCCCCACAAAGCCAGACCTGCTGACCGGCAGCTCCTTGTATGGCTCGACGATGACCAGGCTGGGGTCCTTCTGGCGCAGCTCGGGCGGCATAAGGGGCACCATGCGGCCAATGACCGTATCGACGAAGCCCACGCAGTCCGCCAGGTAAGGACGATGCTCAACGGCCAGATGCTCCTGCACCATGCCCCTGAAGATTTGCGAAGCGTCTTTGAGGTTCTCGCAGACGATGACGTTGAGAGGATCGGTCACCCCAGCCTCAGCGCGGCGGGTAAAGCCCAGGGCTATGGCAGGAGCCAGGTGAGGCAAAGCGCCTACTCCTACGGCGGTGGCCATGAGGTGGGCTCCCACGACCTCGGCGGCCACGGCCTGACGGTCGCTGGCGTGCACCGCCCGTACCCCATCGATGATTACCTCCTGGCTTAGCTCGTTGGTCACCAGCCGGATCACGTAGCTCCCCCGCTTCAAAGCGGCTATCAGCCTGTCATCTACGTCTACAAAAACTACCTGGTAGCCCGACTCGTGGAAAAGCTGGCCCAGAAAGCCCCGGCCCACGTTGCCCGCTCCAAACATTATGGCCTTTTTCATAGTACTCCTCAAATAAGCTGCTCTCTTGTGGGGCGCAGCGCCCAGAACTATTATAGCATACTCCGCTGAGAAGGAAAAGAAGACGCGTGTGGCGAACAACGCAAAGTGTGGTATAATTAAGATCAGACCACTGCCTGCAAGGAGGAGCCTGGAAATGGATCAGAAGACCGAGGGCCAACAACCGAACCTGCTATTCACTCTGCTGATAACCATTCCGCTTATATGTCTTCTGTTTTCCCTCGCCACCCTATGTGCTTCCTATCGGGTCTATCGGCTCGTCTTTAGACCGACAGGCGTGTCCCTGTTTCCCACCTCCACTGCCGCACCGACAGACATCTCCCCACCCCAGGCTACAGATACCCCCCAGGTCCCAACTCCCGTCCAGATGACCGCTACCCCCTTGTTGCCATCGCCCACGCTGACTCTCACCCTCTCTGCTCGCGCCGTCCCTTCTGCCACCCCCTCGACCAGGCCCACCGCCACGCGCCGCCCCACTTCGACCCCGTCTCCCACACATACGCCCCAGACTCCAACCTCTACACCATCCCCCATCCCCATCTCCAAAGCCGGGCCGACGCCCACGCCCAGCCGTCAGTTATCACCTTCTCCCACTCCCATGCCCACGCCCACCTCTGGCGCACCTGCTCTAAGCGGCAAGATGGCCTTCTCCATCTACGACCCCGAAAAGAAAGCCTACGACCTCTACGTGGCCGATATCGATGGCCGCAACCGTCGCCTCATCGTCGAGAGAGCCAGCCAGCCCGCTTTCAGCCCCGACGGACAGCACATCGCCTTTCGGTCCTGGCGGGCCGAGGCCCTGGGTTTGATGGTGGCCGACGCCGAGGGCCTGACCAGCCAGCGCATTACCACTTACGTCGAGGATGCCATGCCTGCCTGGTCAAAGGACGTGCCCATCCTGGCCTTCGCCTCCCAGCGAGAACCGGACCGCCGCTGGCGCATCTATGGTGTGGCCGTCAGCGGCGAGTACGAATGGCCTTTCCAGCACGGCTCCAGCGCCATCTTTGGTCGTTTTCCTACCTGGCTGCCCCAGAGCCGCGTGGTCTACGCCGGCTGTGTGAACAACGAGTGCGGCATCCGGTTCATGTACGGCGATGGCAGTGGTCCCAAGGCTCTGACTTCCGACCCCGAAGACACTGCTCCCGCTGCTTCGCCCGATGGTAATACCATCGCCTTCATGTCCGACCGTGGGGGTGATTGGGAGGTGTACGTCGTGGGGGTAGATGGCGAGGGCCCGACCCGTCTGACAAGCGATCCAGCCACCGATGGCTTGCCCACCTGGTCGCCTGACGGCCAGGCCATCGCCTTCGTATCCAGCCGGGGCGGCGACTGGGCCATCTGGGTCATGAAACCCGACGGCTCCGAACAACGCAAGCTCTTTGACCTGGGGGGTAGTTTCGGGAGCGGGGATCAGGATTGGACCATAGAGCGAATATCGTGGGGACCGTGAGCCACACAGGTATCCAGGTTATGCTTCGTGCCCTCTGGGGCTCGATTCAGCGGGTGCGTTGGAAAACCACCTCGTAAGAATAGTGGTAAAGGGAATTGCCCAGGGCATTGCCCGTCTCCAGACAGGGTTCATCGATCGGGATATCGGGCGTTATACCCGTAGCTATCTCGCAGCTATGTCCCATCACCTCTATCGCGTGTTTGCCCTTGAACATGGGGAAATCGACGTAGCCCGGCGAGATCTCAGGTTTCTTCCCCGTTTTGATCTCCACCCCACCGCCATCCCAGCTTACCCATATGGGCACGTCTGGTATCCCATTTCCTTCCGCATCCAGCACGGTAATGTAGATGTGATGGTTGCCGTGATTCTCACAGGCCGAGAGGCGTCGCACCTTTGCCAGTCTGAAATCCACGTTGGGGGTGGGGGTCGCGGTGGGCGGCTCAGGCGTGGGTGTATCTCGACGCGGCACCGGGGTCGAGGTAGGGGGCGGGGTGGGGGTCGGGGTATCGGTAGGGGTAGGAGTATCGGTCGGAGTAGCGGTAAAGGTCGGCGTGGGCGTGAAAGTCGGGGTGGAGGTAGAAGTGGCGGTAGAGGTAAATGTTGGCCGCAAGGTAGCTGTGGCCGTACATCTTATCCGTCTTACCCGTAGAGAGGCCCCGGCGGCAACCAGCCCCTCCTCTCCCGGAAGCAGCCCCGTCACCATCAAGAACAGATAAATGTAAACCACGATAACCGCCGAACCAATGCCCCCCAGGATGAGCCATTGCCTTCTAGTCATCGTCAGTCTCCCTAACTCCATCCAGGCCCGAAAGTCGCCATTCCAGGTAGCTTATATACTCCACTACCAACTCCAACTCCTCCGGCCCCAGACGCTCAAGCGAGGTTATTAACCTTTCGTATAGGGGATGGTTTGCCACCAGCCTGGCCAGCCTGTCCACCTCGCTGCTCTTTGTTTCCACCTCATACCCCAACAACTGGAGCATGTAGGCCAAACTGGTGCCTGTCCAGGTAGCCAGCTTATTCAAAGTATCCAGGCTGGGGACCTCTCCCTTGAAAATGCGCAACAAGGTAACATGGCTGATGCCGATACGCTCAGCCGCTTTTCTGATCGAAAGCCCCTGCCTATCTACCTCACTCCTGATATATTCCGCCAAAGTCATCCTGACCCCTGGACACTTGTAATATTGTCTGCCAACAGTATACTACATTTACCACCTTCCTGTCAAGTCCCTTCTTTGCGAGCAGGGCAATAAAAAAAGCCCCCTCCCTCAAAAAACAAGGGCGGGGACCTTTACATCCACAGAGTCTCTGGTCATCAAGGCTTTCACTTGACCTCGATGACGGCCCCCTCGGCTTCCAGCTTGGCTTTGGCCGCTTCGGCTTCTTCCTTGGAGATGCCCTCCTGGATGGGGGTCGGCGTGCCATCCACCAGCTCCTTAGCTTCCTTCAGCCCCAGGTCCGGGCGAAGAGTACGCACGGCCTTGATGACCTGGATCTTCTTGGGACCGATCTCTTTCAGGACAACGTCGAACTCGGTCTGCTCTTCCTCCTCCTCGGCCTCCGCCGCTGCCACGCCAGGCATCGGGCCTGTCGCGACGGCCATAGGAGCAGCCGCACTGACCCCAAAAGCCTCCTCACAGGCCTTCACGAAGTCAGACAAGCCGAGTACGGTCATGCCTTTAACCGTCTCAAGCAAGACCCCCCCCCGATCTTCATCGGATAGTTGGCCAATAGCTTGAATAATTTCTTCTTTGGTCATAATATAACCTCCTGATATAAGTTTAGTTAAGACGAGCTTTGTTCTTGCAGTTGATCGATGCGAGCCTGAAGGACGTAGACCATGCCACGCAAGGTCCCGTTCAAAACGCTCAGGAAACCGGCCAGCGGCGACTGCAACCCGGAGAGCGTCTGAGCCAATAGAACCTCCCGTGACGGAAGATCGGCCAGGCTCGATACCTGCTCGGCGTCGAGGACCCGGCTACCCAGCAGCCCCCCCTTGATCTGTAAAATCTTGGTGTCCCTGGCGAAGTCCAACAGTGCTTTGGCGGTCGAAGAGACATCGCCTTGACAGAAACCGATAGCGGTAGGCCCTTCTAACATTTCTGACGGCACAGGCAGGCCCGCCTTTTGCAAGGCTATGCCCAGCAGAGTGTTCTTTACAACCTGGAAACTGCTGCCACCCTCCCGTACTTTTCGGCGCAAACGGGTGATATTGGCTACCGTCAGACCCCGATAGTCGGCCATGATGAGCGCCTCGCTGTCCGAGAACAGATCGACGTACTGGTTTACCAGAGCTTCTTTCTTTTCTCTCGATATAGCCAAATCTGGATCACCTCCTCTCCATGTTCACAATAGGATAAATACAAAAACCTTTGTGCCCACCGACACAAAGGCTTCTAAGGCTAAACTCGCCTTCAAATATCCCTTGCCTCGGCAGGCCTCAGATGCATTAAGCGTCTTATAGACGCACCTGCTGTCTTGGGCATATTATATTATACTTCAGGTGCCGGGCACCTTTCTAAGCTCAGGCGGTCTTCAAGTCCTGAGCCTGGATAGCGTCCACCTTGATACCTGGCCCCATAGTGGTGGTCAGATATATTTTTCTGATGAATTGTCCTTTGGCGCCCGAAGGCTTGGCTTTCAAAACCGCTTCCATCAGGGCCGCGAAGTTCTCCAGGAGCTTATCTTTCGGAAAACTGGCCTTGCCGATGGGAACGTGCAGGTTGGCCGTTTTGTCGATCCTGAACTCCACGCGCCCCAGGCGCAACTCTTTTATGAGGCGAGGCAGGTCCTCAGCAGGGACAACCGTGCCGGTTTTGGGACTGGGCATCAGCCCTCTGGGGCCCAAGATTTTACCCAGACGCCCCACTTTGCCCATCACCTGCGGGATGGCAACCGTCACGTCGAAATCCAGCCATCCCTCCTGGATTTTCTTGACCAGGTCGTCGCTGCCCACAAAGTCGGCCCCGGCTTCCTCTGCTATCTTCTGGGCTTCCCCTTCGGCGAAAACCAGGATCCGTCTCTCTTTCCCCGTGCCGTTAGGCAAAAGCACCATCCCCCGCACCTGCTGGTCGGCATGGCGCGGATCGACCCCCAGGCGCAGATGCACCTCCACTGTGGCGTCGAATTTGGTGTAAGACGTCCCTTGAGCCAGCTCGACGGCCTCTTCGGGAGAGTAGACCTTTAAGCGATCCACCTTGGCGAGTGCTTCCCTATAATTCTTTCCACGTTTAGACATACTCTATCCTCCTGGTGGTTCTAACGGGATTGCTCCCTCCCACTAATCTGAGATTTGAATCCCCATACTGCGGGCCGTGCCTTCTATGATGCGTTCGGCCCCTGCCAGATCGATGGCGTTGAGATCCTTCATTTTCAGTTCGGCTATCTCCCGCAACTTTTGGCGGCTGATAACCCCGACCTTGACCCTGTTCGGCTCGCCCGAACCCTTCCCTATCCCGGCCGCTTTCTTCAACAGGTCGGTAGCCGGGGGGGTCTTGGTCACAAAATTGAAAGTGTTGTCCTGGTAGACGGTGATCTCCACCGGAATGATCGACCCGGCCTGGCTGGCCGTGCGGGCGTTGTACTCCTTGCAAAAGGCCATGATGTTAACTCCATGCTGGCCCAGAGCCGGCCCGACCGGCGGGGCCGGGTTGGCCTTACCGGCCTGAATCTGCAACTTGATCACCGCTTTTACTTTTTTTGCCATTTATCCTCCTTATACCTTCTCCACCTGCAAGAAATCCAGTTCTACGGGCGTCTCTCGGCCGAAGAAGGACACCAGGATGCGCACCTTGCCTTTGTCCAAATGGAGTTCATCGACCGTGCCCAAAAAATCGCTGAAGGGCCCATCCACAATCCGCACCTTCTGGCCTGGCTTGAAGCTGACTTTCACCTTTGGGGCGGCCGCTTCCATGCGTTTCATGATCTTGTCCACTTCTTCAGGACGCAGAGGGGTGGGCTTGCTACCCATCCCCACGAAGCCGGTTACTCCTGGGGTATTGCGCACCACGTACCAGGAATCGTCGGTCATGATCATCTTCACCAGGATGTAGCCGGGGAAAACCCGCCGTTCGGTGGTGCGGCGCTGACCGTCTTTAAGCTCCACTTCTTCTTCGGTGGGCACCACCACGCCCTTGATCAGTCCCTCCATGCCCATAGATTTGATGCGGTGTTCCAGGTTTTTCTTGACCTTGTTTTCGTAACCAGAATAGCTATGAACGACGTACCAGTCTCCAGCCCCTTCTTCAGCTTCTTCAGCTTCTTCAGCTTCAGCTTCTTCAGCTTCAGCTTCTTCAGCTTCCTCTTCTTCGGCTTCAGCTTCCTCTTCTTCGGCTTCAGCTTCCTCTTCTTCCTCTGCGAGACCGGCTTCTATCTCCGCCGTTTCTTCCTCAAAGACCTCCTCAAAAGCTTCGTCCAGGACTTCATCGTCTTCCTGTGCTTCGGTCGATGGGACATCTTCCTCCGGTTGTATCGTTTCCTCTTCGATCTTTTCCTCTAGCTTTTCTGGCTCTTCCATATTTCCCATTTCCCGTTTCCTCGCCTCTACTCCCTGGTGCCGGCCACCTTTTTAGTGGATGATCAGGCTGAAGAGCTTGGCAAATATAAAGTCGATCACCCCCAACAAGGCCGACATGAAGACGGTGACGGCAATGACGATGCCTGTCAGATTGAACGCCTCTCGCCAGGTCGGCCAGCTTACTTTTTTCAGCTCGGCCCGAGTCTCCTTGAGATATTTGATGATGAAGTTCTCTTTTCTTGCTGCTGCTTTAGTCACTATTATACATTCTCCTCGCTTGATTACCATTTACGATTCAAGACACCGCGCCATCAGGCCAAACCGCGAGCCTCATGAAGCGGTGTCTTGAGGAATGGTCTGGCAGGCCAGGCAGGACTTGAACCCGCAACCTACGGTTTTGGAGACCGTTGCTCTGCCAAATTGAGCTACTGGCCTGTACTAACAGATGGCTGATAGCCTATATAGCCAATGATAATAGTCCATCCACCGCCACCTGCCATGTTAATTATACATCACTTGAGTTGACGGAAAAATAGAACTGCACTCATTGACGCAGCCCTATTATACCATACCTGGTTCGAAAAGGCAAATTGAGATACCGAGACACGAGTTTCGCCTCGCCGAAGAAGGGTTTACGGTTGGAGGAGATTGCCGATCGGGGTCAGGGGATGACCCCTATTTTCAGCATGTTGGTGCGCCCCGGCCCGCCCAGCGGCACCCCGGCGGTGATGATCACTGTATCCCCGGACTGCACCAACCCCTCCGCCAGGGCTTTTTGCATGGCGGTAGCCATCATCTGATCCGTATCGACGAAACAGTCTACCAGGAAGGGCCGCACCCCCCATACCAGGGCCAGCCGTTGGCGGGTGTCCTCGCTGGGCGTGATAGCTATGATCGGGATGATCGGACGGTGTTTGGCTACCATGCGGGCCGTGTAGCCCGACGTGGTGGAGGTGATGATGATTTTGGCCGAAAGCTCCAGGGCAATATCACAGGTGGCCTGACTGATGGCGTCGGTGGGCGTGAAAGAGGGTTCCACCAGCGCCTTTTGAACCCATTCTTCATAAGGAAAGGCCCGTTCGGCGGTGCGGGCTATGCGCTCCATAGTACGCACCGCCTCGACCGGGTATTTGCCTATGGCCGTCTCCCCGGAAAGCATAACGGCATCGGTGCCGTCCAGGATGGCGTTGGCTACGTCGCTGGCTTCGGCGCGGGTCGGGCGGGGGTGGCGGATCATGGAATCGAGCATCTGGGTGGCGGTGATGACCGGGATACCGGCCTGGTTGGCTTTGCGGATGATCTGCTTCTGATGGATGGGCACTTCTTCGGCTGGAGTCTCTATCCCCAGATCGCCCCTGGCTACCATCACTCCATCGCTGGCGGCCAGGATATCGTCAAAGGCTTCGAGGGCCTCCCGCTTCTCGATCTTGGCCACGACGGGAATGGGGGCCCCTTTTTCAGCCAGCAGGTCCTTAAGTTCCATGATGTCGGCGGCGCGGCGCACGAAGGACAGGGCCAGGTAATCCACCTTCTGCTCAATAGCAAAGGCCACATCTTCACGGTCTTTGGCCGTCAGCGAGGGGAGGCTGAGAGGGTTCCCCGGCACACTGACCCCCTTGTGAGAGCCGAGGTAGCCGCCCGTGACGATGCGGCACCGGATGTCGGTCTCGGTCGTTTCCAGGGCCTCCAGTTCCAGCAAACCGTCGTCCAGCAGGATGCAGTCTCCGGGCCGAACGTCTCGCACCAATTCAGGATGCGGCAGGTTGACCAGGGTGGCATCGCCGGGCACCGGCCGGGTGGTCAGCGATAATTCTTCTCCTGGCCGCAACAGGACCTTGCCCCCCACAATGTCGCCTATCCGCAGTTTGGGGCCTTGCAAGTCGGCCAGGATGGCTATCACCTGTCCTGCCTCCTGGGCCAGGCGGCGGATAAGGGCTATATTGCGGGCGTGTGTGGCCTGGTGGCCGTGGGAGAAGTTGATACGGGCCACGTCCAGGCCCGTCCGCACGATCTCCCGCAACACCCTCTCTTTCTCAGAGGCCGGGCCTATGGTGCACACGATCTTGGTGCGGCGCATCATTGCTGACCTCGCTTACTCCGTCGGTGTTCCAACGGCGAGAATATCGTAAGACTCAGCTTCCCCATATATCCGTGAGAGCTCGATCTCAAAGGGGGCCGTCTCATCCGGCGCCAACTGCCGGGCGACTATAGAGCCCTGGCTAAAGATGGACAACACCTCGCCGCCTCCGCCGTAAAGTATTACGTAGACTCCAACGTTGCTCACCCCCAGGCCGCTGTTGTTTTGGACATCTCCCTTGACCACAAGGCTTCCTCCCTCGGTATTCTCAGTACTGTCGAGCACCAGCAGCTCGACCTCGGTGCGGGGCGTGCCAGTCAGCGTAAAATTGAGGGTGTAGCTCGCCACGTCGGTCAGCCCGGCTTCGGCAAGCTCGGCGTCGGAAACCATGATCCAGAAAGGCGAGCTACCGTCTACCTCAATTTTAGGCCGCTGCAAAGAAGCACGGGCCGCGGTTCCGATCTGCCGGCCATCTTTATCGAAAAGGGCCACGTCCATGATGACCACTGTTGCGATGGCCTGGCCGGAGATGTTGTGCACCACTCCGGCCAGGTTGAGAACGTCTTTTTCATCTATCCAGGAATTGGAGCTCACGACCTCGAAAACGTCAGAAGGGGCCGGGGTGAGACTTATTTCTGGCTGGCTGACGGTCATCTGTGACCAGGACCCGAAAACCGCCGTCAGATCCGTTCCCTGTGTCGTGACGATAAACGCTCCCACGCCCCCAGCGATGACCAGGCAGACGCAGCACAATATCACCACCCCCACGAGGAGGATGGGCAGACTGCGTCTTCTTCCTGTTCTTCTCGGCTTTTGGGCTGGCTTTTTGGCTGGCTTTTTGGGGCGCGCCTTTGGTTTCGGAGCCGCTGGCTCCTTCGAGGGCTCCTGCGGCGCTTCGACGAGGATTTCCTGGCCGCATTTGGGACATCGTTCATCATATTTTTTCAGTCCTGTACCGCAGGACGGGCACTGGTAGGTCAGGGCGATCAGTGCGCCACACTCGTCACAACGTCCATCTCTTGCCGGTATATCTGTGCCACAATTAGGACACTCCACGTTAGCCTCCTTGATCCTGATCTTCGCTGGTTATTATACTCTGTTTTAGCTTTTTTGTCACTCCAGACCGACAGGCTTGAAAGGTTTTTTGAACGCCGCAGTAAAGGCACCGCTCACGACAATCGACGCTCACTTGGCCGCGCAGACTGCGCTCATACTCAGCCCACAGAAAGGCGGGCCTGACCCCCACGTCGATGTGATCCCAGGGCCACACTTCGCCGAAAGGGCGCTGGCGGTAAGCGTAAAAATTGGGATCGAGGCCCACCTCGGCAAGGGCCCTGTGCCAGCGCCCGGCCTCGAAGGTCTCGCTCCAGGCGTCGAAGCGGGCTCCCAGTTCCCAGGCCCGGCGGATGACCCGTCCCAGGCGCCGGTCGCCCCTGGCCAGGATCGCCTCCAGAAAGCTGGTCTCGGGATCATGCCAACTGAAGTGCACTCCTCCCCCGCGCAAACCCTCCCTCAAACGGCTCAGGCGCTCCTGCAAGCGGGCCTCATCCAGCAGGGGCAACCACTGAAAAGGAGTGTGGGGTTTCGGTATGAAAGTAGCCACGCTGACGTTCACCTGGGCACGGCGACCGTGTATGCGGCGGCCTACAGCCCGTACCTCCCTGACCAGATCGACGATGGCCGCCACGTCTTCCATCGTCTCCGTCGGCAGCCCGATCATGAAATACAGCTTGATCCGCCGCCAACCGCTGCCATAGGCCGCTTCGGTCGTGCGTAGCAGGTCTTCGTCGGTCAGTTTTTTGTTGATCACGTCGCGCAGACGTTGGCTGCCCGCTTCGGGGGCAAAGGTCAGCCCCGTCTTACGGCGCTCCTGGATCATTTCGGCCAGGGTCACGGAGAAGGAATCGAGGCGCAAAGAAGGCAGAGAGACGGACACCGGGGGAGTCTTATAGCGGGCCATAAGCTCACGTACCAGGGCCTCGATCTGGCTGTAATCGGTGCTGCTCAGAGAGACCAGGGCTATCTCCTCGTAGCCTGTGCTTTTCAAGATAGCCTCGCTGGCCGCCAGCACCTCATCCAGAGGACGCTCTCGCAAAGGACGGTAGATCATCCCTGCCTGGCAATAACGACAACCCTGAGTGCAGCCCCGCTGAATCTCGATCATGGCTCGATCGTGCACCACGTCGATGTAGGGCACAATGAGGTCGATAGGGGGGGGAGGCAGGGTCGGCACGATGCGCTTGACCACCTGCCGGGGCGCTTCTGGGACGGTGGGCCTTACCTCGGCCACCGTTCCATCTCCACGATAAGTTACCGCGTAAAAACCAGGTACGTATACGCCCTCGATCCTGGCCGCCTGCCGCAGAAAACTATCCCTGGTCCCTGGCCCCTTGATCGTGGCCTCTCGATAGGCGGCCACTAACTCTAACAGCACCTCCTCTCCTTCTCCAATGACAAACAGATCGAAAAAGTCGGCCAGAGGCTCGGCGTTGTAAGTCATACTGCCGCCGCCGATGATCAGAGGAACGCCCTCGGAGACGAGGGCTTGAGCAGAAAGGGCATTTCGCTCCGAGGCCAGGAGAGGGAGGCCCGCCAGGTCGAGCATGTTCAGAACGTTGGTATAGTTCAACTCATAGGGCAGGCTGAACCCGATGATGTCGAAGTCGCTCAAGGGGCGGCGTGATTCCAGGCTGAAGAGAGGCAAGCCCGCCTCCCGCATGGCTTCCTCCAGGTCGATCCAGGGAGCGTAAACCCGTTCGGCCAGCAGGTTCTCCTGGCGATTGAGGATATCGTAGAGGATCATGAGCCCCAGGTTGGACATGCCTACCTCGTAGGTTTCCGGGTAGGCCAGGGCGATCTTAACCTCAACCTGGCCCCAGTCTTTGACTACGCTATTCCATTCGCCCCCGGTGTAGCGCGCCGGTTTGCTAACCTGGGGTAGAATTCGATCCAGCAAGGCTTCGTCTATCTTCATTGTATCTGTTTGCATTTTACCACAGCCGGGATGGGCTGTCAACGGATTTGCGGCCTTTGTCAAATAAGAGAAAAGCTGGTATAATCTAATAGTGTCTGAAAAGTTAAATCCTGAAAACTCCTTTGCAGTACCCGGCCTGGGTCTGGAGGGGTATGGGCTTGACCCTGCGAATACAACCAGGTGGGGTACTACAGGCGAAAAAGCCAAAACTCCCTATTGACGTTTGGGTACAAAATTGGTAAAATGAGATAGTGCATCGGCAACGGAATGCCAGACAGTTACCATCATAATCAGATAAGGCTTCTTCTGATCAGTTTTTCGCGCGCTGGATGGCAGCGTGGCCATAAATCTAAAGAAGGGGAGCACTGCTATGGCAAAATCGAGAACACAACAAATGGTGGATCGCCTCAAGGAGTTGCAGATCAATACTCCTGACATCGAGGCCTCGGCCGTGGTGAGCGTTGATGGCCTGATCATGGCTTCGTCTCTGCCCGCCGGGGTAGAGGAGGACCGGGTCTCAGCCATGTCAGCGGCTATGCTCTCGCTGGGCGAACGTATTGCCGGTGAGTTGGGACGGGGGATGCTGGATCAGGTCTACATCCGGGGTGAGGAAGGATACGTCTTCCTGATGTCAGTGGGCGAGGACGCGGTCTTGACGGTGCTGGCCAGAAAACAAGCCAAGCTGGGGTTGCTTTTCCTGGATATGAAACGCACGGCTAACGAACTGACCAGGATCGTCTGAGGGATTCACGGCCTAAAAATTCTTCAATCAAGTTTTGACCACAAGGAGGTATAACTGTGACCGATTACCCTATACCGAAGAGCGGGCTACACTACCCTAACAAAATTGCCAGGATCTATCTTATGGCCATGGAGGATGTGATGGGTAAAAATGGTATCAACGCTGTGCTCAACATGGCCAAACTGGGCCATCTGATCGACAACTATCCTCCCGATAACCTGGACCGCGAATTCGACTTTTCCGATTATTCTGCTGTTAATGCAGCCCTTGAGGATATGTACGGGCCCCGAGGAGCCCGAGGGTTGGGCATCAGGGCCGGCCGGGCTTCTTTTGCCCAGGGGCTCACCGATTTTGGCTCTCTGGTGGGGATGGCCGACCTGGCCTTCAAACTCCTGCCCCTGGGCGCCAAATTGAAAGTGGGGTTGAAAGCCATGGCCGAAACCTTTTCCAAGTTCAGCGATCAAACCAGCCGCGTGGTAGACGAACAGGATCGTCACATATATATTATTGAAAGGTGTCCGGTCTGCTGGGGACGTAGGACCGACAAACCCTCCTGTTTTGCCGCCGTGGGACTGCTTCAGGAGGGGCTTAAATGGGTTAGCAGTGGCAAGGACTTTAAGGTGGAGCAGACGACGGCTAAATCGGTAGGAGACAATAGCTGCGATTTTGTTATCTATAAAGAACCTCTTAACTAGATGAGCGATGATGGTTTTATATATCTCAGGCGCCTGTTGGGGTGAGAGGGTTGACTCAAATTAATGAGCGGTGATCCCTGTTCCAGTCTAGAACTATCTAACGGTTGCCGATGTGCTGCTGTCAACCGCTGGAAAGAAAGTCGATGAGTCTGGCCCCTGGCGCCGTCTACCTGCGGACTCAGGATACCTTACTATAGGAGAGGATGAGGTCAGGTGGACAAATACAAAATCTTAATCGTTGAGGACGACACCGATACCGCTAACATGCTGCGTTTCTATTTCGAGGCTCAAAATTACGAAGTGTTGACGGCTGAGTGGGGCCACGACGCCTTAGAGATATGTCAGCGGACGCTCCCTGATCTGATTATCCTGGATATCCGCTTACCGGATATCAATGGCTATGAGGTATGCCGCCAATTGCGCGAAAGCCATCGCACCAGCTTTACCCCCATCATTTTCCTGACGGAAAAGAGGGAACGAGAGGACAAAATCACCGGGCTTAAACTGGGAGCGGTGGATTATATCACCAAACCCTTCGACATCCAGGAGCTACGGTTAAGGGTGCGTAACGCTCTCCGCCGGGCCAAGCACAAAAGCCTGGTCAGCCCCACCACGGGGCTGCCGGGCAGCAAATTGCTGAAAGAACAGGTGGACCTGCTGCTTGGCGAGCAAAATTGGGCCCTCGTATCTATAAGCCTCGAAGGTCTGGAGTTGTTCAAGGAAGTTTATGGCTTTGTGGTCAGCAACGATCTGGTGCGCGCCACAGCTATGATCATCAGCGGCGTCACCCATGAAGTAGACAGCGATAATCTCGTGTATCACGCTGACGATGGCGATTTCATCATTATCACCATCCCGGACAAAGTCGAGGAGCTCACATCCAAAATCCTGCTCCGGTTGCAACGGGCGATACGTTATTTCTATCCCATTAAAGACCGCGAAGCCGGTCACGTAAGCCTGAAAAGCACTACCGGAGAGAGAAAAGCGCCCCTCATGTCCATCGCGGTGGGCGTCATAACCGATGAAAGTGCCTCGTTCCACGATTCACATCAAGTCCTGGAGGCAGTCGCCCAGGCCAGACAGATGGTGGCCTAGTGATGAAACACACACCGTAGCTCACAGGATAAGCAGGTCATTGCCGATCCCCTCTCCACCCAGCCGCACAATATCGTCTCTGGTGAATCCCTTGTCCAACAGAGGCTGCATCACATCCGCCCACAGGTCAGGCACATAGGCGCACAAAAGTCGGGCTCTGGCTATAGGGTGTACTACGTACCGGCCGATATAAGCCGGTATCAGCACGCTTTGTCCCTGTCCCACTTCCAGCCGCTTCCCCGCACCGTATTCTATAGCCACCTTCCCCTCTAGAAGACTATACAGGCGGAGGGTGGTATGATTTTGTCCTGCGGCCTGCTCGACCTCAAGCTCCCACAGTTCCAGAACGAAATACCGACAGGCCACCAGGTACGTTCTGCGGTTATCTCCCTCCCGGACGGCGATACTTTTCACCTTATGAGCGCGCCATAAGCCAAAATCGGTCACCGCCAGGGCCTTTTCCACGTGCAGGGGACGGGGCTTCCCGTCCAGCCCCACCCTGTTCCAGTCGTATATCCTGTAGGTGCGATCGGAGCTCTGCTGAATCTCAAACACCACGATGCCCGGTTTTATGGCGTGGACCGTGCCTGCCGGGACGAAGACCACATCTCCAGCCGTTACCTCTAAATTGTACAGGTGTTCTCCCAGCCGTCCTTCCCCAATAGCCAGTTTCATTTCCTGGGCATCGATCCGGTGCTTGAACCCGTGAATCAATTCTGCTCCCGGCTCGGCGTGGATTACGTACCAGGCTTCCGTTTTGCCGAACGGTTCTCCCTCCTGCTCCAAAGCGTATTGATCGGCGGGGTGTACCTGGACCGATAACACCTCCTGAGAGTCTATGAACTTGGTGAGCAGAGGAAAATGGGGGGAGGTAACCCGTTCGCCCAGCAGGTAGGTGCCCAGTTCTGCCGTCAGGGTTTGCAACGTCCGGCCCCGATAGATTCCATTCCGTACCGTACCTTCCTCCGTTATTTCCCACGATTCGCCGATCATTTGGCCGGGGGGGAGCACTTTGCCCAGCACCTTCTCCAGCTTCCTTCCGCCCCAGACCTTTTCCTTATAAACTTCCTCAAATTGCAAAGGATAGAGAAGGGGTTCGTTCATGTTGTGGCCTCCTTGGGACAACGTTCATCGGGACAATGTTCATCCCTGAGCATAACACAAGGTGCACCCTTTGTCAAAGCCGCCGTTGACACAGTTCGCTGCGTTGACACAGTTCGCTGTTTGTGGTATCCTTTGTCCACAAATATTTTCCAGGTTCGCTGCTATTTCAGGAGAAAGCTTTGATGAAGCTTCTAGCCAGAACGCTTGCCCTGTTAACGATCATCGTACTTGTCGGGGCCTGTACCCCGACGCCGACCGGGACGCCACCCGCTTCACCCCCTGCCACCCCGACCCTGAGACCGAGCCCTACACCTACCCCCACCGCCACATCCCCACCTCCTCCTCACCTGATCTTGTGGCAATCTCTCGACCCGGCCCAGGAAGAACGGTTGAAGGATGACGCCAGAACCTTTGTGCGCGACTATCCCAACGTCAGCATCGATATCCAGCACTATGTCAGCGACCAGGAGCTAAATCGGGCGCTGGAAGCGGGTAGCATAGACTTCGACATCGTGCTGGGCAATGCCGCTCTGGTCGAAGATATGCGGGGCAAAGGTCTTATCCTGTCCGCCGATCAGGTCTTTACCGAGGGCTTTACCGACCCCTTCCTTGAAGTCGGCATCGAAGGGGTCAGCCGCGATAACAAGGTCTGGGGAGTGCCCCAGGCGCTTGGCCTTGAGCTGGTGCTGTTTTATAACAAAGAGCTCCTGCCCGCACCGCCTGAGGATACCGAAGCCATGATCGAGATGGCTGCCAGGTTGACCGTTTCTGACCAGGGACGTTACGGCCTGGTCATGAACTATGGCGATCCCTTGTGGCTCATTCCCTGGTTATCGGGCTTTGGGGGCTGGCTGGTCGATGAGCAGGGACAACCCACTCTGAACACGACGGCCATGATCAGCGCCCTCCGTTTCCTGCACGATCTCAAATTCGAAAGCCGGATCATGCCCGCCCAAATCGACTACGATGTGGCCAGGGATCTGTTCATAGAAGGTCGGGCCGCCATGCTGATAGATGGGGAGTGGGCTTTGCCGGGTTACAGGGCCGCTGAAGGGCTGCCCCTGGGTCTGGCTCCCCTGCCCCGAATAACTGAGACCGACCTGAACCCCACTCCCCTGGTGGCTGGCCGTTACTTCGTGGTTGGGGCCCACCTCTCCGGGGGCAAGCTGGAGGCAGCCCGGCTTTTCATCGAACGTATGACCAGGAGCGAAACCCAGTTAGAGTGGACGCGGGCCTTTGGCATCCTGCCGACCGGCAAGAAGGCGCTCCAAGACGACCTTATCCAGCAGGATCCTCTTCTGAAACCTCTGGCCGCTCAGTTGGCGACCGGCAGGGCCATCGGTCTGGGGCCTGCCTGGTCGGTTGTCATGGAGGCTATGCGTTCTCCACTGGAGAAGGTCATGAACGACGAGTTGACGCCCGCCGCCGCCGCCCGCCAGATGCAAACCCTGGCGGAGATAGGGTTAGATTGACAAGTCTATTATATCATGGTATATTGATAGCCAGCGGAACTGAGATAGGTAAAGGAGAGGGAGCATGGATCTGGAAAAAATGTTTGCCGCTTTCGAGGACCTCAAAAAGATAGCTAATGTGAGCGCCGTTTTTGGCCAGCCGGAAACGGTGGGAGACAAAACCATCATTCCTATCGCCCAGGTCTCTTACGGATTTGGAATGGGTTTCGGGGAGGGCCAGTCCCCGGTCGAAGACGAAGAAGGAGAGCCCCAAGAGGGCAAAAGTGGAGGTGGTGGGGGCGGAGCTTCTGTCCGCCCTCTGGCTGTTTTGGAAATCACCCCCGAAGAGACCAGTGTGACCAGTGTCGTCGATGCCACCAGGATAGCCCTGGCCGGGCTCGCCCTGGCGGCCTGGTTCTTGTTCCTTGTCAGCCGCGGCCGCACCTCCCGCCAGAGAAAGACCTGAAGGGGATCCCTTCCCAAAGTATGTAGCTCAGGAACAAACCCTCGTTAAGTGCCACCCAAAAAGTGGATTGCTGGGGTATGCTCGCCCCATGGGCGGTCATTTGCGTAGGATATCATAGGTGTGGTATAATGGATTCGGGCCGAGCGGGAGATCATCCCCAGGGGACCGATCCGCATCCATTGATCTGATGAGGACTCCGAAGGAGAGAGGTCAGATCGGGCCTCGCTGGCAGCCAAAATGGCTCTTTTAGGAGGAGCACCGAGAGATGACGATTTGTCCGAGTTGCAGCCAGGTAGTGGCTCGCGACGAGGTAGTTTGTAGAAACTGTGGCACCCCCCTCCCTCCTCTCTCCTCTGTAGCGGATGACCGTGAGGGCACGCTTCCCCCTGTAGCAGAGGGAGGGGCTTCCAGCGATGAAGAAAATCAGGCTCCGAGCTATGAGGAAGAGCGAACTTATCCCTACCTGACCGTCACCAGCGGCCTCCAAAAAGGACAAGAGTTCGCTCTACAAAGACGCACCCGTCTGGGACGAGGGGCGGACAACGAAATCGTTCTCGACGCTCACAAAATCTCCCGTCATCACGCTATCATCGATGTCTTTGATTGGGGCTGCACCATTACCGACTTGAATAGCGCCAACGGCACCTTCGTTAATGGGGCCAGGATCACCGGAGGCCACCAGTTAAACGAAGGAGACGAGCTTGTTCTGGGCGACATCAATCTGGTCTACCACCAACCCCTCATGATGGCCGAACCACCACCGCAGGCTGCCACCCCTCCGGCTGGTGGCAGTCCTTTATCGGTGCCCCCGGCCGCGCTGATTCCACCTGCTCCGTCCACGCCGGGCAGAGGAACCTCCATCCTGATGGGGATTCTGCTTGGTCTGGCTATATTCGTGCTCATCATTATCATCCTGATCGCTACTGGGGGGGCGTGGTTCCTGCTGGGCCGGGAACCTTCCACGGTCACTCCCGCCGTCCTGGTGACTGCCACCGAAACCATTCAACCTGCCACCACCGCATCGCCCTCCATCGAATTGCCAACTCCCACCTCCACTTCCACCCTTGCTCCCACCATGGCCGTTACAGAAACGGTGTCAACGCCAGTTCCATCAACCACCATAACTCCCACCGTGGTCAGCGCTCAGATGTGCAAGGCCGTGGACGAGGAGGAAAAACCGGTTGAACCCACTCAGGTGTTCAGGCCGGAGGACGCTATTTATTGCTCGGTGCAGGTGGCTGACCTTCAGAATGCCACCCTAAGCGCCCGCTGGTACATTGGTGATGAGATTATTTACGAATCCGAGCCCCGCCAGGAGTTGAACGGCAGCCGGTACGTCAGCTTCAGGGCCAAGCTGGCCCGGGGAGAGTGGCTTGTGGGGGATTACAAGGTCGAAATATATCTTGACGACACCCTGGCTACCCAGGCGGAGTTCAAGGTGAGAGAGGTCACTGGCCTTCCTCTTGAACCCCGCAAAGGGACCTTCAAAGATGTCTTCGACTGGAAAGATTACATTAACAAGGCTTCCTGGACCACTCATACCAGCGAACGGTTGAATCTCTCCGTCGATCACCCGCAAGATTGGCACTGGGAAGAAGCTGGAACCTTTCTGAGCCTGGTCATGGAGCAAACCGGAGCCCAGGTATTGGTCTCGCCTGTTCCTACCTGGAAGGGCACCACCGAAGAGCTGGCCGCCGAGTTATTTGAAACCATGAGCCAGGAGTTTACCGATGCCCAACAAAACTACTCCTCCAGGGATATGGCAGTCCAGGGGGGATGGGCTATCGGTTTCAGCTTTAAAAATGAGAATGGCGATCAGTTCCAGGCCGAGATATGGGGGCTGCCCTGGCAGGAGGGGGGCTGTCTGCTGCTCTTCGATGCTCCTATACAGGAGTGGAACGGAGCCTCGCTCGTTTTTCTGCAAATAGGCACCAGCGTCCGACCTCTGAAGAAGATCCAGCCCACGGTGGAAACCGTGGAGCCTACCCCATCTCCTACCCCAACGCCTGCCCCGCTCCAGGGACGCCTCGTTTACACCCAGTACGCCACCGGCCCAAAAGAAGCCAGACGCCAGTTGTGGATTATGAACCTCGACGGCAGCGAACAAAAGCTGCTGGTGGATTGGGCCAGCAAGCCTTCTTTCTCCTCCGATGGACGGCAGGTGGCTTTCTACGGCTGGGAGGGTATTGAAGGCGCCAACGGCGTCCACGTGATCAACAGCGAGGGCCAGGGACACTACAAGGTACTGGACGACGGCTTTGCCCGCTACGTCGATTGGTCGCCGGTGAGTATGGATATCGCCTTCTCCGCCCAGCGGGGCCGACGCATGGACATCTTTATCATAACTATTGGTGACGAGGACGAACGACCGATCATCGATGGCAAGGAACCAGGCTGGTCGCCCGACGGCCAGCGTATCGCGCATTGGGGTTGTCAGGAGAGCAACTGTGGCCTGTTCATCATCAGAGCCGACGGCACCAATAAGACCCGGCTGACCGACGGGGCCCACGACGGAACGCCAGTCTGGTCGCCCGATGGAAGCAAGATCGCCTTTATCTCCGACCAGGACGGAAACTGGGAAATCTACACCATCAATCCCGACGGCAGTGCCCCGACCCGTCTGACCAACGATCCGGCCCACGACGTTCACCCCGCCTGGTTGCCCGACAGCAGCGGCCTGGTCTTTCATTCAAACCGTGACGGGATGTGGGGAATCTGGCTTATGAATGCCGACGGCAGTAACCCCCGCAAAATCATGAGCACCCAACTCAGCCCCGAATGGCAATACGATACCCTGGACGTGGCTCCTTAACTTTCACCCTACTTTGCTTTCCGTTATTTGCTATTACGTCAAAGTTGGAGTATAATATCAGGGCCAAAAAGAAGACCATCCACACAAAAACGTAAATGAGGAGGAAACTAAATGAGCACGAAAATCTGTGCTATCAGTTTGCTGAGCATCTCGATCATAGTGGCTTTGGTCATCGGAGGGCTTAGCGGTGTACCCCCCGTCGAGTCGAAGCCCAACGGGGTCGTCGCGTTCATGACCGATTATGGTACGAAGGACTTCTACGTGGGGGCGGTCAAGGGAGTCATCTACTCCACCTTCCCCGATGCGCGGGTGATAGACATCACCCATGAGGTGACGCCCTTCGAGGTCCACGAAGGAGCGGTGACGCTGTGGCTGGCCGCCCGCGAGTTTCCCCCAGGCACGGTGTTCGTGGCCGTGGTCGATCCGGGCGTGGGCACGGAACGGCGAGCCATCGCCATGGAGACCAAAAACGACCTCTTCTTCGTGGCTCCCGATAACGGCCTCCTGACCCTGGCTATGAACGAGTTTGGGGTGGAACAGATCAGAGAGGTCACCAACGAGGAATGGATGCGCCTGCCCGTCTCTTACTCCTTCCACGGGCGGGACATCTTCGGCCCCGCAGGCGCACACCTGGCCCAGGGCTGGGACCTGAGCGAAGCCGGGCCGGAAGTGACCGATCCGGTTATGCTGCAAATCGAACCGGCCCAGGTCGAGGAAAACCAGGTGATGGGCCAGGTGCTCATGGTAGACCAATACGGAAACTTCCAGGCCAACATCGGCGGCGGGATGCTGGCCGAGATCGGCCTGGAGTTCGGCGATAAGGTCAGCGTCAAAGTGAACGAAACGGAGATCGAAAGCGTGTTCGTGAACACCTACGGGGACGTGCCCGAAGGCGACGACCTGATCTTCGTAGCCAGCACCGACCTGGTGGAGATCTCCATCAACATGGGCAGCGCCGCCGAAAAGTTTGGGGCCGAAATCGGCAGCCCGGTGACCATCACCAAACACGAATGACGCGAATGCACACGGACAACAACAACGAACGACAGAATTTAACGAACGAAGTGAGGCCCGAAGCTGTGACTTTATCGGCGTTGTCCGCTGTCCTTTGAATCGCGAATGACGCGAAAAGGCGAATGGCACGAATCATTCGCGTTATTCTGGGTTGGGCATCTATTGAGTGAGAGTGGGGGCCAGTCCTGGTGGGGCTGGCCCTTGTTCCAGAGGAGATGTATCGGCGTGAGCTACGACGAGCCAATGACAACTGTAACGGTTGAGCTACCCTCTGAAGTGTACCAGCGCTTGCAACAGAGGGCAGCGGAAACAGACATTGCTATAGAGAAGTTAGTCGCTGAAGCGATAGAGACCTGGCTGACCTCATCAGATGATGTCCAGGATAGACGCCATAGAAGAGAACAGGTCAGACAGAAGCTGCGCCAGGCAGGGGTATTTCGCCCCCTTAGCGAGCAGTTACGGGATCAGATCATCTCCGACGTGAAGCACGAAGAGGTGGAAAACGCCCTGGCCCGGGCTGGAGGCAAGCCTTTGAGCGGAATCATCATTGAACAACGAGGCCCGAAGCTGTGAGCGATTTTATTCAAGGCACGCTGACCAATCTATATCCACGTCCCCGCACAGTTTGGATATAACGCGGTTTGGAGGGCTCAGGCTCGATCTTCTGTCGTAGGCGGCTGATCAACTTCTCGATACGGGGATCATCTATCTCGTCGTTGTAATCTTCCGACCAGACGGTCTCCATGATCTTGTACTTGTCGCATATCTTGTCAATGTTGTCGTATAGGAGCAGCAGCAAACTGTACTCCGAGCTGGTCAGGGGCGAGATCGGTTGACCATCAACCCACACCTCACCGGACTGCACATCGATCCACACTCCCTGATGATCTCCTTCCTTCGTCAGCTGCATAGTGGGCACGCCAATCTGCACCAGACCGATCTCTTCCACAAAGCGCTCGATCTCGGCGGCTAGTGTGGCTCCACGGTTTCTAAGATCATTGTTATCGCTATATTCGATG
This sequence comes from uncultured Anaerolineales bacterium, assembly GCA_964646625.1. Lineage (GTDB taxonomy): Bacteria > Chloroflexota > Anaerolineae > CAZYHC01 > CAZYHC01 > DAOULT01. The sequence goes on from CAZYHC010000042.1 coordinate 44,340, forward strand.
CGATTCAGGCCTTTCAAATCGGAGGGGATTTCCTTGCCGTTCTGGTGGCGCAATAGAAGGACCTTCCTACCCACACCCAAAGCCATGCCCAGTTCCATCATCACGTTGGGATTTTGGTCAGAGACCTCGAAGATACATATGATCGACTTCTGTATCTTCTCACAAATCTCGCAGGAGATATGATCTCCCTTCCGTTGGTCCACAGGATCGTATCGTAAGCTGACATTTTGAGCCCTTAAGTCTCCACTGGCCTCTTTCGTCGCGTTGATCACCATGTCGCGCAATATGGCCGAACGGTAGTGATTCGACTTGAACTGATAGCCCAAGAAGACGGTGAATGGGTCTCGGTTAACGTCCTCAACGTTCCTGGCGCATCCCTCACCACCTGTGAGAAAACACCGCAACATCTGTTGATATAGTCTTTGCATGGTTGGTTTTAAAGTAGGTGGGTGGTGCTCTTGCTCCTCATCTGTCTCGCGTGTCTCGGTCCGCCCCTCTACCAGTCTCGCATCTATCTCGCTGAGCAGCCATTCGTAAAACTCCCCGAAGAAGGAGGGTGGCTCTACTGAACGTTCTTCTTGCTGGACCTCAAACCACCAAAACTCCAAGTCCGTCTTACCTCTGACTTCGCTTGCTTCGATGCGTACATGCCCCCACTTTCCTTGCCCAACTGGGAGCGTGTGCACATTCCATCCCCCGTCTTTGGGCGGGAATACTTCAACCCCCCCCACAACGACGCGCCCTCCGTCCCCAAAAACTCCTAAACGAACGCTGCCAGAGAACTCCCGTCCATCTGGGTAGTTTCGCTTGAGCTTGCGCATGAATGCCCGAAGCTCCTCCACCGTGAGATCTATCGTTACTTCACGAAATTTTTTATACGCCATCATAGCCCCTCCTTGCTACATATATACCAGTATACCATAACTTGGACAGTCTGGCAATTGTACGAAAGCCGGTGACACAGGGATGATTTGCAATTCGTTTGGATTGTGTTACAATAATCGCAAAGCCAGCATCTACAGGGAAGAAGGTGGAAGAGATGTTATTAGTGATCGACATTGGCAACATGTACATTGCCCTGGGGGTCTATCGGGAAGAGGAGTTGATTGCCCGTTGGCAGGTGACGACCGAGGCCCATAAGACGGCGGACGAGTACGTGGTGCTCCTGGCCGAACTCTTCGCTCAGCGGGGGTTGGAGACCTCGGCAGTGACGGGCGGGGTCATCTCCTGCGTGGTGCCTCCTCTGCTGTCCACCTTTCGCCGCATGTGCCAGGAGTACCTGGTCATCAATCCGCTGGTGGTGGAGCCGGGCCTCAAGACCGGGGTGCGCATCTGCACCGACGATCCCAGGGAGGTGGGCGCCGACCGGGTGGTCAACGCATTGGCGGCCCGGCACTTCCACGGTACGCCGGCCATCGTCATCGATTTCAGTACAGCCACCATTTTCGACGCCCTTTCTGCCGAAGGCGATTACCTGGGCAACGCCATCGCGCCCGGCCTGGACCTCTCCGCCCAGGCCCTTTTTCAGCACGCCGCCAGGCTGCCCCACGTCGAACTGACCAGGCCCGAGAGCGTCATCGGCAAGAACACGGTAGCCAGTATGCAATCCGGGTTGCTCTACGGCTACGTGGGGCTGGTGGAGGGCA
>CAZYHC010000043.1:0-45762 GCA_964646625.1 uncultured Anaerolineales bacterium
CCAGGAGAACTCACTGGAGCCCATCAGCCCCTGCCGATAAAAGAGGATGACCGCCAGGAATAGGAGGGAGAAGACCACCATTCTCATGCCCGGCCGGCCCGGTATGGTCAGGCCCCCGATACTCATCGGCTGGTCGATGGGGCGCAACAGTTCGAACAGGCTGATGTAGAAAGCCGAGGCCAGGACGTTGCCCGTGATACTCCCCACCCCACCCAGCACCACGATGGTCACCACCTGGTAGGACAACAGGAACATGAAAATCCTGGGGTCTATGGTGCTGATCAGATTAGCGTATAGCCCCCCGCCAATGCCGATGAAGAAAGAGGCGATGGTGAAGGCCATGATCTTGTGGTAGAAGAGGCTCACCCCGGTGGCCTCGGCGGCGATCTCGTCCTCGCGGATGGCCTTGAAGGCTCTCCCATAGCTGCTATCGGCCAACGTTTTTATAATGAAGATGGTGATCGCCGCCCATAGCCAGCTCCAGAGCAGGTTGGTATGTTCGGGAATCCCCTTCAGCCCCAGGGAGCCGTTGGTTATGGTCTGCAAGTTCATGTTGACGACGGCGATGGTCTCCCCAAAGCCCAGGGTGACGATAGCCATGTAGTCGCCCCGCAGTCGGAGAGAGGGGATGCCAATCAAAAAGCCGACCAGGGCGGCGAATAACCCGGCCAAAATCAAGGAGGGCAGAAAGGGCCATTGGATGCTGTTCAGGGGCCAGATACAAGGGGCGATGAAGAAGTTCTGTTCTTTCTGAGCGGGGGACATGGTCAACAGGGCGGTGACGTAGGCCCCTACGGCCACGAACCCGGCGTGACCCAGGGAGAACTGGCCCGTGTAGCCGTAGATTAGATTGAAGGTCACGGCCCAGATAATGTTAATGGCGATGAGGTTCAAAATTCTGCGCAGGTAAGCGTCCAGATAGGTCTGGGCCCACACCATGAACAGGAAGAGAACCACCAGGCTGATAATAGTCAGGATTTTACCAGTGGCATTTTTCATTTTGATCAGGCCTTTTCTTCAATCTCTTTGCCGAAGAGCCCGGTGGGCTTCAACAGGAGGATCAGGATCAGGATCGAGTAGGCGAAGCCATACTTCCAGCCAGCTAATTCCGGCAGCAAGGCCACGATCATAATCTCGCCCACGCCCAGGATGAAGCCGCCCAACATCGCGCCAGGCACGCTGCCGATCCCGCCCAGCACCGCGGCGGTGAAGCACTTCAGGCCGGGCACCACTCCCATCAGGGGAAGCAACTGGGGGAACTTCATGGACCACATGATCGCTCCGGCCGCAGCCAGGGCCGAGCCCACGGCGAAGGTGAAGGAAATCACCTGATTGATGTTGATGCCCATCAAGCGGGCGGTTTCGAAATCTTTGGCCACTGCTCTCATGGCCCGGCCCATTTTGGTTTTGTACACCAGATAAAATATAGCCACCAGCAGAACGACCGAGATTATAATGATGTAAAGGGTGAGGCTGAGGACCATAACGTCCCCAAAAAACCATTTTTGGGCGAACATCTCCGGCCGGGGGAAAGCCTTCGGCCTCCCGCCGAAAACGACGATCGCCACATTTTCTAGCAGGAGGGAGACCCCAATGGTGGAGATCAGGGCGGAGATACGGGGCACATTCCTCAGGGGCCTGTAAGCTACCCTCTCTATCGTTACCCCCAGGATCAGGGTTAAAACGATGGCCAGGAGGAAAGACACGTACCAGGGGAGGACGAACAAGGCCACTCCATAAAAGGCGAAGTACGCGCCCATCATGACGATATCGCCGTGCGCGAAATTGATCAGCCTGAGAATGCCGTAGACCATCGTGTAGCCGATGGCGATCAGGGCGTATACCCCTCCCAGGGAGATGCCATTAGCCAGGTGTTGAAAGAACATGGTGAGAGTCATTGCTTACCTCGCAGACAGAAAAAGGGGAGGAGAAGGAATAGTCTTCTCCTCCCACCTGCTACCCTCGGAACTCAGTCGGGCTCGACGATAGCCAGGAACTTGAACTCCCCGTTTTCGACCGTTTTGACCACGGCGCTCTTGGTGGCGTCGTGATCCTCGTTGATGGTGATCCAGCCGGTCACCCCTTCGAACTTCTCGGTCTCAGCTATGGCCTCACGCATGGCCTCCGGATCAACCGAGCCTGCCCGCTCGATGGCGTCCAGCATCAGCATGTAGGCGTCCCACCCCAGGGCGGCGAAGGCGTTCGGCTCGCGGTCGTAAGCCTCGCGGTAGATCTTCACGAACTCCTCGGAGGCAGGAGTGACCGCTCCCTCCGGGTGGTAGTGGGTGCTGAAGATCAGGCCCTCGGCCGCGTCCCCGGCGATCTCAATGAGCTCCGGGGCGTCCCAGGCGTCTCCACCCAGCAACGCACCCTCGTAGCCCAGTTCCCTGGCCTGCTTGGCCAACAGAGCAGCCTCGCCGTAGTACCCGGACGAGAAGATCACGTCTGGGTTCTGGCCGATGGCGTACGTCAACTGGGCGGTGAAGTCCTGGTCGCCCGTCTGGTAGGAGGTGAAAGCCACCACGCTGGTCGGATCCCCCGTCAACTCGACGAACTTCTCTCTGAAGAAGAACGACAGGCCGACGGAGTAGTCCTGGGCCACGTCCTGGATGATAGCCGCCGTCTTGGCCCCCAGGTCTTCGTAAGCGTACTTGGCCATCACTGCTCCCTGGAAGGGATCGATGAAGCACACTCGGAAGTACCACTCTTTCCCTTTGGTCACCAGGGGGTTGGTCGGCGAGCACCCGATAACGGGGATGCCGGCCTTTTCCGACACCTCGCCGCCGGCCATCGAGAGCGAACTGCCGTAGGTCCCCACCACGCCCACCACTTTCTCGGCCTCGATCAGGCGGGCCATGGCCGTCGCGGCCTCCACCTTGTCGCTCTTGTTATCCACCAGGACGACTTCCACTGGCTTGCCCAGCACCTCGCTCTTCTGCTCTTTGGCCAGCTCAATACCTTCCCAGGTCTGCTCTCCGCCCGCCGCCATCGCGCCGGTCATCGGCTCGTAGACCCCAATCTTGATCACATCCGGCAACTCCTGGGCTGGCTCAGCCCCATAAACGGGCAACGCCAGGCTGAACAAACACACAACCAGGATTAAGGCAAATATCTTCTTAGACATAGCACTCTCCTTTTCTTTTCTTTGTGCTTTTTCGTTCCACGTCGAACGTTAAATGGAATAGCCCAATCCTTTTCCTGGTGATCACCTCCTCTCGCCTGAAGATCTATTGTCGCTCTCCACCCCTTTCCGCGCCAGGGGATAGCTTTTGTAGGTGGAGACCGCTTTTACCCCGCGCGGGCATTTTATCATAAAAACACTTTTTCGTCAACTGGGAAATTAAGAGAGTAACATCCTCAAACACCCTCGTTTGACAAATTTCAATCAATTAGATAAAATTCAGTGTATACATCATTAGTGCAGGGAGGAACAAATTGTGAAGCATTTAAGCGTCGTTGATCCCGAACTGGCGGAGGCCATCCAAAGGGAACGGGCGCGTCAGGAGACGACCATCGAACTGATCGCCTCCGAGAACTTCGCGCCGCCGGCCGTGTTCGAGGCGGAGGCCTCCGTTTTGATGAACAAGTCGGCTGAAGGCTATCCGGGGCGGCGGTATTTCGGCGGTTGCCAATGGGTGGACGTGGTGGAAAGCCTGGCTATCGAGCGCGCTAAAAAGCTTTTTGGCGCCGAGCACGCCAACGTTCAGCCCCATTCAGGGGTGAACGCCAACTTGGCCGTCTACTTCGCTATCTTGAAGCCGGGCGACGTGGTGCTGGCCATGGACCTCAGCCACGGGGGGCACCTCTCCCACGGCTATCCCCTCAGCCTGCCGGGGCAGGTATACCGCTTCCAGCATTACGGGGTAGATCGGGAGACCGAGCGGCTGGACTACGACCGCATCCGTGACCTGGCGCGGGACATCCGGCCTCGGATGATCGTTGCCGGGGCCAGCGCCTATCCCCGCACCATCGATTTCGCCGCTTTCAGAGAGATTGCCGCCGAGGTGGGCGCTTATTTGATGGTGGACATGGCCCACATCGCCGGACTGGTGGCCGCCGGCCTGCACCCTTCCCCCATTCCCTACGCCGATTTCGTGACCCACACCACTTACAAGACGATGGCCGGGAGCCGGGGCGGGGTCATCTACTGCCGCGCTCCATACGCCGCCCAGGTGGACCGCGCCATCTTCCCCGGCATCCAGGGCACGCCCACCCTCCAGATGGTCGCCGCCAAAGCGGTCACCTTCCAGGTAGCCATGAGCGAGGAGTTCCGCGCCTACCAGCGCCAGATCGTGCGCAACGCCCGCGCCCTGGCCGGGGGCCTGGCTGAGCGAGGCTTCCGCCTGGTAGCCGGGGGCACGGATAATCATTTAATGCTGGTAGACCTCAGAAACAAGGGGCTCAGCGGCCAGACAGCGCAGGAAGTTTTGGAGAAAGTAGGCATCGCTACTAATAAGAACGTCATCCCCTATGACCCGGCCAAACCGACGGTGGGCAGTGGCATCCGGTTGGGCACGCCGGCCGTCACCCGGCGGGGATTCACCGAGGAGGACCTGGTCATCGTCGCCGACCTGATCGGCGATGTGCTGGAGACCCCCGAAGATGAACAGGTGTTAGCCAGGGTGAGAGAAGAGGCACAAGCTTTGACCGCCGCCCATCCTTTATTTTATGATTAGTTCCAACGGCCTGGACACTTTTTACAAAACGAGAGGGCGCTGAAAGCGCCCTCTCTAAAGTGTCTGGGAGCCTGCCTTATTGTTTTGTCTGCCAGAGAGCCACGCTGTTTCCGTCCGGATCGACGAAAATGGCAAACCAGCCCATGTCCCCCACCGCCGTCTTTTCCACGACGACCGGCCCGGCCCCTAACTCCTGGGCTTTCTCGATAGTGGCCTCGATGTTTTCCACCAGGATGTAGTTTAAGGGGCTGCCTGGCTCCCCTGGGTCAATCCTGTCCACCTTTCGGAAGCCGCCCGCCGGTGGGGTGCCGGTCTCGAAAGTGGCATAACTCTGATCCGGCATCATCTCCACCTTCCAGCCAAACAGCCCGGAGTAGAAATCCCTGGCCCGCTCCAGGTCGGTGGTGGAGATCTCGATGTGACAGAAAGAATGTAACATTTTCTTTTCCTCCTTCGTATGATGTTTTTAAGGTGAGGGCCCTTTTGCCCTCTCTCTGGGCGTATTATAGCACATTTGTTCTAATCTGTCAAATCGTCTTTTTCCCCGCTCTCCGGGCCTTCCATGTCCTCCGCGGTTGGAGTCGTTGGCAAAAAGGGGGGGTTGTGCTATAATGGGGCTGGCCTTGCTCCTCAACAGGGAACTGATTCTATATATGCGAAGGAGATCCATGAAATGCCAACTATAGCCAGTGTTATGCAAGATATTGCCGATTACTTCGGCACTGTTTACCAGGTTCGGCAGGGAGACCACGAGATAGAAATCCCTTTCAGCGATGGCCGAAGTCAGCTAGTGAGCGCCACTATCGGAAAGGACCTGGAGGGGCGAGATACGGTTCTTTTCTTCACCACCGTGGGAGACTTCAGCTCGGAGCTCAACCTGAAAAGCCTGATGGAAGAGAACATAAAGCCCCTCTATGCCCGAATCGCCATCTTCAACGATAAGGTAGTGGTTGTGGCCGGCCAGCTTCTGGAAACCGCTCAGTTGGAAGAAGTTATCACCATCGTCCAGGAAGTGGCCAATTTTGGGGACTATCTGGAAGCGGGCCTCTTCGGCCGCGATAGATATTAACGGGCACTACAGGGGTCTTAGAAATTGAATCCAGGGTCGTTTGGGGACGCATCGCCGCGGCTGGCTCGGTGGTGCTCATCCCGGTGCTCATCTTCGCCCTTTCGGTGCAGCGTTACCTGGTGCGCGGCCTTTCCAAAGGGGCGATCAAGGGGTGAACGCTTGTCATCGCTGCTCTTTTGCCTCCCTGCATAAAACCAAAACGAGTAAGGATAACTTGAGCTATGAAGCAAAATGATCAAATCGGGCTGACCGCACTGATAGACACAGGCGTCTTGCAGCAGGTCGCCGATAATTTCTCCAGGGCATTTGGTCTGGCGGCCGGGATTTTTGATATGGAAGGCCGCGATATCGTCATATCGGGAGAGATGACTCCTCTCTGTCTGATGGCTCAGTCCACCGAGGGCGGGGCGCAGGCTTGTCGGGCCAGCGACGTGCATATGGCCGCCGACATACAGAGAGAGAGAAAACCTTTGCTCCGCGTCTGTGATGGCTACGCCCGTCTGGTTGACGTGGCGGTGCCGATCAGCGTTGCTGGTGAAGTCGTGGCCTGGTTTGGCACCGGCCAATTTCTGACCGCTCCCCCCGATCTTAGCGACGAAGAGTATCAACGCCGGGCGGATCTCATGGGCGTGAGCGTGGAGGAACTGAAATCCGCTTACGCGGCGGTGAAAATTATGGATTGGGCACAGGCCGAAGGGGCCGCCAACCTGATCTACCTCACGGTCAATGCTGTCGCCGAGCAAGCTTACCGGCAATTGGAACAGGAAAGGCGTTCGGACGAACTGGCGCGCACCGTCGAGGAGCTATCCACGCCAGTGATCCAGGTGTGGGATGGGGTGTTGGTCTTGCCGTTGGTGGGCAGCGTGGACACCCGCCGCGCTCAGATGATCATGGAAACGTTGCTCGCCGGAATCACCCGCCAGGAAGCCGAAGTGGTCATCATAGACGTGACGGGCGTGCCGGTCATGGATACCAAAGTGGCGGACCACCTGTTACAGACGGTGCGGGCGGCGAACCTGCTGGGCACGGAATGCGTCCTGACGGGCATCAGCCCGGAAATGGCCGGGACGGTCGTGTACCTGGGGGTAGACCTGTCGGACATCACCACCCAGGGCAATCTACAAAATGGCATCAAGTATGCGCTATCCCGGCTGGATCAAGAAATTGTTGACAAGAAGAAACTATAAGTGCTGTATGAGCGTGTTGTGCCCTGCAAAAGTTTGACAAAATGAAAAGGCCGTTTTATACTGGAAATCGGTATCTTGCCATTCATCTCAGAGCAGGGAGGGTTATCTCATGCTCTATCGCCAGGCCAGAAACGCAGTCGAGCACCTGGTAGAACGTTTCGCCCGACTCAGCGCCCGCAATCGCAAGGGTTACAACGAACCGGCCACCCGCCAGGAGTTCATCCTGCCCCTGTTCCGCGCCCTGGGCTGGAATACCGATGACTCTCGTGAGGTCAGCCCGGAGGAAAAAGTCTCGCGCGGCTACGTGGACTTCGCCTTCCGGCTGCGCAGCATCCCCCGCTTCTTCCTGGAGACCAAGAGGATACTCGCCGACCTGGAAGACCCTAAATGGGCTTTCCAGGCTATCAACTATGCCTGGCTCAAGGGCGTCACCTGGGCCGTGCTTTCCGACTTCGAGGGCCTCAAGGTCTTCAACGCCGAGTGGCAGGAGTCCCTCCCCGCCCGCGCCATCTTCAAAGACCTGCACTGGCAGGAGTATTTAGACCGCTTTGATGACCTCTGGCTCCTTTCCCGCCCGGCGATGGAAGAGAGCCTTCTCGACCGTGAAGCGGAAAAGGTGGGCAAGAAGACCAAAAAAGCGCCCGTAACACGCCAGCTCTTCGCCGACCTGACTGAATGGCGTGGCGACCTTTTCCAGCACCTCCGCCCCTACAATCCCTTATTGACCATCGAGCAGATCGACCAGGCCGTGCAGCGCATCCTTGACCGGCTCATCTTCATCCGCACCTGCGAAGACCGCGAGCTTGAACCTCACCACCTCCGCGCCCTGCTCCATGAATGGAGAGGCGGAAGCCGCAGGGGAGATCTGGTCAGAGAACTCAATAAGCTCTTTAGAGAACTTGACCAGACCTACAACGCCCGCCTCTTCGCCCCTCATTTCTGCGAAGAACTGACCAGCGAGCCGACCCCCTTCGAGCGTATCATCGAAGGGCTTTACGAGGTGCCGGGGGGCTATGCCACCTACGATTTCAGCGCCATTGACGCCGACGTGCTGGGCGCTATCTACGAGCAATATCTGGGCTACGTGGCCCAGGACCCGGCAGGCAAAGAGGTGGTCAGCAAGCGGATGAAGCGCAAGGCCCAGGGCATCTATTACACCCCGCAATTTGTGGTGCGCTACATCGTGGGCCAGACTTTGGGCCGCTTCCTGGAGGAAAACGGCTACGACCGCGCCCGGCAGGTGCGCGTCCTGGATATGGCCTGCGGCTCTGGCTCCTTCCTCATCGAAGCCTTTGACGTGCTCGACCGTTACCTGGCCGGAGAGCGCGCCCAGCTTCCGGCCTCCCCCGCCGGGGATACCCACGACTACGCCCGCCGTATGGAAATCCTGGCCCAAAACCTCTACGGCGTTGACCTGGACGCCCAGGCGGTGGAGATCGCCCGGCTGAATCTTCTCCTCAAGGCGCTCAATCAGAGAGGCCGCCTGGCCGAACTGGCTAACGTCCGCCAGGGGAACAGCCTCATCTCCGGCCCGCCCGAAGAGCTGAAAGAGTATTTTGGGGAAAACTGGCGGGAGAAAAGGCCCTTCAACTGGGAAGAGCAATTTTCCGAAGCGATGGCCGCTGGGGGATTTGATGTGATCATAGGCAACCCGCCTTATATCCGCATCCAGACTTTGCCCAAAGATGACGCCGCCTGGTACAAAGCCCAGTACCGGGCCGCCGCTGGCAACTACGATATTTACGTGCTCTTCGTGGAGCGGGCGCTGGAGCTTTTGCGCCCTGGCGGGGTGATGGGCCTCATCCTGCCCAATAAGTTTTTTACCGCCAGTTACGGCAAGGGACTGCGTGAGCTTTTGAGCGAGAAAAAGGCCGTTTGGCAGGTGGTGGATTTCGAGGATGCTCAGGTCTTTGAGGACAGCACTACTTATACCTGCCTCCTCTTCCTGCGCAAAGAGCCTAACCCTAAAACGACCTACCTGGCAGCAGGCGACTGGCTCAAAGACCAGCCCGGCCATCCTGCCCTCATGTCCGATGATCTGCCGGAAATAATTGTGGACGGCAAGCGGTTGGGGGAAGACCTATGGGCTTTCTTGGACGAAGACAATCAGAGGTTGCTCGATAAAGCTTTAAGCTTCGGGTGGCCTCTTAACAAGGTGGCCCAACGAATTTATCAGGGTTTAATAACAGGGGCTGATCCAGTATTCCTATTCGAGGGGGGCAAATTTGTTTCTGATACAACTGTTCGAGTGGATTCAGAAGCCCTTATTAAAACCGTCGAACTCGAAATCGAACTCCTCAAACCAGTCGTGCGTAGCGGAAGTATAGGGAGATATTGGGCAAACGCTACACACTTGGTACTGTTTCCGTATGTTTTAGAGCCGGAAGGAGCTCGACTGCTATCTGAAGTCGAATTGAAGGATAAGTTCTGCAAAGCTTGGTCATATTTACTAGAAAACAAAGAACGCTTAGAGAGTAGAGAACGCGGTAAATTTAGAGGAAAGGGGTGGTATCGATTAAGTCGTACACAAAATCTTGACATGTGGGAACGGCCAAAAATTATGATACCATACATGATTCAACGCTTATCTGCTTTTCCAGATATGGATCAAGATTTATATTTCGTGAATGTAACAACTGGTGGTTATGGATTGATTACGGCGGATGAGCGAATCTCGCTGCTGTATCTAACTGCTCTCCTTAACAGTCGTCTTTTAGATTATCTGTTGAAATTATCCCCGATGAGGTTTCAGCATGGTTACTTTGGCGCAAACAAACAATATATTGAAGGTCTCCCCATCCGCCGCATAGACTTTTCCGACGCGGCGGACGTGGCTCGGCACGACAAAATGGTGGAGATGGTGGAGGAGATGCTGCGGTTACAGAAGGAGCGGGCGGAGGCGGAGGCCCTCAAAGACGACCGGCGGCACGACCTGGCGCGGCGGATAGAGCGGCTGGACAGGGAGATAGATGCGCTGGTGTACGAGCTATACGGTCTGACGGAGGAGGAGATAGCGTTGGTGGAGGGAAGAAAATGACCAGAAAGTACGAATTTCCAGTTTTGATCGAATGGGACGAAGAAAGTAAGCTGTACGTGGCCTTTGTGCCCTCTTTGCCGGGCTGTCATACCTGTGGAGCCACCTTGGACGAGTTGCAGCAAAACATCCAGGAGGTGGTGGAACTGTGCCTGGAAGAGATGTTGGAGCAGGGTGAGACTGAGTTTCCTACTTTTGTCGATGTTCGCACGATCACGGTAGAGCTATGACCAGGCTGCGCATCGTTTCAGCCGGAAGGATGGAGAAATTGCTTTTCGCCCTGGGTTTTGAGTGGACGCGCCAAAAGGGTAGCCACGCCTTTTACCGTCATCCCGATGGGCGTACCACCCCTCCGCGCTCCAGGGCAAAAGCTTTGTACGCCATGCATATTATCTACGGGTTCAGCAGTGATATTGTAGATAGAGGCGCATTGCAAGATCGTTAGCCACCACGATACACCCCCGCACAGGCTCGATGATTTGATAATTGTTTCCTGGGAACAGAGGACAAATAATGATATGAGGGAGAAATATACGGTATAGAATATGCTGCTAATGACCAAATCGATGATTGTTCCCGGAAAAAATTTTTTGGTTCAACACCATGCTCCTCCTGTTCTAATCAACAGGCCCGCTTGTGGTAGCGGGCCTGTTGATTTGGGTTCAGGGTGATTACGGCAGGAACTCGTCCGCGTTTTCGGCGGTTACCAGGGCGGTGCCTGTATCCACCGTGGCCGGAACCTCCTCGCCCTGAATGGCACGGATGGCATATTCTACGCCCATCTCGCCCATCTTGCCTGGGAACTGAGCTACGGTGGCGTCCATGACCCCGTCCTTGACCATCTGCACGGCGTCCGGGATAGCGTCGAAGCCGCACACCACCACGTCTTCTTTCCCGGCCGCCTCCAGAGCGCTGATCGCTCCAAAGGCCATCAGGTCGTTGGAAGCGAACACCCCGGCCAGGTCAGGATTGGCGGCGAGCACGTTTTCGGTCACGGCCAGCGCCTTGGCCGTTTCCCAATCGGCTGGCTGGGAGATGACCTCGATGTCCGGGTACTCGGCGAACTTCTGGTGGGACCCATCTCGGCGGTGCATGGCGGTCTCGTGGCCGGCTGCGCCCTCCAGGACGAGCACCTTGCCTTTGCCCCCGATCTGCTCGGCCACGAACTCGGCGCCCAGTCCTGCGCCCTTGATGTTGTCGGTCATGATGACGCTGGCGAGTTCGCCACCTGCGGCGCTCTTGTCCACGCATAGCACAGGGATGCCTACCTCGTTGGCGTGCTCAATGGCGGGCACGATAGCCACCGTGTCCAGGGCAGCCACCACGATGGCGTCCACCCCACGGGCGATCAGGTCTTCCATCATAGAGATCTGCTTGTCGATGTCGGTTTCTTTGGGGGCGCCCAGCAGGATCAGTTCCACGCCCAACTCCTCGGCTTTGGCTTCGGCGTGCTCCTTCATGGTGATCCAGAAGGGGTTGTCCAGCGTGCCCGTCAGGAAGCCGATGGTGTACTCCCCCTCGACTACCAGGGGCGGAGGCCCTCCCAGGAACTCGTCCGCGTTTTCGGGAGTTACCAGGGCGGTGCCTGTATCCACCGTGGCCGGAATCTCCTCGCCCTCAATGGCCTTGATGGCGTACTCTACGCCCAGTTCGCCCATCTTGCCTGGGAACTGAGCTACGGTGGCGTCCATGACCCCGTCCTTGACCATCTGCACGGCGTCCGGGATAGCGTCGAAGCCGCACACCACCACGTCTTCTTTCCCGGCCGCCTCCAGAGCGCTGATCGCTCCAAAGGCCATCAGGTCGTTGGAAGCGAACACCCCGGCCAGGTCAGGATTGGCGGCGAGCACGTTTTCGGTCACGGCCAGCGCCTTGGCCGTTTCCCAATCGGCTGGCTGGGAGATGACCTCGATGTCCGGGTACTCGGCGAACTTCTGGTGGGACCCATCTCGGCGGTGCATGGCGGTCTCGTGGCCGGCTGCGCCCTCCAGGACGAGCACCTTGCCTTTGCCCCCGATCTGCTCGGCCACGAACTCGGCGCCCAGTCCTGCGCCCTTGATGTTGTCGGTCATGATGACGCTGGCGAGTTCGCCACCTGCGGCGCTCTTGTCCACGCATAGCACAGGGATGCCTACCTCGTTGGCGTGCTCAATGGCGGGCACGATAGCCACCGTGTCCAGGGCAGCCACCACGATGGCGTCCACCCCACGGGCGATCAGGTCTTCCATCATAGAGATCTGCTTGTCGATGTCGGTTTCTTTGGGGGCGCCCAGCAGGATCAGTTCCACGCCCAACTCCTCGGCTTTGGCTTCGGCGTGCTCCTTCATGGTGATCCAGAAGGGGTTGTCCAGCGTGCCTGTCAGGAAGCCGATGGTGTACTTCTCCTGGCCCCTCACCGATGCAGCACTGAAAGGCGTCAAAACCAGAGCCAGAACGACCATTATAAATAGCCATTTACGCATTTTATTTGCCTCCTTGTTAATTAAATAAAATAGGGGTTAAGCTTAACAGTTGTTATTTTGTGTTTCACCTCCTTTCCATTCCATTCAGCATCTCAATGTGACGGTCTGTTTAACGCCTGATGCTAGTATCTATGTAAACCGCTACCAGGATTACGAGGCCCCTGACTATGAACTGCCAATAAGCGCTGACCCCCAGCAGGTTGAGAATGTTCAACAACAGGGCTATGATCAAAGCGCCGATCAGCGTGCCCCAGATGCCGCCTTCGCCGCCGAAAAGGCTGGTGCCCCCGATGACCACCGCGGCAATGGCATCCAGCTCGTAACCCTGGCCGACGTTGGGCTGACCAGAACCCATGCGCGCCGCAGCCACCAGCCCGGCTACAGCAGCCAGAAAGGCACACAAAACGTAAACCCCTAGCTTGACTCTATTGACCTTGATGCCCGACAATCTGGCCACCTCTTCGTTGCCGCCGATGGCGTACACGGCCCGGCCGAATTTGGTGCGCACCAGGATGAAGTAGCAGAGAAGATATATCAACAAGGTGAGGATAACCGGGACGGGTATGGGCCCCAAATAACCCTGCCCAATCCAGCCGAAAGACTTGGGCGCCATCCGAGGTTGACCCTGGCTGAGAATGTACGTCACCCCTCTAGCCACGAGCATCATGGACAGGGTGACAATGAAAGGCGGCACCTCTGTTTTATTGGTCAAAGTGATGAGTACGCTCTGGAGCCAGCCCGGCAAAGAAGAATTCTTGATGGCTTGCTCCAGGGAAGGAAATCGCCATTGGATGATCCATAGTCCATTCCACAACCCGGCCAGGGTGGTTATCATCAGAGCGATGAGCGAGGCCAATATAGGGTTCAGAGCCAGGGCATCTTCGGCCATCAGGCTGGCGGCCACCACGCCGGAAAGAGCCAAAAGCGAGCCCACCGAGAGCTCGATGCCAGCCGTCAGGATAACAAAAGTCTGGCCGGAGGCCAGAAGAGCATTGATGCAACTCTGACGCAACACGTTGAGCAGGTTGAAGGGGGTCAGGAAACTGGGCACCAGGATCGCCCCGGCCAGGAAGATGAGTAACAAACCGGCCAGGGAAGCGATCCTCTCCACCACTCCTCTGTACCGACGTTCCATCTCTGGCCGTTCCACTTCCCGAATCTCTTCTATGACATCGTTACGCGCCATGGTTAATTCCTCCCATTGCTAGTCCGATGATTTTCTCCTCAGAAGCCTCCTGGCGCGACAGCTCACCGGCGATGCGCCCTTCGCGCATTACCAGAACACGGTCGCTCATGCCCAGGATCTCCGGCATCTCGGAGGAGATCATGATAATGCTCGCCCCCTGTTTGACCAGGGCATTCATGAGTTGGTATACCTCCACTTTGGCTCCGACGTCAATACCCCTGGTCGGCTCGTCGAAAATGAGTATCCTGGATTGCGAACACAGCCATTTGGCAATGACCGCTTTCTGCTGGTTGCCGCCGCTGAGGAATTTGGCCTTTCGCTCCAGGCTGGGGGTCATCACTCTCAGGTCGTCCACGTAGCGGGCGGTGGCCTGGCGTTCCAGGTTGGGGTCGAGCAGAGGGGTGCCCGGAAACATGCTTTCCAGCCCGGCCAGAGTCACGTTATGGGTCAGGATCATGTCCAGAATCAGGCCCTGGGTTTTGCGGTCTTCGGTCAGGAACCCTATGCCGTGGCGGATGGCCTCGTTGGGTGAACTGATGACCACCTCCAGGCTATTGACGTAGATGTGGCCCGCATCGGCCTGATCTGCTCCGAAGATGATGCGGGCCAGCTCGGTGCGTCCGGCACCCACCAGGCCCGCGATGCCCAGAATCTCACCACGACGCAAAGTCAGGTTGATGTTGTGCAAGGCTCCTGCGCGGTTCAGGCTCTCGACGCGCAAGACCACTTCCCCGATATCCACCGTCTCTTTGGGGAATTTTTCTTTTAGCTCCCGACCAATCATCATGCGGATCAGAGAATCCACGTCGGTATCGGCTACGTTGACCGTGCCCATCTTCTGACCGTCTCTAAGCACCGTAATGCGGTCGCCGATCTGGGCCACTTCCTCCAGGCGGTGGGAGATGTAGATAATAGATACGCCCCTTGCTTTGAGAGTATGGATGGTGCGAAACAGTTCCTCGATCTCCCAGTCAGTCAGGGAAGCTGTAGGCTCATCCATGATGATGATATCCGCTTCCAGGGAGAGGGCCTTGGCGATCTCCACCAGTTGTTGCTCGGCCACCCCTAAACCCCGCACCGTGCTTCGGGGGGCGATATCGACCCCCAGTTCGGCCAGCAGAGCGGCGGCCTGCTGGTACATCCTGGGCCAATCTATCAGACCGTTGGTGAGTGGCTGGCGGCCCAGGAAGATGTTTTCGGCCACCGAAAGGCCAGGCAACAGGTTTAGTTCCTGGTAGACGGCGCTGATACCCAACTGTTGGGCGTGGTGGGGGTCACGGATATCAACTTTTTTACCGTGCATGAAGATATCCCCGCTGTCGGCGGTATAGGCCCCGCTCAGGATTTTGATCAGGGTTGATTTGCCAGCGCCATTCTCCCCCACCAGGACGTGCACCTCTCCTCTTCGCAGGTCAAAATCCACCTTGTCCAGGGCGTGCACCCCAGGGAAGTGTTTGTCAATGGCTTGCATCTCCAGAACGTTTTCGCCATTGTGTGCGTTCATAAATGATCCTTTCCCTTCCACTCCTTTCAACTTTTGATGGTCACGGGGCGGCCTTCGGCCAGAGATTTTTTAGCGGCCAGAGCAATTTCCAGGGCGGCGCGGCCATCCTCGCCGCTGGGAGTGACCGTCCGGTCGGCGAGCAGGCACTCGACGAAATCTCGCAGCTCGTTGAAATAAGCCTCGTCGAAGCGCTCGTAAAACCAGGGAATGGTTTTGTAACTTGCTCCCCCTTCCGTCAGCAGGAGGACAGGACGATAACCTAAATGGCCGATCATCAGCCCGCCCT
Organism: uncultured Anaerolineales bacterium; assembly: GCA_964646625.1. GTDB lineage: Bacteria > Chloroflexota > Anaerolineae > CAZYHC01 > CAZYHC01 > DAOULT01. The sequence goes on from CAZYHC010000043.1 coordinate 15,405, forward strand.
CTGTGCCCAGGATTTCGGTGCGGACGTCGTAGCCATAGGTCGATTTACGTGCTCCCTCCACGTTGCCTACTGCCCCGTTATCGAACAGCAGATTGACGGTGACGGTGTCCACGTCGCCGAATTCTTGCAGAAAGGGATAGATGAGGGCGCTGCCCTCGGCCGAGACGCGTTCCACCTCGGCTCCCATGAACCAGCGGGCCAGGTCAAAGTCGTGCAGGCAAAGGTCGAGGAGAAGGCCGCCGCTAAGGGGGACATATTCCCTGCTCGGCCCGACAGGATCGCGGCTGGTAGCCTTGAAGAGAACGGGCTCCCCGATTAACCCCTGTTGCAGCTTCTCCATGGCTTCCACGTAGGGCGGGTCGTGGCGGCGCTGCAAGCCCAACTGCAAGCGGACGCCTGCCTTTTTGACCGTAGCCAGGGTTTCGTCGGCTTCCGGGAGGGTGAGGGCCAGCGGTTTCTCGCAGTAGATATCCTTACCGGCGGTGGCGGCGGCAGCCACGATTTGGGGATGCATCTGGGGATTGACGGCCACGACCACGGCCTGCACCTCGCGGTCGTCAAGGAGGTCGCGATAATCGGTGTAGAATCTTTTGGCCCCGAAGGTCGAGGCCGCCTCTTCTGCCCGTTGCGCGTTGCGCTGGCAGACGGCCACCAGTTCCGTCTGGGGCAGTCTGGCCGCCAGGATTTCGGCGTATTTCTGGCCCATGCGGCCCAGACCGATCACTCCGCATTTCAGCCTGGCTGTCAAAAGTTCTCCTCCTTTCCCTGCTCCCCGTTCCCTACTCCCTATTCTTCAGCATCCAGCCGCAGTTTTTTCATCGCCCGTCGTTCGGCCTCGATAAAGGGGTGTTTCAGATTCTCGCTCCACAGACGACGGAAGTGGACGGCCTTAGCCTCCTGATCCAGGTACCACTCTTTGGCGAAGGCCCCGTCCTGGATGTCACGCATGATGCCGCGCAGAACCTGGCGGGTCTGTTCCGTGACCAGGCGGGGGCCCCGCGTCTGTTGTCCATACTGGCTGGTGCGGGAGTGCAGTTTCAACTGTTCCCAGAGTCCCAATTCGGAAATGGCCTTGTGCACTTCGCTCAACTCGCCAGACAGGGTCAGTTCCAGCAAGGCAGCCTCTTCGCTGACCCCGGCCTCGCGCAGCACTTCGTAGGCCATGCGGGTCAAAAAGAGAGAAGCGCCTACCACCTGTTCGCCGAATAGATCGGCTAAGGTCTCCTCCTCGAAGCTGGACCAGACTGCCCCCGCCCGCCCCGAGCCGATGCCCTTAGCCAGGGCCAGAACGATTTCTTTCGCCTGGCCGCTGTAGTCCTGGTGCACCCCCACCAGGCTGGGCGCTCCCCGGCCGGCTACGAACAGGTCACGCACCGAACGGCCAATCATGCGCGGGGCCAGGAGCACCACGTCTACGTCTGGGGGAGGGACGATGAACCCATAGGTGATGTTATAACCGCTGGCGAAGTCCAATACTGTCCCTGCCCTGAGCCCTGGCAGGATCTCGGTCTCGAAGACCCAGGGAGCGACTTCATCCGGCACCAGCAGGAAGATGATATCGGCTTTTTGGGCGGCCTCTCGCACCTCGTACACCTCGAAGCCGTCCTTTTCAGCCTGCTCCCAGGAGGTATCCCGCACGTTGCCCACGATCACCGTCTGGTCATTATCGCGCAGGTTGAGAGCCTGAGCCCGCCCCTGATTACCGTAGCCGATAATGGCTATGGTCTTTTGGTGGAGCAGAGACAGCTCGATGTCCTCATCGTAGAATACTTCGGCCATGTTGTATCCTTTCTGGTTTTTTGGTTTTCAACTTATTTCGGCCACGACGGTGCAGGGACTGCCCTCCAGTCCCTCGATGAACAGCGGCAGAGCCAGCACTCTTTTGAGGTTGGTCAGGTCAAAATCGAGGTCGAGGTCCTCCAGTATCAGGATGGGGTTATCGCCGTAGTACCCGCACAGGAGGCGATGCACCTCGATAGCCTCATCCAGCATCGCGGGGCTGGCGATGGAGATACAATCTGTGCCTACCGCTTTGAGCTCGGGGCCCTCTTTCAGAAGGAATCTGGCCCCCTCGGGGCTCAGGGCCGGGCCATGGCCGGCGTAGCGTTCCGGGTCCTCGTGGCGCAGACGTGAGAACCCGGTGCGCAGGAGCACCAGGTCGCGGCCTGCCAGTTCATCCTGGTGGACTTGCAGTTCTGCGGCGGTGATAAATTCTTCTGGGCCTTTGGGGATATCGAGCACCAATGGCCGCTCGTAGATGAAATGGTCGAGGGGCAGGTCGGTCACCGTCGCTCCGTGCTGGGTCCAATGCAGGGGGGCGTCCAGGTGGGTGCCAAAGTGGCTGAAGATGGTAATGAGGTGGTGATTGACTATGTGGCCTTCGTCCATCGAGGTATGGGGAGTAACCTCCAATGTGGGGTTACCGGGCCAGCCGGGTGAATCTTGCTTCAGGATATGAGACAGTCGGATGAACACCATGCTCTCCTTCAGGTTTTGGCTAGGGTTTGACCATAATCTTGCCATCCTGTCCTTCAGCAGCCTGGTGGATAGCTTTTAGCACCTCAGTCAGAGGGTAATGGTCGGTGATGATGGGCGTCAGGTCCAGGCGACCGGTAGCCATCAAGCGGATGACCGAGGGCCAGTTGTCGAGGCCCGAGTTGCCGATCGAGCCATACAGTTGGGAGTTTGAGAATTGAATGGCGGTCAAGTCCATGGGGGTCCTGACCGCGTTCAGGCCGATGAGGGCGATCGTACCGTTGATAGCAATGGATTTTTCCATTTCGGGGATGGTAGCCAGGGGGTTACCGGCTGCTTCCACCAGCATGGCGGCTCCCAGTCCCTTGGTGATGTCCATAATCGCTTGGTGAGGAGAGGAGCCCTGGGCGGCCAGTTCTTCAGGATTTAAGACGTGGTCGGCGCCCATTTGACGGGCCATTTCGATGCGGGGCGCGGATAGCTCGAAGACGATAACCTGGGCCGCTCCGGCCAGCCTGGCCAGCGCGATGGCCGCCAGACCGATAGGCCCCGCCCCGAAGATGACCACGTATCCGCCCGGCAGAAAGCCGCCAGTGCGCAGGAACATGCCCTGGAAAGTACCGGCCGTAGGTTCCACCAGGGCCCCTGCTTCGCAGACCCTCTCCTCGCGGCCGTACACTTCCAGCAAATCGTTGAGGCTCCAGCAATATTTGGCTTTAGTGACCACGTACTCAGCGTAGGCCCCGGGCAAAGTCATGCCCGTTTCTTCCAGGTTGGCGCATTTATTGAGGTGTCCTCCCCGGCAGGGAGTGCATTCGCCGCACCAACAGATCTCTTCGACGGCCACCAGATCGCCCGGTTGCAGGTCTTTGACCTCGGGCCCCACTTCTTCGATGCGTCCTGCCCACTCGTGGCCGATGATGTTGGGCAATTTGGTGTGGCCGGGGAAGAACATATAGCCTTCTTCGTCGGATTCGATGATGTGCACGTCCGAGCCACACACTCCACAGGCCATCACCCGGATCAGCACTTCATCCGGGGCCTCGATTTTCGGATCGGGCACGTCTACCAGTTCCACTTTTGGATAGCGCCATACCTGGCTGGAGTTGTAGGCTCGGCGCGTCAGTTTCTCTCGCTCTTTCAAAACGTAACCTGGTTTGGGATCCCAGGTAGCCTCCACACGCAGGGCTTTCATTGCCAATACTCTCCTCCGAACGATGTTGGTGAAGATTATATCACAGGCTGGCCGACAGGTCAAACTTTTGTCACATCAGAAGTAAGACCCTTTCGCCCCCTTTTCGGGTTGCTTCATTCTTCCATCACGTAGTCGAAGGTCATGTAAGAGATGGTAATTAAAACGGCGTCAAAGGCGGCCAGTAATTGCACCCACCCAAACCATTCCGCCGGGGCCAGGCCCTCCATGATGGCCCTGGTGGCTCGAACGGCGGCAATGAGGAGAGGCACGGACACCGGGAAGAGCAAAATGGGCAACATCACCTCGCGGGCGCGGGTGTGGAGGGCGATGGCCGCCAGCAAAGTCCCGGCTCCAGCCAGCCCCACCGTCCCCAGAAAGATGACCAGCAAAAGCCAGAACCCAGGCCAGGCCAGGTTGAACAGGACGATGGCAATGGGCAGGATGATGGCTTCTACCACCGACATGAAAACCACGTTGCCCACAAATTTGCCAAAGTAAATGGCGCTGCGGTCGGTGGGGCTGAGTAGAAGACCTTCCAGGCCGCCTCCCTCTTTTTCCAGGGCGAAGGAGCGGTTCAGGCCCAAAGTCCCGGCGAAAGCGAAGGCCGCCCACAGGACGCCGGGCGCCAGCCACTCGCGGCCCCCCCGCAGCTCAAAGGCGAAATTGAAGATGAGAATGACCAGCGCGGCGAAGACGAACATGGAATTGAACATCTCCCGCGTGCGCAACTCGGCCAGGATATCCTTCCAGGCTATCGCTCCGACCTTACGAAAAAATCTCATCGCTTCTTGCCCCTACAGTTAAAGCCCGCTCTCCGCATGGCGGAGATATGCTTCCCGAAAATCTCCCGTCTCCAGGGCCTCTTTCTCCGCCTGGTAGACGATGCGTCCTCCCACCAGGAGCGCCGCCCGGTCGCCCAGGGCCAGCCCTTGTTCCAGGTTATGGGTGGTTATGATGGCCGTTCGCGAGCCATCGCCCGCCGTTTGCAGAAACCCGGTCAAGGTGGCGGAAGCGTGCTGGTCAAGGCCGGTGAAGGGCTCATCCAGGAGCAGGAGGGGAGGGTCGTGGAGGAAGGCGCGGGCCAGAGCCAGACGTTGCTGCATCCCGCGCGAAAGGGTGCGCACTGGGGCGTCCTGGCAGTGGTGTAACCTCATCAACCGCAGCACCTCGCCGATGCGTCTTTCCAGGGCGGGCACGTCGTAGAGGAAGCCGTAGAAACGGAGGTTTTCCACCGCGCTTAGCTCGCCGTAGAGGAGCGGCTGATGAGAGACGAACCCGATGTATCGACGTAGTTGGGGACCGCTGGCGGCCAGGTCCCGGCCAGCGATGAAGACCTGCCCGGCGGTAGGCCGGGTGAGGGTGGATAGAATGCGCAGCAGAGTGGTTTTGCCTGCTCCGTTCGGGCCGAAGATGACCAGAAACTGGCCGGAGGGGACTTCCAGGTCGATCCCACGCAAAACGGCCTTCCCTCCGAAAGCCTTGGTCAGGCCGCAAATTTTAACCATGGCCGGGGCGCTTCCCATAGGCTCCTGCATCAAATCGTACTTCAAGGCTCAGGGTGAGCCTTGGCGGGCTGCTTCTTCGTACCTGGAAGGGCATTTGAGCATGAGTTGATCGGCTTCCAGGAAGTTTCCGCCCGTGTATTGTCCTTCGACAATGGCTTCTGCCCCATCGCGCAACATATCGGGGCGCAAGCCTTTATAGCGCACATGCAAGGGCTGGCCCTCTCCGGCCAGGTCAAATTCGAGGAGGATGTTTTCCGAGTCCCAATTTATGGAATCGCCCACCACCAGACCGGAGATGCGCACCTTTCTCCCCTGGAGAGACTTACCTTTAGTCTGCAACTCGTCAACGGTCAGGTAATAGGCGCTGGAACCTTGCAGGCCGGTGAAAATGAGATAACCAATTATCAGGACAAGCACCGCCCCGCCGATAATGAACTTGGTATGATTGCGGGCTTTTTTATTTTCCGCCGGGAGTTCCCAAATGTCAGCCGTTTCGGCCGTATCCTTTGCCTTCACTGGTCCCTCTTAATTGAGCATTTCACTTTTTGAAAAGCTCCTCTATCAACTTTTGCTTGTCCATTTCAAGGTAAGAAGCAATGTCCTTCAATATGCGGCTTAAAGTGCCGACTCTGAGCGACCTGTACCGGGGGATTGTGGTGTGATGCTCTGACCCTTTGATAGAGGAAGTTAACCGCATGTGGCTGCCGCTTTGGCGAGTGATTTGGTATCCATACCTGCCCAGAAGCCTGGCTAGCTCCTCACCCCCAACGTCACGAGGTAGCCTCATGCCGGGACGACCTCTTCTTTGATTAGATGCAGCCGGATAAGGTGGGGCCTTTCCGTTTCTTCAAAATGACATCGCACGGCATCCTGCACCATCTCTTTCAGTTCCTCAAACGTATCCGCTTCCGTGTAGATAGAATGGCCCAACGCCCTGGCCTCATACCCTCCTTCTGGGGATTCTTCCACCAAAAAAATGATTTCTCTATCCATTTTCACTATCTTCCTCCACCTCTTGCTCTCGCCGGCCCGTTTTCGTCCCCGGTATAAACACAATAGAACCTTTCTGCTCGGTTTTTTCCCTTCAAACGAAAATCGTTTCCGGTTAGCTCAACACCTCAGCATCCGGGAGACCCAAAGAGGCTGCTGCTCATATAATATCCTGTTTTGTCTAAAAAGGCAAAATGAGCATCGCGGCTTTGGCTCGACAAACACGGGAACAGCTACCATACTTTGTTCTTCTTTCTCTCATCCCGTCGGGCGTCAGTTTTTTCAGGCTGGTTCCGCTGGTCGCAGGTCAGCGATTACAGGAAGAGAGAACAATTCTCTTCGCAGCAGTCGGCTGGTGAAGAATAACACTTCAAGGTTTTCAATTTTGCCCGTTTTCGGATTCAGGCGCGCAATGATCTCGTCGCCCAGCTCCTCAGAGTCCTGAGCGGCATAAGGCTCGACGGTGTTAATGTACAGGATGTCGGCCTCGCGGTCATATTGGAAGGTCAGTTTTTGTGCCATTCCACTTCTCCGTTCGCTAGCTTACGGGCAATGTAGGCGGTGATGATCCAGTGTCGCTCTGTGGGAGCGACCTCACTCACTACGACCACCACTACATACTTGCCTTGACGGACATCTTCAAACCAACGATAAAATAGCCGGGCCGCGCTCATGCGGGTGCTGAGTCGAACCTGATCGGGATCAGCCAACGTTTGTCCTATCTGGGCCAGGTATTCCGGCAACAGATCCGGGTGAGTGTGCGCAATGTGCGCTTCACGCTCGTCCGTTAATTCAACCTCGCCCTTCAAATAGGGACATGGAAAAGTTCGCATGTCAAGTCGCTCCTGCGGCCCGCTCTGCGGCTTGATTGGCGTTTAGCGGGGCCAGGGCCCAGGCAACGCGGCCACCTCCTCCGACATGGTGATGGTAGCTTTGGGATGGGTCTGGAGGAAAGAGGCCGGGAATTCGGGCGTTACCGGGCCGTGAATGGCGCGCCGGGCCACGGCTCGCTGCCAGGGCCAGTCCAGGTAGAAATGGGTCTCGCGGGCGGCCAGAATCTCTTTCATGCCTACGGTCACGGCCCTGGGGGGAACGGCCTTCAGGTCGCCGCCCACTCCACAGGCGGCGTTGATGGCGATGGTCTCGGTAGCCAGATCGATGAGCCTGGTGCCCAGTTCACGAAATTCTTCCGCCGATATCTCGTCCTCGGACATGGCTTCGTTGAAGGCGATGTGGCCGTTGATGCCGATGCCCCCAAAGGCAATGTCCGCCCCGCCAATCTCCTCGATCTTACGGGGCAGGGCCTCTAAATCCTGGGGGTCGGGAAAGACGATGTTCTCCGGGCGCACCTTCTTGTCGTCGTCCAGCAGGGAGAAGAATTCGCTTTCCATAAAGCGGCGAAAGCTCATAGGATGATCGAGGGGCACGGTGCTGCCGTCGGCCAGACAGTATTCGTCCATGTTGATGGTGATAAGGTTACGGCAGGAGATGCCTTCCAGGTTACACAGCCGGGCCAGCCGCCTGTACTGAGGGGTGGGGCCCACGGGCAGGATAAAGGCCGTAGTCTTTCCCAGGGCGTTGTGCTCACGGATTTTGTTGGCCATGACTCTGGCGAAGTCGTTAGCCACATCTGCCTGCGTCTCCAGGATTTCGACCTTGATGGGGCTTCCTTTGCCCAGTTCCTCTGGTGGGATTGACATAATGTCTCTCATAAGTAACCTCCTTGCAATCTCCTTCAAAGTGGAATTCAAAGTGAAATTATTGTTTAAGGTGAGAAGCCGCCTGCCCTGTGCTGGCGGTATGCCCAATAGACCTCGAACACAGGGGCAAAGCTATCGGCCAACTCGGCCACCTGGCCGTGGTGAAGAAGTGGCGCGTGGCCGTCCAGGGCGAGCCTGATCTTCTCCACCTCGAAGTAGGCTACCTGGCTGATCTCCTGGTGGTCGAAGGCGAAAGCCTCGGCTGGCAGGTCAGTGGGCCATTCGTAGATCATGGCCCAGCAGCGACAGGTTACGTTTGCTGTGCTGGAAACCTCCGGGGCTTTACCCACCGGGCGCAGCTTATCGTCGGCGGGGAGGCCCAGCTCTTCCTCGAACTCACGCCGGGCCGCTACCTGGTAGGAGGCATCGTCGGCGTCAACGTGACCGGAGGCGGAACTGGTCCAGCGGCCAGGGTTAAGGTCTTTCTTCATGCTTCGCTGCTGGAGTAGCACCTGGCCCTCTCTGTTGACGACCAGGACGTGGGCTGAACGGTGCCACAAACCTTTGGCGTGGATTTCTGCCCGGCTGGCCTGCCTCACTACCTGGTCGTCCTCGTCCACCACGACCAGCATCTCGGGCTCGTTAATGGTGGACCTCAATTCGTCTCCTCGGAGGTGGGGGCAAATGAAATCCCGTGTAGCGGCCAGCTAATAATACTCAACGTTCCATCAAAATCGTGGGGCAGGCTGATCTTGCCGGCCCGCAAGGCCCCCCGGAGGGGAGCGTTAGCGCGCGGGTCGCCTAACCTGGCTAGGGCCTGGGCGGCGCTATTGCGCACCCACCAATCTTCGTCGTCCAGGGCGGCGATCAGCGGTTCCACGGCCCGGCGGTCGTCCAGGTGGCCCAGGGCGTCGGCGGCGCAGCTACGTGTCCACCAGGCGCTATCGTTCAGGGTGGCGATCAATGGTTCGACGGCTCGTTCATCGCCGATCTGAGCCAGGGCCAGGGCGGCATTGCTGCGTACCCGCCAATCGCTATCTCTCAGCACTTTTAAGAGCGGTTCCACGGCCCGTCTGTCGCCGATCTTGCCCAATACCAGGGCAGCGGTAAAACGTACCTGCTCGTTATCTCTGGTCAGAGCTTCGATAAGAGGCTCCACAGCCAGGTCTCCGATCAGACCCAGGGCTTTGGTCACCCCGCAGCGTACCGTCCGCTCCTCGTCCTGAAGGGCCAGCACGAGGAGTTCCACCGCTTCGCGGTCGCCTAATTGACCCAGGGCGGCGACTGCTTTACGATGAGTAGTCGGTTCGCCCTCACGCAAGACCTCGATAAGCAAGTGAACGTTTTTCCGGCTGCCTTTTTCTTTTTCAGCTTCGGAAGCCATTGCTCATCCCTTTCTTGCCTTTTTCTGAATATTTGCGGATGCCATGGCGGACGGGTGGGCACCAGCATTACCCTACGGGCAACTTTTCGCCTAGACTGGGGCACAGACCTTCTCCCCCCCCATTGCGACGCTTATATTTTATCATATATGTTTATACATAGCAAAGTGCGAGACGGGCGCACGCGAAGGGGGGTGAGTTTCGGCCAGCCTATAGCCTGAAGGTCGTGTGCCTTTAGGGCCTCGATTCTTTGACGTTTTCGGCAGAAAAGGGTATAATTAATTTCCAGATGATACCAACATTGATCCGGAGAGAGGCATGGGGATATGTCCGAGGAGACAGGGGACAAAGGCGAGGCACGTTGTCGTCTTTCGGCTATCGTCCGTGGTCGTGTCCAGGGAGTCAGCTTCCGCTATTTCACCGTGCGGCGAGCCAGGGAACTGGGCTTGACGGGTTACGTGTGTAACAGGTGGGATAGGACAGTGGAGGTGGTGGTTGAAGGGGAGAGAGCCGCTGCGGAGAAGCTACTGGAATTCATTAGGGTGGGCCCGCCGGCCGCTCGGGTGGAAAGAGTCGAGGCCCAATGGGGTAGCTACAGCGGACAGTATAAACGCTTTGAGGTGCGTTACTAAAGAGTTGACAAAATGCCAGGGAAGCATATAATTACCTGGCATCTTATCCCCATAGAAGCCCAATCAAATTCAAAATTTTCGCTGAAGGAAGGAAACAAAAGATGACCGATATACCAGATACGGCTAAAGAGATCATCGAGGCTATGCCCGCTGCGTTCAATCCCGAGAAGGCCCCGGGCCTGGACGCCACATTCCAGTTCGAACTGTCCGGTGAGGGTGGGGGCACCTGGGTGATAGATATCGCCGAGGACCGTTGTGAGGTCAAAGAGGGGCCTGTGGACTCTCCCAGCGTGGTCATCGGCATGTCCGCTGAAGACTATGTGGCTATGGTCAAAGGAGAATTAGACCAGGTCAAAGCCTTTATGGCTGGCAAGATTAAGGTCAAAGGCGATATCAACCTGGCTCTGAAGCTGGATTCCCTCTTCGCGAGGTAGGTGTTTTTTTTGCTGATCGTACCTCAGTGTGCGGCCTGCATCGTCGATGATGTAGAGGGGGCCGCCAGACTTCTATGCCAGGACGAGGACCTGCGTTATCGCATTATCGAGGAAGCCCTGGCCTTTCTGGGGCGTGATTTTGCCCTTCGGAAGCCGCCATCCTACTACATCACGGCGGTTCACCGCATCCTGAAGCGGCTTGCGGGCCTGACCATGCCTTTCCAGACCCTGCGGCGAAACGCCAATGAGGTCGGCAAGAGCATTGCCCGAAGTTTGACCCTGCCGCAAGATGAGTTCGAGCGCTTCGCCTTTCTGGTGCGTTGGGCTATCGCCGGTAACCATCTCGACTTCCGCACGGTGGGCACCGGCTATGACCTGACAGTTGAGGCCATGACCGAGCTTCTGACCCTCAAGGTGAAAGAGGGCCTTCAGGTTGATGATGGCGTCCGCATCTGGACGGCGCTGAAAGAGGCGGACGAGACCCTGTACATCCTGGACAACGTGGGCGAGATCGCCTTTGATGGTCTGCTCATCCAGGAAATGTCGCGTTATACCAGGGTGGTGGCTGCTGTGCGCGGCGGACCTATCACCTCGGATGCCGTGATGGAGGATGCCCTCCAGGTGGGCCTGGAGCGCATCGTCCCGCTCGTTGTGGCCGGGCCTGATACCCTGGGCATCAGCCTGGAGGAGATGTCCGACGAACTGCGAGAGGCTCTAAACAGAGTTGACCTGGTGGTGACCAAGGGCCAGGCCAACTTCTACGTCATGGAGGAGTACGAAAGTAGCCGTCCCCAGGGACAGAGGATCGCCTGCCTGTTCAGCACCAAGTGCGATCCTATCTCCAGTAAGTTTGATCTCAGGGGCAAGGTTAACATCGCCACCCTCCTGTAGAATTCCGGGCGACAACAACGAACAGGAGAATTGAACGAACGTGGGGTAGAGGTTCGGTACATTCTGGGTTCGCTGTTGTCTGTGGAGACGAAATGCATTTTAAACTGATCGCCTGTGAAGTTTTGGCCAGGGAGGCCTACATATGTGCCGCCAGCAGCCGTAACGTCATCGACATCGAGCTATTGGAAAAAGGTCTGCACGAGAAACCCGACCGGCTGCGAATAGCAATACAAAAACAGATCGACGAGACCAGAGACGGGGTGTACGACGCCATTCTGCTGGGCTACGGCCTGTGCAGCAACGCGGTGGCCGATTTGAGGGCCAGACAGATTCCCCTGGTCATCCCCAGAGCCCACGACTGTATCACCCTGTATCTGGGTTCGCGGAAACGCTACAACGCCGAGTTCAGCGCCCAGCCAGGCACCTTCTACTATACGGCCGACTACATCGAGCGCAGAGGCGGCACTGGCGATTGGACGATCCTGGGCAGCGCCATAGACACCGATATAGAGTCGGTGTATCAGGAGTACGTGGAGAAGTACGGCCAGGACAACGCCGATTATCTGATGGAAGTGATGGGCGCCTGGAGCGATAACTACAGCCGGGCAGCTTTCATCGACATGAAGGTGGGCAGCTTCCCGGAATACGAGCGCCAGACCCAGGAACAGGCCGCACGGCGGAGGCTAAGCTACGAGAAGTTGGACGGAAGCGTAGCCCTGATCCGGGCCATGATCGAGGGAGAATGGGCTGAGAAAGATTTCCTGGTGGTCAAGCCTGGGCAGTGGGTAGCAGCCACCTATGACGAACGGATTATAGAGGCTAAAAACAGCAGATAATCTCTCGGCTCGCACCTGTGTATGGCGCTTCAAGCTTCTATCTGGATCACGATCGCGGCGACGTTGTCTTCTCCTCCGCCGTCTTTAGCGGCCTGCACCAGGCGGTGGCAGGTCTCCTCGACACTGCGGCCTTCTCCCAATATCTCAGCCAGTTGAGGGTCGCGCACCGTGGCCCACAGGCCGTCGGAGCACAGGAGTAATTTGTCCCCTGCCTCAATTTCAGTGACGATGGTGTCCACCTCCACCTCTGGCTTATCGCCCAGATAGCGATAGAGAATATTGCGCTGGGGGTGAGCGTAAAGCTCTTCTGGTTCGATCTGTCCGGCTATCAGCAGGCTGGCGGCTACCGAGTGGTCGATGGTAAGTTGGGTCAGCTTACCGGCTCGAAAGAGGTAGACCCGGCTGTTGCCTACGTGGGCAATATAAGCCTTGTCGTCCCAGGTCAGGGCCAGAGAGGCCGTGGAGCCTGTGGCTGCTGTTTCCTCCGGTTTATAGGGAGCGATGTTCCAGGCCACGGTATTAGCTTGCTGCACGGCATCGACCAAACGAGACCTTATCCTGAAATCCTCGGTGCTCTCGGTTTCTTCCCGTTTCACTCCAGGCTCTTCATCCTGCAAGGAACTCACTATCTCCGATGAACTGAGCCTGACTGTAGACGAGGGATCCTGAAGCATGGCGAATAGATCGGACAGTGCCACCTGAATGGTCTGTACCACCCACTGGCTGGCAAGTTCTTCTCCCAGGTAACCGCCGATCCCATCGGCCACGATGAAAAGCCCCACCGGCTCTCCTTGCGAGTCCTGGACCAGTTGATGGTGGATCCAGTCTTCGTTTATCTCTTGCATTCTACCGGCATCTGTCAGTCCAGCGACTTCTAGCTTCATGGAGCTTTTTCCTCCTTCCTGTCCTTTTTGTGCTTCTATGGCGTATCTCTAAATATCCGGTCAGCGTGCTCCAGCAGGGTTTCGATCCGCGCTGGAGGCGTGCCCTTGACTTCCAGATATTTCTCAAGGGCCTGGCGGGGGGACATCTCCTCAGGAGAACAGCCGCCAAAACGCTGCCGGTATTGGCGTTCGACCTCTTTGTGGATGGCGGCGATGAAGTAGGCATCTTGGAGAGCAGCCCTTATCTCTTTTTCCCGGATCAAGCCTTCTTTCTCTGGAGTGGTACGGATCTGGACGCGGACCACGGCCTCCCGACAATCGTGCCTGGCAATCTGGCGCAGAACGGCCTCCGTCGGGTCGGAGCCCTCGGCCTCAACCTTAATGGTGACGAAGGGCCGGGCCTCGACCGGGTGGAACTCCCAACTGGTCTTTCCCTTCTCGATCTCGGCCACGACAAAACCTTTTTGCTCCTTCTCTTCCCCAAAATCGATGCGCTCCAGGCTACCGGCGTAGACCACGGGCGGATGACCGCCCTGGTTAACGTCCTGGTGTTTGTGGATGTGGCCCAGGGCCACGTAGTCAAAGGCCGGGTCGGCCACCACGCTGCGCAAGACGACCACGTCCCGGCCGATCATGACGCTTTTCTCCGAGCCTTGTTTGGCCTCCGAGACGCTGAGATGGGCGGTCAGGACGGCGGGCAGGTCGGGATCGAGTGCGGCTTTCAGAGCGCGGATGTTCTCGGCTACTATATCCTGTAGAATCCGGTCTATCTCCTCGATGGATCTGTTCTTGTGGTCGTCCACGGTCAGGAGGCGGCTACGGAGCGGATAGGGAACGGTCGCTACCTGGATGGAGCCGTGCCTGGTCTCTATGCGGTGCACCTTATCTGTGCGGGCCACGATGACGTTTTCCACCTCCAGGATGTGGAAGATGTCCACGCTGCTGGCCCGCTGGTAGGCGCTGGGCAGGTCGTGGTTGCCCAGCAGAAGCACGGTGGGGATCCCGCCCTCGGCCAGCTTTTTGACCCGGCGGGCGAACTCACGGCGATAGGTGGAGTTGGGATCACGGGTCTTGTAGGCGTCCCCGGCGAAGATAACCAGGTCGATGTCATTTTCCAGGGCGTAGTCTATGGCCTGGCTGAAACGGCGCAAAAAGTCCATCACCCGGTTGTTGAGGCCGGTTTGGGGATCGAGACGCCCGTAGTTTTCCATGCCGATGTGGAGATCGGCCAGGTGTAGTAATCTGATCGTAGTCACAGGTATTCCACTCTCCCCTCCATCTCCTCAAGGCTCAGTCGTTCGTAAATCAAAACCAGGGAGCGGATTATCTGGCCGATGGTGCGCGTGCCCCGACGGCAATACGCAATTCCGGCGTGAGAAATACCCCGGCTATGCAAACGCAAAAAATCCTGATCCTGAGTTACTATCACACGGCCCTCGCGGCGGGCATAGGCCAGGTGCTCTTCGTCGCTCGCCTTCAGCAAACCAATCTCTGGGCTAGTGGTGATATCAATGCCACGTCTCCTGAGACCTTCAGCCACAGCCAGGGGCAGGTGTTCGTTTAGATGAAAACGGATACGTTTACTCACCGCGGAGTGCTCTCAATTTTTCTTGCAAAGGCGAAGGATGTTTTTCCATAAAGTCTTCTACGAAGTCCTTCTCCTCCTGAATATCTCGTTCGATCTCCTCGCGATGGTCAAAGTAGTATGCCAGAGCGGCGTAAACGTCGGCCAGGGTCAGAGTCGGATAGTTATAAACGATCTCGTCAGCCGACATGCCCAACTTTTCGTACCAGGTTACGATGTCCTGCACACGAATCCGATGGCCGGCGATGCGCGGCTTACCGCCACAGGTGCCAGGCGTGATTTCAATATGTTGTTTCAGCACGTCTTCCATTCTTCCAACCTCCAACTTCCAAAATCAAACTTAATCGAAGCCTTCAAACTCCTCGTCGTCGCGCAGCAGGGCCACGTTTTCTGTCAGTTGCCTCCGTAGTTCCTCTTTCTCCAGGTAGCCGAGGGCCTTGTAGAATTCGGGCGTGCCGTACTCGCGAGTTCTGATCACTACCGGCATGGGCACGGCGTGACCCAGGATGAGGGCCTGCTGGCGGGTGTCCAGGCGGGCCAGCACCTCGCGCAGTTGGCCGGCCCCGGAGATGCCGGTCAGGACGGCCTTGATGTCGGCCTCGTTGTCCAAAAGGCAGGTGACGCGGGTGCCGATCTGGGACATGACCTCGTCGTCGATGCCGCTGGGCCGCTGATCGACCACCAGCAGGGTGACGTTATATTTGCGCAGCTCGCGGGCGATGACCCCGAAGATGGTGTGTTGGGCCACCCTCTCGTCGAGAAATTTGTGGGCCTCCTCGATGGTGATGACCAGATGGGGTGGTTCGGCGCTCTTGTCGCCCATTGCCTGTTCTATCCGTCTCACGTAGCTGCCGTGAATGCGGCGGGTCAGGTAGTTGGCTACCAGGATGTAAGCCTCCAGGGAGTTACTATAGCGGCCAAATTCCAGGACGACGCTCATCCCCCTGTTAATGTACTCCAGGATGCGCTGCACCGAGTTGTCCAACGTCCTGGGCTTGAGGAAGTGAAATCGCTCCAGGATGCCCAACCGTCGTTGCATGGCGCTCAAAACGCCGTAGTGCTGCCCGTAATCATCGACCAGGCCCTTCAAAGTGTCGGCGCTGGCCTCCAGAAAGAGATGCAGCCAGTCTTTGCCCCACTGTTTATGCAGGAAATAGGCCGTGCCGATGGCCGCGTCGGATAGGCCGATGATTTGCTGAAGCATTTCGATATCCTGGGGCTCGATCTGGTCGTAGCTGATCTCCACCACGAAATCAGGTCGGATATTACGCCGCCGGGAGGATTCCTCATCCAGGGTGAAAATGGCTACCTGGGATTGGAAAAGCTGTTTCAGACCCTTGACCTGACGGCCCCCTTCGGCCTTACCTGCCCAGCCATACTCGTTGTGCATGTCGAAGACCAGGTTGACGGCGGCCTCCTGCTGGATAATGCCTGCTAACAGCAGGCGGGTCAGGAAAGTCTTGCCCGTGCCCGACTTGCCGAAAATACCCCCGGAGCGTTCCACAAACCGTCCCAGGTTGAGGTAAATCTGGATGCCTTCCATGTCCAATGGCTCGCCCACGTAGAAATAGCCCGGCTTTTCCAGGCCAAAGACTTTTTCCACGTCCTCTGCGGTGGCCCTGCTTACGGTGGAGAAATGAGCGGGAATAGTTTTAACCGGGCGTGGTTCGACTTCCTCCACGCCGATTTCTGCTTCCTCCAGGGTCAGCATGGGCGCCACGTGCAGCCGTCCAAAGGTGCTGGTGCCTGCAAACACCTCGGCTATGAATTTGTCGGAGATGTCCGGGGGGGTTTTCTCGATCATGGGATTGGTGTTATCCAGTTCCACGTCGGTGATCATGCTGAAAAAAAACTTCTTGCGGCCCTCGACCACCACGTAGGTGCCCACCGCCAGGTCCTCGATGTCCACCTCCCGGTCCAGCTTAACGTCCAACCCTTTGGAGAGGGAGCCGCCGATCACGATACCCAGCCGTTCGTCCGCTACAGGCTCCACAGATCTGGGGAAGTACTCATCTAAGATGTCGGTCATGGTCTGATCCTCCGTAAAATACCGTTCAGGCGGGTCAGGTCGTTGTTGAGCAACTTAGCCAGCTCTCTACCGGCTTCCAGCAGGAACTCCCTGGTGGCCCTCTCGTCATCGAAGCACCTGCTGGCGTGGCGCAGACTGGCGGCCAGCAGCTCGTCGTTGGGCACGTCCCTGGTTTCCAGCACGATCTTGAAATAGTCGAAGGAAGAGGCAAAGGCCCGCACTTCTTCCGGGCTACAGGTGAAAATGTGATCCCAACTGATGGGCGGCTGCATGGGCAGAACCTGGTGGATGACTCCCGCGCGCCGGTAGCCGATGGAGAGCACGTTGACCTCGATGGGCACCTGGCGGTTTCGAAGCTGATCCTGGATCATCTCTTCATTTACCTCATCGACCACGGCCAGTTGTTTGACGAAAGGATCATCGCTGATGATGATATCGTAGATCAGGCCGAAGACGTCGGCCTGGCCCTGTTGCACCTTGGCTTTGACGAACGAGCCAAAGGCTGGCACGTCTGGCTCCGGCAACCTGGTGTTAAAAGTGAACGCCCTGGTGCTGGAGCGTAGCACCCGGCCCAGATCCGTACATTCCGCCATAATTGCACCTCCTAACCTCTGGCCCAGGCTTTCCAGGTAGATTTCTTAGAGGGGAAACGCACGATGTTGTGGGACATCAAAGCTCGCTGGATCATGCGTTCCAGTTCCTGTCGTTCCTCGTAGGTCACCACCGCCAGTTCGTCGGCTCTGGCTAAGACGTAGGGATAGCCTTGAGTGGAGCGGGTCTGTTGCCACAGAATACGATGCAGCAGATTTAGTTGAGCGCCCCTGTCCACCACCCACTCCGGTACTTCCACCCGAGCGATGACTGTGCCCTGCTCCGTGCCGACGTTGAGGTAGAAAAAGAAGATGCGATGCCCCTCCCCGTCCAGGCGTTTGTTCACCGGCGAGGCGCTGCTGAACAGGGCCGAACGCTGTCCAGGCTCAAGCAGTCCGGCAAAAAGATAGCGATCGAGTAGCCCGCCGAACGGCCTGGTTCCCATAGCTTCGGCCACATCCTTGCTCTCGGCCAACTCCAGCAATCTGATCACTCCCGTGCTCCCTGGCTGATCGGTGTAACCGGCCAGCACTGCGCCCGTTTCCCTCATCCGATTTAGCAGAGCCAGGTATCTTTGCAAAGTCTCTCTATCCGGCTCTTCGGTCTCCCCGATGGGGATGGTGAGAAACAGCAAGGGCATATCCAACAGCGAGACGATGTTTTTCTCCCCCGCCTCGGCGGCCTGCTTCGTGGTCTCCGCCAGCCGCTCCACCTCGGCAAAGGTGCGGATGGTGTTGACCTCGGCGCTGTGAATCAGTTCCCCCGATTCTTTGTAGGGGCTGGAGTTCAATTCAGGATAAGTGTTCACTTCTGGAGCCTGGCCGCTGCCCTGCCTGAAAACGATCACTCCCACGTTGATCACATAATACCGGGCGATGGCGTGCTGGTCGGGATAGATTTGTGAGCCGTCCACGGCGATGATGGTGGCCTGCGATACCTGGTCAGGTAGATCGTACACCTGGCCGAGGGGTTCGTCGCCAGGCGTGGCCCCACGGTATCCTGCCGCTTTTCCTGCTTTTTCTTTCAACCATTCGAGAGCGGTGGAGTGCTTTTGTAGAAACTGTCTGACCTGTTCGAGCCTATCCAAATTTCGCTTGTGTCGCTCTGCTTCGACGGCAGCCATCTTATGGACTTCAGCCGCCAGCTTGTGAAATTCCAGGGTCATCTTCTTCCTCTTCCATATTTCATACCCCATTGCAACTAAAGTCTCTAATAATCGATAGGGTGTGTCTTATCTGGCCCTATCTTGATCATACCAGAGTTTCACCTTTTTGGCAACAACGTTTCAGACTCTTTCTACTTCGGCCCGTAGCTCCCGGACCGCAGCCTGGGCAGTTTTGATGATGAAATTGACTTCGGTGGAGTAGGCGATAAGGCGCATCCCTTTCCTGATCCAACCTTTGAGGGCTTCCAGGTCGCCGATGTGGTTGCCGGAGGCCAGGCCGTGTTTCTGGCAGGCAGCTATCACCTTGTCGATGCTCTCGATAAGCAGGGGATGGTCCATCTGGCCGGGCACGCCCAGCGAGAGAGATAGATCGTTGGGGCCGATGACCGCCGCATCCACGCCGGGCACGGATAACAACTCGTCGATGTTGTCGATGGCCCGTTTCCGCTCGATCTGCAAGATAACCAGCGTCTCGACGTTCATCCCCTCGGTAAAGTCCTTGACAGGCTCAGGGTGGTAATCGCTGTGCCCCTTGAGCACCGAACAACCCCGCCGCCCCACGGGCGGGTATTTCACAGAAGCCACAATGTGTTCGACCTGCTCTACCGTCTCCACGCGGGGGATCATCAGGCCCTGGGCGCCGGCATCCAGGGGGCGGGCCAGGAGATGGTAATCCGAATCCGGGACCCGCACCAGGGGACAGATGCCGGCCAGACGAGCGGCCCTGATAATGTCGGACACGGTCTCTATATTGTAAGGGCCGTGTTCCATGTCGATGAAAAAGAAATCAAACCCGGCTTCGGCCAGGAATTGGGCGATGGCCGGCGTCCTGACCTCGGTGATCATCGTGCCGATGACGGCCTCGCCCCGCTGTAGGGCTCTCTTAACCTCGTTAGCTCTCATCAGTTCGTTTTCCTTTCTTCCAGCTTTGTGGGCATTATAAGGCAGATAAACAGAACTGTCAAGAAGGTCAAAATTTTTGAGGGAGGCCGCGATTCGAGTCTTGCTTCTTTGGGCGTCATGCGCTATAATTGAGGCCGGTTAAAGACCCTGGAGAAAAACGTGTCTGAAAAGGTAGCGGAAATAAGCAGAGTCACAAGGTCGAAGGAAGAAGCCAAAGCCAGTTACGATAGGATGAGTAAATGGTATGATATACTGGCGGGCCGCTTCGAGAGGAAATATAGAGAGGCCGGCTTGCAAAAGCTAAACGCTCGAGAAGGTGAGACCGTTCTTGAGATTGGATTTGGCCCCGGGCATGGCCTTGTGGCTTTGGCTCAGGCGGTCGGCGACTCAGGCCGGGTCTATGGCATTGACATATCGGAGGGGATGTACAACCTGGCCCAATCGAAGGTGGAGGAGGCGGGGCTATCAGAAAGGGTGCAGTTGAAGTGCGGCGACGCGGCTACACTTCCCTTCGAAGCGCACTTCTTTGACGCCATTTTTATGAGTTTCACCCTGGAACTCTTCGATACGCCGGAGATTCCAATTGTCTTGAACGAGTGCCAGAGGGTTCTTCGCGATGGCGGGCGGATCTGCGTGGTGGCTACGTCCAAGAAGGGGAAGGCCGGGGTGATGATGAGACTTTATGAGTGGTCGCACGAGAAGTTTCCGAATTACGTTGACTGCCGCCCGATCTTTGTTCAAAAGGCGTTGGAGGGTGCTGGTTTTCAAACCATTGATGTAACAGAAATGTCTATGTGGGGGTTGTTTGTTGAGGTCGTGGTGGCAGAGAAAGTATAAGCTAATGAAAAAGGGCGCTTTATTGCTATTGCCGCTGTTTCTGGTACTGGCCTCTGTGTCGTTGGCGGAACCGGAGCGCCAGGAGGCCGTGTCGGCCTGGGACGCCGTTCAATATCTCTACCAGGACGGGGCGCACATATTGAGGGTAGACCTCACCAACCCCAATCTCCGGTTTCGGACGGTCATCGCCAACGACGAGTGGGGGGGATGTGAGCGGGTGAGCTCCATGGCTCGCCGCTACAACGCCCTGGCCGCCATCAACGCCGATTATTTCCCGGCCGGCTGCACCTGGCCGGAAGGCATGACCTACGTCAACGGCCTGGATCGCACCCGTTCCAACTGGCCGGCCAAGGAATATCGCAGTTCTCTGGCTATCTCCAAATCCAATCAGGCCAGCATCGGGATCGGGGAAAGTGGTCGGGAGGCTTTTCTCTACAACGTGGTGGGAGGGGGGCCGATGTTTATCGTCGATGGTCAGTTCGAGTGGCAGGTGCAGACCGTCTACCAGGGCAGTCAGCGCCAGGCGATGATAAACCGGGAGCGTTTTGCCGCCGGGGCTCTCCAGTGGGAGAACACCCACAAAGCATGGAACGCGGTCGGTCTCACTCAGGATGGCCAAACCCTGATCATGGCCGTAAGTGCCTACCAGAACCCGGCCTCGATGGCCCAGGTTTTGCTCAACCAGGGCGCCTGGACGGGCATGAAGTTAGACGGGGGTGGGTCTTCCACCATGTACTATAACGGGGAGGTGCTTCTGGGCGACGGGCGGGCCGTGGCCAACGCCTTGTTGATCGTGCCCAAAACTGACGACGTTGCCCCGGCAGGCTACATTATCTCCCCGATGGCCGATTCCTGCTTAAACAAGGACGATGGAAATAGGATACGCTACGTGGCCAAAGCCTGGGACGACGCCGAAGGGAGCGGGGTGAAAGAAGTGCGCTTCTACGCGCGCTACGACGGCTCAGAGCGCCACCTATACACTGCTACCGATGTTCCTTACGCTTTCGAGTGGTCGATCCCATCTGACATAGCAGATCAGCCGCTCGTCTTTACCATCCAGGTGGAAGACAAGGCCGGGAATACGACGCCGACCGCCGGAGGGGAGAGGGTCGTGGTGCTGGATCGCACTCCACCCCCCAATCCCCCCCTGGCTCTCGAAACCCACGGCGCTCAGAGCGGGGTGTGGCAGGGGGCGGTCAACGACCCCCACTTCACCTGGAGCGGGGGCACGGACGTCGGTTCTGGGGTGAGGGGCTACAACGTTTACTGGGGCCTCAACCCGGAAGGGGTGTCCTCCGCCTGGGCGGATGTTGAAAGCTGGGATCCGGGGCCGGTTGCTCCCGGCGTCTATTACCTGCGGCTCAGAACTGAGGATAAGGCCGGAAACTGGAGCAACTGGACGACTATCTTTACTTTCAAGTATAAGGATAAATCTTGACTTTGCCCAAAATCTAAGCCGCAGAGGGCACAGAGAACTCAGAGAAAGAAGATTTTTCCCTCTGTGGACTCTGTGTTCTCTGTGGCTAAGAAACGTAGTCTTGTGAACTACTGAAGTATAATCTATGGAGGGAGTATTGTGACTAAATACAAGATCGCCTGGTTGCCGGGCGACGGCATTGGCGTAGACGTGATGGACGCCGCTCGCATCGTGCTGGACGAGTTGGCGCTGGACGCGGAGTACATTCCAGGCGAGGTGGGCTGGCATTTCTGGTGCACCGAGGGCGACGCCCTGCCGCCACGCACCGTCGAACTCTTGAGGAGCACCGATTGTTGCCTGTTCGGGGCTATCACCTCCAAGCCCAGCAAGGACGCTGAGGCGGAACTGGTGCCCGAACTGCAAGGCACGGGATTGACCTATGGCAGCCCCATCGTGCGGATGCGCCAGCTTTTCGATCTGTATACCAACCTGCGGCCTTGCAAGGCTTACAAGGGCAACCCTCTGAATTACCGCGACGACATCGATCTGGTCATCTTCCGCGAGAACACCGAGGACCTTTATGCCGGGGTGGAGTTCCGGCCCATCTCGCCCCAGATCATGATTCTACCCGGGATGAAAGAGCGCGTGGCCGACCCCCAGAGAGCCGCCGTCTCTTTTCGCATCATCACCGAACGGGGCAGCGAGCGCATCCTGCGGGCGGCCTTCGAGTATGCCCACAAATTCAAGCGTCCCAGGGTGACGGTCATTCACAAGGCCAACGTTATCCGCGAGAGCGACGGGCTGTTCCTGGAAGTGGCCCGCCGCGTGGCCCAGGATTATCCCCACCTTGAGGTCGAGGAAGACAACGTGGACGCCATGTGCATGTGGCTGGTCAAAAACCCTCAGAACTACGGGGTGCTGGTGACCACCAACATGTTTGGGGACATCGTTTCCGACCTGTCGGCCCAACTGGTGGGCGGTCTGGGCTTTGCTCCCAGCGGCAACATCGGCGATAATTTTGCCATCTTCGAACCCACCCACGGCTCGGCCCCCAAGTACGCCGGCCAGTACAGGGTCAATCCCACGGCCATGTTGCTGGCGGTCAAGCTGATGCTGGACTGGTTAGGCGAGGTCGAGATGGCCGACCGCCTGGAAAAAGCTATCGCCGCCGTCATCGCCGAGGGGAAAGTGCGCACCTACGACCTGGGCGGAGAAGCCAGCACCCTGGACGTGGCCCGCGAGGTGGCCCGCAAGCTGTCCTGAACGTCTATTGAGTGTCTTGGGGCAGATGACACTGATCCTTTGAGTATTTTATCTCCTTGATGGCGACCACGGTTCGCTGGTGTTGGCTATCCAGCGTGAAAGTATAAGGCACATCGAAGGTGTGATAAGCCTTTCCGGTAGGGCCAGGCGCGCCTATGACCCGCACGATGTATTCGCCATCAGTCTGGTAACTAGTCAGTATCAGGACAAAACCGCCATCAGGTAAGGTGGCTACGCTTTGATGGGAGTCTGGCCAATACCCTTTCAGGTAAATCTCGACCGTCGCTTTGTCTATGGGCTTCCCGTTCAGATCGTGGACGTAGCCGCGCACTTCAGGCAAGGGCTCTGTGATTTCTTCGTCCCGCAGGTACTGGGTGTCGAAGCATGGTATACGCTCAGTGAAGAAGAAGGGTATAGGAATGAATCCAAGATATCCCATAAGGATCAATCCTGCCCCTACAAGAGCCAGTATCAGAAGAAGAAGCACAAGGCCAATGCAGAAAAGTTTTCCTCGGTTACTCCTTCGGTTACTCATCTAGCCCTCCTTGTTTTAGTGGGCGAATTTCGGCTGACGTGTTATTTGGCGAAATTCGCGCCAGTGATTTGGGGTGGGCCGCAGCGACCCGCCAATTCATCCGTTGCTTACATTGTCCGTTGTTGTTCGTTGTCACGTTCGCTGTTGTTCGTTGTTACATTCGCTCCGGGGCATTTACGCCCATCAGGTTCAGCGTTCGGGCCAACACGATTTTAGCTGCCTGCACCAGCTTGAGACGGGCCCTGGTCATTTCGGCGTCGGCCGGGTCGGAGGAAACGACGCGGCATTCCTTGTAAAATGAGTGAAAGGCGCTGGCCAGCTCCTGGGCGTAATAGGTCAGGTGATGGGGCGCCAGGTGCTCTGCCGCCTGCTCCACGATCTCGGGCAGAAGCAACATGCGCCGGATAAGGGCCACCTCCGGCTCAGAGGTGAGGAGGGATACATCGCCGCCGCTGGAATCGACCCCCTGCTCCTGAGCATGACGCAGGATGCTGGCGATGCGGGCGTGGGCGTACTGCACGTACCAGACTGGATTCTCGTCGGACTGCTCCCTGGCTACGTCCAGGTCAAAGTCCATTTGGGCGTCGATGGAACGGGCCAGCAGGAAGAACCGTACCGCGTCGGCCCCCACCTCGTCCAGCACTTCGCGCAGGGTGATGATGTCGCCCGTGCGTTTGGAGAGACGCACCACCTCGCCGCCCCGCTTGAGAGTGATCATTTGATAGATGATGAGGGTCAGGCGTTCCGGGTCCAGCCCCAGGGCCTTCATCATGGCCTTCATGCGGGGCACGTGGCCCTGGTGGTCGGCTCCCCAGATGTCGATCACCCACTCAAAGCCCCGCTCCACGAACTTGTTGTAATGATAGGCAATGTCCGAGGCGAAATAGCCAGGGCTGCCGTCGGAGCGGATGATGACGTTGTCCTTATCCTCGCCCAGTTCGGTAGAGGTGAACCACACTGCTCCCTCTCGCTCGGCCACGTAGCCCCCCTGGCGCAAAATGGACATCACCCGCTGGAAGAGAGCGCCCTGGTAGATGCTTCGCTCTGAGAACCAGGTATCGTGATGGATGCCCATGGCGGCCAGGTCATCCTTGATGCTGCGCAACATCTTTTCCAGGCCCAGATCGCCTGCGGCTTCGATGGCCTCTTCCCGCTCCATTCTCAGGAATCTATCGCCTTCCTCGGTGGCTATCTCCTGCCCCATGTCTACCATGTAAGCGCCCTGATAGCCGTCTTCGGGCACGGCCTCTTCGCGGCCAAGGGCCTGGGCGTAACGGGCGTAAAGGGTCTGGGCGAAGAGCTGCGTCTGAGTGCCGGCGTCGTTGACGTAATACTCACGTTCCACCTGGTAACCGGCGGCTTCCAGCACGTTGGCCAGACTGTCGCCGTAGGCGGCGTTACGTCCGGCCCCTATGGTCAGGGGGCCGGTGGGGTTGGCACTCACAAACTCGACCTGGACCTGGCGCCCTTGTCCCAGGTCGATGTTCCCATAGCTTTCCCCGGCGGCAATGATCTCTTCCACCTGGCGAACCAGCCAGCCCTGGTGCAGGGTGATGTTGATAAAACCTGGAGGAGCGACCTCTACTTTAGCCAGGTAATCCGTGGGCGGCAGGTGTTTGGTCACCGTTTCGGCGATCTTGAGGGGCGCCAGGCGCGCTGGCCGGGCCAATTGCAGGCAGACGGAGGTGGCGTAATCGCCATACTGTTCCTGTTTGGGGTGTTCCAGGGGGATGGGTGGGAGGTCGAAAGGGGGCAGATCGCCCTCTGTCTGAGCCTTTTCGATAGTTTTTTCGATGAGCCGTATGATATCGTTCTTGATCAAGATTCAATCCTCTTACCCCCGCGGGACAAGCCGCACAGGTATTATGGTTAGGGCGGCCTGGGCCTTACTCCATTTCTTGCTCCATTTCGGCGCGCAGGGTATCGTAGAGTTTATACAGGTTGGCCTGGTGAAGTTGTTGAACCAGACCATTCAGGGGGATGCGTGATTTGCCGCACTCTTCGATGGTGATGGTGAACAGTTCTTCTTTGGGCGCACCAGCTTTGACCATAGCTTTCACCCTGTCGTAAACACATTCCAGATAAGCGATGCTCGTCTCCAGGGCCTCCTTGATCTCACCTCGCAGGAGAATCTCACCGTGCCCCTGGACAATGCTTTCCAGACTCAGTTCCCCGATAGCTCGTAAAGAGGCGATCATCTCCTGGCGGTTGCCCCAGACGACGTAAGGCACAGGCAGCACACTATCGCCGGCAAAAAGGACCTTGTCTTCTTTGACGTAAGCCACGATCGAGTCGGAGGTATGGCCCGGCATGAGCATCAGGCGGACAGTTTTGCCCCCGAAACGAAAGGTCAATTCTCCCTCGAACGTGATGGTAGGCAGGCGCAGGCGAACCTCGGCCAGGTCCGGGTTTTGTTCTTTGGCCTGCCGCAAACTTTTCTCCCCGAATCGCAGCAAAGCCTGCCGACACAGCCTGTGGGCGACCACGGTAGCCTGGGGAAAAAGGTAGTTGCCATAGGCGTGGTCGGCGTGGAAATGGGTGTTGATCACGTAACGGATCCCTCTTGCCCCGCGCTCCTGGACAAAGGCCAGAATCTCCTCTGTTTCCTGGGGAAAAGGCAGGGTATCGACTACAATAGCTCCCGCGCTGGTAAGAATGACCCCTGCCGTCACCTGAGCGTACATTTGACTGGTGAAAACAAAGATGTCCTCAGAGACTCTCTCCCTCAACATTTGGCCCCCTTTCTTACCTTGAAAGCAGTACCGTTACATACTAGCAGCATAGCATAAAGAAAGGCGAATGTCAAGGGTTTTGGCAAAAAAGCCACCGGACTTATCTGCCCGGTGGCTTCCAGGTATAGTGCTTACCCCACCGTGTCGTGTGCTATCCAGATTTTGAACCTGCTTTCGCAGGTGGGAGTCTGCCTATTGGTTGTTGCCTTACCCTTTCAGGCTACCGCATCCCCTTTAGAGCTCAACTCCCTATTTACAGGTGTTGGCTCAAAACTAGTTTCGCAATCACGATCACAGTAGGGTACTGCCTATATGGTAACACAAAATCGCCAAAAACGCAAATCGGGGTTCCACCGATTTTAGACTGTGGTGAGAAGGTCATCATCAGAGCTTTCTCGATTTCAAGCATAGCCCTCTCCTGATTTTAAGTCAACAGCTTCAAATGCAGCTCCCTGAGCTGCTCTTCCGACGCCGGCGAAGGGGCATTGGTCATCAGGTCCACAGCCCGCTGCGTCTTGGGGAAGGCGATCACCTCGCGGATGTTAGCTTCGTCGGCCAGCAGCATGACCAGGCGGTCGATGCCCGGCGCGATGCCCCCGTGGGGTGGGGCCCCGTACTCGAAGGCTTCCAACAGGTGACCAAACTGGGCCTGCGCCTCTTCAGGGGAGATGCTTAGCGCCCTGAACATCCGATCCTGAAGCTCTCGGCGGTGTATCCTGATGCTTCCCCCCCCGATCTCCCAGCCATTCGCCACGATATCGTGGGCTTTGGCCCGCACCTTACCCGGCGCGGTTTCCAGCAGGGGCCAGTCCTCGTCCAGGGCGGCGGTGAAAGGGTGATGGACGGCGCTGTAGCGTCCTGCTTCCTCGTTCCATTCCAGCAGGGGGAACTCCACTATCCAGGCGAAGGCGATGACGTTGCGGTCCAGCAGGTCCAGCCGACGGCCCATCTCCAGCCGCAGATTTCCCAACGCTTCGGCCACCACTCTGGACTCACCGGCCACGATGAGAATGAGGTCGCCGCTTTGCGCTTCCAGGCGGGTCACGATGTTTTCCAGCTCTTCAGGCGACAGAAATTTAGCCACAGGCGATTTGAGTCCCTCGGACTTGAGGGCCATCCAGACCAAACCTTTGGCCCCGTGTCCCTGGACGAAGCGGGCCAGGTCGTCCAGTTGGCGGCGGGTGTAAGCGGCGCAGCCGGGAGCGCAGAGGCCCTTGACCTGTCCTCCGGCGGCGACGGCATCGCGGAAGACCCCAAAACCGCTCTGGGCCACCATATCCGAGAGGTCTACCAGCGGCAGGCCAAAGCGCAGGTCCGGCCTGTCGCTCCCGTATCTCTCCATGGCCTCCTGGTAGGTGAGACGAGGAAAGGGTTTGGCCAGGATCCGCTTATCGGTGAGGGTTTCCACCAGGGAGGTGAAAAGTTCCTCTGTCAGTTGCAGGATGTCCTCCTGGTCCACGAAGGACATCTCCAGGTCCAACTGGGTGAACTCCGGCTGGCGGTCGGCCCGCAGGTCCTCGTCGCGGAAACAGCGCGCGATCTGAAAATAACGCTCGAACCCGGCTACCATCAGCAGTTGTTTGAGTTGCTGGGGCGATTGAGGTAGAGCGTAGAAATGGCCGGGATGGACGCGGCTGGGGACCAGATAGTCGCGCGCTCCTTCCGGCGTGCTCTTGATCAGGATAGGCGTTTCTATCTCGATAAAGCCCCGCTCGTCTAGGAAGTTCTGGATGAACCTGATCGCCCGGTGGCGGAGGGTGAGATTGCGTTGCATGCGTTGGCGGCGCAGGTCCAGGTAGCGATATTGGAGACGCAGCGCCTCATCGACCTCGTCTTCCTTGTTGATGTAGAAAACGGGAGTTTTGGCCTCGTTGAGTATCTCGGCCGTGCGGACTGTGACCTCGATCTGGCCCGTGGGCATCTCGGGATTTTCCAGACCTGCGGGCCGTTTCTGCACCGTGCCCGTCACTCGCAACACATATTCTGCTCGCGCTCGCACCGCTACAGCGTGGGCCTGGGCCGAAGTGGCCGGGTTGAAAACCACCTGCGCGATCCCTGCCCGGTCGCGCAGGTCAATGAAAACCAGGCCCCCGTGATCGCGGCGGCGGTGTACCCACCCGGCCAGGGTTACCTCTTGCCCAACCTGATCGAGCCGTAGTTCTCCACAGGAATGAGTTTTGAGCACTATACCCTCCGTCTGTTGTTTATAGGACACATTATACTACCGGATACCGGAAAAGACAAGATGGCACTTGCTCTTTGACCAGACCTGGAGTATAATATTGGTTTGAAAATTATATGGATTGGAAGGGAGGATTTATTTATGAGAATAGGAGTATTGACGGGAGGGGGCGACGTGCCCGGTCTGAATCCCTGTATCAAAGCTGTAGTCAATCGTGCGATAGAGGAAGGCCATGAGGCCATGGGCATCCTACGCGGCTGGGCGGGACTGCTCGAATACAATCCCGATGACGCAAGCTCGCGGGCCAAGAACGTGATATCTCTGGACAGAAGGGCGGTGCGCACCATTGATCGCACCGGGGGCACGATTCTGCATACCTCGCGCACCAACCCCGCTCAGGTGAAAGAGAGCGAGGTCCCGGACTTCTTGAAAGATTTCGACGCTCCACCGGCCGAGAAGGGGGGCACCTTTGATTTCACTGCCCACGTGTTGCGTGCCCTGGCACACATAGGCATTGAGGCCCTGATCCCCATCGGTGGTGACGATACTCTGGGCTACGCCGCGCGTCTGCATCGAGAAGGGTTCCCTATTATCTCCATTCCCAAGACAATGGACAATGACGTTTTCGGCACAGATTACTGCATCGGTTTTTCCACGGCCGTCACCCGCAGCGTGGATTTCATCACCAATCTGCGCACCCCCACCGGCTCTCACGAGCGGATCGGGGTGGTCGAGCTTTTCGGACGCCATTCGGGGGAGACCTCACTGATCGCCGCCTATCTGGCCGACGTGGACCGGGCTATCATCGCGGAGGTCCCTTTTGACCTGGACAAGCTGGCCCGGTTTCTGGTGGAGGACGTCTCGCATAACCCCAGTAACTATGCCATGATGACCATCTCGGAAGGGGCCAAGCTGGTGGGCGGAGAGATCGTGGCTAAAGCGGATGAAGTGGACGCCTTCGGACACAAGAAGCTGGGAGGGATCGGGGAAGTTGTCAGAGAGGGCTTGCAAAAACGCACCGGGCGGGGGGTCGTTTATCAACGGCTGGCCTACCTGATGCGCAGCGGAGTGCCTGACTCCCTGGATCGTATGGTGGCGGTCAGCTACGGCAACCTGGCTATGGAGTTGCTCTTGAGGGGAGAACGGGGGCGCATGGTGGCCTTGAGGAACGGCAAATATACCCACGTCCCGGCTGATATCGTGGCCCAGGGCGTGAAGACGGTAGATGTGGATGAGCTATACGATGTGGCGGCCTATCGTCCCAAGGTGGCACGCGTTCTCGACAAACCCATGTTCCTGACCAGGTGTCGGGGTGGTTAGGTAGCTAGGGGGCCCAGGAGATACGTTCTTCGATCCAGCCCACTGAGGTATAATCGGGGGCGTCTCGGACGCGACCATCGGGGATGCCTTCCAGGCTGAACAGTCTGGTCTGGCTGGAGCCGTCGGCCCGCATGGCCCACAAGGCCCAATCTCCGTCTCGATTGGAGACGAAGGCCAGGTATTGTCCGTCCGGCGACCAGGCGGGCATCCAATCGTCGGCTGGGTCGTCGGTCAAGCGGCTCAGTTGTCCGCCCTGTACCGTTAAGGTGTAGATTTCCCAGTTTCCGTCGCGTCTGGAAGAGAAAGCTACCCGGCTGCCATCCGGCGCAGCGAAGGGCACGACCCTGTCATTATCTTTGAAAAAGAAGATGGGCTCCGAACCGTCTTTGCGCATAATGTGTAAGCCACAGCCCTCGGCGGCACATAGGTTGTAAACAATGCGCTCGGTCCCCAGCCAGGTCGGAGAGTCCCCCAGGATGGAGACATCGTTTTGTTTCAGAACCTCGTCCTGGGCGCCTGTCCAGGTCCCGACGACGTAAATGCGGGCCACGCGGTCGCCTTCCCGCTTGGAATGAAACACCAGCACCCCTTCACTGGACCAATCGGGATGGGCATCCTCGTGATAGTGGGTCACCCGCATAAGATCGCGGTTGTTGATACCTATAATCATGATGCGCCGGTCGCTGCCCTTCCAGGAACGGTAGGCCAGCCTGTCCCCATCCGGGGAGAACGCGGGCTGGCTGGCCTCTGGCACCAGCAGCCGTCGGTAGGCGCCATCGATGTTGGCAACATAAATGTTGTAGGTCTGGCGGGCCGGATCGAAGATCGGGAAAGCCACTTTGCCCGTTAGGGGTGGTAAAGGGCCAGGGGTGGGC
>CAZYHC010000044.1:0-45121 GCA_964646625.1 uncultured Anaerolineales bacterium
TAGACCTGAAGCGGGAGCAGATTCTTGGTTGGGCGCAGGCGCTCACCACCGTTGAAAACGATGTTACCCTGGGCTTGAAAAAGGCTTTAAGCTCTCTGAAAGCGCAGGTAGGAGAGGAGCCTTTATCTTTCCGGCACAAGTTGGCCTGCTCCAGCGCCAAAGGGGGGCTGAGAATGGTGGCTATCGGGTTGGTGCCGGAATTGACGGCCGAAGCGGCCCGGCGGGCGGCGCTGGGAGCCGGCGCCCGCATCCTGGGCCTTTACTCCTACAAGCTTACCTCTGAGGAGTTGGCGGAAATCGTCCACCTTGCCCCTGATATGATCCTCCTGGCTGGAGGGACCGACGGCGGCGATAGCCGGGTGATCCTCCATAACGCCAAAGCTCTGGCCGGCAGCCGCGTGGAAGCCCCCATAGTGGTGGCAGGCAATAAAGAAGTGGCCGCAGAGATAGCCACCCTCCTGAAAGCCAGAAATACGATGGAGGTGAGCGTCACTGAAAATGTGATGCCCAGCCTCAATCAGCTTAACGTGGAGCCAGTACGCCGCATCATCCGCCGGCTTTTTATCGAGCACATCGTCGAAGCCAAAGGCTTTTCCGAAGCGGAAAAGCTCACTGATGGGATTTTAATGCCTACCCCGGAGGCGGTTTTGAGAGGGGCTAAACTTTTGGCCGAGGGGACGGAAGAGGAAGAAGGGTGGGGAGAGTTGATGGTGGTGGATGTGGGCGGGGCCACTACAGACGTGGATTCCATTGCCAAAGGCGAACCGACCGAGGAAGGCATCTTGAGGCGCGGCCTGCCGGAGCCCTACGCCAAACGCACAGTGGAAGGAGACCTGGGTTTGCGGGTGAGCGCCTTTTCTTTGCTGGAAGCCGTTGGGGAAAAGAAGCTCCTGGCCCACATCGGGGAGGGGCACAATCTCGATCTCTCCCGGATTGTGGCCCAGCTTAATCGAGAGGTGGGGTTCATCCCCTCCTCGACAGAGGAAAAAGCCATTGATGAGGGAATGGCAAAAGCGGCCGTGAAACTGGCCGTGAAAAGGCACGTGGGCTTCCTGCGGGAGTTCTATCTCCCGACAGGCTATTGTTTTATCCAGGAAGGCAAGGACCTGACCGGACTCAGGCACCTGATCGGCGTCGGCGGCATCTTTTGCCACACCGCGCACCCTGCAAAAATTTTAAAAGAAGCGCTTTTCGATAACGGCAACCCTTTTTCGCTTTGCCCCAGGAACCCCCAGTTGTGGATCGACTGCCGCTATATCCTCTGGGCGATGGGACTTCTGGCGGAGGTCGCGCCGCTTGCGGCTTTGCGTATAATGAAAAAATATCTGGAGGAGGTCTAAAACAAAGGCTTCGTTAAGAGCGAAGATTCCCTTGGGGGAAGATAAAATATTGGTAAAATAGACAAAGTAAAAGGAGAAATTGGTATGTTGAAAAGCAACTATACCACGTATGCTGCCCCGCTATTTCGCCGCCTCTCTGACAGCCAGTTGGAAGAGATATATCTGGCCAGCCAGGAGATTCTGGAACGCACAGGGGTGCGCTTCTACGATGGGGAGGCCGTCGAACTTTTCAAGAAGGCTGGCGCTCTGGTCTCGGAGGGCAATCGGGTGCGCATCCCCGCCGGCCTGGTGGAATGGGCCATGAGCATCGTGCCCAAACGAGTCAGGTTGTGCGACCGAGATGGGCGGCCGGTCATGCCACTGGAGGACAATAAAGTTTTTTTCGGCACCGGCTCCGACTGTCTTCACGTCCTGGACCACCGTACCGGGGAGCGGCGCCAGGCCAAACTTCAAGACGTGGTCGAAGGGATCACCCTCTGCGACGCGCTGCCTAACATCGATTTCGTGATGAGCATGTTCCTGCCCTGGGATGCGCCGGTGCAGGACCTCTACGACCGCTATCAGATGGAAGTCATGCTCAACTACACTACCAAGCCCCTGGTCTTTGTGACGGCTGACTTCGAGGGCTGCGTGGACTGCGTGGAGATGGCCGAAGCAGTGATGGGCGGCCTCGAAGCTTTGCGCCAAAGCCCGCTGGTGACCTGCTACATCAACGTCACCACTGCGCTACGCCACAACCAGGAGGCCATCCAGAAGCTGCTCTACCTGGCCCGCAAGGGCCTGCCCAGCCTTTACGTGCCGGTCGTCTCCGGGGGTACCACTGCGCCTGTCACCCTGGCTGGCAATCTGGCTCTGAGCAATGCCGGACACCTGGCCGGCCTGGTGCTTTCCCAGTTAGCCAGAGAGGGCGCACCTTTCATCATCGGCGGCTGGACCGGAAGCTGCCTGGACATGAGAACTCTGGTCGATCCTTACGTGGTGCCCGAAAAATCGGGCCTGGGGAACGAGGTGGCCCACTACCAGCGTTTGCCGGTCTTCGGCCTGGCTGGTAGTACCGACGCCAAAGAGCTGGACCAGCAAGCCGCTGCCGAAGCGGCCTTGACCATCCTCATCGAGGCCTTGAGCGGCTCCAACCTGGTGCACGACCTGGGCTATCTGGAATCGGGCCTGACCGGCTCCCTGGAGGCCCTGGTCATCTGCGACGAGATCGTCGATTGGGTCAAGCACTTCATGAAGGGGGTGGAAATCAACGAAGAAACGCTGGCCCTCGATCTGATCGACGAGGCTGGCCCCGATGGTCAGTTTATGGACAGCGAACACACCTTGAACCACTTCCGGGAAAGCTGGTATCCGCGTCTTTTCGACCGCAGGAATTACGACGACTGGGCGGCCGATGGAGCCAAGACCCTGCGCCACCGGGCCAAAGAGAAGGTGGAAGGAATCCTGGCCTCCCATAAGCCGGAACCACTGCCGAAGGACGTGGCCCAAAAAGTCAAGGCCATCGTGCGGCGGGCCGAAGAAGGCGCCAGGAGCAAACTATATTCTTAGTCACAGAGTTCACAGAGGTTGGCTTAACTCTCGGTAGTAACGACTCAAGTCGTTACTACCTCTTTCTCTGTGTCCTCTGTGGCTTGTAGAGGGGGTAATATGACCGGCTTTCTGGGCAAGATGCTGACCGTTGACCTGACTCGGCGGGAGGTTCAGATTGCGGATTTCTCTGAGAACTTGGCCAAGGAGTACCTGGGCGGTAGAGGGCTGAACTCCTGGCAGATCTTCAAACATATCGGAAAAGGGACGAGCCCCCTGGACCCGGCAAACCACCTGGTGTTGAGTTGTGGGCTCCTGACCGGGACGGAGGTGCCAGCCTCTTCCAGGCTGCACGTCAGCGCCCGCTCGCCGCTTACGGGATTGCTGGGCAGCTCGAATGTGGGCGGACATTTCGGCGCGGAATTGAGGGAGGCCGGGTTCCACAGCGTTCTGATCCGAGGGAGGGCGGAAAAACCGGTATTTCTCTGGATCAACAGGGGAGAGGTTGAGATCAGAGAGGCCGAGAGCCTCCAGGGGCAGGATGCCTGGACCACCCAAACCAGCCTCAAAAAGGTCTTGAATGACTCCAGAGCAAAGATTATGGCTATCGGCCAGGGCGGGGAGAACCTGGTCCGCTACGCCTGCATCATGACCGGCCGGGGCCACTCCGCCGGGCGAACCGGTATGGGAG
Organism: uncultured Anaerolineales bacterium; assembly: GCA_964646625.1. Taxonomy (GTDB): domain Bacteria; phylum Chloroflexota; class Anaerolineae; order CAZYHC01; family CAZYHC01; genus DAOULT01. The sequence continues at coordinate 3,559 of CAZYHC010000044.1, forward strand.
CGGTCATGGGGGCCAAGAATTTGAAGGCCATCGCCGTGCGAGGGGAGAAAAGGCGCAGCAAGCTGGACGACCCGGCCAGAGCAGCGGTCAGAAGCTACCTTGACCGCATCAGGAACGCCCCGCGCTACGACACCTATGCCCGCTATAGCAATAGCGCTTTCGTTACCTGGGCTGACGAGATGGGGATGCTCTCCACCAGAAACTATCGCCAGGTGCAGTTCGAGGATGTCGAAGCAATCGACGGGAAAAGGATCATAGAGTACGTGACCAGGTCCAGGAGTTGCCATCGCTGCCCCGTCCACTGCAAGGCCGATTTGAAAATAGAAGGGGGGAGGTTTGGCGGCACCGAAGGGGACCGGCCGGATATTGAGCCTATCGTGGCCCTGGGTTCTAAATGCGGGGTGAACAACGTAGAGGCGATCCTCTACCTTTACAACCTCTGCGGCCAGTTGGGGATCGACGTCATCTCCGCCGGGAGCACGCTGGCTTTCGCCATGGACCTGTACGAGCGGGGGATTATCTCCAGACAGGAGGCCGATGGGATCGAATTAACCTGGGGAAACTACGAGGCCATGGAGGTGATGCTGCACAAGATCGCCCGGCGGGAAGGGTTCGGCAACGTGCTGGCCGAAGGAGTGCGCCAGGCGGCCCAGATCATTGGGAAGGGGGCCGAACAGTTCGCCTACCACAGCAAGGGGCTGGAACTGACCGCCTTCGATCCGCGCGGGGCGATGGGCACCGCGTTGGGATACGCCGTCTCCACGCGAGGGGGCGATTTCACCAGCGTGTATACCACCCCGGAATTCAGGTGGGAGCCGCAAAAGGCCAAAGAGGAGTTTGGAACGGAGAAAGCGGTGGACAGGCTTTCCCCCCAGGGCAAAGGAGCTTTGGTTAAAAGGGCCATGATCGTATCCGCCGTCCTGGATTCTCTGGGCATCTGTAAGGTGCCCATTCTTTCGATCATCGGCGATTTTGAGCTCGAGAGGGAAGCAGAGTTGACGACGGCCCTGGCTGGCTGGCGGATGGAAGCCGACGATCTGTTTACCATCGGAGAGCGGATCCTGAACGTCGAGAAGTTGTTTAACCTGAGACACGGAGCAGGTAAAGAACAGGATAGAATACCGGCCAAGTTTATCCGAGAGATGGTCGATGTGGGGCCAGCGAAGGGGAAAACGGTGGATATTGAACCCATGCTCCGGGAATTCTACAGGGCTATGGAGTGGGATGCCGACGGAAATCCGACGCCGGAGAAGTTGGAGGAATTACACTTGTTGACTTGAGATTTGCCTAAAAAGCCAGTAAGAGTATAATAATATTGAGTGGGGGGGATTGCATCAAGGGCATTGACTGAGATGACCAGGCTTTGCCCTTACCCATTACGGGGAGAAAGATGGACTGCCGACTGAGAGAGGAGAAAGAACCGTGACAGATAGCAAAGAAGAATCTACCATTCTCATTGTAGATGATAGTCATACCAGTTTGAGCCTGTTGTTCAAACACTTGCGGGCTTCCGGTTTCAGAGTGCTGGTCGCTGAGAGCGGTGCAGATGCGCTCGACCAGGTCGATCACACCATTCCTGATCTCATTCTCCTGGATGTGGTGATGCCTGGTATGGATGGTTTTGAAGTTTGCCAACGTTTGAAGGAAAAAGAGGCCACCAGGGATATTCCGATCATTTTCATGACCGCGCTGTCCGATGCGAGGAGTAAAGTCAGAGGCTTGAAAGTCGGCGCGGTGGATTACATCACCAAGCCGACTTACGCTGAGGAGTTGTTGGCCCGCATTGAAACTCACCTGACGCTGCAGGGTCTGCAAAGGCAACTCCAGGAAGCCAACCGCGAGTTGGAAAGCCGGGTTCAGGAGCTGGCCCGTTCCAATACGGAACTACGAGAAGCTCTGTCTACCATCAAGACCTTGAGCGGGGTGATTCCGATTTGCGCCTGGTGCGGTAGAAAGATCCGCGATGAGGAGGGCCGCTGGATTCAGCTTGAAGCTTATATTGCAGAACGTTCTGAAGCGAAATTCAGCCACGGGATGTGCCCAGATTGCGCCCAAAAGCTTTAATACGGAGATAAGATGAAGGTCAACTACAAAGACGGACAAACGGTGCAGTTTAGAGTGCTCTCGGAAGAGCAACTGGAGGAGCTATACCTGGCCACGCTGGTCCTGCTGGAGCGCACCGGCGCGGAGGTGCATAACCAGGAAGCCCTGGAGCTATTGGCGGCGGCCGGGGCGCGGGTATCGGGCCAGCGGGTGCGCATCCCTCCCCATCTGGTGCAGGAGGCGCTGGTCTCGGCGCCCAAAGTGGTCAACGTCTATGGCCGCGACCCGGCCCACCACCTGCTGATCGCCAAAGGGCATATCTATTACGGGCCGGGGCCCACCTGCTCCAACTTTACCGACCCCTACACCCTGGAGCGCCGCCCCTTTGGGCGCGGCGATGCGGGCCTGACGGCCCTGGTCAGCGACGCCCTGCCCCACATAGACTACGTGATGAGTCTGGGGTTGATCAGCGACGTAAGGGCCGAACTGGCCCCCGTCTACGAGTTCGCGGAGATGATGGCCCACACCACCAAGCCCATCCTGGCCTGGGGCTACAGTCGTCAGAACGTCGAAGACATATATCGCCTGGCCGTGGCCGTAGCCGGAAGCGAAGAACAGTTTAAGGAGAGGCCCAACTTCCTTATGCTGGCCGAGTGTACTTCTCCGTTGATGCACACCGAAGAAGCCCTGGATAGAATCCTGTTCGCCGTCGAGCGTGACGTGCCGGTGGTCTTCGTCGGCGGCGCCCAGGCAGGCAGCACCGGGCCCATCACCGGGGCGGGAGTGCTGGCCTTGACCGCGGCCCAGAATTTGAGTGGCCTGGTGATCGCGCAGCTCAAGAAGCGCGGGGCGACCTATATCATGGGCGGCGTGCCCACGGCTATGGATATGCGCACGGCGCGCTTCACCTACGGCTCGCCGGAGATGAACCTCTTCAGTGCGGCCCTGGCTGATCTGGCCGGGTACCTGGGCCTGAATATGATGGGCACGGCCGGCTGCACCGATTCTAAGGTGCTCGATCTACAGGCGGGCATCGAGGCCGCCATCACCATTCTGATGGCTGGTCTCTCTGGGGCGAACCTCATTCACGACGTGGGCTTTCTCGATTGTGCCGACCAGGGCTCGCTGCACATGCTGGTGATGAGCGACGAGATCATCTCCCTGGTCAAACGTATCCTGCGCGGCCTGGAGATTAATGAACGGACGCTGATGTTGGACGTCATCGACCGTGTGGGGCCGGGCGGTCACTTTTTGATGGAAGAAGAGACCAGCAGACTGTGCCGCACCGAGGTCTGGACGCCCAGTTTGATGGATCGTAACGATTATACCACCTGGCAGTTGGAGGGAGCCAAAACGATGCACGATCGCCTGGTGGAACGGGTGCGTTACATCCTGGAAAATCACGAGCCTCAGCCCTTGCCTGCCGCCGCGCAGGAGGCCATAGACGAGATTCTGAAGGAGGCCGAACGTAGATATGCAGGATGATGATCCCCTCCTCTGGAGAAATTCTGACGACTGAAGTCGTCACTACCTGTAGTGCGGTGACGGTGTAGTAACGACTTCAGTCGTTTCCATCCGATAATACGTGATACAAAAACGGGCGGGGCTTCTATAACCTCGCCCGTTGTATATCTGGAGCAGTAAGTCCCCGGCCCATTACGCTGTGATACGGTTACCGCCCCCGGGACGGGGCCAGAGCAATTGTCTCCGGCCCGACTTTGACAGGGCGCTGAGTGCCAGGCACCCGTTCTTGCCGGATGGTGGGGTTGGTGCTATAATTCTTATATAATCAACATTACAAGGAGGTAATGATGGGACGCATTGACGTACCAGCAAGCAGCGATTTTCCGCTCACGGCCGACGTGGTGGTGATCGGAGGCGGCATCGTCGGAGCGGCGACGGCCTTCTATGCCACGCGGGAAGGGCTAAAGACTATCGTTCTGGAGAAGAGGGAGGGGCTGGCTACCCTGACCACCACCGTCTCTTTGGAATGTTTCCGCGCCCAGTTCATCGAGCCGGAGAACATCGCCATGATGAAAGCCAGCATCGAGGTGTTCGAGAATTTCGCCGAGGTGGTGGGTCTGGAGGGTTACGACATTGGTCTCCACCAGCGGGGTTATCTCTTTCCGGCCGTCGAGGAGGAATGGGCGAAAGAGCTGCGGGAGAGGGTGGACATCCAGCACAGGCTGGGCCTGGGCGACGTGGAGTACATAACGGGTGACGAGGCTCGCAAAAGGTTTCCCTACCTGGCTCCAGAGGTGATCGCCGTCACCTATCGCGCTCGCGATGGCTGGATGTCGAGCCACGAAGCGACCTATGGGTTCGCCAAAGGCTCGACGGCTGACTTCTACCTGAACACGGAGGCCACCGGTATCGTGGTCGAAAAGGGGAAGGTGGCCGGCGTGATGACCAGCCGGGGGCGAGTGGACTGCCGCATGGTGGTGATCGCGGCCGGGCCTTTCTCCGGCAAGGTGGCGGAGATGGCTGGGGTTACGCTACCTGTAGAGCTCATACGACGCCACAAAGTGATCATCGGCGAGCATCCCCTCATCCCCCACGACGCGCCCATGACCATAGACATCGACACCGGGGCCCATTGGCGCCCCGAAGGGCCGGGCGCGGCCCTGGCTGCCCCACCTTTCCAGCCCGAGGAGCCCGGCCAGCCCATGGATCAGGTGCCAACCGATTGGACCTTCCCGGCTCTGGCTATGGAGGAGGCAGCCGTTATGGCTCCCTTCTGGAACCAGGTAGCCGAGACCCTGACCAAGGACAACGTCTTTGTGAGCGCCGGCCAATACACCTGCACGGAAGACAATAAACCGATCCTCGGCCCTCACCCGGGGGTAGAGGGGCTTTTCATTAACGCCGGGTACAGCGGCCACGGGGTGATGGCCTCCCCGGAAGGTGGCCGCCAGGTGGTTGACATGATCCTGGGCCGGATTTCTCAGGAGGAAAATCCCTTCCGCTTCGAGCGTTTCGTCGGGGAAGCGGTTGTGTCGGGCGAAAGTATGGTATTCTGATCGGCTTCCTGGCCCGGCGGTGGACAAATAGTTGTCAAAATCCAGTTCAAAAATAAAAGGCTATAAGTTGTGGAAGGAGGTAATGTGAGATGAGCAAAATAACGCGACGCCGATTTACTAAATTGACTCTGGGAGGGATCACCCTGGCCGCCCTGAGCGGTTACGTGTCCGATGAAACGCTCCGGGCTATAGCCATGTCCTCACCAACAGACACGCCAGTCCCCACCCCCTCGGCGACCGGGACGGTTTCGCCCACCCCCACCCTCACCCCAACACTAACGCCCACCCCTTCCCGGCCCATTTTGCGGAACGAGAACCGTAACGGCTTTTTCATCCGTTACTACAAGCCTTTCGAAGCGGTGGATCCCGCCCGCTGGACCCTCTCGGTGGAAGGGCTGGTGAAGAACCCCCAGGAGCTTACGCTACAGGACATTCAATCCCTGCCTCTCGTCTCGCAGGTGTCCCGCTTGAAGTGCGTGGAGTGCTGGTCGGCGGCGGCCAAGTGGGAGGGCTTTCACCTGACCTCCCTGCTACAACTGGTGGAGCCCCAACCGGAGGCCAAGTGGCTCCACTTCTATTGTGCCGACGACTATTACGAATCCCTGTCCCTGGAGGAACTGCTGATGGAGCGGGTTCTCTTTGTCTATCGCATGAACGACGAGCCCCTTCCCGACGCCTATGGAGCCCCGTTGCGGCTCATCATCCCCCCCAAGTACGGCTACAAGGGCCCCAAGGTCATCACCCACCTGGCCTTCGCCGAGAGGGAGTTGATAGGCTACTGGCCGACGGTGGGGCCCTACAGCGCGGAGGGGGACATCAAGCCGGGCCAAGACTATCCCCTCGACCTGGAAGAAACTCGCCAGATCGACGGCGGTGAGGTCAGGTATCCGGATGGCATCGAGTCCCAGGGTGAATAATTGGACTGAGCGAGGCGATGTTGAGCCTACAGGGGCCTGGCACAGCGAACGTTCGTTGTTGAAGTGCCAGGCCCCTGTGGCAGCTAGAAAAGCAAGTGCAAGGAGGTGTATGATGGCGGAAAAGAAAGTCGAAGTGGGGGATGTGGCCCCGGATTTCACCCTCAAAGACCAGAACGAGCAGAGCATCACCCTCAGCGACTTCAAAGGGAAGAAGGTGGTGCTCTCCTGGCACCCGCTGGCCTGGACGAGCGTGTGCGCGATCCAGATGCAGGACCTGGAGAAACACAAAGAGGACTTTGACCGCCTGGACGCCGTGGCCCTGGGGCTGAGCGTGGACAGCGCGCCGAGCAAGAAAGCCTGGGCCGAAGAGATGGGCGTGCAGGAGACCTCCCTCCTGGCCGACTTCTGGCCTCACGGGGGCGTGGCCCGGGATTACGGCATCTTCCGGGAGAAGAATGGGTTCAGCGAGCGGGCCGTCTTCATCGTGGACGAGGATGGGGTAGTCCAGTTTAAGAAGGTATACCCTATGAGGGAAGTGCCGGACATCGAGGAAATCATCAAGGCCCTGGAGTAGTTGTAAAGTAGGTATGTCAGGTTACTTGACAATTTCTCCTTTATATATTATAATAAAGTATCCTTATCATGAGACATTGAGGAAATTAAGGTAAGGAGGCTTTACACATGAACTCTCCAGAGGCGGTTAAACTGAAGTCGAAAAGTAACGGAACCACAGGCGAGGGACAACGGAACGTCGTTCTGCCCATCGAGGGTATGACCTGCGCCAGTTGTGTAGCCCACGTAGGGGAAGCGCTGGGCAAGGTGCAGGGAGTAACACAGGTCAACGTCAACCTGGCTACGGAAAAAGCAAGCGTTGACCTCGATCCAACCGCCGTCTTTCTTACTGACCTGGTGGACACGGTGCGTGATACAGGCTACGAGGTGACCACCAAGACGGTCAGCCTGCCCATCGGGGGGATGACCTGCGCCAGTTGCGTGGCCCACGTCGAAGGGGCGCTGGCAGAGGTGCCTGGCGTGTTGAACGTCAACGTCAACCTGGCCACCGAGAAAGCTACCGTGGAATACATCCCCACCGTGACCGGACTGCCCGATTTTCGTCGCGCTGTGACTGATGTAGGTTACGAGGTGCTGCCTACCGCGGAGGAGAAGGCGGAAGAGGAGCTCTCCCGCGAAGTGCGCAAAATGCAAGCGGCCCGGCGGCAGATGCTTCTGGCCTGGCTCTTCACCGGCCCCATCATTTTGTGGATGCTGCCGGAGATGCTGGCCGGCCTGGCCTGGCCCAACATGACCATCTTCAAGCTGGGTATGCTGCTCCTGGCCGTCCCGGTGCTCTTCTGGGTTGGGCGGCGCACCTACGTGGCGGCCTGGCGCTCGTCCATCCACGGCGCGCCCAACATGGATGCCCTCATCGCCATGGGCACAGGCGCCTCTTTCCTCACCGGCATCGCCACCTTTTTTGCCCCTATCCCCACCTACGCCGGGGTGTCGGCCATGATCATGGCTTTCCACCTGACCGGCCGGTACGTGGAGGCCAGCGCCAAAGGACGGGCCTCGCAGGCTATCCGCAAGCTGCTGGAACTGGGAGCCAAAACGGCCCGCGTCCTGGTAGAGGGCCGCGAGCAGGAAATCCCCATCGATGCCGTGCAGGTGGGCGACGTGATGGTCGTCCGCCCCGGCGAAAAGATTCCCACCGACGGGGTGGTGGTCGAAGGGGAGAGCGCCGTGGACGAATCTATGGCTACGGGCGAGTCCATGCCGGTCAACCGTGGGCCTGGCGAGGCCGTGATCGGGGCTACGGTCAACCAGGATGGGCTGCTCAAGGTGCGAGCCACCCGCGTGGGCAAGGATACGTTTCTGGCCCAGGTGGTGCGCCTGGTCGAGCAGGCCCAGGGCACCAAGGTGCCCATCCAGGCCTTCGCCGACCGGGTGACGGCTGTCTTCGTGCCCATTGTCATCGTGGTGGCGCTGCTCACCTTCCTGGCCTGGTTCCTCTTCCCCGACGCGCTGCGCCCCATCGCCGTGTGGGCCAGCAGGTTTTTACCCTGGGTGGATCCCAGCCTGGACACGTTCACCCTGGCCCTGATCACCACCGTCTCGGTGCTGGTCATTGCCTGTCCCTGCGCTTTGGGGCTGGCTACGCCTACGGCCTTGATGGTTGGCAGTGGCATCGGGGCCGAGAATGGCATCCTGATCCGCTCCGGCGAGGCCATCCAGGCCATGCGAGAGGTGCGGGTGGTGGTCTTTGACAAGACGGGGACGCTGACCAGGGGCCAACCCGAAGTGACGGATCAAATCCAGGGACCTGGCACTTCCAAAGTACCAGGTACCTTGCTGCGCTGGGCGGCGTCGGTGGAGGTGGGGAGCGAGCACCCGCTGGGCAAGGCGGTGGTGCGCCGGGCCGAGGAGCAAGGGCTGGCCCTGGGCGACCTCTCCGACTTCGAGGCGGTGCGCGGCAAAGGCGTAAAGGGCACGGTGGATGGCCGGGCGGTGCTGGTAGGCAGCCGGGCGTTGCTGAATGAGCACGGAGTGGACGTCTCGGCTCTGGAGGATGAAATGCGCCGCCTGGAGGACGAAGCCAAAACAGCCATGCTGGTGGCGGTGGAGGGCGAGGCCCTGGGAGTGCTGGCCGTGGCCGATACCCTCAAGGACGACTCCGTGGCCGCCATCCGCGAGCTGAAGGGATTGGGCCTGGAGACGGCCATGATCACCGGCGATAACCAGCGCACGGCGCAGGCCATCGCCAGGCAGGTGGGCATCTCCCACGTGCTGGCCGAGGTGCTGCCCGGCGAGAAGGTGGCCGAGGTCAGGCGGTTGCAAGAAGAGACGGACGGCCTGGTGGCGATGGTTGGCGACGGCATCAACGACGCCCCGGCCCTGACCCAGGCCGACGTGGGCATCGCCATCGGCACGGGCACGGACATCGCCATCGAAGCGGCGGACATCACCCTGGTGCGCGGCGACCTCTCCGGGGTGGTCAGCGCCGTGAAGCTCTCGCGGGCCACCTTCGACAAGGTGACGCAGGGCCTTTTCTGGGCCTTCTTCTACAACGTGGTCATGATCCCGCTGGCGATCCTGGGGATGATGCACCCCGTGCTGGCCGAGATAGCGATGGCTACCAGCTCGATCACGGTGGTCACCAACGCCAACCTGTTGCGGCGGGTGGACATCCGGCCCGATTACGAGCAATCATGAGGTTGAAAAGAAAATCTCTGATTTTTTCCAGGAGAAATTTTGGATGGCTCCATGGCCTGCGGATGATTCGCGGTCTGTGTGGCAGGAAAGAGGCAGTTTATGAAATCGGTGCAGGTGGAATTACCGGACAAACTGGCGGAAGAAATTGACTCGCTGGTGAAAGCAGGCTGGTTTCAGAGTGAAGCCGAAGTGGTGCGCCTGGCACTGGTGGAGTTCATGCGCCGCCATCGTTTGGAGTTGCTGGAACGGTTTCAGCGCGAGGATATAGCCTGGGCATTGCAGCAAAAGGAGACAGGTGAGTGAGGCGGGTTATCTCTAACACCGGCCCGTTGCTTCACCTCAGCGAAGCGCAGGCCCTTGATTTGCTGAAGCTGATGGGGGAAATTTACATCCCCAAAGCAGTGGATTTGGAGATGGCCCAGCACAATGCGGCATGGCGGATCCGGAGGCCTACGTGGGTGGTAATAGGGACCCTCGTAGCGCCATATAATGCCGAGGCCGCCGCATGGCAGCAGGCAGGGCTGCTTGATGCAGGGGAAACTGAGGCTATTGCCCTGGCGCGGCAAATCCGTGCCGACTGGTTACTGACAGATGAGGCTGCTGCGCGTCTGTTTGCTCAAGCGCTGGGGCTGGAAGTGCACGGCTCATTGGGTGTGGTGCTATGGGCGGCTGCTACCGGATATCTGCTGCGAGTAGAAGCAGAGGCCACTTTAGACCGCTTGGCGCGATCGTCGCTGTGGATCTCTTCAAGCGTACTTGCTGAAGCGCAGGAAGCTTTGAACCGACTATACCTGAAGCAGGTTTAGCGGATCGGGCTGTTGTCCATCTCCAGGGAGGCGCAAGTGAACTTCGGGAATAGCTGGTGGCTACGACCGCCCGGCTTTTGGGGACGCCTTGTTTTTTTGGTCTTCAAGTTGGCTAGAACCTGAGCAGCGTTTTCAGGGCGCGGCCGGAGCGTGCTAATTCAAGCGCCTCCTCGATCTTTGAGATCGGAAACTCGGCCGACAGGAATTCGGTGTGGCTTAACTGGCCCTCGCCAATCCATTCACACAGCGGTTCCTGGGCGGCGGCTTCCCGAAAGCGCGTGGGCCACTGGTGAACCAGGAGATTGAAGTTGTAGGGCGCCCGGCTCTTATCGAGATGTATAGTAGGCTTATCGATCACGCCGTACACACAGATGGAACCGGCCATTTTAATAAACGGGGTAGCCGAGTTTATAATGTCTTCGCTCCCCACGGCATCTATCACGGCATCCAGCGGTTTGCCTCGTTGGTCCGTAAGGTGCTGCAATTCAGGGTCGTCGGGGGCGAAGGCGGCGTCGGCGCCCATCTCCAGGGCCTTTTGTCGTTTCTGGGCCAGAATCTCAACCGAACCCACGTAGCCCAGGCCCAGCAGCCTGGCAAACTTTACGAAACTCAAGCCCACAGGGCCAGCCCCGAAGACCAGGATATCGTCGCCCTTCTGTAAATTGAAATCGCCAAAGCCGGCGTATACTTCCCTCCAGGTGCAAAGCAGTACTGCCGCCTCAACGGGGATGGACTGCGGCACCACCCGCTGTATCTCGTATACTTCGAGCCAGCCCTGTTCTGGCGTCGCCACGCCGTCCTCCACCATGGCCTGGTGATCGCCCGCCAGGGTATACTCGGAGAATCCACCCCAGCCACTGGCATACGTCTGGTCTGTAGGATTGAGAAGCAATCCACCCACCACGCGGTCTCCAACCTTGAAGTGGCGCACTTTTTCCCCGACGGCATCAACTATCCCGACCGATTCGTGGCCCAGCAGCAGGGGGTAATCTTCGACCCCTGGGAAATGGCCTTCCACCAGTTTCCTGTCGGTAGCATTGCATATACAGGCCACTTCCGTCCGCACCCTGGCCTCGTAAGGTCCCGGCGTTGGCTCAGGTACGTCCACCACCTGAACTTTGCCAGGCTCGGTGACCGCAACCGTAAACACGAAAATAACCTCCTCCTCTTTGGTAGTCTCCTTTTTTTACCGCAGAGCACGCAGAGATCGCTGAGATCTTGCTACTATCTGCTTGCTGCTAACTCAGCCGAATATCAGCTCGCGGATGATCTCCTGGCTTTCCAGGGCTTGCAGCGAGCTTTGGGCGGCCTGGAGCGCCTTTGTTTTGCCTTCGTCGGCGTAGAGCTTATCCAGCCGCGCCTGCATACTCTGGATGTAGCGGACGCTCAAGCGGCAGGCTTCGACGATGTCCTCACGGACGGGCACCAGGTCGAGCGAAATCCAGTCCTCGTAGCCCACCTGGCGTAAGGTGAGCAGGAACTCAAAAACCTGCGGTAAGTGCACGGCGGCCACGGTTATGTCGTCGTCCCACAGCCCGTAGCAGTCGTTGATGTGCACTCCCATCAACCGCTGGCAGCGGGCCAGCAGGGCCACCGATTCAGCCGGGTTCTCGCGGCCCATCAGGGCGTGTCCGAAATCGAGATAAGCGCCCACGTTTTTCAGGCCCAGCAGCTCGCCGATCAAAGCCGCTTTAGCCGCGTTGCCGACCAGCATGTGGGTGCGCGGCTCTTTGGATTTGTACTCGTAGCCGATTTGGGTTTTCGGGTCGTACTCGGCGATTTCGCGGATGGCTTCCAGCGTCCACTCCCAGAGCAGGTCGTAGTTGGCCTGGAAGGGATAGTCGAAGCCATCCTGGCCCGGCCAGAGGCACATCCGCCGCGTACCCAGCTCGTGGCCGATGTCGATGGCTCGTTTGGCCGTTTCAATGGCTTCTCGCCGTATCTTCTCGTCGGGGGCGGTAAGGGCGCCATATTGCCATTTATCGTCGGTCCAGAGGTTGGGGTTAACGCTGACGGGTCGGAGCCTGACCTCTTCCAGCAGGGCTTTGATTTCTTTCACGTTGTCCACCGTTACGTGGGTGGGAGCAATCAGTTCCAGCCCCTCCAGCCCTTCCACCTGGGCCGCGGCCTTGATCTGTTCTCTGACCGAAAGCTCGGCATCGTAGGAGAATTTCTCGGCAGAACTGGCAAAAACCCACAAACCAGCAGAAATAGGATTGGACATCAGGCTTACCTCCTCCTAGGTTTAAAATGTCTAAGGTGCCTGGCACTTCCAAAGTGCCAGGCACCTTATTTGTAGTGCTATTTGATGATAGGCATCTTGGAGCGGTCGATGGTCAGCGCCACGGCCAGGATGACCACGATGCCGTAGACCACCTGCTGGGCGAAGACGTTGACGCCGATAACCATCATCCCCGTATCCACCACGGCGATGAGCAGGGCTCCAATGAGGGTTCTGAGCACTCCTCCGATGCCGCCGCTGATGGCCGTGCCGCCCAGGATGACGACGGCGATAGCCTTCAGCAGGAACCCATCGGCGATCCTGGCCGAGCCGCCGGACATGCGGGTGGCCAGGACGACGCCGCAGAAACCGGCCATCGTGCCGGAAAGGATGAAAGCCAGGGTTTTATAGCGATCGATGGAAACTCCAGAGAGCAGGGCCGCTTTCTCGCCGGCCCCTATGGCCCGCACACAGCGGCCCAGGCGGGTGTATCGCTCCAGGATGAGGCAGAGGAACAGGACGCTGAAGGCGATGACGATCTCGTTGGGCAGGCCGGCGACTTCGCCTGTGGCCCAGGTCAGATAGCCGCCGTCCTTTCGCAGAATCTGGATGGGGGTGGCCTCGGAGATGGTGAAGCCCACCCCGGTCCACAAGCCCATCGCGCCCAGGCTGGCGACGAAGGAGGGGATACGCGCTTTGGTGTGTACCAGGCCGGTCAGGGCCCCGATCCCGCAACCGACCAACGCCGCCGCCACGAAAGCCAGATAGCCCAGGTGGGGCAACCACATGGCCGCCAGGATGCTGGTCAGAGAGGCGATGGCCGCCACGCTCAGGTCTATGCCGCCCAGCATGATGACGAAGGTCTCCCCCAGGCCCATGATCAACAGCGTGGCGATCTGTTCGAGGATGTTAATGAAGTTGTTGAGGCTCAGAAAATGAATGTTGCCGATACTCATGACTATAACGAGGGCTATCAGCGCCCCGATGGGTGACAGCCCAGAGAGCATCCCCGTTTCGTGCCAGACTTTTAGTTTCGATCGTATCTGAGGAAGCGCCGACGTGACGACAGACGGACTCACCTCTCTGCTGCTTTGCGCCGTTTCTTGTCCTTCGGCTTTCATTGCTCCTCCTTACATCATATGTTGGATCAGAGCCAGTGGTTGCGGTTTATTCCCCACTGGCGCGTCAAACCTCTTTTGCACCCGGCCATCCTTCATGGCCAGAATGGTATTGCTCAGGCCGATGACCTCTTCCAGCGTATCGGCCACCAGGATGAGGGCAATGCCCTGCCTGGCCAGTTGTCGGATCAGTTCGTAGACCTCTTCTTTAGCTCCTACGTCCAGACCTCTGGTGGGATGGTCCAGGATGAGGACGTTGACCTGTGAAGCCAGCCACTTGGCCAGCACCACCTTTTGCTGATTGCCCCCGCTCAGGTTCAGGCACAGGGCGCGGTGGCTGGGCGTCCTGATGTTCAGCTTCTTGATCCAGCTCTTGGCCGTCTCCGTCTCCAATCCGAGGTTGAGGAAGCCCCTGGAGGTCACTTCCTCCAGGCTGGCCAGGGTGATGTTGGGCGCCACGCTCAGATAGAGGATCAGGCCCTCGGTTCTCCTCTCCATAGGCACGTAGCCGATGCCCAGATCAATAGCTGCCATCGGGGATTTGGGGATCAATTGTTGGCCGTTGACCCGGATCTCTCCCGAATCCAGCGTGTCGGCCCCGAAGAGACACCGACACAACGCCTCCCGGCCCGAACCCAGCACCCCGCAGAGGCCCAGGATCTCCCCCTTGTGCAGATCGAAGGTCACATCGTAGAAAGCGTTGCTCTTGGACAGCGCCGCTACGCTGAGGACGATCTCCTCTCCGTAATCGATCTGCTCCCCTTCACGATAGTACTCGCCCTTCAGTTCTCGACCCACCATGAGCTGGTGCAGCTCGGCGATGTTCGTCTCTTTGGTGGGCATCGAGGCCACGTTCCGGCCATCTTTAAGGACGTAAACCCGGTCGGTAATCTCCAGGATCTCTTCCAGACGGTGGGAGATGAAGATAATAGAGGCTCTCTCTTTCAGGTGCAAGAGCTTTTCGAACAACTGCTCCACCTCTTCCTGGTGGAGCACCGAGGTGGGCTCGTCCAGGATCATGATAGGTTCCTGACAGACTCTCTCTTCCAGAGCCATGGCCTTGGCGATTTCGACCATCTGCCTCTGGGCAAAGGTCAGATCGGCTGTATAAGCCTCAGCGCTCACAGGCGAGCCAACCTTTGCCAACTGCTTCTCGGCCTCCTGGCTCATTTTCTTCCAGTTGATAATCCCCCAACGCATGAAGGGCTCCTCATTGCCCAGGAAGATGTTTTCCCGGACGGTCAGGTTGGGGAGCAAGGACTGCTCCTGAAAGACCATGGCCACGCCATTTTCTCCGGCCTCCTTGACGCTGCGGGGTTGGAAGGGCTGGTCGCACAGGACGATCTCGCCGCTATCGGCGGTGTAGAGCCCCACCAGGATTTTCAGCAGGGTAGATTTGCCCGCCCCGTTCTCCCCCACCAGGCCCAGAATCTCATGTCTCCTCAGTTCCAGGCTGACGCGGTCGAGGGCCTGCACCCCAGGGAAGGCCTTCGACACCTCTCGGACTTCAAGCACAATCTCTTCTGTCATATATTGAGCTCCTGTTGCCACAGAATCAAGGTGCCTGGCACTTCCAAAGTGCCAGGCACCTTGCAGTCTATTTAATGATAGGGATCTTCGATCTATCGAGGGTCAGGGCCACCGCGCAGGTGATGATCGTCCCGTGGACCGCCAGTTGGATATAGGAATGGACGTCCAGGAGAATCATCCCGTTGGTGATGACCGTGACGATCAGCGCTCCAACCAGGGTCTGCAACATACCGCCCACCCCCCCGGTCAGGGCCGTCCCCCCCACCACCACCGAGGTGATGGACGAGAAGAGATACTCTCCCACCCGGGCCTCTCCGACGCCGATGCGCGCCGAGTTCAGCACCCCGGCGATGCCGTAGAAGCATCCGGCCAGGGTGAAGGCCAGAATCTTGTACCAATCAATGTTTATGCCCGATAGCTCGGCCAGGTCCTCTCCGCCGCCGATGGCGTAGACGTAACGGCCCAGGCGGGTGAATTTTTCGATGAAAAGAGCGCCCAGAAAAACCACTATGGCGACGAAGACCAGGTTGGGGATGCCCGCCGTTCTATCTTTGGCTAAGCCGGAGACCATAGGGTCGAGGATCCTGATGGCATACCCGCCGTACAGCCAGGTAGCCAGGCCGATGCCAACCGACCACATCCCCAGCGTGGTCATAAATGAGGGGATGCGCATTTTGGTATGGATCACGCCGTTCAAAAAGCCCATGAGGGTGGGGATAGCCACGGCGATCAAAACCCCCACTATCCCCAGGTTCAATTCGGTCCTGTTGTTCAGGACCAGGAAACTGACGATGACGGAGCTCATGGCCATAAGCCCCTCGATGGACAGATCGATGCCCCCCATCAGGATGATGACGGTGGAGCCCAGAGCCAGGATCAACAGGATGGAAGCCTGTTTGGCGATGGCCATGAAGTTGCGCAGGCTGAGAAAGCGAGGGTTCAGGATAGCGATGACGATGCACAGCGTAATCAGGGCCAGCAAGGGACCATATCTGGCCAGGACGCCGGATGCTCGCAGGTTCTTGACTATATCAAAGATGCTGTGGAGGAGAGTCCCCTCCCCCGCTCTCGGCCTTGCCTCGTCTGGAGTTTGCGCCATTTTTCTCTCCATAATCTATTTGATATCAGGTGCCTGGCACTTCCAAAGTGCCAGGCACCTTTGACCTTTCGTTAGGCGGTCGCCATAGGGATGGCCGCCTTGCCCTAGAGTCCAAATGGATACAAGGAGGCTGGGCTTACAGCCCTCGACGATAACTACTATCCATAGGCGATCTGCTCTGTGACCCGCTCCCACAGGTCATCCCAATCGTAGTGGGGGATGTCCTCAATGTTGGCGTGCCAGTACTCCTCGGCGTTCTCTTGAGTGATCAGGATGTACCGGAAGTAGAACTCGCGGTGCTCCGGGGGCTCCGCAGCGGGATCGAAGGTCCCCAGGTAGGCGTGGTAGGGGATGGAGAGGCCCATACCGCCCTGCCACATGGCATCGGAGGCCACGGTGGCCGCAAACTCGCCGTTGATGCAGGCTTCGACCGCCTCGCCAACGGCATCGATGCCCACCACAGGCACCTCTCCTGCCAACCCTTCAGCCCGCAGCACCTCCAGGGCGCCCAGCCCCATGTTGTCGTTGGCGGCCCAGACGCCGTCGATCTCCGGGAACTTGACCAGCCAGTCCTCCATGATGGTCACCGCTTTGGTGCGGTCCCACTCGGCCGTCTGCTCGGCCAGCAGTTCGATGTCAGGGTACTCCTCCATGGCCTTTTGCAGACCCTGGAAGCGCTGAATGGCGGGCACGTTAGCCAGTAATCCCTGGAGGGCTACGATCTTGCCCCCGCCGCCCATGGCCTCGAACATTTGCACGGCCACGTCGTAGCCGGCCGGGACGCCGTTCACTCCCATGTGGCAGACCCAATAGGGGTCGAAATCCCAGGGATGCAGGTCGTCTGGCTTGTTCCACTGGGTGATGAAGTACACGCCCGCCTCGGCGCACAACTCAGCGATGGGCGCCGCATCCGGGGACTGGTTGGGGTCAATGTTGAACACCACGTCTTTGCCGCCCCTGGTGAGCATGCCCTTCATCAGGGTCAATTGCTTCTCGCTATCACCCTCGCAAAGCAGGGCGCCGTAATACTCACCCATGCCCACCGACTCGGCGAAGATGCGGCCTCCCCGGTTCCAGGCGGCGTGGTATTCGTTGGAGAGGGTGCGGATGACGTTACCCATGTACACCGGCGTTTCTTCGGCGGCGCGTATCACGCTCGGAAAGCTCAGCTTACCGGCCAGGGCTGCTGCCCCAGTGGCACCGAGCACCCCCTTCAAAAAAGAACGTCTGTTTATCCTCTTCTCCGTCATCTAACTTTCTCCTTTCTTTGCGTCATAGGCTTTTTGAATCGCTCCCGATAACCTCACGTTTTGTTTTCTTTCAACACCCCCTTTCCATCGATCGTTGGCCCCGCAATGGTTTAAATGTACTTAAGGCGCCAGGTTGGCAACAAAATCACAAAGAAGTATGATAAAGCCTGAGGCAACACGTCCTCCGTTTGCGCAGCTAAGCATTGCTTTATGACACTTAAGTGATGACCTTCAACCACCCGCCATCAACGTAGTAGGTAGCGCCAACGCAGTAGCTGGCACGCGGAGAACAGAGGAACACGAAGAAATTCGCCACTTCTTCGGTCGAAGCAAAACGTCCAATGGGGGCATTATCCTTTGCAATTTTGTCAAGATAGGCTTCCCAGGTAACGTCTTGGTCTTGGGTAAGCAGTTTCGCCGTTTTTTGCCAATCAGGGGTCATCACCAGGCCCGGATTGATGGTGTTGACGCGAATGTTGTACGGGATCAGTTCGTTAGCCAGACACTTGGAAAACATGACCAGCGCGGCCTTGGTAACGTTATAGATTGGCTCGTAGCCTAACGGCTGGGTGGCACAGATAGAGGCATTGTTCAGGATGACGCCCCCGCCCCGGCTGCGCATGAAGGGCGCCAACGCGCGCGACAGGCGCACGGCGGCCATGACGTGCAGGTCCCAGTAGTATTGCCACCGCTCGTCGGGCGCTTCCACGATGGTCTCTTTACTGCCCGTCCCCGCGTTGTTGATCAGGAGGTCCGCGCCCCCGAATTCCTTTTCAACCTCGGCGACGAGATGCTGGATATCGCCGGGCTTACTGACGTCGGTCTTAACCCCAATGGTTCTTACCCCGTACTGATCGCCGAGGGCTTTGGCGGCTGCCATCAAGCGTTCCTCGTTGCGGGCACACAGGGCCAGATGCACCCCTTCCGCCGCCAGTCCTTGCGCAACGGCCAGCCCAATGCCCACACTGCCACCTGTGACGACGGCCACTTTATCTTTAAGGCCAAGGTCCATCGGGTCTTACTCCTCACTTGTGTTTACTTGCGATGTCATCCTGTAGTCATAAATATACATCATAAGACACTTTTTGTCAATAGCCGTCCACTGAGGGCCCTGTCAAAGTCGTGATCCGGCCGCTCCCGGCCCCCGTCTCAGGGACGTTTGAGTTAGCATCACAATACTCACCGCCGATGAACACCAATGAACACAGATAAAGAGATAGGACATCGGCGTTTATCGGCGTTTATATGCGTTTATCGGCGGTTACGGTCACTGCCCCCGGGACGGGGGCTGGAGCAGTTGTCCCCGGCCCGACTTTGACAGGGTTCTGGTTCAGGTTTTATTAACTTGATTTTAGGCTTGAGATGTGATAAAATCACGGTAACCGATTTGGATGAGAGTACGAGAGCCAGGGACGAGAAGCCCCGCACCCGCAAAGAGATGTCGGAAATTTTCTCCTTTGATGGGTGGGAGTGGTAATTAAGGCATCAGGAAAGGAGTGAGCGATGGAGAAAGTGCAAGATCCAGTGTGCAAGATGATGATCGAGCCCAAAGAAGCAGTAGCAACCTCGGAGTACGAGGGCCAAACCTACTACTTTTGTGCCAGGGGCTGCAAGGTCGCCTTTGACAAAGACCCGGAAAAGTACCTGCGCGGCGAGGGCCAGCACCAACACTGACCCCGCCAATGGTAGACCCGCCCAGACATCATCCATGGCCTGAAGCCTCTCGGGATGGCCGTCAGGCGGCTTATGTCTGCAATCAAATATCAATATTCTTTTAAGGAGGCAAAAATGAGTGAGGAAGTTTTGGCGGCTCTAAAGGAAGCGATCCTGAATGAGCAGGATGGCTACAAGTTTTACATGGAAATGGTAGCCAAGGTGCAGGATGAGCAGGGTAAGGGCCTTTTTGAAAGCCTGGCACGGGATGAGAAGGAACACCTGCGTATACTGCAAGTGGAGTATGGCGCAGTGAGCGGCGACGGCCAATGGTTCGATCTGGAATCGATGGCAGGGAAGAGAGCGCCGGACTCGGTGCTGGTGCTGTTCCCGTCCGATGCGGCGGCCGGGTTGGAGCTGGCCCCCGACGCGGGCGACCTGGACGTGCTGCAAGTAGGGATGGACTTCGAGCGTCGTGGTTATCAAATGTACAGTAAGGCCGCGGCGGAGACGGATAATCCAGATGCCAGGGCCGTGTTCAACTGGCTGGCCAAGGAAGAGAATAAGCACTACGCTATCCTGTCAAAAGCGTACGATTACCTGGAAAGCGATGGCTTGTGGTACTTCCAGGAAGAGGAGCGACCTATGTTCGAGGGGTAGGTCTCAAGCTATATGTCTGTAGTCGAAATTCACCTGTATGGCCCTCTGCGTCGCTATGGGGAGCAACCACACGCCGACCGTCCTACCGTGATCCATCTTCCAATCGAGGGCACGCCAGACATCGGCCAGGTGTTGGAGCAGGCCGGCATCGCCCCGGAAGAGGTGAGCCAGGTCTTTCTCAACGGCAAGTTGCTCAACACCAGTTCTAAGATGGCCTCCTGGTTGGGCTATCCGACCGAGCGAGAGCGCCTCCCGGCCAGCGGCACCTACCTGGAAACCCCCATACGTAGCGGCGACCGGCTGGGGCTGTTCCCGTCCAGCATGTCGCTGCTGGTGATCTGAGCCTCCCCACGTCTGAAGGTGAGGGCCTCCGCGCTGATTATTCGGTGATGCAAAATGGAGACCGTACCGCTCTACGATGCCTTTAGTGCTGATTACGACCGGTTTGTCAACTGGCAGGAGCGGCTGGAGTACGAGCTGCCGTTTGTCGAGCAGCAGTTGACCGCCAGCGGTGCGCAGCGCGTGTTGGATGTGGCCTGCGGCACCGGAATTCACGCCATTGCGTTGGCACAACGTGGCTACGAGGTGGTTGGCGTGGACCTTAGCGTGGGGATGATCGAGCGGGCGCGGGCGAACGCCGCCACTGCCGGGGGCCAGGTCCGCTTTATCGTCGCCGGCTTTGGCGAGTTGGAGGAGCGGGTTGGGAGTGACTTTGAGGCCGTGCTGTGCCTGGGAAACAGTCTGCCACACCTGCTGACCGCCGAGGCTCTGGGAGCGACCTTGGTCGATTTTGCGGCCGTTTTACGCTCCGGTGGACTGTTGCTCGTCCAGAACCGCAACTTTGAGGCCATCGTGCGCGACCGTGTTCGCTGGATGGAGCCACAGTCTTACCGCGACGGTGACCGGGAATGGCTCTTTGTACGTTTTTACGATTTCAACGAGGATGGCACGTTGACCTTTAACCTCATCACCCTGCGGCGCGATGACGCGGGTAAATGGGCGCAACAGGTCGAAGCAACCGAGTTGCGCCCATTGCTGTACGCCGAACTACTGGACGCAATGGCCGGGGCCGGGTTCGGTGAGGTTACCTGTTACGGTGACATGGCCGGCGCGCCCTTCGCGCCAGAAACCAGCGGGAACCTGATCGTAACCGCGAAAAGAAAATGACCATTATTATACGAGGAGGCATAACATGAGCGGATTGTCTGGCAAAGACAGAAAAGAGATGCTAAAAGAACTGATCAAGAGCCTGCACGAAGGAGCCGATCCTGACCAGGCAAAGGCAAGGTTCAAAGAAGCGTTAGAGGGCGTCACGCCGGTGGAGATAGCCCGGGTGGAAGAGGAACTTATCAGAGAGGGAATGCCGAGGGAAGAGATCCATCGGCTTTGCGATATCCATCTGGCCGTCTTCCGGGAGTCGCTGGAAAGTGAAGGGCACCTGGCCCCCGCAGGACATCCCATCCACATCCTCATGGAAGAGCATAAGATGCTCCTGGGGTTTGCCGGGGAGTTGGCGAACGTGGCACAGAGGATAAAAAAGCTGGAGAGCCTGGATGCCGCCAGCGAAGACCTGGCGCGAGTGAGGCACGTCGAAGGGCACTTCAAGGATTCGGAAAGCCATTACGTGCGGGAGGAGAACGTTCTTTTCCCCTACCTTGAGAAGCACGGCATTACCCAGCCTCCGGCGATTATGTGGATGGAGCACGACAGGATAAGAGCGGTCAAGAAAGATTTTTACAGGCTCCTGGAGGCCCACGCCAGTATGAACTTTCAGGATTTTGCAGGACAACTGGCAGAGGTGGCCTCGACTCTGGCCGACCTGCTCCAGGATCACTTCCATAAGGAAAACAACGTCCTCTTCCCCGCTTCTTTGCGGGTCCTCACGGAGGATGAATGGGTGGACACCCGACGGCAGTTCGACGAACTGGGCTACTGCCGTTTCACCCCCGCAGGGGCGCGAATAGGTATGGGAGAGCCTGAAGCAATTGCAGCCCCAACACCGGAGCCCGAGATGGAAGGAATGGTGGCTTTCGAGACCGGGACGTTATCGCGGGAGGCACTGGAGGCCCTTCTCAATACCTTGCCGATGGAGATCACTTTCGTAGATAAAGAGGACAAAGTGCGCTACATCAACCAGCAACCAGAGAAGATCTTCCCCAGGACGAAGGCGGTGCTGGGCAGGAAGGTGCAGTTGTGCCATCCCCAGAAGAGCGTGCACCTCGTTAACCGGATGATCGAGGATTTTCGGAGCGGGCGCCGGGACGTGGCCGAGTTCTGGATTCAGTTGAAGGGCATGTTTGTCCACATCCGTTACTTTGCCGTCCGTGATGCAAAGGGGGAGTATCAAGGCACGCTGGAAGTGGTGCAGGACGTCAGCCGCATCCGCGAGCTTGAAGGCGAGCAGCGCCTGTTGGACGACGTGGAGTGAGCGGTATGCGCCTCCTGGCAATTGTTTCAGGCGAGTATGGGCAACGACACGTGGAGAA
The DNA here is from genome assembly GCA_964646625.1 of uncultured Anaerolineales bacterium. GTDB lineage: Bacteria > Chloroflexota > Anaerolineae > CAZYHC01 > CAZYHC01 > DAOULT01. The sequence goes on from CAZYHC010000044.1 coordinate 25,572, forward strand.
CATCCGCGCCCACGGCCCCCCGGACTGGGCCGTCGAAGTCTGGCGAGCGCCGGCCGTGCTGCCCCCGGTGATAGACGATCCGGAGGAGTACGTACCCGACACCCTTCCTCCGGCCGACCTGATCCTGTCCTTTGGCGAGCACCCGGGCGTGGCGGAATTGCTCCCCGACGTTGTGCGGGCCACTGGTGCCCGGGCAGTGGTGGTGGCGGTTGATAACGTGGCCTGGCTGCCGCCTGGATTGGCCCGTCAGTTGCAGGGCTGGCTCCAGGACGTGGGCGTGGTGTGCGTGACGCCCAAGCCCTTGTGTTCGCTGACCGACACGCACTATAGCGTTGGCCGCCGCCAGCAGATCGAGTACCACGATCCGCTCATCGCCGAATTTGCGCGCCACTTTGGCCGACCGGACCTGCGCATCACCGTCGATCCCCAGACGCGGCGCATAACGTCCGTGGAGGTCGGGCGCGACGCTGTTTGCGGCTGCGCCCGCCACGTGGCTAAGGGCCTGGTGGGGGTTTTGGCCGACGATGCGGAGCAGGAGGCCGGGTTGTTGCATCATCACTATCCCTGTCTGGCCAGCATGGGGGTGGACGACGACTATGGCGATACCCTGATGCACATCTCTGGCAATCTGCTGAAAGACAACGTCGGGGCGCAGGTCAAACCCTTCAAGCGCGTCCAGTACTTTGTGCCGGGGAAGCGGAGCGAGTAGGTCACTATTTTTGTTACAGATTGGCAGTTATAGTATAATAAGAACGAGCCTATTCCCCAGTATAGGATGCAGGTGGATCTGCCCCCTATATAGCAGGCGATCAGTTCATTTTTGCTTTGCAGAACATCACTAACAGAGGGGGGCGATGGAATGAAAACCCATAAATCTCGAACCACTACTCTCGGGGTGCCGTCTATTCTCTTTTTCTCCTTCATATTGGTGGTTATTGTAGTGCTAGGATCTTCTTTCTGGGTTACAGCCAGGATGATCAGCGATTACCTGACTGAGGCGGAAAAGGAAAAGGTCCGAAGCGACCTTCGGCTGGCCCACATAATTTTTAACGACGAACTGTCCAGAGTGAGGGAGGAGGCCCAGAGGCTTTCTTCCGAGCTGAAGAAGGAGAAGCAAGTGATGGCTGCTTTTCAGGGAGATTTGGAAGCAAGCACCTATTTAGGGAACATGGTCATCCGTCAGCTCTTGTGGGACAACTTCTTCGATCGGACACTGTTTATAGTCATGCTGGATAAGGAGGGACAGCCCCTTTTTCTGGAAAAGGGGAGGCGGCTTATTCTTGGTTTCGCTCTTTCCCCAGATGGCACAATCTCCTCGCTGCCGAGGGGCGCAAAGGAGATAAACGAGCTGGTGGGTACTCCGAACATTGTGGAAGGAACGTTGAAGACCAACAGCCTGTTGGCCTCCGTAGAGATACTGCCGGTTGAATTCCTGGCCTCACTTGGCCTGGCAGAAGAGGCCCAGATCGAGCTGGTGGATACTCCCCAGGCTGCGGAGACCCCTTTTGACCCCAGGGAGGGGACGGCGGCCCTGGCTCTGGTGGGGGTAGCCCCGGTTAGCTACGGAGCTAAAACACTGGGAGTCGTTCTGGTAGCTTCACTTTTGAACAACGATGTCTCCTTAGTCGATCATATCAGGGATATGGCCCAGACCGACACCGCCACTATCTTTCTGGGTGATCTGCGGGTATCCACCAACATGCTGACGCCGGAAGGGAAGAGAGCGGTCGGCACACGAGTCTCTGGGATGATCAGCCAGGCTGTTTTATCTCAGGGCGCAACCTTCATTGGCCCGGCCTCCGTGATCAACGAGCGGTTCATCGCCGGCTATGAGCCGCTGCGCGATCACGCCGATCTGGTGGTAGGTATGTTGTACGTGGGGGTGCGCGAGGCAAAATTTCTGGCCTTGTTGCACAGTTTCTATCAGCGTATCGCCTTGATTGTGCTGGGGGCGGTTGTGCTGGCGCTGGTGTTGGCCGTTCCTCTCTCCCGCTTCCTGGCCGGACCGATCAACGCGCTGGTGGGAGCCAGCCAGCGAATGATTCAGGGGGACCTGAGTGTACACGTCCCGGAAAGGGGCAGCCGGGAGCTGGTCCTGCTGGCCCGTTCTTTCAACGAGATGACCGAGAGCCTGCGCCAGGCCAGAGAGGCGGAACAGGAAAAGGTGGAGGAAATTCTGGCCACCCACGAAGCGCAGGCCCGCTTGTTGGAAACGGTGTATGCTCTTTCCAGCCCGGTGATCCCACTGTACGAAGGGATTGTCGTCCTGCCCCTGGTGGGACACATTGATACCGCCCGCGCTCAACAAATCATGGAAGAGTTGTTGAATGGGGTCGGACGCCACCAGGCAGAGGTGGCTATCCTGGACATCACCGGGGTGGCGGTGGTTGATACCAAAGTGGCCCAACACCTCTTGCAGGCCGCCCAGGCCACCCGGCTGCTGGGCTGCCAGGTGGTGTTGGTCGGCATCCGGGCGGAGGTGGCCCAAACCCTGGTGGAACTGGGAGTGAAGCTGGTGGGGGTGGCTACCTATCAGAATTTGCAGGCCGGTCTGGAATACGCCTTGACCAGAATAAAGCGGCGCATTGTTTCCGCCCGCTGAAACAAATGCCGTTCACTTGACAAAAAAAGGATTGGGGTGTATACTATATTCAAAAGTATGAATGAAGTGCCATGACCAGAAAGAAAATGAACGGCTACAAAGAACAGGCCAGGGTTTTCCAGGCTTTAGCGCATCCGGTAAGGTTGCGCATCCTGGATATCTTGGCTCAAGAGGAAGCCTGTGTCTGTCACCTGACGGATGCTCTCAAAAAGCGCCAGGCTTACGTTTCCCAGCAGTTGGCCGTCCTGCGTGAGGCCGGACTGGTGACCGACCGCAAGGATGGGTTGATGGTTTATTACCGGCTGAAGGATGGCAGGATCCCTGAACTGATAGACACGGCCAGGGTTATGTTGGTTGAGCAGATGGGAGAGGATGCTTTGCCATTTTCACCGTTGCCGCCTAAGACAAGTAGTACCTGTCCCTGCCCCAGGTGCCAGGCGGTTTGAAATTTTTTTCGTTACTTTACATGCAAAAATTTGAATGTAAACTCAATTGCGGCCCGGAGGCAGCAATTGGGATTTCGTGTAGTCATGGAGCTACACCAAGACACACCAACAATGAACACCACAAAAAGGAAAAGCTACGCGAAGGAATCAGGAGGTTACGGAAACCATGAGTGCAATGTTGGAGTTTGTGGCGATGTTAATACAGAGCGGCTGGGCCAGTCTGTTGGACTATCTGGCGGCTCACGTGCTGCTGTGCCTGTTGCCCGCCTTTCTCATCGCCGGGGCGATGTCTGCGCTCATCCCTAAAGAAACGGTGACCAGATATCTGGGGCCAAAAGCGCCCAAGTTTGTCTCCTATCCGGCGGCCGCGGTAGGGGGCTTTGTGCTGGCGGTGTGCTCCTGCACCATCCTGCCCCTTTTCGCCGGCATCTGGAAGCGCGGGGCAGGCTTAGGCCCGGCCATCACCTTCCTGTTCGTCGGCCCGGCGGTCAACATCCTGGCTATCTCCTACACCGGGGTAGCCATCGGCATGGACATCGCCCTGGCCCGCATCGTGCTTTCGATTATCTTCGGCATCGGCATCGGTTTGATCATGGCCGCCCTGTTCCAGAACGGCGAACAGGTGGCCGAAAACGCCATGTTCGAACGAGAAGCGAAAGTGAGAGGGGCGGTGTGGTTGTTCTTCACCCTGATGGTCGCCATCCTGATCGCGGGCACGCTGCAAATCGACCTTCTAAAGAACACCTGGTTCGCGCTGGCACTGCCGGTTGAGGTATCGCCCGGCTTACAAAATGCCTTGGCCGGGCTGAGCCTGACCTTGCAAGGGGCATTGCTCATTGTGATGTTGGCCCTCATCGCCCTGACCGCCTGGCTCGGCCTGGAGAACGTGTTGGAGGACGTGAACGGCTGGACCTGGGCCTCGCTGACCCTGGCGGGCTTTACCCTGCTCCTGGCGGCGCCCAGCCTGGAGACCACCAGCAGCGTCGTGCTCGGCTTCACCGGCCGCTTCATCGTCGAGGCAGTGTTGATCGCAGGGGTGGCGGTCGTGGCCGTGCGCGGCCTGGAAAGGCGAGAGTTGCAGACCTGGCTGTGGGAGACGTGGCGCTTCGTCAAGCAGATCTTCCCCCTGCTGATCGTGGGGGTGTTCATCGCCGGGGCGGTCAAAGTGCTCATCCCAGAGCAATGGATTCAAACTCTGGCCGGGCAGAACACCATCTGGGCCAACCTGGTCGGGGTACTGTTCGGGGTGTTCATGTACTTCCCCACCCTGGTGGAAGTGCCCATCGCCCGCATGTTCCTGGATTTGGGGATGCACCGCGGCCCACTGCTCGCTTACCTGCTGGCCGACCCGGAGCTTTCCATCCAGAGCATCATGGTGACGAGCAGCATCCTGGGCCGCAAGCGAACCATCACCTACGTGACTTTAGTGACGGTTTTCAGCACGCTGGCCGGATACATCTTTGGTTTGGCGCTCACTCTGTTGGGTGGGTGAAACTTTTATAGATCAGGAGGAAAACGCTATGAACATCAAAATTCTGGGGCCTGGATGTCCCAACTGCAAGAAAGTGGAGCAGATCGCCCGCGAAGTGGTAGGTGAACTGGGCGTGGAGGCCACTTTCGAGAAAGTGACCGACATGGCGAAGATCACGAAGTACGTTATGGCTACGCCCGGCCTGGTGGTTAATGAAGAGGTCGTCTGTAGCGGGCGTATCCCTTCCAAAGCGGAGGTCACGTCCTGGATCACAACCGCCCTGTCGCGGCAAGAGGCTTGATCGCAGTGGGGTAAAGGTGGCCGGGGATAATTTCGGTGATCGAGATGTCTCCGGCCGCTCCGGTCTTCTCCCTATAAACAAAATCTAAAATCTTAAAATGAGGAGGTCTTTCAAAAATGACGGAAGCAGCAGCAAAAGTTGAAGCCAGAAGGACAGAGAGCGTCGTCGGGCGCCTGTCTCTGCTGGACAGGTTTCTGCCCCTGTGGATTTTCCTGGCGATGGCTATTGGGGTCGGCCTGGGGTACGTCTTACCTGGCATCGCCACCGTTTTCGATGCCCTGCGTATTGATACTGTTTCGTTGCCCATTGCCATTGGCCTGCTGTGGATGATGTATCCGGTGCTGGCTAAGGTCAAATACGAGGAACTGGGCAAGGTAGCCACGGCCTGGAAGCAGTTCAGCGTGTCGCTGGTGCTCAACTGGCTCGTGGGGCCGATCATCATGTTTATCATGGCCTGGGTTCTCCTGCCCGACCTGCCCGACTACCGCACCGGGCTGATCATCGTGGGGCTGGCTCGCTGCATCGCCATGGTGCTCATCTGGAACTTGCTGGCCGGGGGCGACAGCGAGTACTGCGCCATGCTGGTGGCGCTCAACTCCGTGTTCCAGATCGTCATGTACAGCCCTCTGGCCTACTTCTATTTGACGGTGGTGCCCGGCTGGTTCGGGGCCGACACGGCCACGGTGAACGTGACCATGTGGCAGATCGCCAAGAGCGTGCTTATCTTCCTGGGCATTCCTCTGGTGGCGGGCATCATCACCCGCTTCAGCCTGATGGGCCGCAAAGGCCAGGAGTGGTACGAGACCCGTTTCATGCCTAAATTGGGCCCGACGGCCATCATCGGGCTGTTGTTCACCATCGTGGTCATGTTCAGCATGAAGGGCGAGGTCATCCTGACCCTGCCGCTGGATGTGCTGCGCATCGCCATCCCGCTGCTGGCCTACTTCGTGGTGATGTTCTTCGCCTCTTTTGCCCTCTCCCGGCTTTTCGGCTTCAACTACCCGGAATCGGCCACGCAGTCCTTCACCGCAGCCAGCAATAACTTCGAGCTGGCTATCGCTGTGGCGGTAGGCGTCTTTGGCATTGCCTCCGGGCAGGCTTTGGCGGCGGTGGTCGGGCCGCTCATCGAGGTGCCGGTGCTCATCGGTCTGGTGTACGTGGCCCTGTGGATCAAAGAGAAATTTTACCGGACTGAGGCCCATTCCAGAGCGTTACAGCCTTGACACATTCCAATTATTAGCTTATAATGAGTATAAGCTGGTACTACAATTGGTAAGCGGGTTAGTCAAAATAACCTGAATACTGCGTCCCTATGGAAATTCTGAGTACCTGCCCGATGACTGAAGTCGTCACTACTCATCGTGTTGGACGACCAAGGTCGCCAGGACATTTTGTCGTGTAGTGATGACTTTGATCATTTCTATGACCTGGGGACAGAAATCCACTTGAGGAGGTAGTGAGTTAACGACGTGAATGCAAGAAAGATAAAGGACAATATCTACTGGGTAGGGGCTATTGACTGGGATCGCCGGTTGTTTGACGAACTCATCCCCCTCCCCGACGGCACCAGCTATAACGCCTACCTGATCCAGGGGAGCGAGAAAACGGCCCTGATAGATACAGTGGACCCCACTATGGCAGATGTCTTGCTCAGCCGCCTGGAGCACCTGAACCTTGAACACATCGACTACGTCATCGCCAATCACGCCGAGCAGGACCATTCAGGCACCCTCCCGCGGGCGCTGGAGAGATACCCTGAGGCGCAGGTCCTCTGCACCCCCAAATGCAAAAAGATGCTGGTAGACCTGCTGCTGGCCCCGGAAGACCGCTGTACCGTAGTCGATGACGGCCAAACCTTATCGTTGGGCGACAAAACGCTGGAGTTCATCGACGCGCCGTGGGTCCATTGGCCTGAGACGATGCTGACCTACTTGCAAGAGGATAACGTCCTCTTCCCCTGCGACCTTTTCGGCTCCCACCTGGCCACCACCGACCTGTACGTCACCGACGAAAGGCGAGTTTACGAGGCCGCCAAGCGATACTACGCAGAAATTATGATGCCTTTCCACAAGATCATCGAGCGGCATCTGGAAAAACTCCAGGGGTACGAAATAGCCCTGATCGCTCCCAGCCACGGGCCGATGCACGACAGGCCAGAGCTTATTCTGGAGGCGTATCACGGTTGGGTGTTTGACGAGCCGAAAAACATCGTCGTGCTCCCCTACACCTCGATGCACGGGAGCACCGATAGGATGGTGAAATACCTGGTGGAGGCCCTGAGCGAAAGAGGAGTTGTTGTAGAACTGTTCAACCTGGCTGCTACCGACATTGGGAAACTGGCTATAGCGCTGGTAGACGCCGCCACCCTGGTGATCGGAGCGCCCACCGTTTTGACCGGCGCACATCCGAACGTAGTATATGCCGCCTATTTGACCAATGCCCTCAGGCCGAAACTGAAATTCGCCTCGATCATTGGCTCCTACGGTTGGTATGGTAAGAAAATGGTGGAACAACTCACCGGTATGATTTCGAAGTTGCAGGTGGAGATACTGGAGCCGGTTCTCGTTCAGGGATACCCCCGCGACCAAGATTTCGAGGCTCTGGACAAACTGGCAGCTACGATCGCAGATAAACACGATACGCTCAACCTGAAAGAGGACTGAGTGATTATTAAAAAGCAAGGAGATGGGCGATGCCAGAGAGAGAGATAGAGGAGATCATACGAAAGGCTATCCGTTTCGAGGAGGAGGCTTATGACTTCTACACCGGCGCCAGCGGGATGGTGGAGCTCCCTCACGTCAGGGACGTACTGAGCGAGCTGGCCGGTGAGGAGGTCAAGCACAAGGAGAGGCTGGAGAAGTTGCTGGAAGGCGACGTGGAGAAGATTGTCGCCACCGCACAGGGTCACAAGATCGAGGACCTGAAGCTGGCTGACTATCTGGTGTCCCGCCCCCTCGACGAGAGGGCCACCTTCCAGGACGTGCTGATTGTGGCCATGCAACGCGAGAAGTCTTCCTATGACTTCTACAATCTCATGGGCGGAATGGCCGAGAGCGAGGAAGCCAGAGAGTTGTTCAGGTTCCTGGCCCGCGAAGAACTGGGGCATAAGCACAAGGTAGAAGTTCTCTACGATGAGATCGTCTACCAGGAATTCTAAAAGCATTTCATAAGGAGGTGACAAAGTGTCGAAGTGGGAATGTCTGGCCTGCGGGTACATCTACGACCCGGCGGAGGGCGACCCCGACGGCGGGATCAAGCCCGGCACGCCTTTCGAGGCCCTGCCCGATGATTGGGTCTGCCCTGACTGTGGGGTGGGCAAGGATATGTTCGAGGAGTTGGAGTAGAGGTAATGCGACGGTACGTTATTGTAGGCAACGGCGTTGCGGGGGTGACCGCCGCGCAGAACATCGCCCGGTCTGACCCTGGAGCGGAGGTGCACATCCTGAGCTCGGAGCCATATCTGTACTACCAGCGTCCCAGGCTGTGGGAGTTCCTGGCCGGCGAGATCGAGCAGGAAGAGCTGATCTTCAGGCCCCGATCCTGGTACGACGGGCAGGGCATCCAGGTTCACCTGGGAGTGCGGGCGGCCGCTCTGGATCCGGCTGGACGTCGGCTGACGCTGGCCGATGGAGGCCGCATGAGCTACGACCGCCTGCTGCTGGCTAGCGGGGGACGATCCTTTGTGCCGCCCTTCGCGGGGACTGATAAAGACGGGGTCTTTACCCTGCGCACCCTCGACGACGCCCTGGCGATGAAGACCTACGCCGAGGGCATTGAAGGCGCGGTGGTCATCGGCGGCGGGTTGCTGGGGCTGGAGACGGCCCGGGCCTTGCTTTCCCTGGGGCTGAACGTGTGGGTGCTGGAATTCGAACCGCACCTGTTGCCCCGCCAGTTGGACGCGGAGGGGGCAGAGGTGTTGCAGTCCCTCCTGGAGGACCTGGGGCTGCGCATCCTGACCGGCGCCGTGACCGAATCCATCCAGGGCGAGAGGAGCGCCACAGGCGTGCGCCTCAAGGACGGGGCGGTGGTAGAGGGCGAACTGGTGCTGATCTCCACCGGCATTCGTTCGCGAGTCGAGCTGGCGCGGGAAGCCGGATTGGAGGTTAATCGTGGGGTGATCGTAGACGAACAACTGCGCACCAGCGCCGCCGACGTCTACGCCGCCGGCGACGTGGCCGAGTTCGAGGGGGTTGTCTACGGCATCATCCCCGCGGCCACAGAGCAGGCCCTGGCCGCCGCCGCGAACATGGTCTCGGCAGGCAGCGCCACCTACAATGGTACTGTGCCCTCCACCACGCTCAAGATCGTGGGCCTCGATCTGACCAGCCTGGGCGAAGCCACGGCCGCAGGCGATGAGTTTGTTGTCTTGCAACGGGTGGACCTGGCAAACGGCGTGTACCAGCGGTTGACGCTGCGCCACGGCCAGATCGTGGGGGCCATCCTGCTGGGTGACACCCAGAACGTCCAGCCGTTGAAGCGATTGATCACTACAGGGCGCGACGTATCAGCTTACAGCGAGCGGCTGCTGGAACAAGATTTTGATCTAAAAGCTTTAGCGCGCGGGGACCTCCCTGCATAATGAGAGGAGGCAAGTAAGGAAAGGCTCTGCAAATCTTTAGCAGGCAAAGAGATAGCAAAGCGAGTAAGGAGGTAGCAAAATGAGTGTCAGAGCAGGGATGAAAGCGCCTGATTTTACGGCCAAAGCGTACTGGCAGGGCCAGTTCAAAGACATCAAGCTCTCCGATTACGCCGGACAGTGGGTGGTGCTGCTCTTCTACCCCGGTGATTTCACCTTCGTCTGACCGACAGAATTGACGGCAGTTGCCGAAAAGCATGATGAGTTGAAGGAGCTAGGGGTCGAGGTCCTGTCGATAAGCGTCGATAGCGTCTTCGTCCACCAGGTCTGGCAGGCAGAAGAGCTGTCGCAGATGGTGGAGGGGGGCGTTACCTATCCGATGCTCTCCGACCCGGCAGGACGCATCGGCACCTTGTACGGGGTGTATGACGAGGAGGAAGGAGTAGACATTCGCGGCCGTTTCCTGATCGACCCCGACGGCATCATCCAGGCCATGGAGGTGCTGACCGCGCCGGTGGGCCGTAGCGTGGACGAACTGATCCGCCAGGTGAAGGCCTTCCAGCACGTGCGGGAAACCGAAGGTGCGGAAGCTACGCCCGCCGACTGGCAGCCGGGTGAGGAGACCCTCAAGCCGGGGCCGGAGCTGGTGGGCAAGGTGTGGGAAGAGTGGAAGCCGGAGAAGGATGCTTAAGGATCGCTCTTTCCGGTGCTTGCAGGACGGGTACGCCGCCCTGAACAGTAACGACTTAAGTTGTTGCTACGGCTCAACCTGGCTCAAGGCCCGCTCCAGGGCGGCGTGTAAGGAGGTTAGCACCATGGATACGACACAGAAATGTGACAACTGCGGCGAGGAACTGGGCCCCAATCCGGTGCGACGCGGCGAGAAAGTTTATTGCTGTGAAGCCTGCGTCTTTGAAGCCAAGCGGAGTGTGGATTGTGGGGGGCGCGCCGATTCCCACATTGCGCCCTCCGTTGTCGAGCCACGGGAGTAATGAACATTCCTGTGAAAACTGATAGAAACTGGTGAGGAATACAATGCCAGCATACAGCGAAAAAGTTATGGATCATTTCACGAACCCGCGTAACGTGGGAGAGATACCCGACGCCGATGGGGTGGGCACGGTAGGCAACCCCGTGTGTGGCGACATGATGGCTTTTTACGTAAAGGTAGACGACGAGGGGCATCTGGCTGACGTCAAGTTCAAGACTTTCGGCTGCGGGGCGGCTATCGCTGTCTCCAGCATGATCAGCGAGATGGCTAAGGGCCTGACCCTGGAGGAGGCCAAAAAGCTGACCAACAAGGACGTAGCCAACGAGTTGGACGGCCTTCCCCCCAACAAGATGCACTGTTCCAACTTAGGGGCTGATGCCCTACACAAGGCCATTGAGGATTATGAGACCAGGGGCCGAGGGCGCCGGGAGCCAGCGGAGATAAGGAGCAGAAGGGAACTTGAAGAAGAGGAACTGCATTGCTTTTGTCCCTATTGCGAAAGTGTTCTGGAGGAGCCCGAACCTATCTGTCGAGTGTGCGGGGCCGAACTGGATGTCTGAAATGTTCTGTCTATCTCTAACACATACGATAAGGAGAGCAACATGGACTGGCTCAATTTTCTGAAAGTGATGACCGTTGATGAGAAAGCGGCCCAGGAAAAGTACGCCCTGGCTGCTCAACTGGCCGAACAGCCGGAGTTGAAAGCTATTTTTGAGCGCTTGCGGGACGAAGAAGCTTTCCACGTAGATTTCCTGGAAGCCGAGTACGCCAAGGTGGAGAAGATTTTGGCCGGTGAAGGATAGATTGGACGACTGCATCCTCGGTATATTCACAATGGCTTGTCTGGTTTTGCTGTTGGGATCGCTCTTCACCGCCTGTGGGGGGGCCAGGGAGGAGACCGCTGCTCCCCCCACGCAGCAAGAGACGGGCGCTCCCGAGGGCAAGGCCCTGGTCGAGGAGCGGTGTACCAAATGCCATGGCCTGGAGCGGGTGAGGCAGTACAGAAAGAGAGAAGCGGAGTGGAGAGCGACGGTTGAGCGCATGGTGGAAAAAGGGGCCGAGCTCGACCAGGCAGAACAAGAACTGGTTATCAAATATCTGAAAGAGACGTACACAACCACGCAACCGACTGTGGAAAGCGCCACCGCTACGCCCAGGCTCGAGCTGCCAGTTGCCCCGGTCAAAGGCGCACGTGCCCCAGACTTTACGCTGACCGATCTGAACGGCGACGAGGTGTCGCTGAACGGCCTGCGAGGCACGGTGGTGCTCCTCAACTTCTGGACCACCTGGTGACCGTACTGCCGCATAGAGCGGTCTGCTCTGCAAAAGGCTTACGAGCAGTACCAGGACCAGGGTTTCGTCGTCCTGGCGGTGGATGTCGGCGAAGGACAGGAAACCGTGCAGGCTTTCGTTCAGCAACAAGGGCTGACGTTTCCTACCCTGTTTGATAGAGACTATGGTGTGGCCAAAAGATACCGCGTGCAGGGCACCCCCACCAGCTTTTTCATCGATCGCGAAGGGGTGATTCATGACCGACACCTCGGACCATTGGATAAATCGCTTATCGAAGGGTACCTGGACCAAATCCTGTAGTTGGCCATTGAGTTGGAGATCCTACCTCGGCCACTGACACGCGTAAGCTACCAGATGATGTTTGCCCAGACCCCACCCTGATCGGCGGAGTTTTTGTTGTGCAGGCCGACAGACCTGTATACCCTTTTTTATATTATACTGAGGTGGTGTTCATATCTTGACAAAATCTGAATTTCATGGTACACTTGTTATGTAGTAATGACAACGTAGCGGCAGTTACAACGTTGTCTCAACGTAATGCCGTTCTTTTCCTTTGGACAGGAAGAGGGCGGTTTTTTTTACCACCCTCTCCATCTATCTTTCTGCAAAAAGGAGGGCAAAAAATGAAGCAAGAAAAAGTAATCTTGCGGCTATGCCTGGTGCTGGTATTACTGCTGCTGGCCCTGGCTACGGCCTACGCCGACCCGCCGGGCACCGAACGGGTCAGCGTGGACTCCGTCGGCAACGAGGCCACCGGCGGGAGCTACCGCGGCGGGAGCTACCACTCCTCCATCTCGGCCGACGGGCGCTACGTGGTCTTCGATTCCGAGGCCACCAACCTGGTGGCAAACGACACCAATGGACGGGAGGACGTCTTCGTGCACGACCGGACGATGGGGCAGACCACCCGCGTCAGCGTGGACTCCTCCGGCGCCGAGGGCAATAGCAGTAGCAACAGCCCCTCCATCTCGGCCGAGGGGCGCTACGTGGCCTTCGGGTCCTTGGCTACCAATCTGGTGACCGGCGACACCAACGAGATATACGACATCTTCGTGCACGACCTCCAGACCAACACCACCACCCGCGTCAGCGTGGATACCGCCGGTGGCGACCCTGATGGCGAGAGCTATGCCCCCCCCGCCATTTCGGCCGACGGGCGCTACGTGGCCTTCGCTTCCTGGGCCACCAACCTGGTGCCCAACGACACCAACGGGGTGGGTGGCGTCTTCGTGCACGACCGGGACGTTGATGGGAATGGCATCTTCGATGAACCAGGGCAGGTGAGTACCACCCGCGTCAGCGTAGCCACCGGCGGCGCCCAGGCCACCGGCAACAGCGACCAGCCCTCCATCTCGGCCGAGGGGCGCTACGTGGCCTTCCGGTCCGAGGCCACCAACCTGGTGGCAAACGACACTAACGGTCAGGATGACGTCTTCGTACACGACCGGGATGTTGATGAGAATGGCATCTTCGATGAACCAGGGCAGGTGAGCATCACCCGCGTCAGCGTAGCCACCGGCGGCGCCCAGGCCACCGGCGGCGATAGCTGGTACACCTCCATCTCAGCCGACGGGCGCTACGTGGCCTTCGCTTCCTGGGCCACCAACCTGGTGCCCAACGACACCAACGGGGTGCACGACATCTTCGTGCACGACCGCCAGACGGGGCAGACCACCCGCGTCAGCGTGGACTCCGCCGGCGCCCAGGCCACCGGCAACAGCTACGACCCCGCCATCTCGGCCGACGGGCGCTACGTGGCCTTCCAGTCCTTGGCCGCCAACCTGGTGGCAGATGATACCAACGGTCGGTACGACATCTTCGTGCACGACCGGCAGACGGAGCAGACCACTCGAGTCAGCGTGGACTCCGCCGGCGCCCAGGCCACCGGCGGCAACAGCGGTTATCCCGCCATCTCGGCCGACGGGCGCCACGTGGCCTTCGCTTCCTGGGCCACCAACCTGGTGCCCAACGACACCAACGGTTACTCTGACGTCTTCGTGCGCAGCCTGGGGGACCCGCCTCTGTGGGTCAGGCCGAGCGAGGTCTATCTGCCCACCATCCAGAGGGGCCACGTCAGTACGCCGTAAGGAGGTAAGGTGCCTGGCACTTCAACAACGAACGTTCGCTGTGCCAGGCCCCTGGGAGCTTTTGCTCCAGACATCCAGCGGGCAGGGTTATAGAAACCCCGCCCGTTTTTGTCGTGAGCTTATCTTGAGGGCCCGGCTGGTTCTGGTTCGACGTGGCGATAGAAGGAAATGCCCGCTGTTTCAAACCCCAGGTCGGACGCTTTGGACAGGACTTCGGTGCCCCCCAAAAAGAGCACGCCGCCGGGGCGTAGTGCCTCGTGAAAACGTCTGTACAACTGCTTTTTAACCTCGGCCGTAAAGTATATCACCACGTTGCGGCAGACGATCAGATCGAATCCGCCCTCAAAGGGGTCCGACAGGAGATTGTGGTGGAGGAAGGTGATCCTGCGCCGCAGGTGCTCGGAAGCGAGGTAGCCGTCGTCGTGGGCTCTGAAGTAACGGTTGAGCAACGGGGGAGGCACGTTTGCCACTTCTTCGGCGGAGTAGGGGCCGCCGGCCCGCGCCCATTCCAGCGCGGAGCGATCGATGTCGGTGGCCAGGATTTGGTGCCGGCGGTAGGGCCCGGCGGCCTCAGCCAGCATAATGGCCAGTGAGTAGGGCTCGTGGCCGCTCGAACACCCCGCGCTCCACACGCGCAGCCTGGGGTGCCCCCGCAGCAACTCCGGCAAAATTTGCTCCCGCAGATACTCGAATTTATCCGGGTCGCGGAAGAAAGACGACACGTTGATGGTTAGATAGTCTTTGAGTTTGCCAAGCGCCACCGGGTCATTCTGTATGGCCCGGAAGAAGCTCGGCCAGTTGGGGTAACCCGACCGCAGCAGGTGGGTTCTGAGACGCCGCTGCACCTGTGGACTCTTGTAGCAGTTCAAGTCCACGCCGGTCAGTTTCAGCACCTTGAGTTTGATAAAGTTATATTCGTATGGCTCCATCGCTCCATCACTCCGCCAACTCTATCAACTCTATCAACGTCGAAGCCACCTTTGGCAGCGGCACCATCCGGTCGGCCAGCGCAGCTTCGGCCACGCTGCGCGGCATACCGTAAACCACGCTGGTCGATTCGTGTTCGGCGATCATTTTCCCGCCGGCGGCTTTGATGTGGCTGGCTCCTGCTGTACCATCGGAGCCCATGCCGGTGAGAACCACGCCGATCACGGCCGGCCCGTGGTGTGCGGCTGCTGATTCCATGCTTACGTCTATGGCGGGGCGCATCCCGTTGCGGCGCAGCCCCCGGTCCAGGGTTACCTGTCGGCGACCATTAAATCGCAGGTGAAAGCCCCCAGGGGCCAGCAACGCCAGCCCGCGCGCCAGGCGGTCGCCATGCGCGGCCTCCTGTACAGTGAGCGAGGAGTTTTCGTTAAGCCGTTGGGCCAGCGCCCGGGTGAAGCCCGGGGGCATGTGTTGCACCACCGCCACGGCGGCGGGCAGGTCGGCGGGCAACTCGGACAATATCTGTTGCAGGGCGCGCGGTCCGCCGGTGGAAGCCCCGATGACGATCAGGGGATCGCCGTTGCGAAATGGAAGCGGCCCTAACTTGGGAGTGTGGGAGTGTGGGGAGGTGTGAGCGGGAGGGAGCGTGCCAGCCGCGATTTTCACCTTAACGGTCAATTCTTCGATGACGGTGCGAATATCAATGGCGGCGGCTGGCTTGGGCACGAAGTCAACCGCGCCCCGCATGAGGGCCTGGATGGTGACGCGGGCGCCGCGCTGGGTAAGCGCACTGAGCATGACCACCGGCATTGGACATTCCGCCATGATGCGCCGCAGCGCGGTCAGGCCGTCCATACGGGGCATCTCCACGTCGAGGGTGACTACGTCGGGTTTGAGGGTCGGGATTTTGGCCAGCGCCTCCAGCCCATTACAGGCCTGGCCTACCACGGTGATGTCAGGATCGGCCTCCAGGTGCCTGGCCAGAATATGGCGCATGAAGGCCGAGTCATCCACTACCAGGACACGAACAGGGTGGTCCATGGAGCTCACCTTAACACTTTTTGCAGTGCCTTGATCAACCGCCCAGGAGGTACAGGCTTCACCAGGAAGTCCTTGGCCCCAGTCTGGATCGCCTGGGTGACCACCGACTGCTGATCCAGGGCGGTGAGCATGATCACTTTGGCCCGGCAGTCGAATTGGCAGATCTCACTCAGGGCTTCCAGGCCATTCTTCCGCGGCATAGTGACGTCCATGAGCACCGCGTCAGGTTTGGTCTGGCGGTAGGTGCGCACCGCCTCCTCACCGTCCCTGGCGACGACGATGTCATAGCCGAGGTCGGTGAGCAACTTTTTGAGGCGGGTCAGCACAAAGAGGCTATCGTCTGCGATCATTACTTTAGACATATGTGATCCTCCTGCTTGTTCTCCTGACCTTTCGGACATCTGCCGGATGGGGCAACACCCAGAAGCGAGCCTGCACCGTGCCTTTGACATCCCTGAAGGCCGTTTCAATGATCAGCAGATCTTCGCTCAAGCCTGCCATCGGCATGGCTATCAATTCCAGAACGGCGCCCAACGCATCCACCACCACGAATGGCGGGGACGGCCGTAGCTGTTTCGGTATCTTGGTGAAGGCCGCTACGGCGTTGAGAAAGTAAGAGACCGTCAGGTTGCCGACCTCGGCCAGCGCTGATTGCTCCACCAGGCCCGCGCTGGTAGTTGTGCCCGGGGGCGCGTCCATCAGCAGATCTACCAGCTTCAGGGCACTGCTCAGAGGTAGTATCAAGATGGCCCGGCCGCGCAGGTCGCCCTCTATATTCAGGTAAACACTTACCACTTCCATTTCGGGGTCGCCTGCGCGCGTCGCCACCTGAGCGATGGGTATTGTCTCTACCCGGGGAGCGTCGTTGCTGATAGTCCGCCCCACCATATCTGACAGGCCACGCGCCACGCTCTGCATCATCATGTACAACATGCTCTTCCAGAGCGGTCCGGTTATTAAGTGGTGCCAGGTTACTGTCCGTCCGTTCATGTTGCTAGCCCTTGCCTCTGAGCCTTGATGGCCGCGCTGATGAGACTTGGAATGTCTACGATGAGGGCCACGCGTCCATCGCCCAGAATGGTACAGCCTGACAACCCCGACACGTTGCCGATGATGGGACTGAGCGATTTGACCACTATTTCCTGTTCGCCGATGAGTTTGTCCACTAGCAGGCCGACGCGTAGTTTGCCCCAGGTCACCGTCACCACGGCCGGCCTGGCCTCATTTGAAGGGGCGTCGGCCAGGCGCGGATGGGCAAAGAATTGACGCAGGTATAGCAGCGGCAGGGCCTGATCTCGCCAATGGATCATGGGATTCCCTTTCACGCTACTGACGGTCACGTCTGACAGGTACATCGACTCCACGATGCTCGTCAGGGGAATGGCGTACACGTCGTCCCCCAGGGCGACCAGCATGGTCTGTAGAGTGGCCAGCGTGAGGGGCAAAGTGACGCGGAAGGTGGTGCCACGCCCCACCTCGCTCTCCACCACCACCGAGCCGCCGAGCCGCTTGACGTTGGTATGCACCACGTCCAGGCCCACTCCCCGTCCCGACACCCCGGTGACCTGCTCGGCGGTAGATAGGGTGGGCAGGAAGATGAGGGCCATGACCTCGTCGTCGCCGAGCTGCGCGGCCTCTTCCTCGGACAGCAGACCGTGACGCACGGCTGTCTGGCGTATCTGGGCCAGGTCAATTCCCCGGCCGTCGTCCTGCACGGTGATGACAATGTGCCCTTCCTTGGGGGCGGCCGTCAGCCACACCGTGCCGGTGGGCGGTTTGCCCGCCGCCACCCGCTCCTGGGGTGATTCGAGGCCGTGGCCCACCGCGTTGCGCAGCAGGTGGATGAGCGGGTCGCCGATGACCTCGATGACGGAGCGGTCGAGCTCTGTGGCTTCGCCTTCGATGATCAGGTCTACCTGTTTGCCGGCGGCGCGGGCCAAATCGCGCACCAGGCGCGGGGACTTGTTGAAGAGATGGGCGATGGGTAACAGGCGAGCCTGCATCACTTCCTGCTGCAATTGATCTACCACGCGAGCGAAGTGGATAGACATTTCACCCAGCACGCCGATGTTCCCTCCTTTGCCGTATTGGGCGCGCAGCATATCTTCGATCTGCACCAGGCGAGTGCGGTCGGTGACCAGTTCACTCACCAGGTTCATCAGGGTGTCGAGACGCTCCACGCTGATGCGCACAGTTTTGTCCTCTCTCGGGCTGGTGGGAGCTGGCGGGAACTCCTGAGAACTCCGAGGACCGTCCCGGGCAGCCGGGCGAGTGGTTACGTCTATGGTGTAGGGTTGCACTTGAAATTCGGCCAGGTCAGAGATGTCGCCCAGGAGTTCCTCAGCGGCTCCCTCGTCGGCCTGGGTAGCGAGGACGAGCCACAGGCGGCTACCGTGATGGTCGTTGGCCAGGTCGGCCTGGGAAGGGTGTTGGGCGATGACCTGGCCCACCTCCATCAGGGCCATCGCTGCCTGCAAGAGACGGGCGGCTGGGGCAAAAGCATCGGGGCAGGCAGCGACTTCGATTTCCAGGAGGGCGTACCCTTCTTCGCGGTAGCTCTGTGCCTGGGCGGTCTGTTCCGGCGTCAGCCGGCGACTGATCCTCTCCTCAGTCTGGGCTTGTCGAAGGGAGGCGGTGCGGTCTCTTTCCTCACCACCGGTGCCGTCCGTCAGGGCGTGCAGCCGGGCCAGGATGGCGGTTACGTCTACGCGGCTGGGTTGCAGGCTGACAACTTCGTCGCGCAGGGCTTTCAGGGCATCCACTGTGGTCAGCAACTCATCGGTCATCTGCTGGGTGGGGGACAACCTTTCTTCGCGCATGGCGTCGAAAAGGGTTTCCAGGGCGTGGGTCAGTTCCGCCATCTGATGATGCCCTATAGCAGCGGTCGCGGCCTTGAGGGTGTGGGCGGCGCGAAAGACGGCGTTAAGGGTATCGGGGTCGGCCTCCTGCTCCAGGCCCAGGATGCCTGCCTCTATGGCCTGCAAGTGCTCGTTGACATCCTGGAGGAATATTTCTATCTCATCATCTTCGATTTCGAAGGTTGAGAAGTCTTCCATTATCGTTTCTACCTTTCACCTCGGAGGTGATACGTATGGCTTATAGACCAGGGACCAGATTAAGCGACTTGCTGCACGCATCACGCACGTTCAAACTCAGGTTTCGGCCTGAGCCTGTTGAAAGGTTTGCAGATCGGCTTTTTCCTCGGGCGAGAGCACCTGGCCCAAATCCAGCAGGATGATCAGCCGCTCGTCAACCTTGGCGATACCCGTGATGAAGACTGAGTCCACCGTGGTGATGATGGGCGAAGGCGGCTCAATGTCCTCCTCCGGCACGCGCAGCACCTCGGTCACCGCGTCCACCACCATTCCCACCGTCTCCTGGTTCATCTCGACCACGACGATGCGGGTGTCCTTGGTGGCCTCTTCGGCCCGCAGACCGAACCGCTTGCGCAGATCGAGCACCGGCAGCACCGTGCCGCGCAGGTTGGTCACACCTTCGACGAAACTGGGGGCACGGGGCACGGCGGTGATAGGTTGCAGCTTGATGATGCTCTCCACCGCCCCGATGTTCACGCCGTAGTGCTCGTTAGCCAGGTTAAAAACAACCAGTTGGTTTTCCATGAGACACACTCCTTAAACAGGTTACGGGTTGCGTGTTACGGAGGTTATATCGCGCTCTTCAGCCCTTTGGAGCCAGGTCCGTCGCCTCTTGGAGAAGCCACCGGCACAGGGGGCATGGCCTGGACCGTCTGTGGCATCATGGCGGGCAGCCTGAACCGCGCCACCAGCGCCTGCAACTCCTGCGCCATCTCGGCC
>CAZYHC010000045.1:0-44912 GCA_964646625.1 uncultured Anaerolineales bacterium
GTCTCCAGCCTCCAGGCGGTAAGCACGGCGATGGTCAGCACCCTGGAATTGGAGACCTTGCTGGAGCTTATCGTGGAACAGGCTACCACCCTGTTGGGCGGCGAGGGCGGGGTATTGAATATGTGCGACCTGGACCAGAACACGGAAGAAGTGGTAGCCACGGTGGGTTCGGCTAAACCCGAACAGGGGCTCAGAGATTCGTTGGAAGATACTCTGTCTGGATGGGTAGCCCTTCACAACCGGCCGTTAATCTGCAACGAGCTGGGCGCTGATCCTCGCGCCAGCCAACGGGCCATTGAAGCCATGAAAACGAGGACGGCCGTTTTTGCCCCCCTGAGAGTTAAGGGACAGGTCATAGGCACCCTGGTGGTGCTGGATAAAGAAAAGGGCCAGGGCGAATTTGACCAGGATGACCTCGACCTGCTGGTCGCTTTTGCCAACCAGGCGGCTATAGCCATCGAAAACGCCCGCCTCTACGAACAAGAGCTAAGCCGGGCCAGTGAGGCCGAGACCCTGGCCCAGATCGGGTTGGCTATGGCCTCCTCCCTCGATCTGTCCACCGTCCTGAACGCCATCGCCGGGGGAGCTATAAACCTGGTTAAAGCCAACAACGTCCACATCTTCCTCTACGACGAAGCGACCACGCAGTTCACCTTTGGCGCTGGACTGTGGGATACAGGTCGCCAGGTGACTCCCGCTCTGCCCCGCAAGGACGGTCTGACCGCCAGGGTAGTCGCTTCAGAGCAGCCGGTCGTCATCCATCAGGCCTCCGAGCATCCTCTGTATGCCACTATAGGCAGCCAGGACCTGGGAATGCTGGCCCAGTTCCCACACCTGGAAGCGGTGGCCGGCTTCCCTATTCGGCGGGGCCCCACCACTCTGGGAGCCTTCAACGTGGCCTTCACCGTGCCTCACACCTTCAGCCGGGACGAGCTGGATATCCTGGCCTTTCTGGCCAATCAGGCGGCCATCGCTATCGACAATACGCGGCTCTATGAGGAAACCAAAGTGCGGGCCGATGAGATGTCTGCCCTCTACGAGACCTCCCTGGACATCGCCGCCCAACTGGACCTGTCTCAACTGCTGCGCTCCATCGTGGAACGGGCGGTGGCCCTGCTGGGAGCCAGGGGAGGAACGCTCCACATTTACGACGACACCAGTGATGAGTTGGAATTAATTGAGAGTTACAACCTCGGTCAGGATCTGATCGGTACCCGGCTCAAGAGGGGGGAAGGACTGTCGGGCAGAATACTGGCCAGCGGCGAACCGATGATCGTGGGCGACTATCGTACCTGGGAAGGCCAATCCGAGAAGTTTGCCCCTCTATCCATTGGCTCGGTACTGGGCATGCCGCTGCGGTGGGGCGAGCGCATTGTGGGGGTCATCGCCATCTTCGAGGATGTGGAACGGGCCTTTAGCGATGAGGACCTCCGGCTTCTAAGCCTGTTCGCCAACCAGGCGGCCATCACCATCGAGAACGCCCGCCTCTACGCCGCCAGCGCAGACCGCATCGAGGAGTTAACCGCTCTGCATCAGATAGGGGTGCAGATCGGGGGGCAGCTCGATTTAGAAACGCTCCTGAACCAGATCAGCCACAACGCTATAGAGTTGCTCAAGGGGGATTCAAGCTGCATCCTGCTGCTGGACGAAAACCGCGAGCACCTCACTATCCAGGGCTCGGCCGGCATGGGCCAAGAAGTGGTCAAGGGCACCCGCGACCGGTTGGGAGAAAGCATCGCCGGGCGGGTGGCGCTGACCGCAACCCCTATCATTGCCAACGATCTCCCCAACGACCCCCGCTTCTACAACCCGGCGGCCAGCGCAGAGCAGTGGCTGGCTATCATCAGCACGCCTATGTTCGTGGGCGATGAGATCATTGGCACCCTGGACGTGCATAGCCGAACCAAGCGTTTCGCCTTCACCGAAGAACACCTTAAGGTCCTCTCTCTCCTGGCGAACCAGGCGGCCATCGCCATCGAGAACGCCCGCCTCTTCGGAGAAGTGGAGCGCCGCGCTCAGCAACTTATGGCTTTGCATAACATAGGCCGCACCACCTCCCTCTCCTTCGACCTGGACGTTGTCCTGAAAACGGTCCTGCTATCCATAAGCAGTGTCATGGGGTTCGAGTACGTCACCATCTCCCTGGTTGACGAGGAAAGACAACTCATCGAGATGAAACACATCATCCGGCAGGGAGAATTCGATACCCATCCAGAATGGATGGTTATGTCAAGGTATCCCCTCGACTCCTCCGATATCCTGGCCGATATCGTCCGCAGCGGCCAGACGGAGATCATCGATACCTGGGATGACCGTTTTAATAAAGAAATTTGGGATAAATTCGGCCACGAACGACTGTCCAGAATCTTCATGCCCATCAAGATCAAGGATCGCGTCCTGGGCACGGTAGAGGCCGGCTACGACAAGAGCACCAAAGCCTACATTAGTGATGAAGAGGTACACACCCTGGAGGCTTTTGTCGATCAGGCGGCCATCGCTGTCGAGAGCACCAACCTCTTCCAGGAGACCTTTAGAAGGGCCGAGGAGATGCGCCTGCTGTATGATTTCGGGGTGGGGGTCAGCGCCAGCCTCGATCTGTACGAGGTTCTGGCCCTGATCGTGGAAAATGCGCTGCACCTGACCCAGACGAAGATCAGCCTTATCTTCGTCCTGGATCAGGCCCGAGGCGAGTACGCGCAATGCATAGCCACCGATCTCTCCGACAGGCTATCCTATTTGCCCCTGGACAAACCTCATCCCGGGGAGCTAACCAACACCATCATCGAGAGCGGGGAGCCGATCATCATTACCGATGCTACAAGCGATCCTCGCCTCAGCCCCACCATGCAAAAACTGGGGATGCGCGCCGTGGCTGGCGTGCCGGTCTTCAGCGAAGGCCAGGCTATCGGGGCTCTTTTAGTGGGCAGTACCCAGCCTCGCCCGTTCCTCGAACGCCAAATCGCCTTGCTCTCCTTCCTGACTAATCAGGCGGCAGGTTCCATTCGTAATGCTCAGCTTTATCAGGAGATCAGCCGCTTCTCCCAGGAGTTGGAGCGCAGGGTTGAGGAGCGCACCAGGGAGTTGGACATCGCCAACCGTGAGCTTACTATGGAGCGAGATCGGGTAGAGACTCTCTACCGCATCACCAGCGAGCTATCGACCAGCCTCGACCTCGACCGGGTCCTGACCCAGGCCCTGATTCTGATCAACCAGGCCGTGGGCGTGGAGCACGGTTCGATCATGCTTCTTGACCGCGAAACGGATAACCTCATCTATCGGGCCGCCCTGGGACGGGAAAAGCCGCTGCCACGTGGGGGAAAGACAACCCCTTACCGGCGTGGCGTGGGGCTGGCCGGCTGGGTGCTCGAAAGTCAGGAGGCGGTCATTATCGAGGACGTGAGCCAGGACAAACGTTATATAATGGACGGCGATAAAGAGATTAAAAGCCGGGCGGCTATGGCCGTGCCCCTCACCGCTGGCGATGACGTTCTGGGGGTGCTCCTCCTGTTCCACCCCCAACCTGGCTATTTCTCCCAGGATCATTTGAAACTGGTTTCCACGGCTGCCACCCAGGTGGCTACGGCCATCAACAATGCCGAACTTTACCGCCTGATCAGAGAATCGTCTGAAAGGCTGGGCGATCTGCTGCGGGCCAGCCAGGCCGAAGCCTCCAAAAGCCGGGCTATCCTGGAAGGCATCGCCGATGGGGTGCTGGTTACCAATGCCTACGGCCACATCATCCTTTTCAATGCCGCCGCGAGCCGTATTCTGAACCTGACCAGCGATCAGGCCCTGAACCGCTCTATCCATCGGGCCGAGATCTATGCCGGCCATTCATCTCTGGCCCTGCTCAGTCTGAATCTGGTCAGCCAGTGGATAACCGAACTACGCGATAAACGACTACCGGCCTTCGAAGACCTGGAAGAGGTCGAAATGTTCGAGCAACAAATAGAGACCGCCGATCTGGTGCTCAACGTGCGTATTGCGCCGGCTATGATGGGAGCCGAGTTTATAGGAGCGGTAGCCCTTTTCCGTGATATCACCAGAGAGGTGGAAGTTGACCGCCTGAAGAGCGAATTTATTTCCACCGTCTCCCACGAGTTGCGCACCCCCATGACCTCCATCAAAGGCTATACCGACTTGCTCGTCCTGGAGACGGTGGGAAACATCAACGAGGCCCAACAACGCTTTTTGCAAATCATCAAAAATAACGCCGACCGTCTCACCCTTCTGGTCAACGACCTCTTGGATATCACGCGTATCGAAGCAGGACGCATCGAACTGGATATAACATCTCTCAGCATCGAGACCGTTATCAAAGAGGTGGTGACCTCACTTATAGAACAGGTCGAGGCGAAAGGGCTGAACCTGACCTTGAACATCCCCGAAAACCTGCCTCCGGTCAGAGGCGATCACGACCGTGTCACTCAGATTTTGGTCAACCTTATCAGCAACGCCTATCAATATACCCCTAAAGGGGGACATATCACCATCTCTGCCCAACAACGCAATGGTGGCGCCCTCCAGGTGGATGTAGCCGATACAGGCATCGGCATCTCTTCTGAAGATCAGGAGCAAATATTTACCCGTTTCTTCCGGGCTGAAGACCCTATGGTACAGGAAGGCAGAGGTAGTGGTCTGGGCTTAAATATCGTTAAGTCTTTCGTGGAGATGCAAGGCGGAGAGGTATGGGTGGAAAGCGAGCTAGGGCAGGGCAGCACTTTCAGCTTCACTCTACCCCTGATCAATGGCGAGCAGGAATAAGAACGGAACTTGATAAAAATGGTGGATTTAATTGAAAAAAAGAACCAACAAGAGCTTATTCGCCTTTACGAAGAGGCCAAACGACGAGAAGAACAGCTCCGGGTAGCTTACGAGGTGGGCAACAGGATTGCCTCCATTCTCGACGTAGATGAACTGCTTCGTCAGGTGGTGACAATAGTCAGAGAGACTTTCGATTACTACTTCGTCAACATCGCTTTGATCGAAGGCGAGGAGGCGGTGTACAAGGCCGGCAGTCGCGCTGATGGCAAGAAGTTCCCTGGTGGGCTCCGCCTCAAAGTTGGAGAAGAGGGGATCATCGGGTGGGTAGCCGCCAGCGGTCAACCGCTGCTGGCCCCCGATGTCCGGCTGGAGCCTCGCTACAAAATAGCGGCCGGGCTGGAAGAAATCAGATCGGAACTGGCTGTTCCGCTCAAGGTCCAGGAACGCATCATCGGCGTGCTGGATATCGAGAGCGACCGCCTGCACGCTTTCGACGAAAACGATCTGATGCTGATGCAATCTCTGGCCAACCAGGTGGCTATCGCCCTGGAAAATGCCCGCCTGTATGAGGTCACCGACCGGGCTTTGGCCCAGCGGGTGGAGGAGTTGACCGCCTCGAACGAAATAGCGCGCACCGTGACCTCCACCCTCGATCTTCAGGACGTTTTTGAACGGGTGATGCAAAAGATCAAGGAAGCCTTCAAGGTGGAGCGCGGCTCCCTGCTGCTGCTCGATGAGGAGACGAACGACCTGACCTTTGCCTGGACCCTGGACGGACGGGACAAGGCTCTGGAAGGGTTCCGGCTCAAGATCGGACAAGGCATTGCGGGCTATGTGGCCCAGACTGGCCAGCCCACCATCGTCCCTGATGTGTTGAAGGACCCACGTTACCATGCCGAGGTAAGTAAGTCGGTGGGGTTCGTCACCAAATCATTGCTGTGCGTGCCTCTGACGGTCAAGGAGCGCATCATCGGCGTCATCCAGCTTTTGAACAAGATCGAAGGCCAATTTAGCCAGCATGACGTGGAGCGTCTGATGGCTATCGCCGCTCCGGTAGCCATCGCCATCGAAAACGCCCGCCTCTACAAGCTAGAACAGGATCGGCGCCATGTAGCCGACACCCTGCTGGAGATGAGCACAACGGTAGGCTCTACCCTGGACCTGAACGAGGTGCTGGAGACCATCCTCGACCAATTGAAACAGGTAGTTGATTACGACAGCGCGGCCATCATGCTGTTGGAGGCAGGCATCTTACGCGTCACCGCCGGCCGGGGTTTCGCCGACCCCAGACAAATGGACATCGGCATCACCGTTGAGGGGCACGAACATCTCTCCCGTCCTTTGCAGAGCGGAGAGCCGCTGATTATCCCCGACGTGCATCAGAGCTCCAGTTGGGAAGTGGTAAACGGCTCTGAATACATCCGTTCCTGGATCGGAGTGCCCCTCATCAGCGGCGAGAAGGTCATCGGTCTACTCACCATAGATAAAGGGGAAATCGATTACTATAGAGACGACGCCGCCCGTCTGGCGGCCGCTTTTGCCAACCAGGCCGCTATTGCCATCGAGCATGCCCGCCTGTTTGCCGATCTTCAGAAGGTCAACAAAGAACTGGTGGAAGCTAACGAGGCTAAAACCCAGTTCGTGTCCGTCGTCTCACACGAATTGCGCACCCCTATGACCTCCATCAAGGGTTATACCGATATGCTTCTGAGCGGCATAGTGGGCGAACTGAACGAAACCCAACTCAGATTTCTGGGCATTGTCAGAGCGAACGCCGCACGTTTGAGTCACCTGGTTAACGAGTTGCTGGAGATCTCCCGTATCGAGGCCGGCCGGCTCAAGCTACACATTGAACCCATACGGTTGGAGGATGTCGTTTCAGAGGTGGTAGCCTCTCTGGAGAAGCAGATTGCGGACAAAGGACTGAGTCTATCCCTGTCTATCTCTGAAAACCTGCCCCTGGTACTGGGAGATCGCGACCGGGTCACCCAGATTCTGGTCAACCTGCTCAGCAACGCCTATCGGTATACCTCCCCGGGCGGCCAGATCACCATCTCCGTTGAGCGGTTTGCCGACCACGGTAACGAAGGGGCGCTGTTTGTGGTGACCAGGGTGGCCGATAACGGCATTGGTATCTCACCTGAGGATCAGGCCAAATTGTTCAGCCGGTTTTTCAGGGCCGACCATCCCGTGGTGCGCGAACAAGGAGGGACGGGCCTGGGTTTATCGATCGTTAAATCCATCATAGAGATGCATAGAGGAAGTGTCTGGGTCGAAAGCGAGTTGGGGGAGGGAAGCACTTTTAGCTTCACCCTGCCCATAGCTGATAGCACCTGAGACCGGGATGAGATAACGATGACAGAGCGTGTTGAGGTAAAAATCAGTAAAGAAACAGACGTATACGTAGCTTCACATAGTGGTAAAGCATTGGCTCGACGGATGGGCTTCAACCAGGCCGATCAAACGCGAGTCGAAACGGTGATCTCCGAGTTAGCTCGCAATATACTCCTGTACGTCGGGCAGGGGGGCATAACCGTAACCTCCCTGCGCGGAGAGAAGGGGCCAGGTATCGAGATCGTGGCTCTCGACCACGGCCCCGGTATCTCGGACGTCGAACTGGCTATGAAGGACGGGTACAGCACCTCCGGCGGTCTGGGAGCCGGTCTGCCCGCCGCGCGGAGGCTGATGGATGACTTCGAGATCATATCGGCCCCAGGCCAGGGCACAAAAGTGAGAGCGGTAAAGTGGTTGAGGTCCCAAGATGAATGACGCCACCGACCTTGACCAGTTGAAACGAGAGCTGGAACAACGGACCCAGGAACTCTCCGCTTTGCAGCAGGCAGCCAGGCTCTTTGGCGCTATGGCTAAGGGAGAGAATATCTACCGCCAGTTGGCAGAGCAGGTCGCTCAACTTTTAAATACGGAGATGTGTGCCATCCTGCTTTATGATGAGCAAGAGCGAGCACTGATAAGCCAGGCTCCCGCTTACGGGTTAAGCGACGAGGTGGCCCACGCTTATAGGGTATCCCTTGAGAACGAGGCTATCTGGAAGCTGTGGCAGACCAGCGAATATTTGGTGATCAACGATGTAACGGACGATCCACTGGTGATGGCCCTGGGCCTGAAACCCCTGGCTGAGGCCCTGGGAGTGTGGTCTACCCTGATGGTGCTCATGCGCCTTGAGGGTCGCAGCCTGGGGGTCATCCAGCCGTCTAACAAACGGGACGGCAGTGGTTTTAACCAGGATGATATCCGGCTCTTATCCATTTTTGCTTCTCAGGCGGCTATGGCCATCGAGAACGCCCGCTTGTACGAAGGGGTCAGCAAACGACTGGCGCAGGTCTCCAGTCTCCAGACGGTAAGCACGGCGATGGTCAGCACCCTGGAATTGGAGACCCTGCTGGAGCTTATGGTGGAACAGGCTACCATCCTGTTGGACGGCGAGGGCGGAATATTGAATATGTGCGACCTGGACCAGAACATGGAAGAAGTGGTAGCCACGGTGGGTTCAACTAAACCCGTACAGGGAGTCAGAGGATCGTTGGAAGATTCCCTGTCTGGGTGGGTAGCCCTTTACAACCGGCCGTTAATCTGCAACGAGCTGGGCGCTGATCCTCGCGCCAGCCAACGAGCTGTCGAAGCCATGAAAGCGAGGACGGCTGTTCTCGCTCCGCTGCGAGTTAAGGGCCAGGTCATAGGCGTTCTGGTGGTGCAGGATAAAGAAAAGGGCCAGGGCGAATTTAACCAGGATGATCTCGACCTGCTGGTCGCTTTCGCCAACCAGGCGGCCATGGCCATCGAAAACGCCCAACTCTTCGCCCAGACGAAAAAGACGCTAGGGGAATTACAGGCCCTCAGCGCAGAGCAGGCCCGGCTGCTGGAGGCCGTGCGCGAACTGTCTACCCCTCTCGTGCCCGTCACGGAAAACATCCTGGTTCTGCCCCTGATCGGGAGCATCGATTCGCGGCGGGCTCAGCAGATTATGGAAACCTTGTTGGCAGGCATAGCCGAATGCAAGGCAGAGGTGGTCATCATCGACATCACCGGCGTGCCGATGGTGGATACCACCATAGCCGACCGCCTGCTACGAGCCACACGGGCGGCCGGGTTACTTGGCTGCCAGACCATCCTGGTAGGCATTACCCCGCAGGTGGCTCACACTATTGTGCAATTGGGGATAGACCTTTCAGGTCAGATCACCCGCAGCGATTTGAAAAGTGGCATCGAATACGCCTTGCGTCTGGTAGGACGGCGTATCGCGCCCATCTGATAAACGTCGAAGACGGTTGAAATGAAAGAGATAGGAGAAAGTAATGAGGTCAGGTCCGCACCAGATGAATTATGGTATCGTCCACCGTCCCAAACCTAGTCGGGACGTTTCGGGCGATGCCTATCTGATCACAGAACAAAAAGACAAAGTATTAATCGCTCTCGTCGATGGCCTGGGCAGCGGTCAGGCAGCAGCCCAAGCGTCCCGAAAAGCGGTGCAGTGTATCAAGGAAAACAGCACCCTGGCCCTGGGCGACATCATACGCAAATGTCACCAGGTCCTCAAGGGTACACGCGGCGCGGTGATGATGCTGATGCACGTCGATCTTGCCGCCGAAGAGGTCGCTTTCATGGGAGTAGGAAACGTCGGTGTGCAGGTGCGCAGCGCCAAACCGATCAAGCCCATCTCGAAAAACGGGATTGTCGGCTATCGTTTGCCTCGTCTGCAGGAGTTCAGGTACGGCTACACTCCCGGCGACCTGTTCGTGCTTCACTCCGACGGCATCTCCAGCCGCTTCATTCTGAACAACCCAGAGGGATGGAACATGGACGATCCTCAGGCTCTGGCCGAAGAGATTGCCCAAAGATTCGGCAAAGATAATGACGACTTGACCATTATCATAGCCCGCTGACTTTCGGCATCTTTATCAGGTGCCCGGCACTTCGGAAGCGCCAGGCATCCGGGAGACCTCTGAAGGATGGGATAGGTATGAACTTAGGAAACTGGCTATGGGATCATGAAAAAACGATAACTGAGCTTTGGCTAAAAGCGGTACAGGATAAGGCTCTGAGCCACTACGCCGACCTGACGATGGAGGAACTGACCGAAGAGCTTATGCCCTTCTACCTTTACATTACGACCGCCATCATCGAGGATGACATCCAATCACTGGTTTCGGTGGGTGATTGGATGTTGGCCCAGCGGCTCAGCAGAAGTTGTACTCTACCGGAGCTGTTGCAAATATCCTCCCAACTGCGCTGGGCCGTCGGTCAGACCCTGAGCGAATTCCTGGAAATGGCGACGGCTATCGCTTTCTGGCAGAGGATAGACCTTTTCTTCGATGAGGCTTCCACCATTCTGGCCGACTTTTTCACCCAGGCTCTCGAAGACACCTTGCTGGAACGCCTGGAAGAAGCCGAATTCCTGACCAGTCACCTGGCCGAGGCCACCGAGGAAGCGGACCGGGCCCTTATCCGCCTGAGAGCCATATATGACGTTTCCCGCACCCTGAGCTCCACCCTGGACCTGGAACAAACTTTGCACCTGATCGTGGAGAAGCTGGCGGCCGTAACTGGGGTGGATCACTGCGCCATCTGGCTGCCGGATAAGCAAGAATTGACCGCCGTGGCCACCTATGGATTTGAACAGGAAGAAAGCGAACTTCTGCGCCCTGCGCCGCTATCTGCGCAGAACAAGGCTCCCTCTTCTCTTATCAGTCAAGCTTGCATCACCGGCCAGACGATAGTCGTCAACCAGGCCACGGAAGAGCCTTTTGCCGAGTGGGAGATAGGCCGCTCATTTGGTATAGAGTCCATGTTGGCCGTGCCTCTGATCATCCAGGACACCACCATCGGGGTGATCACCCTGGATAGCCATACCAGGAAAGATCTTTTTACCGAGGAAAAAGACCTGATCGAATCCATTGCGCACCAAGCCGCCGTAGCTATCGAGAATGCCCGGCTTTACAAGGAGACAAAGGTACGCGCCGACGAGATGGTAGCCCTTTACCAAACCTCCCTCGATCTGTCCACCCAATTGCAACTGGACCGCCTTCTACGCTCTATCGTGGAGCGGGCCACCAGTCTATTGGGAGCTAAAGGTGGCGCCATCTATACCTACGATGAGGCCAAGGATGAACTGGAACTGACTCTGTGCTACAACTTCGACCAGAACCTGGCCGGGCTGCGCCTGAGACGGGGGGAAGGGTTGTCAGGTAAGATTCTGGCCAGCGGGCAACCGCTGATCGTGGAGAATTATCACACCTGGGAGGGTAAATCGGCACAATTTGTCGATCAAACCGTTACCTCCGTGCTGGGAGTGCCTCTCAAATGGGGCGAGCGCATCGTGGGGGTGATCAACATCCACCACGACGTGGAGCGCGCTTTCAGCGAAAACGACCTGCGCCTGCTGAGCCTTTTCGCCAACCAGGCCGCGGTGGCCATCGAAAACGTGCGGCTCTACGCCGCCAGCGAGAGACGGGTGTCTGAGCTTACGGCCCTGCACCAGGTGGGAGTCCAGATCGGGGGCCAACTGGACCTGGAAACACTTCTAAATCAGATCGCCCATAGCGCCGCCGAGTTGGTGGAGGCCGATGCAGGGGCTATTCTCCTGGTGGATGAACACGAAGAGGTCCTGACCATCAAAGGGGCTTACGGCCTGAGCGAGAAAGTGGTGAAAGGGACCCGTGATCGGATTGGGGCAAGCATCGCCGGGCGGGTGGCAGAGATGGGCATGCCTATAATCGCCAACGACCTCCCCAACGACCCTAATTTCTACAATCCTGCCGCCGAAAGGGAGGGGTTACTGGCGGTCGTCAGCACCCCCATGTTCGCCCGCAACAAGATCATCGGCACGCTGGACGTGCTTAGCAAAACCGAGCGTTTTGCCTTCACCGGGGAACACCTCCAGGTCCTCTCCTTGCTGGCCAGCCAGGCGGCCATTGCCATCGAGAACGCCCGGTTATACCGAGAAATCAGAAACTATTCGGAACAACTGGAAGAGCGAGTCAAAGAACGCACTCAGGAATTGGCCGAAGAGAAGGAAAGGCTGGAAGCACTGTACAACATTACCAGAGAGCTGTCGGCCAGTCTTGACCTGGACAAGGTGCTGGAACGCACCCTAAACATGGTCACGGCCGCCGCCGACGCCGGGCATGGCTCGATCATGCTGGTGGACCCTGTGTCTGAGCACCTCATTGCGCGCGCCATCCTGGGGCGCACCCTGCCCAGAGGTGGGGAGCTAACCCCTTTCAGAAGTGGGGTGGGGCTGGCCGGGGTGGTGCTGAAGGACCATCAGCCGCTCATCGTGGAGGACGTGACCCACGATGAACGCTGGGTGGATTTTTCGCTCAGCAAGACCGATGTCCACTCCGTTCTGGTTGTGCCGCTGATGGTCGGGGAAGATGTGCATGGCGTGCTGACCCTCTCCGATTCGCGGGTGGGCCACTTCACCGAGGAGCACCTGAAGCTGGTCTCCACCGCCGCCGCCCAGGTAGCCACCGCCATCAATAATGCCGAATTGTATCGCTTCGTCAGCGATCAGGCTGAGCGGTTAGGAGATATGTTACGTAGCCAGCGGGAAGAGGCTTCCAAAAGCCAGGCCATTCTGGAGAGTATTGCCGATGGGGTGATCGTTAACGACAACCGGGGTCGGATCTTGCTGGTTAACGTCGCGGCCGAACGGATCCTGGGCACCCGCAGCGAGTCCATTATCGGCCAGGACGTGCGCAACCTGTTCACGGCCTTCTCCCTGAAGGGACGCAACGAAGCTCTGACCGCTATGGACTCCCTGACGGCCAATCCTTTGCTGGACGCCAGCACCGATCCCCAGGCTATCCAGACCGTCCTGGAAATGGACAACAAGGTAGTCAGCGCTCACCTGGCCCCTGTCCTGACCCGGGACGAGGAATTCCTGGGCATCGTGACGGTCTTTCGCGATATCACCAAAGAGGTGGAGGCCGATCGGGCCAAGAGCGAATTTGTGTCCACCGTCTCCCACGAGCTGCGTACCCCTATGACCTCTATCAAAGGCTATACCGACCTGCTGTATGCCGCCGCAGTGGGAGCGATCAACGAGGAGCAGAAAAGATTCCTGAGCATCATAAAATCCAATGCCGACCGTCTGACCGCTCTCATCAACGATTTGCTGGACATCTCTCGGATCGAGAGCGGGCGCATCAAGCTCGACCTCGCGCCTCTGCGGATAGAAGATATAGTTTTGGAAGTAGTTAACTCTCTGAGAGGACAGATCGAGAGCAAAGGTCTGGAACTGTCTCTGAATATACCGGCTAATCTGGAGCGGGTACAGGGCGATCACGATCGCATCACCCAGATTTTGACCAACCTGCTCAGCAACGCCTCTCAGTATACTCCTTCGGGGGGCAAGATAACCGTTTCTCTGTCCAGCATGGACGGCACCATCAGGATCGATGTGGCCGATACGGGCATCGGCATTGCGGCGGAGGATCAAAGCAAGATATTTGACCGCTTCTGGCGGGCCGATCATCCCGTAGTGAAAGACAGCGGGGGGACCGGCTTGGGGCTGTCCATCGTCAAGATGTTCGTCGAAATGCACGGGGGCCGCATCTGGTTGGACAGTGAATTAGGGAAAGGTAGTACCTTCACTTTCATTCTGCCCGCGATGGCAGAGGCCGAAGAAGTAACTGGTGCGGCAGCCGCTCCGGGGTTGGAAGGTAAGGTGCTGATCGTCGATGACGACATGAGCATCGCCAATTTGCTCAAGGAAGCACTCAAAGGATACGATTTCACGGTGGAGGTGGCTAGCGACGGTTACGAGGCTATGGCTTCGGCCAGACGCCAGAAACCGAGTTTGATCCTGCTGGATTTGAAGATGCCGGGCATGGGCGGCCATGAGGCCCTCTCGCACCTGAAGAAAGACGAGATCACCCAGGATATTCCGGTTCTGGTCATATCGGCCCATGTCACCGATGAAGAAGCCGAACGCCGCACACTGCTGGCTGCGGGAGCGGAGGACCTTTTGCTCAAACCTTTTGACATGAAACAATTGCTCGGGCGCATTGAGCAAATTCTAATAAACTAGCTGCTAAGAAGGTGAAAGGAAAGAAGAGGGATGAAAATTCTAGTTGCCGAAGATGAAAGAGACATCCGTGAACTGATCGCCTTCAGCCTCCGTTATGGTGGGTACGAGGTGCTGGAGGCTACTAATGGTATAGAAGCTGTGGAAGCTGCCCGTAATGAGGTGCCAGATTTGATCCTCATGGACGTGCGGATGCCCAAGATGACAGGCTACGAGGCCTGCCAACAGTTAAGAGACTTTCCGGAAACAGCAAATATCCCCATTGTTTTTCTATCGGCCAAAGGCCAGGAGGCAGAAATCCAACAAGGTCTGGAAGCAGGAGCTACGGAGTACATCCTGAAACCTTTTGCCCCTGATGAACTGGTTAGACGAGTGGGAAAAATCCTGAAAACTGATACAAAATTCCCCCGAGGATAAGGGTATGAGCGCGGTTCTCATCGATGGTGGCTTGATCCATTATGAGACTTTTGGACGAGGTAAATCCCTCGTTTTCGTCCACGGCTGGCTAGGTTCGTGGCGTTACTGGATGCCTACCATGGAAGACCTGGCCGTTAAATACCGCACCTATGCTCTGGACTTGTGGGGATTTGGCGACTCGGACAAGCGCAATAAATACAGTGTGAACGATTATGTCAATCTTCTGGAATCTTTCATGGATGAACTGGGCATCTGGCGGACTTCTCTGGTGGGACATGCGCTGGGCGGCACCATCAGTGTCAGGTTCGCGGCCCTCTACCCCGACCGGGTAGACAGGTTGCTGGCCGTCAGCCTGCCCATAACAAGCGAAGCGATCAGCCTGAAGACCCTGACCCTCGATAGCGGTTCGATATTTGGCCGTTTCTTCCGCCCATCCGAATATCAGCCGGTGATCCAGGAAATGGAGAAAACCGCCAAGGACGCCGTGGAAACCAGCGTCCAATCGGTTATGGAGCTAGACCTGCGCCACGACATCCAGCGCATGGACACCCCGCTGCTGGTTGTTTACGGTGGTAAGGATAACGTCATCGATCCCGCGCAAGCTAGGTTATTAGAGGACGCGGACGTTCACGTCAGGCCCATGGCTCTGGACAGCGCCCGCCATTTCCCCATGCTGGAGGAGAGAAGCAAATTTAATCGCCTGCTAATTGATTTCCTGGAACTGGACCTCTCGTCCAACGGAGGGCTGGATAGTCTGGAGTTCAAGGAGGAATGGCGACGACGCACCCGCTAGCCGCTGTTCCCGGCTGGAGGAGGTGGTCTAAGCGGAGGCTGGTTCAAGGAGGAGAGATAAAGCTCGTCGATGGTGCGTCCCATAGCATAGATGCCAGGCAGGTGCCGACGATAGACCCGGACGTTCATATCGCGCCGGGGGCGGATGTCGGAGGCTTCCCACAGTTCGCGCAGGAGGTTAAAATCCCAGGTGGAAACCACAACCCCCTCCGCGTTGGTGGTCCCCACCTCGGCCAGCACCCCGGAATGACGGGGAGTCAGTTCCACAGGGGCCAGCAGAGAGGAACGCCCCACATAATCATCTCTGAAGGTCTGAGCCAGGCTATTATTGCCTACCAGGCAGCTTTGCAGGCCAAAAACCTGATTTTCCTGGACTCTGGCCTGGACGGCGGCGCGCACTTTGTGGAAAAGGTTTGACCCCGGACAGGCGGCAATATTGATCAGCATCTCTGCCCCCTGGAAGGCGAGGACGCGGGCCGATTCGGGATAGAGAGCCTCCGTGCCGATGAGGATCCCAAAACGGCCAAAATCGGCGGTAAACAACTGGAAGCCCTCACCCGGCATACAGAGGTGTTC
This sequence comes from uncultured Anaerolineales bacterium, assembly GCA_964646625.1. Classification (GTDB taxonomy): domain Bacteria; phylum Chloroflexota; class Anaerolineae; order CAZYHC01; family CAZYHC01; genus DAOULT01. Next base: position 15,596 of record CAZYHC010000045.1, read on the forward strand.
ATCTTCGACGTAGAGATTGATCTTTTCCTGGCAACCGAGAACCTGACCGTAAGGACCAAAGACGTAGGAGACATTACGGATGGCCTCCCCGCTCTCGTTGAATAAATAGAGACTGCCCCCCACCACATAGATGTCGAACTCACGGGCCGCCCGGCCAAAGATATCGAAATAGGCGTTTTTCAGATCGTCGTTGTGGCTGGTCAGCAACTCGAGCAACGCGCCCCCAAAACCACCCAGGACGCTGGCCGCCGAACCCGCCACCCGGCCGACCATCCTGGATAAAACAGAAGGCCGTCTGGTAGGATCGGCGGCCCGCAGAAGACCCAGCTTGAGACCCGAAATAAGCGGAGGGGCCACCATCACCCCTGTCAGCTCCGGGAACACCACCAGACGCGCTCCCTTGCTGGCCGCCACGTGCATGAAGCGGTGTATCTCGGTGCGATAATCCTCGTGACTCTCGTAAACTCGCATTTGTTGTTGCACGCAAGCCACAATTACTCTATCCATTTTAACCTCCTCCAGGCGTTCGTCCAACGCGACGGCGCGAGGTCACCGCCAGTTTCCCCCTTATTATATCATCTTCTATCAGTTTCGTCCATCGATTCAGGACTGACTTGCCGCTCGTCCGGGCCTTTTGATTTCCTGTCGGGAATATGTTACAATGCCCTGCGAATACCCAAAGGGAGCAGAGATAAATGTCCACCCTACTTTTGAAGAACGCTGAGCTTCTCATCACCATGGATAAGGAGCGCCGTCGCATCGAGGGCGGCGGCCTGTTCGTGCGCGGCAACGTCATCGAGGCGGTGGGGCCTACGGCCGAACTGCCTCCAGAAGCAGAGCGGACCATCGAGGCCAGGGGCATGGTCGTCCTGCCGGGGCTGATCAACACTCACCACCACCTGTACCAGACCTTGACCCGCGCTCTGCCCTCGGTCACCGATGCGGAGCTGTTCGAGTGGCTTAGCACCCTGTACAACATCTGGGCGGAACTGACCTCCGAAGCGGTCTACACCAGCGCCCTGGTGGGGCTGGCCGAACTGGCCCTGTCAGGCTGCACCACCACCACCGATCATCTCTACCTTTTTCCCCACGACTCGACCCTGGATGACGAAATACGGGCCGCCCGCCAGTTGGGCCTCCGGTTCCAACCCTGTCGAGGTAGCATGTCGCTGGGGAAATCGAAAGGAGGGCTGCCGCCGGATCGCGTCGTACAGGGTGAAGAAGAGATCGTGGCCGACTGCGAACGAGTGGTGAACGCTTACCACGATCCCAAACCTTACGCCATGTGCCGGATCGTCATCGCCCCTTGTTCGCCCTTCTCAGTGACAGAGGCCGAGATGCGCCAGGCCGCGACCTGGGCCCGTGAGCGGGGCCTTATGCTTCACACCCACCTGGCCGAAACCCTGGACGAGGAGCGTTTCTGTCTGGAAAGGTTCGGCTGCCGCCCGCTGGCTTACATGGAGCGCCTGGGCTGGGTAGGGAACGACGTGTGGTATGCCCACGCCGTCCATCTGAACCAGGAGGAGATTGCCCTGCTTTCCGAAACGGGCACCGGAGTGGCGCACTGTCCTACCTCCAACATGCGCCTGGGTTCGGGCATCGCCCCTGTCAAAGAGATGCTGGCCGCAGGGGTCAAGGTGGGGCTGGCAGTGGATGGCAGTGCCTCCAACGACTCTTCTCACATGCTGGCCGAGGCACGGATGGCTATGCTATTACAGCGGGTAGCAAAAGGGGCGAAGGCTCTGAGCGCCCCCCAAACGCTGGAGATGGCTACCCTGGGCGGGGCAGCCGTTCTGGGCCGCGACGACCTCGGCTGTTTGGCCCCCGGCCAGGCCGCCGACTTCATCGCCCTCGACCTGAACCGCCTGGAGTACGCCGGAGCCCACGATGGGCTGTCGGCCCTTCTATTCTGCACCCCAGTCAACGTCGATCTGTCGGTCATTAACGGACAGGTGGTGATAGAGAACGGCCACCTGATCGATTTCGACCTGGAGAGAACGGTGGCCCGTCAGAACGAGATAGCGCGTCAGATGGTGGAAAAAGCGGGCCTTTAGCAGCTAGGGGTGCTCTTCCATTGCTCGCCAAAGCTCCTCCAGTTCCGCCCAATCCAATCCTGCCCAGCGATATTTATCCATATCGGTGCGATCATCCAGGCCAAAAACGATCCCCTCTTCCTCCAGAAGCCACCGCTGAAGTTCAGCGCTGTGCTCCAGACAGGAGGTGCTGATCCGCCCCTGAACGTTGATCACCCGGTGCCAGGGTACGTCCGTGCCCTCGGGCAGGGCGTGGAGCGCCCACCCTACCATGCGCGCCGCCTGGGGATGGCCCAGCATGGCCGCAATCTGCCCGTAGTTGCACACCCGTCCGGGGGGGATCATAGATACAAGACGGTAGACTTTTTGAAAGAAATCGCTCATATCTTTGTCACCTCCGATACACCTCTCACTCGCTCGTTTTCTCCCGGCTCTGCATCGAGCGGCTCAGGGTTGGCCCCCACCACGTAGCTCAGATAATACAAGACCAGGGCCATGACCAGCGTTTGTAAGGCCAGAAAAATCATCAGGGCCAGGGCCATCGCACTGGCCAGGCCCTGGAAGCCCTGGTCGAGGTCGGAGACGATGGTCAACAGCGAGGTCAGCACCAGGCCAGAAGCCACCACGTTCCACAGAGAGTGCAGCCCAACGCTGAGGCCGTAGGTGCCCAGCAGACGCCAGGGACGACGAGCCACCAGGCAATAATACCAGCCCAGTCCCATCAACCCCCCACCCAGACAGTGCATGACGGTGGTCCCTACCCGCATCAGGGCCACCAGTCCCCAACTCTCCAGGGTCATGGCCGTGCTGAGCAGCCCTTCGGTCAGGGCAAAACCGGCCCCGCCAGCCACGCCCCATAAAAAAGCCTGCGCCCGGCTGGGACGGCGATAGCTCATCAGGACCACGCCCATCGTCTTGCACAGTTCCTCGATCATGGGAGCGATTACGGCGAACATCAGGGCCATGAGGATAAAGACGGGAGGAGAAAGTATAAACTGAGCGGCGTTGGCCGGGTCTTCGAGCCAGGCAGGAGACCTGAGGTGCGCGATCAACTCCTTGATCCAGGCCGGGCCGCCCGGCACCAGAGTCACGAAGGAAAGCACGAGGACCGCCACCGAGAGCAACATAACCCCCTCCCAGGGCAAGGCCATAGCCGTGGACAAAAAAGCCCCACTGCTCAACTGGAGAATGGTCTCCCGCCAGCGAGCCGAACAACGAACGTGCGTTGTTATCTTCCGCCCGACGAAACCGACCAGGGCGGCGATAGGCATGGTAATGGCCAATACGTGTAGAATGGGAAAGAAGAAGGCCGAGGCGAATTGAGTCCAGAGAATAACCTGGCCGAAGGCCACGATCAGGATGAAAATGATGAAAAGCAGCCACGAAGGCCATAGGCGAAACCGAGTGGATGGACGACCACGCAGAGAATTCAGGGCCTGCCAGACCAGAGCCGAACCCAGACCCGGCCCCAAAACGAGACAGGCCGCCGCCAGGACACTGGCCTGCAAGGGATCCGGGGCCTGCTCCCTATAAAGGAAAGGGGAGAGGACGAGCGACGCTCCCCCCAATAGACCCAAAAAGACGATAGCCCCTCCCGCGATGGCTACCGCCACCTTAACCCTCTTGAGCACTCTCCTGACTGACAAAATGTGGCTTCTCCCCAAAACAAGGCACGTTCGCTGTTGCTGTAGTTGTAGAAATATCATATCACCTTTAAGGTCAGATGTCAACATTTTTTGCTGACGGGAACGGCTCAAAATCGACCCCACTCCCTGGACAAAAGGTCAGTTTGGGGGTATAATAAGGCCGCCTCAGATAACCTTTCTGATCTTCGTTCCATCCTGGAGAAGAGTGCGCCTTATTTCTCTTTTTGGAGTGCCGGGCGCAGGGCCTCGTCTATAAACGAGTTATGCGAAGTATATTCTTTCGAAATGGAACAAAATATGACAGATAAGATAATTAAACACTTTAAAAAAGATAGATATGCAGCTTTGACTGGCATTGAACTGCTTGAAGCTGCAAACGGCTATGCAAAAGCGAGACTTAAAATATCTGAAAGGCATTTGAATAGTGTAGGCACAGTTCATGGTGCAGCTATTTTTACCTTAGCTGATTTTGTGTTCGCTGTAGCTTCAAATTCTTATGGCACGATCGCTATGGCAATAAATGCTAATATCTCTTTTTATAAAGCAATCACAGAGGGAATTTTAATAGCTGAAGCAAAGGAGATTTCATTTCATAAAAAACTTGCCAGTTATAATATTAAAATCACAAATGAGGCAAATGAACTCGTCGCAGATTTTAACGGTATAGTATATAGAAAAGAAGATAGTATAAAATTTGAATAAGTTTGCTCATCTCTCCTACAGCCTAACGATCCGAGCTCAGGATTCGGAGCAGCCCATTGTCACCTGCTATAATCACTTACGGTGACGTTATCATCGACGTGTTGGTCCAGGTAAAGGCCCTCCCAAAGACCGGGCAAGATGCCATTGTCAACGATCTCCGCTTCCTGCCCGGTGGTTCGGCGGCGAACTGCGCCGCAATTGCGGCCACGCTGGGGGCCGCGGCAAAATTCATTGGCATTACTGGTCAAGACCCCTTTGGCACGATGCTGCTTCAGGATTTGGAGCACCACGGGGTGGATACCCGCGCCCTGCGACAGGTGGCTGGACCGACGGCCATGGTTATTACCATCATAGATCGTGCAGGCGAACGAACTTTTCTCTCCTTCCGGGGGATGGCTGCCGTCGTTCCCTATGGGCCGCTTCCGACCTCAATTATGCAGGCGGGCGACTGCTTACACATCTCCGGCTATACCTTTCAAACCACCCCCTCCAGGCATACCGCCCAATCCCTCATGGCCGCGGCGCGAAAGGTCGGGGCTACAATTTCACTCGACCCCTCCTTCCACTTCGCTCGCCAGGCGCTGGATAGCTACCGCTACGTGCTCGACGGCCTCGACTTTCTCTTCCCCAACGAAGAGGAAGCCTTCCTGATCACCCAAGCTCAGGACCCGGCCCAGGCCGCAAAACACCTGCGTAATCTGGGGGTCAAGACTGTTTTGCTGAAACTGGGTGCGGCAGGATGCCTGATTGCCGCTGAGGCTGGAACGTTGCGGGTACCAGCCTATTTCCCTGCCCGTGTGCTCGATACCACTGGCGCGGGCGATGCTTTCGCCGGCGGCTTTTTGGCCGCCACCCTGAAAGGCTGCCCGCTGGAGGAGGCGGCCCGCGTCGGGCACGCGGCCGCAGCGATGGTTATTGCCGAAGTAGGAGGGCACGCTGGCGCTCCGACCATTTCTCAATTGAGAACATTCGCCGAGGAGCAGGACGATGGCAGGCTGCTGGCTGCTTTAGCCCGCATGGAATCATAGATGGAACCATAGAAGGAGGCAGTGAAGATGTTGTCTGACTACGTTCAAGTGAGTGCCGAGGTGCGGACGGCGCTTGACTCTAAGGGGCCCGTTGTGGCCTTGGAGTCCACCATCATCGCCCACGGAATGCCCTATCCGGTCAACGTCGAGACTGCCTTAGAGGTTGAACGTATTGTGCGCCAGGAAGGCGCTGTTCCTGCCACGCTGGGTGTCGTCGAGGGCACTATCAAGGGCGGCCTTTCTGAAGAGGAGATTCGCTTCTTCGCCACCAGTGCGGAGGTGCTGAAGGCCAACGAGCGAGATATTCCTCTGGTAGTATCGAAAGGATGCCACGCGGCTACCACGGCTGGCGCCTCTCTGGCTATCACCTCCGCGATGGGCATCAGTGTATTCGTTACCGGCGGCGTGGGCGGTGTAGGGCCACGGGCTGGGGAGACGTTTGACATCTCAGCCGATCTGTTGGCTATAGCCCAATACCCGTGCCTCACTGTCTGCGCCGGTACGAAGGCTTTCATGGACATTCCTGCTACCCTGGAGTATCTCGAAACCAATAGGGTCCCGGTAGCCAGCTATCAGTCCAACACCTTCCCATTTTTCTACTCCCGTGACAGTGGTTGGGCGGTGGATTGGGTAGCGCAAGACGTGGAGGAGATAGCCGATGTCTTCCTCCACAAGTTGTCAATGGGATTAGGCGGGGGAGTGTTGGTCGGTGTGCCTGTGCCGCCAGAAGAGGCGCTGCCAGAGGAGGTCACCCGGCGGGCCATCGAGGTGGCCCTGGAGCGCATCAAGCAAGAGGAGCTCAGCGGCAAAGCTGTCACTCCCTACCTCTTGAGAGTTATCAATGAGGAGACGGGGGGAAAGAGCCTGGCCGCGAACGTGGCCCTGATTAAGAACAACGCCAGGGTGGGGGCGCAGTTAGCTGTGGCACTGGCTCAGAGGTTGCATAACAAGGCGTATAGGCAAACCTGATGTAGCCTGATGTATGGAGTAAGGCTCATGAACATGGGGGGCAGAGGGTTTATCCGCGAGTCGCTTTTGCAAGAGAAAACCAACGGTAGGGTGCGTTGCCACGTTTGTGAACGTCGTTGCGCAATGGGCGAAGGTGGGCTGGGATGGTGTCGAACACGCTACCACCACAGCGGCAAGCTTTACACCCTCGTCTATGGCGCAGTGTCGTCTCTCTCGGCCAATCCCATCGAAAAGAAACCGCTGTATCACTTCCACCCTGGCACGTTCGCTCTCACGGCCGGTTCGTTCTCCTGCAACTTCGGCTGCGATTGGTGTCAAAATGCCGACATCAGTAAAGTGCCGCCGCTTCCCGCGCAGTGCATTCTGGCGTGGAAGCGTGGTGGGGAAGGACAACCGCAAAGGGATACGGCGCTACGATTTTTGGATTGTGTCCATCAGGGCTGCCACCGGTGCCAAAATTGGGGCCTCGGTAAGGGCGGGGGGCGCTATATGTCTCCTGAGGATTTCGTGGCCGAGACGATAAAGAGAGGCTGCCAGGGGACCTCCATCAGCTTCAACGAACCCACCCTTTCCCTGGAGTGGTCGCTGGATATTTTCCCCCTGGCCAGAGAAAAGGGTCTCTACAACACCTACGTTACCAATGGTTACATGACCGAAAAGGCCCTGGATTTGCTCATTGGGGCCGGCCTGGAGGCCATGAACGTGGATATCAAGGGCAACGCCGAAGCAGTCAAGAAACATTGTGGGGCCGACGTGGAGAAGGTGTGGCGCACCTGTCGGCGAGCGGTAGAAGCGGGGGTGTGGGTGGAAATCACCACCCTGGTCATCCCCACCGTAAACGACGACGAGGAAACTTTAGGCCGCATCGCCTCTCGAATCCGACGGGAATTGGGCCAGGAGGTGCCCTGGCATCTGAGCGCCTATTACCCGGCCTATAAGTTCCTGGCCCCACCCACGTCGGCCAAAACGCTGGAGCGAGCGCACGACATCGGCAAGCAGGAAGGGCTGGCCTATATCTACGTAGGTAACCTGCCCGGCCATCCTTACGAACACACTTACTGTCCTGGCTGCGGCCAGTTGCTCATCGAGCGCCAACAGCGAACGTTCGTTTTTGGCGTCAGACGCTACAAAGTTGAGGATGGACACTGCCCTGATTGTGGATTGGCCATCCCCATAGTGGGTGAAAAGGTGGGCGGCTGAGCAATCATCCATCTCCCTGGATGTGCACCTCGCCGCGGTGGCCGGAAAGATGGCGGACGCGCTGCTGGTGCCAGGCCTGAGTCAGACCTACCCCCCCCACGTAGGCAAAGCCAAACGTGTAGAGCATCAGCCAGGGCGAAAGACCCCGCCAGCCCTGCCAATGCCAGCTCATCACCAGGGAGAAAACGGCAAAGGCGCTCAGGAACAGCTCTATCCACACCATCGGGGAGCCATGCAGGGCGTAGGTGCTGGTCTGCCAGCGGTCGCTCCGCCGCCGCACGGCGAACTTGGGGGTGCGACGGAACTCGGTGTTGATGCCCAGCACCGCTTCGGCCACCGCCCGGCTACAGTTGGCCGAGAGACCGGTCCCCAACAGGAGCAGCAAGAACAGCGTAGGCAAGATATCTCGCCATCTGCGCTTTCTATCCAGTTGAGCCACCACGTTGAGCAGGGGTGGACCGATGGCCGCTATCACCACGAAGGGCAGGAAAAAGAACACCCAGCTACGATGGATGAGGCTAACGGGTAGGGAAAGCAACAGCATGAGCAGCATCAGAGGATGGACCAGATAGCCGGTCAGATGGATGGCCCCTTCCAGCTTGATCGACCACGGCTGGTTTGAACGAAACAGGGGCCCCATCAGTTTCATGGCGGTTTGGATGCTGCCCTTAGCCCAGCGGAATTGCTGACGCTTGACAGCCTCAAGCTGAGCCGGGATCTCGGCCGGAACAGCCACCTCGGGCAGGTACAGGAAACGCCAGCCCGCGAGCTGAGCGCGATAGCTGAGATCAAGGTCCTCGGTCAGGGTATCACCCTGCCAGCCCCCGACTTCCTGGATGCAAGCCCGCCGCCACAGACCGGCCGTGCCGTTAAAGTTGATAAAAAAGCCGGTCCGGTGGCGCGCCGTCTGTTCGGTCACGAAGTGGGCGTCGATCCCCATGGCCTGGGCCCTGGTGAGTGGGGAGTAATCGCGGTTCAGGTGCTCCCAACGGGTCTGCAAACAGCCCAGACGCGGATCGGAGAAGTAGAACACCGTGCGGCGCAGAAAATCGGACTGGGGGATGAAATCGGCGTCAAATATGGCGATCAACTCGGCGTTGACCTGGGTCAACCCCTCGGCCAGCGCTCCGGCCTTGAAGCCGTGCCGCTGCTTACGATGCAGGTGGACGATCTCCAGACCACGGCGGCGGCACCGCGCCACAGCCTGGTGCACGATGCGTTGGGTCTCATCGGTGGAGTCATCGAGCACCTGGATTTGCAGACGGTCGTGGGGATAGTCCAGGGCCGCGACGGCCCTGATAAGCCGGGCCGCTACGTGTCGCTCATTATAAATCGGCAGTTGAACGCAGACCCGGGGAAGCGGGTCAGGCGGCGGTGGGGGCCCAATCGCATGGCCCCGGACTCGTCTATAGAAAAAGGTCAGCATCAGACTGTTAAAACCATACACCGCCAGCAAAACGGCGCAGAAAAGATACAGCACCTCAATAATGATCATGGTGCTTTCGCTTCCTTTCCTCCTCCAAATTATCGTTTGCCAGATGGGAATCAATTGCTCGTCATAACGACATTATCCTGTTCGGAAAAAAGAAAACTATAACCACCGGCCAACCGGACACAAAGTTGCCCTGGCGTCCTGCCCAACTCACGCGCGGCAGAGGGCAAGCTAAAGGAGGATAGAAAATAGCAATGCCGCACCCCCAGGCCGGCCAGCAGATCGGCCACAGCACCCAGGTGCGGCAGTTTGTCCGCCACGAGGACGGTGCTACCAACGGAAGATAATCCAGCCTCAAGGCGAAAAACCCATAAAGAAACGATCTTCGTCTTACGCTGCTGGTAGCACAGCATGGACGAAAGGCTCATTTGCCCGTAGCATCCTTTTTTTGTGCAGGTCACGATGGGTTTCCTTGCCAGACCAAATCGGGATTAGATTTTATCACCCCAATTATATCATGTTCTCGCCGGGGGTCAACTCTCGAAATTTGTAACTAACTTTTGTAACTCACAGGAGATCGATACGTCCTGGTCTGGATTGTCTGAGCGCAGCAAGCAGGGATCGACTTGGTCTGATCCCCACCTTCTCCAATCTATCCCGCCCTTGTCTCAATCTCCCTTTTCTATCCCGGTTAACATACCACAGTTGGGTCAGTTTGTCAAGCATCCACTACTGAGAGGTTTGACATTATGCCTTAAACCTGTATATAATACGATAACACTATCCAATCTGTCGGAGGGCGCAGGGCTGAACATGAAAACAACGGTTGCGGATGTGGTAGTTATCGGCGGAGGGATTGTGGGGGCTTCCTGCGCTTATTATCTCTGCCAGGAGGGGCTCAAGGTACACCTGGTAGAGAAAGGGTCGATAGCCTCCGGCACCTCGGGAGCCTGCGAAGGGGTTATCTTACTGTGGGACAAAAAACCAGGGCCAGAATTAAAACTGGGCGTGCTGGCCGCCAGACTACACGAAAGACTGGCCCATGAACTGCCAGTCGATTGCCACTACAGGAAAAAGGGTAACATCCTGGTGGCTGAGAACGAGCAAGGGCTGGAGGCCGCCCGACAAAAGGAGCAGGACTTGCGCGCCGAGGGCATCGAGTGCTATCTTTTAGATGCCAGAGAACTCCTTGAAGCCGAACCCAGCCTGGCCAGAGACCTGGTGGGAGGGGCGATGTTTCCCCAAGACGCCCTGGTCTATCCCATCTCCCTGACCATGAGGCTGGCCTACATGGCCCAGCAGATGGGAGCCACCCTGCACCCCTTCACCACGGTGCAATCCATCGAGCTTTCGGCCCAGGGAGCGGTACAGGCCGTGCATACCACCAGAGGCCGCATCGCCACCGAGATAACAGTCAATGCCGCCGGGGCCTGGAGCCCCCAAATAGGGAACATGGTGGGGGTGCACATCCCGGTCGAACCTCGCAAAGGACACATCATCGTGACCGAACCCCTGCCTTTGAATACCGTCCGCAATACCTTGATGGAAGCCGGTTATACCTCTACAGTGGAAAGCGGGGAGGCCGAGCTGGCCGTGGCTACGGTGATCGAAAGCACCCACAACGGCAACATCCTGCTGGGCAGTAGCCGTGAACGGGTGGGCTTCGACCGCACCACCAGCCCCAGGGTTATCGAGGCCATTGCCGCCCGCGCTTTGCGTTTCGTCCCCGCCCTCAAAGGGGTAAGCGCCATCCGCACTTACGCCGGCCTGAGACCCTATAGCCTGGATCACCTGCCTATCATCGGCCCGCTAGAAGAGGTGCCCGGGTTCTACGTGGCTACCGGCCACGAGGGGGCGGGCATCTGTCTGGGGCCCATCAGCGGCAAGCTGATCGCCCAATTGATCGCCGGCCGGGAGCCGGAGTTCCCGATGATGTCGGCCCTATCGCCTGCACGCTTTGTAGAGGCCCACGGCGGCCGCAATCTGGGCTGAGAGCTAGGGTGGACCAAGGCAATCAACAAGCTACCAGAGTTGAAAGGAAGGCACAGTGAATGTCAAAATGATCCCTTATGTTTCGACCATACTCAGAGATCATTCTGTTTTTGGCTGAAAAAATAGGCGAACGGCGGGGATTGAACCCAGATAATCTTCGGAAAGGAGAGTTTAAAGATGAGCACTACACGCAAAGAATTACCTGTTAATGGGGAGGGCAACGTGGGTGAAAAGCCCAAGATCAGCCGGCGGCGCTTTCTGGTGCTAGGAACAGGAGCAGTCGGCGCGACCGTGCTGGCCTGCGGCGGGCTGGCGGTATTGGGTACGCGGCAGCCGGTAGTAGAATTCATCGAATCAAGTTGTGGAAAGAAGGAGAACACAGAGAATAGGATATTGATAGCCTATGCCAGTCAGTGCGGATCCACCGGCGGAGTGGCCGAGGCCATCGGGCAGGTGTTGTGTGAGGCAGAGGCCGCGGTGGACGTGCGCTTGGTGAAGAACGTAAGTGACCTCAGTCCCTACCGGGCAGTGGTCGTGGGCAGTGCCATCCACTCATCATCGTGGTTGCCCGAGGTGGTGGAGTTTGTGGAGACGCACCGGGATACGCTGAGCCAGATGCCCGTGGCCTACTTTCTAGTCTGCATGACGATGACGCGTGACACAGAGGAGACCCGCCGCAAGGTGGCGGCCTTTCTGGACCCGGTGCACGAGCAAGTACCACAGGTGCGGCCGGTGGATGTGGGTACCTTCGCGGGGGTGCTGGACTTCAGCAAGTTGCCCTACATCCACCGGCTTGTGTTCCCGATAGTTGCGGGACAGGCTACCGAGGGCGACTTTCGCGACTGGGAGGCTATTCGCACCTGGGCAGCTAATGTGCGTCCGGCCCTGTTGGGCACTTAGCCGTCAATCTCGTGCGTGAATACGGTAACATTATTAGCTGAGCCAATGCGAATGTTTGACTTAAGAGCTCGGATATGTTATAATTGTTTTATACTTCAACCGAAGAGTAGCTAGGGTTCCGCTGAGCAACTTCAGGTCTGGACCGAGCGCTACGTAAAGCCGCAGGAGCGGCAGTCACCTTAAGGAATAAAAGTCTGGAGGGAGTAGGTTGATGCGTTTTTACGTGTCTCTACTCCTTTTTTCTTTGGAGGTGACAAAGTGTTGAAGAAATCTTCTCCGCATCTGAGCGCTGTGCTCCAGGCTCTGTTCGTTACATTTTTGTGGTCTACATCCTGGGTGCTGATCAGGATTGGCCTGGAGGACATCCCCGCTTTAACCTTCGCCGGACTGCGGTACAGCCTGGCTTTCCTGTGCCTGCTGCCCTTCGCCTTGAACCCCGTCCGCCTGACTTCCCTGCGCGGCCTGTCTGGACGAGGGTGGGTACGCCTGATCATTCTCGGTCTTCTATTCTACGCCGTTACCCAAGGGACACAATTCCTGGGTCTGGCTTATCTGCCAGCTATGACGGTCAGTCTTCTCCTGAATTTCTCGCCGGTCATCGTGGCCCTGCTGAGCATCCCTCTGCTGGCAGAACGCCCCACCGTTCTTCAATGGGGCGGGGTCGGCCTATCTGTAGTGGGCACGGTGGTCTATTTCTACCCCGTCTCGATCCCCGCCAGCCAGAGCGTGGGGTTAATAGCGGTGGTTGTCGGGGTGCTGGCCAATGCAGGCTCCTCAATCCTGGGGCGGCACATCAATCGAGATATAGACCTCCCCCCTCTCACCGTGACCGTGGTCAGCATGGGAGTTGGAGCCGCTGTGCTGCTGGCGACCGGGGTCTCCACCCAGGGCCTAACCCCTCTCAGCCCCACCAACTGGATCATCATCATCTGGCTGGCGGTGGTGAATACAGCCTTCGCCTTTACGCTGTGGAATCACACCCTGCGCACGCTCTCGGCCATGGAGTCCAGCATCATCAACAACACCATGCTCGTCCAGATCGCCATCCTGGCCTGGCTGTTCCTGGGAGAGCGACTCACCTGGCAAGAAATAATGGGAATGGCCCTGGCGGGACTGGGGACACTGATAGTCCAACTGCGCCGCTCGTAGAATCGGGACGAGGGCTGTGAGCAGTCGCCAAAATTGCTGGACGCGCCCGGCAAAGCGCGCTAAAGTTTGACAGATTTGTCGGTTGGTGCTATAATAATATCAGTATTTCACAGACCTTCGGGGCAGGGTGAGGCTTGAGGCCGAAGCTGAGAGCCAATTCCCGATCGGCGGTATGGCAATGAGGCCAAGCCCGCGAGCTGTAGAGCAGATCTGGTGAGAGGCCAGAGCCGACGGTATAGTCCGGATGGGAGAAGGCTACCCAGATGTGACGCTTCTCTGTCAGGTATTACCTGGCGCAAACGGTCAGCACGCCCCGAAGACCTGAAAAGTCTTCGGGGTTTTCCTTTTTTACACAGGTACAGGTGAAAGCGCAAATGGAAATGATTCAAACGAAACCTCAACAGGGATGTGGGAATGAGACCTCACCAGAAACAGCCGTAAAAACGACGGGAGTGAAAAAGCGGTTTATGGCCCTTATCAGCCAGCGGCTCGAATATCTCCTTATTCCGCTGGCTCTGCTCCTCTTTCTGGAACTCTGGCAGGCGGTTGCTTATCTGGGTTCTTACCCGGCCTTTATTCTGCCCACCCCGGGCCGGGTCTACGCCAAATTTCTGGTGGCCTGGCAAGAGGGCATTCTGTGGCGTCACCTACAGATTACTCTGTTCGAGATATTCTGTGGCCTGGGTTTGGGGCTGAGCGTGGCTACCTGTCTGGGCTATATCCTGGCCAAATCCAGGTTCCTGGAGCGTCTTCTATCGCCCTACATCATAGCCTCCCAATCGATACCCATCGTCGCTATCGCTCCCCTGCTGGTCATCTGGTTTGGCTTTGGCAGCCTTTCCAAGATTCTGACCTGCGCGCTCATCGTCTTTTTCCCCGTGCTGGTCAACACCATCGTGGGGATACGCTCGGTGGAAGAGGACCTGATCGACTTGATGCGCTCTCTTCAGGCCAGTCGGTGGCAGATTTTCACCATGTTGGAGGTGCCAGCGGCCCTGCCTGTTCTTCTGGGCGGGCTCAGGATAGGGGTCACTATGTCTGTCATCGGGGCGGTGGTAGGCGAATTCGTGGGAGCGGACCGGGGGCTGGGCACCCTGATCAACATCAGCAAAGGGATGCTGGATACTCCTCTCATGTTCGTGGCCCTCTTTTTACTGGTGGTCATTGCCCTGGCTCTGTACGTGGTGGTGGTGCTGCTCGAAAGCTGGCTACTGGCCTGGAAAAAACGCTAAACTCGTTAGCACTTTTGGAGGTGTATGTTTTGAAGAAGCTAAATTCAATGGCAATTCTGGTCACAATTTTGGCCCTGTGGCTCGTGTCTTGCGGAGGAGGGACGACCGCCAACGTCCGTTCTGAGCCTACCCCAACCGCTACGCTGGCGGCCTCTACTCCCATGCCGACCGTCCAGGCGAAAACCCCGGAACCGCAACAGCGAAGGTTCGTTGTGCTGGGCATGGGTTATATCCCCAACGTCCAGTTCGCCCCCTTATACGTGGCCCTGGAAAAGGGATACTTCGCCGAGGAAGGGCTGGATATCGAGTTCAAATACGGCATGGAGGACGATTTGCTTAAGCTGGTGGGCACCGACAAGCTCCAATTCGTCATCGGCAGCGGCGATCAGGTCATCCTGGCCCGCTCTCAGGGGTTACCGGCCGTCTACGTCATGGCCTGGTATCGCCAATTCCCGGTATCGGTCGCCGCGCTCAAGGAAAAGGGCCTCGCCCAGCCCAAGGACCTGGAGGGCAAAAAGGTGGGCATCCCCTGTCTGTGCGGCGCCAGTTACGTGGCCTGGCAAGCCCTGGTTTATGCTACCGGTCTGGACGAGGAAAAAGTCGATCTTCAGGTCATCGGCTTCAACCAGGCGGCGGCGATGGCCCAGGGGCAGGTAGATGCCGCTGTCGTCTACACCATCAACACCCCCGTCCGCTTGCGCCTGGAGGGCAGGGAAGTCGATGTCATCCAGGTCTCCGATTACATCGACCTGGTCTCCAACGGCCTCATCACCAACGAGCGGACGATAGCCGAACACCCTGAACTGGTGAAGGGCCTGGTGCAGGCCACCCTGAAGGGGCTGCAAGATACCCTCGATAACCCCGCAGAAGCCTTCGAGCTGTGTTTGCGACAGGTGCCCGAAGCTGGTGGAGAAAACGAAGCGGTCAACAAGGCTATCCTGGAAGCCTCCATCGAGCTGTGGCGGAGCGAGACCCTGGGCCGTTCCGATCCGGCCGCCTGGCAGACCTCCCAGCATTTCATGTACCAGGTGGGGCTCATCGACGCCGAGAGCGAGGTTGACAAGCTGTTCACCAATCAGTTTGTGCCCTGAAAGATCATGATTCTGACCGCCGAGAACTTGACCAAGACGTATCAGACCTTCCAGGGCCCGGTGGAGGCGCTGGCGGGGCTCTCTTTTCAGGTTAAGCGCGGCGAGTTTGTGTGCATTATAGGTCCTTCGGGCTGTGGCAAAACCACTCTGATGCGCATCCTGGGAGGGCTTTTGGCTCCCACCTGTGGCAACGTTTACCTGAACGGGCAAGCCCTGACCGCCCCTCGTCGGGAAATCGGTTTCGTTTTCCAGAAAGCCAACCTGATGCCCTGGCGCACCGTGCTTAAAAACGTCACCTTGCCCCTGGAGGTGCAGGGGCTGGCCGCCGTTAAAGCTGAGCGTCTGGCCGAAGAGATGGTGGCCCTGGTCGGTCTGACGGGTTTCGAGGGGGCCTATCCTCATGAGCTGTCGGGAGGTATGCAACAGCGGGTGGCCCTGGCCCGGGCGCTGGTGCATCGCCCGACCATTCTTCTTCTGGATGAACCCTTTGGTTCTCTCGATGCCCTCACCAGGGAGAATATGAACCTGGAATTGCTGCGCCTCTGGCAGGCCCAGAACCAGAGTGTGGTGATGGTAACCCACAGCATCCAGGAGGCCATTTTCCTGGCCGATCGGGTGCTGGTTATGAGTCCTCGTCCCGGTCGGCTGGCCCAGGAGGTATCCATCAATTTGCCGCGTCCCCGCACCCTGGATGTTCTGTATGATCAGACTTTTGGGGCGCTCTCTCAGCGAATACGTGAAACCATTGGTTAACCATTTACAAAAGACTCTTTGAGGATAATGTGTGTGTGAAGATAGCTTCAATGAGTTAGGGTCGCTCTTTTGAAGGGTGAGGTGCTTCCCCTTCATTATTTATTCCCACACCAAACCTTAAAAAGAGGCTTAAATCCACTTTTGACATCAATAGAATAATGGTGTATAATTAATACAAAGCCTGGAATTGAAATCTTGCAGCGGATGACATCCGCAGTACCAATACTAATAAAGGGAGGTAAGATCTGTGAAACGTAAAAAGGCAAGCAAGATGTTCAAAGTACTGGTAGTTGGCGAGGAGCCAGAGGTGGGGAACGCCTTTCAAAAGGCGTTGGGCGAGGTTGTGACCATGGCCCAGAACAGCGACGAGGCCGTGGAAAAGGTGAGCGAGGCTCTCTACAACCTGGTCTTTCTCGATATCCGGCAGCCTGAGCTGGGAGAGGCGGCCACCTTCGAAGCCATTAAGGAACGCTCGGCCAGCAGCGTCGTGGTGATGATGAGCGGCGAGGCGGCGGAAGAAGAGATCAAAATGGCGCTGGCTCTGGGAGCTCAGAAAGCAGGGTTGCAGCCACCGGGGGCTCTTAACGAGATCATGACCATTCAGGAAGTGGCCCGCTACTTGAGCCTGCACGAGTTGACGGTGCGTCGGTTGGCCCGTGAGGGCGAGCTACCTGCTTTCAAGATCGGGCGTCAGTGGCGAGTGAAGAAGAGTATCCTCGACCGCTGGATCGAACGCCAAACCCTTCGTAATATAGGCGAGGGGGGAGGTGAGAATGCCTAGAGAGAGGATTCTGGTCGTCGATGACGAACCTGAAGTCCTCGATCTATGCATACGCGTATTAGCCGCTGAAGGCTACGAAGTGCAGGGGGTGGATGGCGGACGACAAGCCATCGCTCTAGTCCAACAGGAGCGCTTCGATCTGCTGCTGACCGATATCAGAATGCCGGATATAAACGGTCTGGAGATGGTGCGCACCATCAAAGAGCTTGACAGTGAGCTCATCTGCGTAACCATGACCGGGTTCGGCACGATGGATACGGCTATCGAAGCCCTTAAGTTGGGAGTCGATGAGTTCGTGGTCAAGCCCTTCACCCCCGACGAGTTATGTCTGGCTATAGCCAGGGCGATGGAGAAAGAGAGACTACGCCGCGAGAACGTCCGCCTGCGCGCCCTTATCCCCCTTTTCGAACTGAACAAAACCCTCATGGCTACGGTGGACGTAAACGAGGTGTTAAGTCAGGTGGTACGCATCAGCCGCCAGGAGACCAGCGCTGATTGCGTATCCCTGCTACTCCTGAGCGACAACTGGCCCTCATCCACCCAGATGAGAGCTTATACTCCCCTGGAACCTCGCTCCCCGCTTCAGGAGAGGTTCGATCAGGCCGTAGCCGAACGGGCCATGGCCCTTGAAGGCCCCCTGGTTCTTCAGGGCAACGTGGCCGAAGATAGCTCTCTCTCCGAAATCGCCCAGGAGATGGGCATTCATTCGCTCATTGCCAGCCCTATTGCTGTCAAGGACAAGATCATCGGCGTCCTCATTCTAATCAAAGAGAGCCAGGGGGAGCAATTTGTGCCCGGCGACGCTGAATTGCTCTCCGTTCTAAGCGGACAGGCAGCAGTGGCTATCGAGAACGCCCGCTTGTTTGAGGAAATCCAGCGCGCCTACCAGGAGTTAAGGAAGCTGGATCACCTGAAAAGCGAGTTCATTAACATCGCTGCCCACGAGCTACGCACCCCACTGGCCATTCTGATGGGGTATGCAGGCGTCCTGGAAGAAGACGCTCAGGGAGAAATCAAAGAACGTCTACAGATCATCGTCCGTAATGCCATGCGTCTGAGATCCTTGATCGATAACATGCTCGATCTGCGCCATCTGGAAATGGGCCAGAACCAACTCCGCCTCAGTAGATTCTCGCTCAACAAAGCCATCACCTCCGCCGTGAGAGACCTGACCCCACTGGCCCGGGATAAGGGCCAGCACATCCAGGTCCATTTCGCGGGCGAGTCGGTGGAGATAAACGCCGACCTCCATAAGTTCGACCTTATCCTGATCAACTTGCTCTCCAACGCCATCAAATTCACGCCAGAGGGGGGCAAGGTATACGTAGAAGCCAGACTCACCGAAGACGAAGCGCTGGTAACAGTGCAGGACACCGGCATAGGCATTCCGCCTGAAGAGCAGGAGAGAATCTTCGACCGCTTCTATCAGGTCGGCAATTCTCTTACGCGGGAGCATGGAGGTATGGGGCTTGGTCTGGCCATTGCCAAAGGCATGGTGGAGCTATGCGGCGGACGCATCTGGGTGGAGAGCGAGGTCGATCAGGGCAGCACCTTCACTTTCACCATCCCGCGTCGGATCGAATAGAACGAGGGAAACGTGAGAGGAAGAGGAAAAGGCGCTCAGTCCCCACAGAGGCCTGACCATAACCTAGAGAAGGCGTAACCTCCGTCGCCAGAGATGAGCCCTCAAGATAGGACGCAAGCGATGCCAGGCCTGGCGGGCGCTTTCTTGTTCCAGTGCGTCGAGTCCCGCGGCTGCGAAACGCTCCTTGACGTACAGATCGACCAGATGCCAGAGAGGCTCTTGACCCTGAGGCAGAGCCTGGGCCAGAATGGAGGCGTGCTCGTGAGGGGTCTGGCAAGCCTTCTTATCCAGCCCCAGGCGGTCAGTCCACTGCAACAAACTGGCGTAAGCCTGTTCTGCCCCATTCAAAGTCCGGCGGTTTTCTCTTCCTCGCCACCATAGGAACGTTCCGCCACCTACCAAAGCCAGAAACAGCGTTCCTATTCCTATCCAATAGCCTGTGCTTCTCTCCAATCTCCAGCGAGGGAGAGAAACCAGAGCGGAAGACAGATCGATTTCGCCCCAATCCAGGCTGGGGCCCTGGTCATCCCGGCGGTGGTCCCCCGTGTTGTCTTCTTGCGGTTTGGCCTGGATTTCATCCTTATGCTCAGGACGCTTGATGAGCGGCTCGGAAGGGGTGGGTTCGATCTCGATCCAACCATAGTCGGGAAAATAGACCTCTGCCCAGGCGTGAGCGTCCGATTCCAAAACCTGATAGGCCCCCGTTTCGGCCCTGTACCGTTCACCCTTATAGCCCGCCACCGGACGGGCCGGAAGGCCCAGGGAACGAGCCATCACCACCAGCGCCGAAGCGTAATAGCTACAATAACCCTGGCGGGCCGCGAAGAGAAAATAATCCACGCCATCCCGCCCCTCTGGCGGCGCTTCGATCCCCTCGTTGTAAGGGATACGGCGTAAATAGTCCTCCAGAGCGGCGATTTTGTCATAAGCGTTGTCATATCCGCGGGTGAGGTTCTGGGCCAGGATGCGCACGCGTGGGGGCAGGGTGGTCGGTAGTTGGAGATAACGCTCGGTAACCCAGGCCGGGTACTCATTACCTGCTCTCCGCAGGCTGTCCACATCGGCCTGGCTGACGGAGGAAACGACGGTATAGGTCTGGTCGGCCTCCAGGTCAGAAGGGCTATAGAGCATCAAAACGTTCTCTAAAGAGGAAGAACCCAGCACCACCCAAAGCGGTAGACCGACCCGCACCGGCTGAGAAGAGACATAGATCAAATTCGTGCCCCCGCGCAGGAGGCGAACGGTCTGGTGCACCTCCCGGCGGAGTTTATAGCCAGCCCGTGACAGGGGGGCTCCCGCCTCCAGAGAAGTCAAATAGCGGTCGGTGTTGACCCAATTGCGGCCCGTATAGGTATCGTAGACCTCGGCCCGCCAGTAGCCGTAGTGTTCGGCCCAGATGTCCATGACCGGTTCGTCATCCAACTGAAGCGGGCCGCCCAGCTCTAAAGAATGGTTGAGGGGCGAAAACCCCGTTCGCCCGGTGGGGTAGTAATTGAGCGCCGAATAGAGACGATCCCAGTGAATCCCGAGGGCCTGCCAGGGATCGCGGAACTGCTCCCAGGCGGCGAGCAGGCGGGCATTGACTCCGGCGATGGGCAACGACCAGACCGCCAGAAGAACGAGCAGCGCAAAAACTGCTCCAGCACGCAGGAAGTGATAACCAACGTCAGGCTTATAGCCGATCCCTCTGACCTGCCACTTCCATTCCCTGAAACGCACGTTGCGACGCACCCCCAGAAGCAACGCACAGAACAGGTAGAGAGCGAAGTAAAGGTTTAAGTGGGTTGGCGCCCAGTAAAGATTGAAAAGCATAGCTATGCCGCTGGGAATCAACACCCACCAGATTCTCGGCCAGCGGAAGGTGAACCAGGCGCAGGAGTAACCAAGCCACCAGAGAAGCACCGCCAGTTGCAGCACTAAGAGCAGGTGGTCACTGCTGGTCCCGCCGCTCAGGGCTTTTTCTACCCAGTGGAGCGACCGCTCGGCCAACTCTATAATTCTCTGACGCCAATTCAGCTCGCCCGGCAGCAGGGTGCCGGTCAGGTACACGGCCCAAAAGGTGCCAAACAAAGCACTGAGAATGTGGATGGAAGGATCTGATAGCTGGCTCTTGGTCAGGAGTAAACCGAGCGCCAGCGCCACCACGACCACCCAGGGCAGCCGGTCCAAACCCTCGATCCAGCCCGCAGCCTGGATCGACCAGGCCAGACTGAGAAGCATCCCGTTGAGCAGAAAAAAGGTTGACCACCCTTCTCGTAGCCTGAATTTCACACTCATGCTCATCGTCACTCTCGGTTTGGTATCAACATTTTAAAGCCAACGGTCTCAAAAGTCAAATCACCCCCTTAGTTTAAAGCCAGGAGACAACGCCGTGTGGAAAGAATGGACGAACTGGTATACTCATCTGTCGGGCAGGCAGAGGGTAATTTATGGGCTCTCGGTATCTATTATACTCTTGAGCCTACCCTGCTACTGTTTGGGGGTGATGGCTTTGATCGTGGCTCCCGTTCCGACACCCACCCCTACCTTTTCACCCCCATCCACCCTCACCGCCACCCCCACCGTCACCACTACCAGCCTGATAGCCACCACAACCCCTGAACCCCATTCAGCTTCAGGCCGACACCGGATCGTGCCTCCCCGGTCTGGAGGTTTACTTTCGAGGGGGATTGGTGTAAAATATAATTGTGGAAGCGCGGAAGCCTGGATTGGAAGAGAAGAAGACGGCCGCCAGATCCGTTGAAGAACAAGGAGACCCGAGTAATGAAAGACTCACATCCTCTCGTTCAGTTGGCCAGAAAAACCATCGAGAGTTACGTGCGGGATGAACGCACCATAGATCCCCCACAGGAGCTGACCCCGGAAATGCAAGGACGGGCCGGCGTGTTTGTCTCTCTGCACCAGAAACGCGGCACCCAGGACGTCCTTAGAGGCTGCATCGGCACGATCGAGCCTTCCAAAGCTAACGTTGCCCTGGAGGTCATCCATAATGCCATCAGCGCCGCCACCCGCGATCCTCGTTTCCCACCGGTGCGTCCCAACGAACTGGATAGCCTGGACGTTAAGGTGGACGTCCTGACCGAACCGGAGCCGGTGACAAGTCAGGACGAACTGGACCCCAAACGCTACGGCGTCATCGTTAAGTCCAAGACCGACTGGCGACGGGGGTTGCTCCTTCCCGACCTGGAAGGTGTAGATACGGTGGAGTACCAGGTGGAGATCGCTCGAAACAAAGCGGGCATTGGCGCCGATGAACCGTTCGAGCTTTATCGCTTCGAGGTCAAACGGTACACGTGAAGTCTGGGCCCATCGGCCCCTTCAGGCACGAGCCCGATACTCGTGTCGTTGGTCTGCGTTTTTTGCTTCCCGCAGAAGCTCCAGGCCGTGGGGCAGAACCGGTAAGATGGTTTCCAGGTTCTCGCGCACGGCTTTGGGACTGCCAGGCAGGTTGACGATCAGGGTGCGCCCCCGGATGCCGGCCGCCGCCCGCGAGAGCATGGCATGGGGGGTGAGCTTCAGACTCTCGGCGCGCATGGCCTCTACCAAACCCGGCGTGGGTCGTTCGATGACGGCCACCGTAGCCTCCGGCGTCACGTCCCTGGGAGCAAAACCCGTGCCCCCGGTGGTCAGGATAAGGTCGAGACCCACCTCGTCGGCCCAGACGATCAGGGTACCCTTGATAATGTCGATCTCATCGGGCACCACCGCTTCCAGTTCCACCTTGGCCCCCGCCAGACGCTCGGTGACCATCTGGCGGATGACGGGGCCGCTCAGGTCTTCCCGCTCCCCAAGATAGCTGCGGTCGCTGACGGTCAGGATGCCAATTGAAATAGCCATAAATTTATCCTTCCGACGTTTTGCGGGTTTTTCATAATGAATTATCTTTTTGAAATAGAGGACAGTCAGGGCATCCGTGTACGGCTGTGCAAGCGGCGTTGGGAGAGACATATCAAGAAAAAACGTCCCTGGATGTCCAGATATCTTTCCCTGATCAAACAGGCAATAGCTTTCCCCCAGGTCATCACGACGGACAAGGATTGGGATGATTGTCTAGATTACTACATCTATGGAGTGGGCAGAAGGAAAGATTTATACCTGATGGTCGTTGTCCAATATTATACTACAAGAGATGGAACCCGACGAGGATGGGTCAGGACAGCCTTTCTGACCGCTGAGATTTCAAGAAAAGGAGATTTGATATGACAGCGATAGAGAAGGCCAAACGAGCTCTAGCTGAACTAACTGAGCAAATCAAAGTCAGAGATATTCCTTTTGACTACGATGAAGCTGAGGATATCATTTACTTTACCCTCGGCCCATCGGATGAGGCGATTACTGTCCCTTTAGACGAAGGGTTATATGTGGACATAGACACCGAGAGCAACCGCCTCGTGGGCATTGAGTTGATTCGATTCAGGAAGAGTTTCTGCCAACAGTATCCAGAACTGGAGCGAGCCTGGGAAAGCGTGCGCCAGGCTGAACGAGAGTTCATGGAAAGCTTCGCCAATCTGGCTAGAGCCAACATAGCGACGCAATAACGCATGGCTACTCCTCCTCCCAAACCGATGGGTGATCTGGGTCTTTTCCTTGCTCCCTTATCTCGTATTCTTTAACGAGCTGTCTCATAGCGATTCTCTGGTTTTCCGTTAACCCATTGGCTTCGGCAAGGTGCCTGACACGGCCAATGATTTCGGAAGGCTCAAGGAAAGGTTCAAGCCACTGAGGATCAAGTCTGTAAAACGTTGTTCCAACCTTATCGGATACATACCGCCTGAAACGCCTCTTAAGGAACTTCTCTAAAAGCTCAACGAGCCCTTTATCACCGCTGATAACCTTTTTAACCCACTGCCTGACTTCTTCCTCCCCGTTAGCCCAATCCCGCCAGCTATAAAGGATAGTAGGTAACTTTGGTGCTAGGAGTAAGGAACCCTGCTGTGCAGCTTTTTGTATCTTGTGCAAAGCAAGCTCTTCCAATTCCCGAAGATGTTGTACATTGACGACCCTTTCGTCTTCTGGTTCGGGCCTGGCTTCATACTTGCCATGCTGCTCGCCGAGAACTACCACTTCCCTCACAATTGTTGCGATTGCCCTACCATTTGACATCACCTCTTTCAACACCTTAAACCGCTCTGGCTCTTCGAGCCGATACAAAAGCTGCCAGATGATGCGTCCCATTCTGAAATCATTCCTTATCCTTAAACCAAGCATCTGGGGTAATTCATCCTCGGAGCGCAGTAGCTCGTCGCCCACATCAAAAAACGCTTGCACAATCGTGGGAATACACCCTGAAGGAATTTCTTTCTCAGTATAACCCTCAAGTTGTTCGAGAAATGCACGAACGCGAGTTGTGCCATCAGGGCGTTTTTGATTGGCGAGTTCTACGAGTTTTGCACCGAATGCCCCCGCATTGTCCGCCAGAGCAAGCATAGCTTTCATCTCAGTACGGGATATGCTGCCTTCTGGTATCGCCAAGCGGAAGTAAATGGGAAATATGTCCGGGCTGCATACACGAAGTTGCCTACGCCATGTTGATCCCCAATCTACATAAAAAACGGTGTTGCCGAGAGCCGTTTGTAACCTTGGGAAAAGACGTATTAGCAGCCGCGTGACTGATTCTCTATCTTTCTCTTGAACCTGATCCAGCCACGAATTGTGAAAAGGCTTGAAGTTGTCTACTTCGGGGCCGGGAGAGCCTTTTATGATATCAATATACCCCGTGAATGCCCCAGGGTTTTTTCGGATTATGTCATATGCCGGTGGGCAAAAGACTCGGAGCGTCTCAATGGCAATGAAATCAACGGCGTTCACTTCACTTTTCACCTCAGGATATGTGACGCTTAGGGTGTTTGTCAGGCGAACAACATCGCGGGGTGTTGCAATGAAGTGTTCTATACCGTCCAAGTAAACATTGCCCCAGTCGGTTTGGTCAAATAGCTCCTTTGGCGAGCCGGCGAGTATCGCATTGAGTTTTTCAGAAAGTAACTCATAGAGAGAGGTCTTATCGGGAAGAGGTAGTTCAAAGGGCACCTGAACGATTTTCTCCAGGTAGGCTTCTCCAGGTATACCCTGTGTTTCTGCAAGTGCTTTTATGACGACATCTTTATCGAAGGCCAGAAGGTAAATGATGTTAGGGAAATCCGCAACTGCTTTGATAACGCGAAAGAGTTGCCTGATCTCCTCAGCAGTGAGCCTATCAATGTCATCAATGATGACCAATATCCGCTTCTGCTGCTCTCGGAGTGTGTCTGCAATTATACCTTTTAATTCGGGCACATCCTTTTGCTTCGCTCCAAGTAATCCTGCTGCTACCTTGCTGCCGTTTGAAACGTAAGGGATGGAGGTTTCAGAGACAAGCTCGGCAAAATCAGCTATTCGCTTTATCAAGTCCTCCGCCACGGATTTCCCTTTGCTCCTCAAGACGGCTTGCAGTTGGTCAAAAAAGCGCCTTGTAAGGTCTTCGTGTCCAGAAAACCACCAGGGATTAAACCGCACAATGATCGGTTGCTCGCTTTCTGGCTTTTGTTGAAGGTAATGATACACAAAATTCAATAGTGTTGTCTTACCTGAGCCCCAAGAACCGTAAATGGCAACAACCGGTCCTTCGGGAGAGATCATCTTGCAAATGCTTTCTGCAAGATGTTCTGCGAATGGGGCATACCTTAATCGATCATCCTTTGGATCGGTTAAAGGTTTGTCCGCCGACAGGATATTTGAAGGCGTCATCATCAGTCACCCCACCACTCAAGAGCCTTCTTTTGGAGCTCCAGGGACGTAAACTGGTCACGGAACTCACGCAACGCACCAGCCCAGGTCATGCGCAGCTTCTTTTGCTTCCTGTGCACCTTTTTCTCCAGCAGGAACTCCACGAAGTCCTTCACCTCTTGCTGGAGTTCGGGAGGCAACTCCTGAATCATCTCTTCAAGCGTTCTCATCTACTCCTCCAGCGCATCCAGAATCTCCAGGCTCTCGTCGAGCAACGTTCCCACCGACTGTATATGATCCAGCATGTGTTCAAGGGAATATTTAACCTCGACCAGTCTATCCATAAGTTCATCGAAATCACGACCATCGGCCGAGAGCAAAGCCCCGATCTGCTGTTGATAGATGGAGCATTCGTCATCTATTTCGGACAAATGCATTGCCAGCAGAGATAGCTGTTCGTATCGAAGCTCCGACAGAGCGCGTTGTAACTGTTCTCTCTTCTCACCAATCGCTGTCACAGTTTCTCTCACTGTTTTTTATCTCCTGCCTATCCGCTTTCTGAGACGTTCTACCTTGGCTTCAAAAGTTCTGATTTCTTTCTCCCAATGTCTAACCAAGCCCATATCAGGTACATCTTTACCCTGTTCGACTACAATTTTCTGCTGATGCTCGGCAATTCTGCGTTGCAGGCTACGGATGCTTTTGAGCACGCTTTTCTTGCCCATCTACAAAATCTCTATTCGCCCTTAATAAACCGCCTCCACTCTCCGTGAATACCCTCCTCTGTCACACCGTAGTAGATGTGGATTTTGCCCTCCACGTCGCGCTGAGCCAGGTTGTAACGCACCTTCCCGGCCCGCTTATAAGTTTTCCAGAAGCCGATATCGCCCTTCCAGGTGATCTTGTCTTCCAGGTCAGGGGTTTCTTCGCGCTGGGTGATGGCATAGCGCCACAGACGACGGGCCGAGGAGCGGCTCACATTTTGCACCACGCTGTCGTTGCGCAGGTCCATAACGGTGTGGTACATCGTCCCTTTGCGCTCCACCGAGTCGATGATCTCCACACCTGTCTTGGGAGGCTCGATGTGGAACAGACCTCTGACCAGTTCGGCGCCTTCCCTCTCCTCTTCTTCATCTTCGGGCAGGGGTTCGGCTGTCTTCATCGCCGGGAGCAGGCTTTGCCCGACCAACTGCACGATCTCATCACGCACAGCCAGGTTCGTCTCCGACTCCTGGCGGACGTAGATGTGTGCCCCGTCGAGAGTGTAAGGGATGTCCGGCCCCCTGGGCACCACAATGCGCACCAAATTCTTGCCCTCGCTCTCCAGGGAATCGATAGTCACCTCCAGGGGCGGGGTGATCTTGCGTTGGATCTCGGTTCTGAGCGCGGCGATGGCCTCTTCCGGCTTATCGATCCCTACCGGCTTGTTCTTGGGGTTAGTCCGCACGCCCACGTAGATGGTGCCGCCGTTGGAATTAGCAAAGGCTACCACATCACAAATAATAGCGTGGAGTCGCCCCCCTCGCCGGGCCATGCTTTCGTGAAAGGATTGCACGATGCTGGGCCCCTGCTCACGGGCGGCTCGCACGTGGTCGAAGGGCGCCTGGCTGGGGCGGTAGGGCCGGGTACGGGCGAAATCGTCACCCAGAAAGACCGCTCTCAGGGCCTCAAAGCTCACTTCAGGCAAAAGCACCTCCATGACCCGGTCGCCGACGCCCAGGGCATTCTTATCCCTGGGGTCGCGGGTCACGCGGTGGGCGTCGGAACCCTGGATGCAGTGCATGCGGCGGGGATACTCCGGCTTGGAGCCACTGTAAAAAGAGGCGGTTGTCCGTCGCCGACCACTCTCCAGATCGGTCACCTCCAAAACGTGCAGGTGTGGATCCTGGGTATAGGCAATCTTGGTCTGCCCTCCGAAATCGTAGCCCCGCATGGCCACGCCGTGGGTGGAATTGGCGTGCGCGGCGATGACCAGCCCGCCGGCCTCGTCAATGATGCGGTAGGCGGTCAGAACATCGGTGGTGGCTCCCACCTCGGTACTGCCTTGGTCCAGTTTGTCGGGCGGGACGTTGAGGTCGAGCAGAATGTGCTCCAGCTCGCGGATGGAGGTCTGCTCGGAGAAGATGCCCAAAATGTGAAAGCCCAGGGTAGCGCTGAACTCGAAGCCGGGCAAGATCAGGATTTTGCCTCCCAGACGGCGATACTCGTCGAGGTGATTTTTTTCTTTAGCGCGCAGACGGCCCAAACGTTCCAGCAGCTCCAGCTCTTGAATCTCGTTGCGAAGGGCGGCACAACCAGCCACAGTGTTGTGGTCAGTTAAAGCGATGATGTCCAGCCCTTTACTCTCGGCCTTATGCAGGATATCCAGGTATGAAACGTTCGGCTCGGCATAACAGGCCGAGGCCGGGGTATGAATGTGAAGGTCCACCTGTCTCCATTGCAATTGTGTTTTCTTTTTACTATCAGTCTTATTATCGGTTTTACTGTCAGTCACTTTCATCTCTCATTCTCTCCAGGCTTTTTTGGATGGCCTCTAGAAGCTGAGCACGGTTAAAGGGTTCGAGCGGGAAAACGACAATCAATATCTTGCGCAAGACTACTCCTTTTCCTTCTGGCCATCCAGAGCGGCGTCGAAAACCTGCTCAACTTTATCAGCCAAAATGAATCTCATTTTCTCTCTAACCTCGGGGGGCAATTCGTCCAGATCGGCCTCGTTTCGTTTGGGAATAATGACGGTGGATAGCCCGGTGCGATTGGCAGCCAACACTTTTTCCTTAATGCCGCCCACCGGTAACACCTGGCCGCGCAAAGTGATCTCGCCCGTCATGCCCACGTCGGAGCGGACCGGTTGTCCGGTCAGCAACGAGGCCAGGGCAGTAGCTATCGTCACTCCGGCTGAAGGGCCATCCTTGGGTATAGAGCCGGCCGGAATGTGCAGGTGGATATCGCTATTCTCGAAGAAATCCTGCGCGATGCCCAGTTCTTCGCTTTTGGAGCGCACGTAGCTCAAGGCGGCCTGGGCCGACTCCTTCATTACGTCGCCCAACTTCCCGGTGACGGTGAACCCTTTGCCGCCGGGCATCCTGGTAGCTTCGATGAAAAGGATATCGCCGCCCGTGGCCGTCCAGGCCAGGCCGGTGGCCACGCCAGGTATCTGCGTCCGTTCCGCTGCGGCGAAGAAATATTTAGGTTTGCCCAGAAACTCGGTCACATTCTCCTCGCTTATCACCGTTTTCCCGGTATGGCCTTCGGCCACCTTAACCACCACTTTGCGGCAGCCTGCTCCGATCTCGCGCTCCAGATTACGCACCCCTGCCTCGCGGGTGTAATCGCGGATGATCCGGCGGATGGCCTCTTCGGTGATCTCGATCTCTCCCGGACGCAGGCTGTTCTCTCTCAGTTGGCGCGGGATGAGATATTGCTGAGCAATCTTGATTTTCTCTTCCTCGGTGTAACCGGACAGGATGAGAGTTTCCATCCGATCGCGCAAAGGAGCAGGGATGGGGTCCAGAAGATTGGCCGTAGTGATGAACATCACCTGCGAAAGATCGAAGGGCACGTCCAGGTAGTGATCGCGGAAATCGACGTTTTGTTCCGGGTCCAGCACCTCCAGCAGCGCGGAGGAGGGGTCACCGCGCCAATCAGTGCCGATCTTGTCCACCTCATCCAGCATGAAAACCGGGTTTTTCGATTCCACCCGTTTGAGAGCCTGGATGATACGGCCCGGCATCGCTCCGATGTAGGTGCGGCGATGACCACGGATCTCGGCTTCGTCGCGCATCCCGCCCAAGGACATGCGCACAAACTTCCGCCCCAGAGCGCGGGCGATGGAGCGCCCCAGGGAAGTTTTGCCCACCCCTGGCGGGCCTACAAAGCAAAGGATGGCCCCCTCCCGTTCGCGGCGGATGTAATCCACCTCTCTCTCTTCCTCCTGCGCCCCCTTCTGACGCTCCAGACGCAGCTTACGCACGGCCAGGTACTCCAGAATACGCTCCTTGACCTTGTCCAGGTCATAGTGATCCTCGTCCAACACCTGACGAGCGCGAGCGATGTCCAGGTTATCCTCTGTCAGTATTTACGCAGTTAGGTTAGGCGGCCCGAGCCCGCAGAGGCTCAGGGGGC
>CAZYHC010000046.1:0-44240 GCA_964646625.1 uncultured Anaerolineales bacterium
AGAACCATGTCCCCAACCAGTGACGCTCACCCACAAAAGGTTGCGAGAAAAGATAAGTTATGGTACAATAAAACAGAGCCCGAAGGCACTTTATAAGGGTCTCAAATAAACGAAGCCTCGCGGCTTAGGTGGAGCCCGAGGCGGCGACCAGGGTGGTGACGACACCCCGGCAATGGGAAGTATAGCATAGAAGCCCGCCGGAGGCAAGCTAGATGGCACCCCGGCGGGATTTTTGTTTCCCTTGGAGAGTTGAGAAATTGGCAGAGTCGCAGCGGATGGCCTGGGACAAGCTACTGAAGCAGGAAGTTATCGAAGGCTGGTAGTGGGCATACGCAACCATAATCACCTGCTTGACGAAGAAGGCGATGGTGTTGGTGCACAACGTCAGTTTCGTTTGTCGTAGCAAGACAATGGGCGGCTTAGTTATACTATAGTGCATTAGGTTTTGGGTAAGAAGATGGGCAAGACAACTCTGGAGTGCTGGCTCGAAACATTTGGGTTCAGGGACAATCCATTTTCCAGTCAAGAGGCGGGCAGTGAAGATCCAGACCGCCTGAATAAGTACTTTGTCGCTCCCCCTTACTTTGATGAAATACTGGGTAGCGCCTCAGCGCCCCAGACAACGCTGATCTTTGCCCCTCGAGGCTGTGGCAAGACTGCTCAGCGGGTGATGATGGACTACAATTGTCGAAATAACCTCACCCGAGGGAGCATTCTGAGCGTCCCATATACCGATTTCAGTCAAGTTATGGACCACAGAGAAGTTAATAGAGACCCCTTTCGCATTACGTCCCGTCACCATGCTGTTGAGATTCTGAAACAAGCTATGTTAGCATTAGCGGGCTTTCTTGCCCAAAGCCCCATAGCTCTGAAAGTATTCAGTCTATTACCGGATCTCGACAGGATATACCTAAGCTGGTTTGTTTCCACATATAGCGACTATCTGACATTTGATCAAATTAATACCCTGTCTAACGCTGAAATTCTTTCCCTCGATTCAGCGTTCAGCAGTAGTATTGGATTCCTACGAGACAAAGAGAGAGTTCCAGCCAGGATGATCCAGGCACTGGAAGCCAGGAAGGAGGCTCCTCCTGCCCAGCTCTTTAATGACCTGTCTCGGCTGTTGGCTTCTCTTGGATTTGAGGCTATATACATCTTGGTAGACCGTGTGGATGAGTTTCAGGAGACGGCGGCTGACCCGACCGCTACGGTGGCACTCATCGAGCCGCTGTTAGCAGATCTGACACTGATGGAACTCCCCCGGCTGGCTTTCAAGTTTTTTCTGCCATTAGAGATGGAAGATGCAATCAGAGCGAGACCTGCTGTGCGGTTAGACCGATTATCCTGCAGACATCTTGAGTGGACGGATGATAGCTTGCTGGAGGTCTTACGCAAGCGGTTGGAGGTATTTGGTAACCTTCCGAGCCTAGATGCCGTGTGTGTGCCCGAGCTTCGGGGACGAGTTGAACGGGAGATGGTAGAGATGGCGCGCGGATCGCCGCGCCATCTAATCCGTTTGGCCGGGTTGCTCCTGTCAGAGCACTGCAAGTTGCCCGTACCGGAGGGGGAGAGCGAATGGTTTATCACTGAGGAGGCATGGAGGAAGGTCCAGGAAAAGGAAGAGCTGCGCCTGGTTCCAGCCGACAAGGCCGGCCCACCGACACCACCCCTCATCGCCGATCTGGATCAACCGGTCTGGTCGGCTGAAGAAGCGGCAGCCCGCGAGGCTGCTTGGAATGCCATCTGCGAACTGGAGACCGGCTTGCGTCGGTTCGTCGCCGCTCGTTACGAAGCGCAGTACGGAGAGAATTGGATGGGGCGTGTTAACCAGGAAATGCGCCGGACTTGGGCGGAAGCCCGTGCCAAAGATGAGCGGACATTTGGCCACTATAGACAGCCCGCTCCATCGCTGCTTGATTACTCGCACTTGGGTGACCTGCTGACTCTTATCAACGCCGAGTGGGGGTTGTTTCGGGATACGTTTGGTCCTGGCAGGACCGCCAAGCGCCAGTTGCAGAGCAAGATCGAGGACATCCTTCGTGTACGTAACCCTCTGGCCCACAATCGTGCTGTGCCAGAGAATGAATTGAAGCGAGCAGAGGTGTATTGCAACGATC
Source organism: uncultured Anaerolineales bacterium (assembly GCA_964646625.1). Taxonomy (GTDB): domain Bacteria; phylum Chloroflexota; class Anaerolineae; order CAZYHC01; family CAZYHC01; genus DAOULT01. The sequence continues at coordinate 2,118 of CAZYHC010000046.1, forward strand.
TGCTGATGCAGGTGCAGAGGGTACCGAAGCAATGCTCTTAACTTGAGGGCCAAAATTTTTAACCAAATCTTAACCTGATCTTTACCTGAAAATAACCTTTTTGTGGTATAATAATTGAGGAGGCCACCAAATTATCTTTCTTACACCGGGACAGTTCGCTGTTGAATGCTTGAGGGAGGCAATAACACGTGCAACCCAACAATCCGCCGCAGGGGAACCTCTTGGATCTCGGATTCGAGGAAAGACTATCTAAATGGTTAAAGGAAGCGGGCTTTGAATGGAATCCGTTCTCGGAGATAGACGCCAAAGACGAGCCTCATCTGGGGGAGTACTTTATCTACCCTGAGGGCTTTGGAGAGTTGCTTGGTAAGAACTCGACCGTCCTCTACGCTCCGCAGGGAGGAGGCAAGACAGCCAGCAGGCGCATGGTGGAACACTCTTGCGCTATCGGGGATGAAGTTCTGGGCAAGATATTCAGCGTCACTTACGATAATTTCGAGGAAGTTGTTGAGAGGGCGGAAAGGGGATTGGATTCTATCACAGCCCGGATGCATGTAGAGGCCATTCTCCAAAATGGCTTACCATTGTTGTTCGATCACTTGTTCCAGAACCCCACACTTGTGGATGGCTTCGAGATTTCGGTATACTCGAGAGCGCTCATAAAGCGATTTACCGATTGCCTAGCGGATTTTCACATTAATCCAGCACTTGAAGGGACAGGCGTTAACAAGCAGATTATTATGGAAGCCCTTGCCCACGATAACCTGGATGGGTTGCTTGTGAATGTCGGAGAAGACTATCATCCCCGTGTGCGATTTATAGCGGCCTTGCTGCAAGAGACAACAGATGAAGTTTCTCTTGATAAGCTCGGGCCAAAGAAATTGCTGGAAGAGTTTTACGATCTAGTAAAGGCTGCTGGCTTTGATACATTGTTCGTACTGATTGACAATGTTGATGGGTTGCCTAAGACCGATGGCAATCCTCGGGCTTGTGTCGAGTTGTTGAGTGCTCTTGTAGGCACCGCATCCTTAATGAGTCTACCTGGGGTGTTTTTTAAGCTCTTTCTTCCGCTGGATACGAAACCATTGCTGGACAGATTCAGGGCTTTCAGCACCATAAGATCGGTCAAAGTAGAGTGGTCGGACGAAAAGCTGCGTCAAGTACTTCAAGAAAGATTGAAAGCTGCAACTCAAGAAGTCAGACCACCAATCACAAGCCTGGATGCAGTGAGTGAGGCAAAATTAAGAGGTAGGATTGACAGTGAACTGATAAAGTACTCCAAGACCCCCAGAGACCTGATGCTATTGGGGAGAGAGGTGTTCAAGGCACACATCCGCCAGCTCCCAGTGAAAGAGTTGATAACAGTTGAAGTAATCGTTCAGGCCCTTTCACTTTCATCGTCGGACGGACATGAAAAAGAGTTCACTGAGACATCCGAACGGAAGGATTCCACAGTGATGGCAACAGCTCAGATTTTCCTCTGTTATGCCCGAGAGGATAAAGAAAAGGTAGAGACTCTTTACCAACAATTGTCTGATATAGGATTCAACCCTTGGATGGACACAAAAGACATCCTACCAGGGGCAAAATGGAAATTGGAGATCCAGAAAGCTATCCGATGCTCCGGATTCGTCCTGGTGTGTCTGTCGAAAAACTCGGTTGACAAAAGAAGTTGGGTTCAGAGGGAAATCAGGGTGGCTCTGGATATTTTAGAGGAAATGTTGGATAGCGATATCTACCTGATTCCAGCCCGGCTGGAAGACTGCGAGGTGCCAGAAAGCCTGAGTGATTTCCAGTGTGTGAACCTGTTTGAAGAGAATGGCTGGACACGTTTAGTGCAAGCTATCCAGGTAGGGATGGAACGTCGGGCTGAGGAAAAACCCGCCCCTGAAAAGCCATTTCCTGATGCGGAAACGGCATCACCAGACCAAGGGCTCGAACAGGTACCTGAGGGAATGGAGCAGAAAATCGAACATCTGAAGAAGTTGCAGGCCAGGCACAGCGCGAATATCTGTAAACTGGAAGAGACTCTGGCCTGGTATGGCATGACACCTCCTTTATACTTGGTCAACAGCCTGGAATATGAAAATGAACAGTTGCGGGAGGTGGAAGCCAGATTGACTGCTCTCCGGGAAGGGAAACATGGTTAGAGTTGTGCCAGTCTCCAATGTCTTGATAAAGTATTTTTTTCGTGCAGCCGTTGATATGGGGACAGTCAATCCGCTTCGACTATCCAAAACGAATTTTTGGGTAGTTCTTGGTAACTTTGGCTCTTGACAAATATCAAAATTTGGTGTATAATATATCTAGCGCCTAATTTTGCCCACAGCTGAATACAAAAATTATTCATCCGAGGAATGATTCGGGGAAGAGGAGGTTCAAGATGTCTACTAAAGCAACTAAACGAAAGCGTGACTTGGTTAGGGTTGATCGTGCGGAACAGCTCGGTCAGGTTCGGGAACGCCTGAACCGCGTGCGGATAGGAGATCCTGCGTTCGCCTCGATACTAAACTGGTATGGTATCCCAGGGATTGGGAAAACCACTTTAGGGTACATGATTGCCGACCTCTGCCAGGAGATGCCTGTCCCTTTTGCTCGCGTGGACTTTCATCCTGAGGAGAATCGGAGAGCGCCCCAGTACGCGGATGACTTCGTCCTGATCCTGGAGGATATATTTGTCGGCCTGGGAGAGCATGAGCCAACAACCTTCCGAAAGGAGTTGGATCGTTACCGCCAGGCAGAGAAGGAACACTTACGCCTGGAGCGACGCAAGCGGGTGGTAAGTGCCTTCCTGGACTATCTGAACGACCTGATGAAAAAAGGACCGATAGTCGTTCTCTTTGATACCACTGACTTGGCTGACCCCGAGGTGACTATCTGGTTGGAGGAGAACGTCATCAGCCCTTTATGTCTTATGGGAAAGTGTGTGATTATCTGGACAGGACGTTTCCCGCAACGCTGGACACGCTTCGAGGTGAGGCGACGCGTCGTTTCGCAAAAGCTGGAGCCTCTTCCCCTCAAGGCGACGAAGGAACAGGTTGGCCCGATGGGCGCTCGCATTTACCGACTGACCCGTGGGCACCCGATGGGCAACGAGGAAGTAGCCGAGGCCGTCCATGATTACCAGGCCAGAGGACAGGAGGCCGAGGAACATGATTTGGTCAACGTCCTGGTGGACAAGGTTATTAACGAGTACGTAATGAAGGGCATTGCACCGGAGCTGCAAGCCGCCTGCCGGACGCTAGCGGTGGTCCGTCAGTTCGACGTGATCATACTGCGACGTATCCTTGCCGAATTTGTGGACTATTTTAAAGCAACGGAAGCTTTCTTGAAGGTACTTGGGCAGCTCACCGCGACTTCCCTAATAGAGTGGGACTCTGTGCGCAAGGGCTTTGCCCTGGATGAGACCGTACGACGTATTCTAGCCCTGCATCTGCGCCTGAATCAGCCCGGACGCTATTTGTCAATCAACGAAGCGGCTGCTAATATCTATGAAGAGTGGATTGAGCGCGTGAGTGAAAATCGTAGCATTTATGTTTTAGAGCGACTTTATCATCAAGCAAATATTGCCAGCAATAAGGGTGAGGCTCAGCCTCGCATTGCGGACAAGCTTCAGAAAGAATTGCAGGGCTATCTGGAAAAGCACTACCGGGACGGCGATAGGGCTATTGCTTTCACGACTCAGTTGCTTGAGGAGATGCGTCAAGATAGTGAACTGAGAGAGATTATAGGAGATCAAGGCTTTGCGCGCTTGGAAAAGATTGTAGATAGCCACCGTTCGACTCTGGGACAGGGCTGATAGACTGAAAGTCATATAAGGCATTTGCATAGATGCTGATGGTAAGGAGGAGATTATGTCAGCAGGGATACCACGACCAGAGATTACGCGAGAAGCTTTTGTTGGCCGTGAGGCCGAGATGGCCGTTATTGATAAGGCAATCTCGGACGAAGGGCATCTGCGGATAGTCAATATTCAGGGCGCCGGCGGTATCGGCAAGACCAGCATTCTGCGCGAGGTGCAAAAACGCTATCACGGGCGAGATGGGCCGTTAGTCACAGAGATTATCGATTTTTTTGACATTTCCACTCACACCTGGCAAGGTTTCTTGGAAGAGGTGGTCAATGAGTTGTCCAAGAAGAACGGGGAGCCATTTAAAGATTATAGAAAGGTACGGGATAGAGCCGATGAGATCGAGCTTGCAGGCATCACTGGTCCCACTCTAGAAAATGCGCGAAAGGAAGCCCTCGAGGCTTTTGGGAGTTGCTACAATGGGTTGGCTGCTAAAAAAAGGATCGTGATCCTTATTGACACCTTTGAGGTCGTGCAGCATATCCTGGGAAAGCGGCTGCCTGAGTGGTTGGTTGGCCTGGAAAACACGGCCGTTATCATCGCCGGTCGCAGGAATAGAGATTGGCAAGATGACTTGGTCGCCAAAGTGGGGAGCAGAGCGGTTGATTCCCTCGAGTTGAAAGAGTTCAAGCTTGAAGACACCGAAGAACTGTTTGCGCTTTCGGAGGCGGGGCGAATAATAAGTGATGAAGAGCGTCGGAAGTTGCAACGCCTCAGCGGGGGGCGCCCGATCTTGCTTACTCTGGCCCTGTACTTACAATGGCGCGAGGCAATTTCACCCGAAAAGCTGACTGCGACGAGCGGTGAGTATACTTTGGATGATCTCAAGGCAATGACCACGGAAGAACTTGAGCAGGTGCAGGAGAGATTCAGAGTCGAGTTGGTTCAGCGCTTCATGAAGCTACCCCCTCCCCCTCACACTTACATCGAGATGCTCCCTTATCATCCAGTCATCCTCTATATGGGCCAGGTGTACAAATACTTTACCGTCGATACCTTGACCTGTCTATTGGAGGTAACCAGAGAGGAAGCCCAAGCCTTGCTGGACGGGATCGTAGATTGGACATTTATGAAACATGATGAGTCCACAGGCTCATATCAGCTCCACGACTTGATACGTGACTTGATTGTAGCCTATATCTGGCCTGAAATAGATCCCTCAGGGGACGAGCGAAAGAACGTCTGCCGGAAGGCCGTCGAGTTCTACGGCGGACTCTTGGCGGATATTGAGAAGCAGGAGGCAGAGTGGCGGTCGAAGCGAAGGCAGGCAGAGGCAGTAGAAGACCTTAGACAGAAAATGGAGGCCAGGCGGGAGCTGATCAACTTGAAAAGGCGACGCCAGCGTTGCGAAGCCCAGCGAGCCTACTACGATCTTATCGCCAACTATGAAAACGGGGCAATACGCTACCGGGAAGTGTTCGTGAATAACGTCTGGGCCAGAGAGAGAGAAGCCTACAAGCTTGCACAGGAGGAACGAGACCAGGCGATGGAGGTTCTGGGATGTACGTATCCAGACCACGAAAGACAGTTGGAGGACGCCAGGATTAAGATCGTGGTACAAGGCGAGTTTGACAAGGGATTAGCTATTTTGGAATCCCTGTTGAATCAAGCTCGGCGAGAAGATGATCCTCATTTCTATTCTGACATCCTGCTTTATCAAGGCATTGCCCACACTTATAAAGGCGAATACAAGCAAGCGGAAAAAAAGCTTCGGGACGCAATTGAGGTCTTGGAAGAATTGAGGGAAGGGCTGGAAGCTCCATTCGATTCGGAAAACTTGATTACCCGCCGGGTTAGCCGATCGCTGGGGCGGGCTTATGGCAATTTGGGATATAGCTTTTCGATGGGTGGGCGCCTTAGTGAGGCTGTTGAGGCTTATAAGGAGGCTTTGAGGTATCAAAGAATCGGTCAGCTTAAAGTAACGCAAGCTGCAACCCTTAACGACTTGGGCTTTGTGTATGGTCGCCTGGGCAGGTATGGGCTAGGGAAAAGGCTATGTGAGGACGGACTAGAGATACGTGAAAAGCTACTCCTCGACTATTTCATTGGTCTCAGCTATAACACACTAGGGCTGATAGAATATTTTGCCGATAAGCCGCACAGGGGGAGTAAGCGTTGCCGGAGGGCACTGGACATTTTTGAGCGCATCGGAGATCCACGTGGCATCGGTCTTGCCCACCGTGCTCTGGGAGCCAACCTGGAACGGATCGGCCAACTGGATGAGTCGATAGACAAGCTCGAAGAAGCCGAGTCGCATCTGGTGCAGGCAGAGGAGGTTTTTAAGGAAAGGGGAAAGGCACCCGAGCCGAGATTCTTTGCAGAGACCAACGAAAGATGGGGGATTCTATACCAGGACTGGGGCATAATTCTTCGAGATAGAGGCGCTGCAAAGAGTGCTGTCAACGAACGTTTCGATAAGGCTGAAAGCTGCTTCAAGCGGTGTATTGAAGTGTGTCGTCGAGAGAAAGCTACCTGGTCGCAAGCAATGGCGATGGAAAGACTGTTTACCCTGTATTTTGTAGGTATGAAAGACTTTGAAAGGGCCTCTGCGGTGTTGAAGGAAGTGGAAGAGATCGTCCTGAATGAGGTGCCGGAAGAACTTTTGCTCCCTGCCAGTGAAAGGGAGACATCCATAGACGAAATTGAGTTCAAACGGCATGAATTTCTGTACCCTTTGGGCAAAATGGAGCGTGGGAAAGGGCGTCTTGCGCTTGCCGAATATCGGAAAAGCAAAAGGGAAGATAGTGTTGGAGAATTAAGCCATTTGGAAGAAGCAGCCAGGCATTACGCATTGGCCTGCGCCTATCTGGAGCTATTCTCAGAAGAAGCGTACGCTCTGAAAACCACGCTTGAAGAAATCACCTCCACTATTCGACAGTTGCCTATGGTAGAAATTGCGGCGTTCAGGAAGCAGGTGGAAACGACACAGCACGAGTATGGTCTGGAGGGTTATCCAAGGCTCCTCGAATGGATCGAGGATGTCACTGGGCTTATATAACACAGCGAGGGCAGTGAGAAGGAGCCGAAGATGAGCAACAGCGATCGTCAGGAACGAGAGCTCCAAAAGAACCATGATCCCAGACTGGCAGCAGAGGAAAGGACCGAGCCAGAACAGTCGAGGCTGGTCTTGAATTTCTACTCCGAGAAAACGGAAGGCGCGACCATTGTGTCTCTTGCCAGCTCGCCTCTGACTGGAGATGAAAGTGTGCCTAAGCGCTTTGACCTATCGGACAGTCAGTGCTGTAATTGATGCTAATGCTTGTTCCATCTGTTCCGGTTCACTACACCCTTGAGCTTACACCAAAGTGTAACAATCGGTGCACAGGTTGTGGAAACATTTTTACTGATCGAGCCGGCCCTCCCCTTTCAGCCGCTCAGTGGCAAAAGGTACTGAACAAAATTGCTCCTCACGCCGCTCGCTTGCGTTTCACCGGGGGGGAACCCACTCTGCATCCCGAGTTTAGGGACATCGTTGAGGTTACCTGTAGCCTCGATGTCTCTTTCACCCTCCTCACGAACGCCCGCTGGCAAGATCCTGACGGACTCATCGGCCTCCTGCGCTCTACTTCCCAATGTATGGGTTTGCTAGTTTCTCTGCACGGTACCACCGCAGACACTCACGAGGCATTTACCCAGGTTAAAGGCTCCTTTGCCGAGACAGTAAACAATATCAAACGCGCTACTGCCGCTGGCCTCACAGTTGATACCAGCACGATTATCACCCAGGTAAATTGCAGCCAGATCGACGATATCGTTGCTTTCAGTGCCAAGTTGGGAGTTGAACGCGCCGTCTTTGCACGCTATCTGCCTGTTCGAAGCAATGCGCTTGCGCCCACTCGCGATCAACTGCGAAAAGCAATTGAGGCCGTAGAAGCTCAGCGTGAGGCTGGTGCCCGATCCGAGTTTAGCGTTTGTATTCCTCAGTGTTTTGCTGCTTCTTCTTCCATTGGCTGTCTCTCTGGCCTGACCTATTGCGTCATAGACCCCTGGGGCAACGTCCGACCATGCACCCATACCTCGCTTGTCTGTGGCAGCTTGCTGGAGCAGTCCATTGAAGAGATATGGCATGGGCTGGAGATGCAGAGTTGGCGAGAGATGATCCCCGCTCAATGCTATGGCTGTCTGGAGTTTCCCAAGTGTCGCGGTGGCTGCCGGGCGGTTGCCATACTGCACGGCTTAGAAAAAGATCCCTTGATCGATCAGCCTATTGTGGAGAGAGCACAAAAGCCACCCGAAGAATTGGCGCTCTACGAAGGGGCTTATCCCATCCCCCATTTCGATGCACGTTCCGAACCATTTGGCTACCTGCTGGTGCGAGGCAACGTCGCCGTCCCTGTAGCTCATCAGGCCAAACCTATCCTCGATGCGTTGAATGGTCGATCCACGTTACGCCAGATCAAAGAACGTTTCGGGCAAGAGGCCCTGAACTTTGTAGGAACATTGTATCAGAAAGGGATTGTAACGATGGAGAATGAGCCTGAAATGCATTCCTAAACGCTGATGTACAGCAAGGACGCTGCGTCTGCCTGGAAAGCAACCTGCATCACATCCAGCATCCGACTCCAGCGGTTGTGGGAGCAACGGTTGTAGAAGAATTCAAACTGGGCTACATACAAGGGCAAATACACCTTGGACACCCCGCGATAGGTTAGGAGCGGTTACATTTTATAACATAGCGGGCGAACCTACCCGCTCCCTATAGCTGTCTCCTCGACCGCCTGGCGCGCGGCCGCCAGATTGGCGTCGGGGCTGGGCCCCCAGATCACGCAGGCCGGGGCCAGGATGAACCCCGTTCGCCCGGCTTGCGCAATGGCCTGGCGCGCCTCAGCCAGCACCTCTTCTTCCGTCCCCTCGAGCAGCGTCTCCAAAGATAGCCCCCCGGCCAGCGCCTTCCTGGTCACCCGGCGCGCCTCGGCCAGGCCTGGTCCACTGGCTCGATCCGCCCAGTTGATCGCGTCGACAGGATACTCGGCCACCAGATCGAACATCAGATTCTGCCTGCACACATGTAGCATCGTTATCTGCGACTTGCCCGCCACTGACTCCAGAATGCGGAGGTCGTAGGGCGCTCCAAATTCTTCATACTCCTCGCGGCTCAGCGCGTCGTAACTGGCCATCTGGGTGGCAAAAAACAAACCCGAGGCCCCCGCTTCCAGGCAAGCAGCCGCGTAATCTCGCACCACCTGGCAGATAGTGGTCAGGCCGGCGTGCAGTTGGCGCGGCGACTGGCGCAGGTCTTCGACGGCCCGCTCGACCTTATTCCCACGCAATTTGTAGGCCAGGGTCAGGGGGCTGAAGATAGTCATCATGAACGGTGCAGTCCCGTCCAAACCGGCTGCAACGTGGTGGATCATCTCCAACTCCCGCCCCAAAGCCCCTTTGGTGACATTCAGCCTGGGCAGCGTTTCCCACTCGTCAGCCGAAGCTACAATCGGCTGCACTATCAAGGGCGAAGTGTCGTCATCAGTACCGAACCGGATCGTAGCCCCCCAGTCCTGAAGAGGATAGAGCCCGCTGGGCGTCAGCTTGATCAGATCTGTGTCGAACTGCCGATGCAGAGCCAGGGTGATCTCGGCCAGTTGGCCGGGCGCCCGGTCCTGCAGATGGTAATGCTTCCACAAACTGATCGGCACCCGATCAACCTCCCCCCCATGCAGCGCGGCCTCGATTCTTTCCCATTTACTCATCTTCTTCATCGTCTGTGAACTCCATCTTTTAGGAATTACTTTATCACACTATGGCTTTCTTGTCAAAAGCTTTTTCCCTAATTTTTGCACCTCTTTAACGGATTGCACTGTCATATCGGCTAAATCCATTGACCGTGCGCTGTCCCAGAGAATTTGGATTTTCAGGCCAAATGTGCTACAATATACATCAGAGGGGATGACAGGTTTCGACGGGGAAGGCTGGCCCTGGTCTGCAAGCCGAGGCGCCCCGCCTCGTTAAAAGGGGCAAACTAAAATAACTGGCGAGAGACAACTCGCACTGGCTGCTTAAGAGCAGCCACGTCTGACCGGGTTCTCCCCCCGATAGACCCGACTCAGATGTCATAAGCATCGGGGTGCGGCTCCCCCCAGGTCGATAAGGGGAGCCAAAGACCATCGACTGGCCCGAGGCGCGCTCAGTCGGTTGAGAGCAAATCGGGCGAGACTGATGGGAACCGACTAAGCTTGTAGTACGACCTCGGTCGAATTCTCTGGACCCGGGTTCGATTCCCGGCATCTCCATTTTTTATTCTCATGTCAAATGTGCGATAGATAGGTGGCTGTTACCATGCCTGAGATGGACAAGGTTCTAAACCTGGATCACCTTCCTGATGAACTTAAGCTGGCTATCGAGGATATCAAGGTTAATAAAATTCCTTATACTTTAACCTATCTTGGCGAGGCCCAGGCAGTGCTCATCGGCCTGGAAGAATACGATGATCTGGTGGAAGAAGCAGCCCTTGGCGCCAATCCTGAGCACATTGCCATGATCGCAGAGGCCAGGGCCACTTACCAGAGAGGCGAGGGTGGTGACTACGAAGCCCTCCGCCAGAAAATCCTGAGCCAAGCGGACAACGATGCCTGAAAGGTATCGCCTTCGCTATGCCTCTCAAAGAGTGGCCAAACAGTTGCGCGATTTACCCCCACAGGTCTTTCGCCGTGTGGATGAGGCCATCCTGGCCCTCAAAGACAATCCACGTCCCCCCAGCGCACGAAAACTGCGGCGCATAGACATCGGCGATTATCGTTTGCGTATAGGTGATTATCGCATCATCTATGATATCAACGAGGAGCGCCGTGAGATCATCCTGGTGCGTGTAATGCATCGCCGTGAGGCTTATCGAAAGTAAAATGAGCCAGAGGCGCTCAGGAGGCCGCGGCGTACACTTCCTCTCCTCGAACAAGCTCCACCAGTGCCGGGCGGCGTACCTGGCGGGTGTAATCCGGCAGCAGGATAGGCGAGACGACCTCTGGCTCCAGGCCAGCCTCCTTCAACTGCCGCTCCCAATCGTCCAGGTGGCCCAGGGTCAGCTTGCCCAGGGTGACTTCTCTGGCTCGCAGCGCAGCAGCCTTCCCCGCTCGCCGCCCGAAAACGACGATCTCCAGCAGCGAATTGCCCATCAGGCGATTGCGACCATGCACCCCGCCGGAAATCTCTCCGGCTCCAAACAGGCCGGGTATATCTGTAGAGCCATCCGCTTTGAGGGCTACCCCACCGTTCTGATAATGCAGGGTCGGATAGATCAGTATAGGGTCCTGGACAATGTCAACGTCAAAACGGGCGAACTGGCGCACCATAGCCGGTAACGCCTTCTGGATCGTGCCCGGCCCGTGAATGATGTCGATCATGGGCGAATCAAGCCAGACCCCCACCATACCCGACGGGGTGGTAACGCCCTTTTTGTGCGCTACGCACTCGCGGATGATGGCTGAAGCCTCCACGTCGCGAGTTTCGCGCGGGAAGACAAATTGCACGCCGTCGCTGTTGCACACCTGGGCCCCCAGACCCCGCACCTTCTCCGTAACCAGCAACCCCACGATCTGCTCCGGATAGGCCGCCCCGGTAGGATGATATTGCATGGTGTCGATGAAAGACAGCCTGGCCCCCAGACGGTAGACCAGGATCAGACCATCGCCGGTGGCGCCATAATGGTTAGTGGTAGCAAAGTCCTGATAGTGCAGGCGACCGCTGCCGCCGGTGGCGATGATAGTGCATTTAGCCCGCACCACCAGATGTTCGTTTGTTTCCATATTGAGTAGAACGGCCCCCGCAACCTGGCCCTTATCGTCCATGATCAGCTCGATGGCAGGAGCAAATTCCAGGACGGTGATGTCCTCCGGGTAACTGCGCACCTCGTCGCGGAGGGTGCGCATGATCTCCGCTCCAGAGTAGTCGCGGGCAGAGTGCATCCGCTTGCGAGAGGTGCCACCGCCGTGAATGGTGACCATTGTGCCGTCGGGCTCCTTATCGAACATGCAGCCCAGGTCCTCCAGCCATTTGATGACTCCCGGCGCGTCGTGAACGAGGGCTTCCACCAGGTCGGGTTTATTGGCAAAATGCCCCCCCCCGATAACGTCCAGGTAGTGGATCACGGGCGAGTCGTGGGGCTTGTCGGCGGCCTGGATGCCGCCCTGGGCCATCATGGTGTTGGCATCGCCGTGGCGCAGCTTGGTGGAGACGATGACCCTGGCCCCTTGCTCACGGGCCAAGAGAGCCGCTGAAGAGCCCGCCCCACCCCCACCGATGACCAGCACGTCGGTGTCATAGTCAATTCTCTCCAGATCAAGGCTATCCGAGCGCAGGTGACTACGACCCTCCAGCAGCTCAGCCAGCTCGTTGGGGGTGCGGTCGCCTTCGTTCACCCCGACCCGGAGCTCGCGCATCCCTTCCCTGATGTAGTCAGGATGGAACTTTTCGAGAACAGTCTGCTTCTCCTCCGGCGACATCATAGGGAAAGTTTCGCTCAAACGGGCTGGCCGGGTGGCCTCTACCTTCTTTATCGATTCCCGCATTTCGGGCGTGTATCCCATAGTTTGCTTCCTCCTCGCAATGTTACTATTCCATACTTTGCAAATATCTAATCTGGTTACGTAGCTCCTCGGCTGAGGTAGATTCCAATAGCTGCAACACTCTTCTGAGGAGCTCCCCAAATTCATATTGAGGCGAGATGATAATACCGTAGTGTTCAAGGCCGCTTTCAAAGTATTCAACGGCCAGTTCTTCAAAATGGACGCGGTTGAATGTCAGAATAGCCCTTTGTTGAGACACAGCATAGGCCAACTGCTCTGCATCTTTCAAACCGCGTCTGTCAGCCTCTTTTACGCTTTCGGCATCCACGCCACATTTTCGCAGAGCCTCGGCAAATTTGTCATGAACGTCTTCATCTACGTAAAGCTTGACTTTCATCGATGGAATAGAGCATTGAACATAGCCTGACGTTCCTCTGCCTCTTCGTCGGATAGTTGAATCCTCGCCAGGTCCTCCTCAATTTCTTCCCGATGGTCGTAATAGTAGCTAAAGGCATCGTGGATCTGAGCCAGGGTAAGGTGTGGCAAAGCCTCAGAGATTTCTTCAACGCCCATTCCCAACTTACTGTAGCCAATAATAGCCCAAACGTGAACGCCGGTTCCGGCTACGATGGCCACTTTACGCTCGCCCTCTTCCCGCTTGGTGATGTAAGGGTGAACAACTTCGACCTTCTTATTAACATCAGCTTCCATAACTCAGATAGCACCTCCTTATCTCCCTCTCTCCCAATCCCATTGTATCATCACCGGGAAGAGGCGTCAAGCCGGACCATATCCGTATGGAGTGTAACTACTCCGGCTCGATGTCCCGCTCGTTGTACATCTTGTGCAGTTCATCCTCGCCCAACTGCTTCATCTCAGCCAGGTTCTCGTCGAACTTGCCGGCCTCGATCTCGGCCACCCGGTCGGCCAGGTGTTGGGCCCTGGGAGCCAGATAGCGACCGTACAGGCGGCGGCAGAGAATGGCGATATTGTATTGCACCTCCTCGGCCGGACAACGGGCCGTGCACAGGCCACACATCAGACAATCGAAAGATCTGTCGGCCACGGCCACGATGTCACCCCGCATGGCTGCGGCCATATAGTCCTTGACATCCAGGTCCTGGGGACAGGCTTTGGTGCAGGTGCCACAGGCCAGACAGCGCATAAGCTGGGGGTAGAGCTGGAACAAGGTCTCAAAAGCAGGCTCCAGTTCATCCAGCCTGTAAGTGGCCCGCTCGGCGGGGAAGAAAGGGATCTGGGCCAGGTACATGTCAGGCTCAACCATCGTGCCACAGGCCAGCCCGATCTTGAGCTTGTAGTCGCCTTTGGTGCGGTATACCGTAGCGCAGGCTCCACAAAATCCAGCCCGGCAGCCCGCCCCTCGCACCAGCTTGTACCCGGCGTATTCCATGGCCTTCATGATGGTCAAATCGGGCGGCACGTCGTATCTCTTGCCCATGATGTAAATAGGGATTAACTCTTCAGCCATAAATTCTATGCCTCCTTGAAGATGTCTGCCAGCTTAAGCTCCAGCTCGGCCCATAAAGGGGAACGAAGCGTATCACTATGCAAATAGATTGCGACGGTCTTGTATCCATCTACGCTCCAGCGCAGGACTTCCACCGACTTTGCATCCGGATCCACCAGCCAGTATTCCTTCACTCCATGCTGAGCGTAGAGCTTGCGCTTGATGCCCTGGTCGCGCTGCCTGGTTGAGATGGTCCTACTCCTTCTCTCCCATGTAGCTCAACTCGTCTTCGCGGAAGGTGGACAGCGGTATTTCGTCTTCCAGGCTGCGGCCAGGCTGGTAATCGAATAGAGCCTGCACCTTGTGGCCCACCGTTCTGAAGATGGTAGCCACAGGCAGGCGGCTGGGACAGGCGCTTTCACACATGCCACACCCCACGCACGAAGTTACCATGTGGTTGAGCCGGGTCAACTGAAAGAGCAGGGTATCGGTCGGCATCCGGATCGAGCCTTTGCGCTCCACCCAGCGGCGATATTGGGCCGGAGCGTGCTCAAAAGTGTCGGTGCGAAAGATGCACTGTTTGCAGTAGCAGATGGGACAGGCCACCATGCAATTGTGGCAGCGGATACAGGTAGAGAACTGAGCCAGCAGGCCGGGCATATCCTTCACCTTTTCTCTGAACTCGGCAAAGAGGCGATCACGTTCCGCCGTCCGTTCCGCCACCAGCCTGTCGATAGCTTCCTGGCGGCCGGGCGGTATTTCGGCAGCCGCCAATCCCAGCTTTTCGACCCATTCATCCTGGACGGAGATGAGCAAACCTGTCCCGGCCTCCAGGCCCACAAAGCCAACGGTCAGATGGGCATTTTCCGGGAAAGGCAGCTCGCACATCTGGCAGGCAGTTCTCAGGGAAGGATCGGAGGGTACGTCACCCCTCTCCACCCGCCGTCTCAAGTCCTCAAATATCCTCAGCCCTCTTGATTCCAGCGGCCCTTCCCTTTCCCGGGCCAATCTGGCGTAATCGGGCACTTCGTAAGTGCCCAGACAGTCGATGCCAATAATGATTACGTCGTCCAATTTGGCTTGCTGCAACTTGGTCAATTCGATCAAAGCTCTGATCTCACACGAACGGAGCACTACTCCTAACCGGCCTTCGAAGCCGGTGACCGTCAGGTCGGCCACCAGCGTGGCGGCATTGACCGAGAGCACCGGGGCGAGAAGATCCACGCCGTTCAAGCGTTCCGAGTCGCGCACCAGGGTTTGCACCACGTTGTCGCCAGAGGGTACAACCTGGGGCACAAGCAACACGTCAACGATGCCTTTCTCGATGAGATCACGCATCAGCCGGGTCAGCGTGACCCGCAAGTCGTCTTTGACTTCCAGCAAAGCGTTTAGGGCCATGTTTTATGTTCTTGCCTCGTTTCGTAATTGTGTCGTGAGCTTATATGTTCCAAAGCCCCCTTACAGGGTTAGGGCCTTTTTCCTTTATAGCCTGCACCATCTCGGTGACGGTATCGGCAAAAAGACGGCCCTCGCTGGCACTGATCCAGCGCAACCAGACCCGCTCCTGGTCGAAGCCCATCTGGTTCAGGATATTTTTCAAGATGGCTACCCGGCGGCGGGCTTTGTAGTTGCCGCTCTGATAGTGACAGTCGCCAGGATGACAACCGCCGATAAGCACCCCATCAGCCCCCTCCAGGAGAGCCTTCATAACGTAAACGGGGTCCAGAGCACCGGTGCACATCAACTGGATGGCACGGATGTGGGGCGGATACTGCAAGCGCGACGTACCGGCCAGGTCGGCCCCGGTATAGGTGCACCATTTGCATAGAAACGCGATGATCTTAGGCTCGAATTCGTCCATACATTCCCTTTCCATACTGATATATTATAACACCGCTTCCAACATAGCCATCACCTGGTCGGTGGTCAGGTTTTGCAGGCTACAGGCTTTGTTGGGGCAGGCCGCCATGCAGATGCCACATCCCTGACACAGCAGTTCGACCACGCGGGCCACGTGCTTCTCCTCGTCCATCTCCCGCGCTCTATAGGGACAGACCGAGATACACAGGCCGCAACCGCTGCACCGCCGCTCATTGACGGCCACCACCAGGCCCTTATCCTCCAGCCGGGGCTGAGAAAGCAGTGCCACGGCGCGGCTGGCGGCTCCGCTGGCCTGGCAGATGGTTTCGTCGATGAAGCGAGGGCTATGGGCCAGACCGCACAGATAAATACCGGCCCTGGTGGAATCCAGAGGACGCACCTTGTTGTGCTCTTCCTGGAAAAAGCCATCCTCGTCCAGAGGCACGTCCAGGACCTTCGCCAGAGCCTGGTTGTCGTGGGGAGCAATGCCGGTGCTCAACACCAGCAGATCGGCTTCCAGGGTCAGATCACGGCCCACCATAGGGTCCGTCACCGCGACTTGTAAGGTGCCCGGCACTTCCAAAGTGCCAGGCACCTGCCCTGGCGTCACCTTCGGTTTGTTGGTCGGCTCGTAGCGGATAAAGATCACCCCGGCGTCCCTGGCTTGCTGGTAATACAGCTCGCGAAAGCCGTAGGTGCAGACGTCGCGGTGCAGGATGAATACGTTGACCTGGGGGTTAAGCTCTTTAATCTTCAGGGCGTTCTTGATCGCCTGAGAGCAGCAGACGCGGCTGCAATAGGGCCGCTCCTCGTCGCGGGAGCCGACACACTGGATCATCACTACTGAGCGCAGGCTATCTATTTTTGTCTGCTGCTCGCCGCTGGCAGACAGCATCTCCTCCAGTTCCAGTTGGGTGACCACCCGTGGCTCCCGACCGTATAGATATTCCTCCGTTTTGGCCTCCTGTCCCCCGGTAGCCACGATGATAGCCCCATGCTCCAACTGCTTTATTTCTCCATCGGCCAGAGCCACAACGGACTGATACTGCCCTTTATAGCCCTTTACTTCCTGAACTTCCGCCCTCTTATACACTGAAATGAGTTCGCTGCCCTCCACCTGGGCGATCAAATTCTGGAGGAACGTGTCAGTACGTTCTCCTTCCAGGACGTAGCGCACGCGGCGCAGTGTTCCACCCAGTTCAGCCTCCCTCTCCACCAGGTGGACGTGACAACCCTGCTCGGCCAGGTGCAGCGCGGCGGTCATCCCGGCCAGCCCGCCGCCGATAACCAGCGCGCTCCGGGTGGGGGTGATGTGGGCAGGCTGGAGGGCCCGGTTGAAGCCAGCCGTAGTCACGGCCATAGCTACCAGGTCCTCAGCTTTGACGGTGGCTGCTTTGTGATCCTCCTGATGAACCCAGGCGCACTGTTCGCGGATGTTGACTCGTTCCAGCAAATAGGGGTTCAGTTCAGCTTCACGCATCACGCCCTCGAACCGAGCGCGGTAAAGGCGGGGGCTACAGGCCGCCACCACCACGCGGTTGAGCTCGCTTTCCTTGATAGCCATTTCGATCTGTTTCAGCCCCTCGGGCTCACAGGCATCAGCCACAACCCGGCTGAACGCTACCCCGGGAAGGGTTTGGGCCTGAGCGGCCACCGCTTCCACGTCAACCACCTGGTCTGCGTCCTGGCCGCAGGCACAGACGAAAACGCCGATCCTTGGCTCCTCTTCGCTTACATCCTGCTCTTTTTTCTCCTCAGGGGCAGGGGGGCGCAGTGGCCGACCATCGCGGGCGGATAAGAAACGGGCGGCACTGGCTGAGGCCCCGGCGGCCTCGATCACCGTTTCGGGGATGTCTTTGGGCTCGCGGAAAGATCCGCCCACGAAGACGCCCGGCCGGGAGGTGTGGTTGGGAGCGAAGCTGTGAGCCAGGCAGAAACCGTATTCGTTCAACTCCACCCCCAGGTGGCGGCCCAACTCCTGGAAGCCCGTCGGCGGCGCGAAGCCCACTGCCAGCACCACCATGTCGAAATCCTCCTCCCGAAGATTCCCACTTTCGGCCACGTAAGTAAGACGCAGATCGCCGCTTCCCACAAGCTGCTTGACCGAGGAGACCATGCTGCGTCGGTAAGTGACGCCCGGCAAAGCTGCTACCCGGTTGAAGTAACGCTCGAAATCCTGTCCAAAAGTGCGGATATCGATGTAGAAGACAGTTATGTCAAGATCGGGCCTCAACTCTTTGGCCACCCCTACCTGTTTGGCTGTATACATGCAGCAGACGGCCGAGCAGTAGCCCTGTCCACAGAGCCGCCCGGCCTCGGGCCGGCGGTTATCCCGCGACCCCACACACTGGATAAAGGCCATACGACGCGGCGGTGTGCCATCCGAAGGGCGCACTATGTGGGCCTGGGTATATCCAGCCGGGCTGATCATCCGCTCGAACTGGATGCTGGTCAGCACGTTGTCGTAGAGGCCGTAGCCGTATTCACCCTTAAGGCGGGCGTCGAAGGGTGTGAAGCCGGGACTCAGGATAACGGCTCCGACCTCGATCTGCGACCGGCGGCCCTCCAACAGCGAACGTTCGTTGTTCAGATCGATGGCTTCCGTAGGGCAGACCTCCACGCACCGGCCACATTCGGTGCAATAGGTTTTGTCGATGACAAACGCGTCGGGCACAGCCCGCGAGGGCGGACGATAAATGGCTTTCTCCAGGTGCAATTCTTCCTCGTATTCGCTGGGACGTGGTACCGGGCAGACAAGGGCGCACTGGCCGCAGCGGTTACATCGCTCCACATCCACGTAGCGCGGCCAGTGGTGGATGGTGGCTTGAAAAGCTCCTGGCTCCCCTTCCAGACGTTCCAGGTCGGCGTAGGGCAGGATTTCGATGTGGGGATGCAGGTCGCATTCCAGGGTGGGGCAATAGGCCGGCTGCACGGGAGCCATGATGCACAGCCCACAGGAGTCGGTGGGAAAGGTGCGGTCCAAAAGGTGCATCGAGCCGCCGATGCCCGGCGCACGATCCAGCAGATAGACCTTATACCCCATCTCGGCCAGCAGCATGGCCGACCCCATACCGCCGATACCTGCTCCTACTATGAGAACGGCTTTACTTACGTCCGTCGATTGAGCTTTGTCCGCCATATAATAAGATATGCTCCTTAGTTATGTCAACTCTATTCCCAGATTTGTTACTACGCTCAGATCAGGCTCAGGCGGCGCAGGAGAGGCAAAGGGTCAACCAGATGTCGCTTGAACCAGGCTGCGGCTTCCTCCAGTCCGAAAGCTACGGCCAGTAGCTCGGTGAAGTAGAAGATGGGCAACTTTTCGGCCCGACCCTTCTGGCGGGTGTCCAGGTTCGCCATACAAAGAGGACAGGCGGTGGCGATGCAGTTCGCTCCGGCTTCCTGGGCGGCGTCCACCAACCTGCCCACCAGCTTAAAGACCACGTCGCTGCGGGTCAGGGTCAGGCTGACCCCGCAACAATCGACGGCGTAGGACCAGGCTACAGGTTCCGCTCCTACGGCGGTCATCAGCCTGTCCATAACGACCGGGTGCTCCGGGTCGTCCCAACGGCCCGTAAGCTCCGGCGGCCTGACCAGGACACAGCCGTAATAGCCGACGGGCTTCAGCCCCTTGAGCGGTTTTTTCACCAGGGCGGCGATGTTGTCGGCCCCCAGGTCGTGGCCGAAGATATCCAGCAGGGTGCGCGGCCGGAGCCGACCCAGGTATTCAACGCCAAAAGCCCGTTCCATTTCCTGCCGAAAGGTCTCGTCCTGGCGCAATCGGGCATCGGCAGAAACGCTTTGGTAGAAACAGGCCGCGCAGGGGATAGCCATATCCAGCCCCTCTTTCTGGGCGATGATCACGTTGCGGGCCGGCAAAGCTTTAGCCAGGTAGGGGTTAAGGCTGTGGGCCGAGGAAGCGCCGCAGCAGTTCCAATCGTCCAGCTCTACCAGTTCAATGCCCATCGCCCGACAGACCGCCTCGGTGGAAAGGCCATACTCTATAGCCGTAGAATGAAGGGTACAACCGGGGTAGAACGAGTATCTCAAAGTTCCTCAGCCTCCTTGAACATTCGCCTGATCTCCTGTAAACGCCTGACGCGAGCAGGCAGGAGAGGGATTTTGCCTTTTAAGAACAATTTGGCCCCCAGGTCCAGGTCGGAAAAGAGAGCCCAACTTTTGAGCATGTAACCGGCCAGCATGGTAGCTTCGTGCACCCGCCCGAAGGTTCTGATGTTATTCAGGAAGGACTCATGAAGGGCAAAGATCTCTTTTTCGGCCGGGGCATAGCCCTCCTCGACGGCCAGGTGGCGTAGAGCGTCCATCACGTGGGCGATGTCGATCTCATTAGGACAACGGGTGCCGCACGTTTCGCAACTCACACACAGCCAGATAGCCGAGCTTGCGAGCAGCTCATCTTTCATGCCCAACTGGATCAGCTTAAGCACCTGGGCCGGCTTGTAGTCCATGGCGTAGGCGGTAGGGCAGCCGGCCGTGCATTTCTGGCAGTAATAGCAGCGGGATATATTCTCGCCGCTTCGCTGGCTGACGAGATGACTGAAACTCGAATCGAACATAGCTTCTTCTTTGTCTCCCTCGGGTCTTGGTGGTTCATTTTTTACCACGAAGACACCAAGTTTTATAGGGCCGCGTCTATCATAGCCAATACCTGGGCGGTGGTGAAGTTGCGCACCCTGGAAGCTTTGTTGGGACAGACCACCATACAGGCGCCACAGCTCTGGCATAGGGCCGGATTGACGGTGGCAAGCGACCGCCAGGGATGCATCTGGCGCGCTTCGTAGGGACAGACCACCACACACAGGCCACAGGCCGAACAAAGCTCCTCATCGACCTGGGCCACCGTTGGCTCCTGGACCATCTCCCGTTGCGAGAAGAGAGAAAGGACCTTGGCCGCAGCCCCACTGGCCTGGGCTATAGTTTCTGGAATGTCCTTGGGAAACTGTCCGGCCCCGGCCAGGTAGACGCCGGCGGTCAGGCTCTCCACCGGGCGCAGCTTGGGGTGAGCCTCGCTGAAAAAGCCGTGCTCGTCGGTGGCTATCCGCAGGCGTTGGGCCAGGTCCCTGGCCCCGGCGCTGGGCACGGTGGCCGCGGCCAAAACCACCAGGTCGGCCGCCACCTCAAGAGGTACGCCGCTCAGAGTATCGACGCCCCAGACCATGACCTTGCCATCCTCCTGGAATATCCTGGACACTTTGCCCCGCAGGTAGAGCACTCTGTACTCTTCCACAGCCCGCTGTACAAACTCCTCGTAACCTTTCCCCTGGGAGCGAATGTCGATGTAGAAAACGTAAGCCTGACCATCGGGCACCTGTCGTTTATAGGCCATGGCCTGTTTGGCTGTATACATGCAGCATACTTTAGAGCAATAGGGCAGGTGCATCTCCGGGTCGCGGGACCCGGCGCACTGCACGAAGACGATTTCTTTAGGTTCCCGCCCATCGGAAGGACGGCGTACCCCACCGTTAGCCAGCATCTCCTCAAATTGCAAACTGTCGATTACGTCCGGGTAACGCCCACCGCCGTACTCTCCCAACTTCTCCCTGGGATAGAGGTCGTAGCCAGTAGCCACCACGATAGCCCCAATCTCATGCTCAAGCTCCTGCCCATCTCTACGGCGCACCCTGACTTTGAAATTGCCCACGTAGCCGCTGACTTCCTCCACCTCGGTCTCGGTCAGGACTTCGACGTTAGGGTGATTCTCGACGGCCTCGATCCTGGCGGCCAGGAAGTCGGAAGCAGCATCGAAATTGAGATAGAGGCCAGACAGACGGGCCATGTTGCCGCCCAACGCAGCTTCCCGCTCCACCAGCAGCACCGGATAACCGGCCTCGGCGATGTCCAGGGCAGCCGTCAGCCCGGCGATGCCCCCGCCAACTACCAGCGCCCGCCTGACCAACGGCAGGCTGAGGGGCGTCAGGGACTCATTGCGGCGCACCTTCTCCACAATAGTCTGGATGATCCCGAGGGCTTTATGGGTGGCTGCTTCCTTATCGTCCTGGTGCACCCAGGAACACTGTTCCCGGATGTTGGCGATCTCACACTGGTAGGGATTGACCCCCGCCGCGGCCGCGGTCTTGCGGAAAGTGGCTTCGTGCATGGCCGGGGAGCAGGCCGCCACCACCATGCCGTCCAGGCCCATTTCCCGGATGGTATCCCGGATGAGGTCCTGGCCGGGGTCAGAACACATGTATTTGTAATCCACCGCCTGAAACACGTCGGGGTACCTCTTGATCTCTTCCCGTACCCGTTCCACATCCACCGTATCGGCGATGTTGAGTCCACAGTGGCAGATGAAAACGCCAATTTTTCTCATGAACCTCCCCAACGCCCCTTTCCTCTAGCCTCAAGAAAGACCTCTGCACCCCTCCAAATGAGGCTCATGGGCCTTCTTCGCCCTTAAAAAATTGTGGATACAACCTCCTGGCACAGTCAGGGCAAATGCTATGACTGAAATCAAGGCCGGTACGGCCTTGAATATAGACTTCGATTTGATGCCAATGGCCCTCCTCGTCGCGTATCCTTTTGCAGGAAGCGCAGATGGGCAGCAGGCGGTCCAACGTTTCGCCCTCGGCGGGTTTTTCTCGCTCCTCCTCCGCCCGCTTGAGTTCGGTGATGTCACGGCCAATTACGATCGACCCCATCACCACGCCCTTCTCGTCCACCAGCTTCCGGGGGCTCCACGATACAATCCTGGTCTGGCCGTCCTTGCACCGGATGGTTGTCTCGGTATCCTCTCTCTCGATGCTGTCGGTGACTCTCGCCAGAATCCCGTTTCTATACCCCTCGTCAGGGTAGAGCCATTCCCAAATCTTACCGTGCCCTACGACCTCGTGGCGCGAGTAGCCGCTGATCTCCTCTGCGGTTTTGTTCCAGACCAGGATGTTAGCCTCCTCGTCGAGCACGTCGAGCCACACATCTATATTATCGATGATGCTTTCCCGGAACTGGCTGAGCCTGCGGATCTCCTCCTCCGCCTGCTTGCGCTCGGTGATGTCCTGTGCCAACCCAGCAGTACGATAGATTTCGCCCTTCTCATTTCTGATGGCAAATCCCCTGGCCCAAACCCAACGAATGGCGCCATCAGGCCGGACGATTCTATATTCTACATTGTAATCACCCTTATCCCGCAGGAATCTTTCCAAGGAACCAAGAACACGATCTCGATCTTCCTCATATACGACCTCTAGCCAGGCATTATCGGATTTGTAAACCTCTTCTGGTTTGACGCCAAATATCTTCTCAAATGCAGAGCTGGCATACAGAACTCGCCTTTGATCTCCAGTTCCAGGAGTTCCTAACCAGAAGACATCTTGTACGTTCTCGGCAAGTTGACGAAATCGCTCTTCAGACTCCCGCAGAGCCTCCTCCGCCCGCTGGCGCTCAGCTTCCAACGCTTCCAGTTCAGCAACCCGTTGGCGCAATGCCAGCAAGTCATTTATAAGTTGCTCTTGCGTCTTCTCTTCGTCCTTCATCTTGTATCTCCCCAACCAGGCCGCAATCTAAACTGGCGCTGGCTCCTGCGCTTCATCGGGGGTCAAACCCTCTCCACGATCTGCTCCGCTTCGGCCACAGCCTCCATCGTCTCCACCTCTGGCCCTCCGGCCCAGCGGGCGAAGAGGGACAGCACCTTGCCCGCCGCCCCGCTGGCCTGGGCCACCGTTTCCGGGATGTCTTTGGGGCCGCTGCCTGCTCCGGCCAGGAAGATGCCTGCTCTAACCGTCTCCACGGGCTGCATGTTGCCCTCAAGCTCGGTGAGGAAGCCGTGTGCGTCCACCTCGATGCCCAGCATTTTGGCTAACTCCTGGCTATCCTGTCGAGGCTGCATGGCCGTAGCCAGGACGACCAGGTCGGCGGCTATCTCCAACGGCATCCCGCTCAGGGTATCGACGCCCCAGACCATGATTTTGTCTCCCTCGCGAAATATCCTGGACACTTTGCCCCGCAGATAAAGCACCCGATCTTCCTCCATAGCCCGCTGCACAAACTCCTCGTAGCCCTTGCCTGCCGACCGGATGTCGATGTAGAAGACGTAAGCCTGCCCGTCGTGGACGCGATGCTTGTAGAGCATGGCGTGCTTGGCCGTGTACATGCAGCATATCTTGGAGCAGTAGGGCAGGTGCATCTCCGGGTCGCGGGACCCGGCGCATTGCACGAAGACCACCTCTTTAGGCTCCCGGCCATCGGAGGGACGGCGTACTTTGCCGGCCGTGGGCCCGGAGGCGGAAAGCAAACGCTCAAAGGCCAGCCCATCGATCACGTCCGGGATGGCTGCGTGACCGTACTCGCCCAGCCGCTCTACAGGATAGAGATCGTAGCCGGTAGCCACGATGATAGCCCCCACCTGTTCCTCAATAAGCTGGCTCTCCTGCTGGTAGTCAATGGCTCCTACGGGGCAGAATTTCTCGCACACGCGACATTTGCCCTTGAGGAAATATAAACAATTATGGCGGTCAATAACTGGCTTGTTGGGCACGGCCTGGGGGGAAAGGGTATAGATGGCCTTGCGCCTCCCCATGCCCCGCTCGAAATCGGACGCCACGCGTTTGGGACACTTCTCCTGGCAAAGGCCGCACCCGGTGCAGATTTCCCAATCCACGTAGGCCGGGTGGCGGCGGATGCGCACCCGGAAATGGCCTATCTCGCCCTCAATGGATTCCACCTCCGCATAGGTTTGGAGCTGGATGTTAGGATGTTGTCCGACTTCCACCGTGCGGGGGGTCATGATGCACTGGGAACAGTCCAGGGTGGGAAAAGTCTCGGACAACTGGGCCATCCGTCCGCCGACGGAGGGCATGCGGTCCACCAAAATTACCGGATAGCCGGAGTTGGCGATATCCAGGGCCGCTTGAATTCCGGCAATGCCTGCCCCGATGATCAAAGCCCTTGTGATGCCGCTTGATGTTTTGTCCACCTGCAAATTGTTCTCCTTGATAAATTACTGCAAAGAAAGCCAACGGGCGCCACCTCCTCCATCCCAGCCCAGGATCAGGCCCTGCTCTCCCATGCCCACCTCTATAACGATCTTACCTATCCGCTCCTGGTTAGCCAGAAGTTGGCCGGCGCCCAGGTCGTTATTGGTGGCGACGAGGACTGGACTCGGGTACACGATGCCCTTCTCGCCCACAACCTGGAAGTTGGTGCCGGAATCGTAGAGCAGCGCTTCCGGCGTGAGGCCCTGGTGGCGCAGCCTGAGCGTGATGGCCACAAACTCATTGCCCGGGGTTGGCAACGGGGACTGAAATTGGACATTACGCTCCACACTGAGGACCGCAATTTCCATACCCCGCTCATCGACTGCGGGCTGCCCAAAAGACACGGGATTGGCGTGTGTGGTCCCCGGTGCCACCGGCGCGACCGGGCCGGGTTGTGTGGGTTGAACCGGAGGGGATGCAGGGGTGGGCCCTTCCCGGGGATTTGAGGGGGATTCCCAGGGGCCAGACTCCTGATCCTGTGAGAGATCCTTCTCCGCCAGGGTTAATCCCATCTCCAGTCCAACCAGAAAGCCCCCTATCCCTGTACAACATATGGCGATGAGGGCCAGAACAGAGATGACGACTATAATCGACCACCACTGACGAGTGCCAGACATGCTCCTCACCCCTTCCATCAAATACCAGCTACCCAACTACCTAGCCACCCAATAGCCCCCTTATCAGACAGCCAGGGCTTCGCGCTCGACCATCTCCAGCACAGGACGGGGATCGACGTAATGCCTGTCAAAATCAAAGCCAGCCGCATCCAGTCCCAACGCCAAACCCAAAAGCTGGGTGAAGTAGAGCACAGGAAGCGGTTCAAAGCCAGCGTGACGCTGCTTCATTCTTTCCTGGTGACGATCCAGGTTGAACTGACAGAGGGGGCAACTGGTGACTACCAGGTCAGCGCCGTTCTTTCGAGCCGAAGCCAGCACGGTGTACGAACACTCGACTGCGGCTTCGGCGGATTTGACACTGAGATAAGCCCCACAGCACTCTCCAAAGTGGGGATAATCCACCGCTTCGGCGCCCAGAGCGCGCACCACGTTCTCCATCACCTGTGGATTGTCCGGGTCGTCGAGGCCAATTTCTCGGGGCGGGCGCAGGAGGAGGCAACCGTAATAGGCCGCCACCTTCAGATCCATCAGGGGGCTCTTAACCGCCGCCTGGATACTATCGTACCCGATATCGTCGCGCAAGATTTCCAGAAGATGGACCACCTCCAGGTCGCCCCGGTAGTCGGCCTCAACGAAAAAGTTGATTTTCTGGCGGCTGTCTTCGTCATTCTGGAGCACCCAGTTGGTGCGTTTGAGGACGTTATAGCAGGTGGAGCAGGCCACCGCCAGCCGGTCGCCTTCTTGCCTGGCATCGATCAGGATGCGCGCCGGCCCGGTTAGATCGAGCAGGTTGTCCACACTGAGAGGAAAAGTCGCTCCGCAGCAGTTCCATTGCGGCAACTCCACCAGTTCGAGGCCCAAGACCTGCGCACAGGCCCGGGCCGAGCGGTCAAAGCCTTTGGCCTTGGTGTAGAGGGTACAACCGGGGAAGTAAGGAAGTTTCATTGTTATCTCCATTGCATCTTTGCAGTAGATTCAGGTTCAGGTCCCGTCCCTTCCAGCGCCGCCAGGATAGCGGGCCGCGCCGAAGGGATCAGGGTCAGGACGTGTATTTGCGAAAACCGCCGATAAAAGCCTGCTGGGGAAACTCGGCCAGTTCTTCGGACGAAATGGTCTCTATCTCAAGATGGTCGCCCTCCTCCTGGAGGGCCATGTCACGCAGGGCCTCCATGATGCGGGACAGGTCCACCCCTTTGGGACAACGCGCGTAACAGGTCTGGCAGGCCGCACAGAACCAGATAGTGCTTGATTCCAGAACATCTTTTACCTGGCCCAGTTGGATCAGACGGATGATCTGGCTGGGCAGCATGTCCATCGCGAAAGCGGCCGGACAGCCCGCAGAACACTTACCACACTGATAACAGGCCAGCAAGTCCTGTCCACTGCACTCTTCGACTTTGCGCACGAAGTCGTTCCTTAGCGCCTCTATAGATAGTCTAACTCTCATAGTGCATAGTGCCTCCGATTTCAGGTAGCTAGCGTTGTATTACTTTGTATATAATGATCTCAAGCTCGATAGGGGTCATGACAGAAGCCTTTCCAGAGAACGTTGAATGTAAAGGGCGTCAAATCTGCGCAGGTCATAGCGATCATCCTGGTAGAGTTTCCAGGCCAGAACGCGGAAACGGACAAAAACAGAAGGTTCGGCCTGGTAGACAGGTTTTCCCCACCGGGATACTTCGTATTTGAGGAGCGGCGAAGCCCGGCCCAGGTCCACCAGATCGACGTTTCCCAGGTTCAAAGCCCGGCTGAGCTGATAGGCCAGTTGGAGAAAATCTCCGGCGGGAACGATCCCTTCCTTTCTCAACACCCCGACGTCGCAATCGCTCGTTTCAGTGGCCCGGCCCCTGGCCCGCGAGCCGAAAATGACGACCAGCTCCAGGCCATATCTCTCGCAGATATCCTGAAGCCGCCCCTCATCTATCGAGCAGAATATTTCCGTAGTCTGATCTGGTGCGCCCATCGCTCTAATTCAGTCGGCCTCCTGTCCGTATTTGGCCTGGCCGTCCTCGTAAGCATCGCCCCCATAGATATCGTTGACCACGATGGCCGGGAAGTCTTCCACGGTAAGCTTTCGCAGGGCTTCGGCTCCCAGGTCTTCGTAGGCGATGACCTCGGCTTCTCTGATCGATCTGGCGATGAGCGCCGCGGCTCCACCGATAGCAGCCATGTAGATGGCCTTGTATTTTTGCATGGCCTGGCGGACTGGCAAAGAGCGATTGCCCTTGCCGATCATGCCTTTCAGTCCCTCAGCCATCAGACGGGGAGCATAAGGATCCATACGATAGGAGGTAGTGGGCCCGGCCGCGCCGATGGGTTTTCCTGGTTTGGCTGGCGACGGCCCCATGTAATAAATAATCTGTCCCCTGGGATCGAAGGGCAATCGCTCGCCCCGCTCCAGGGCTTCCACCAGGCGTTTATGGGCCGCGTCCCGGGCCACGTATATCGTGCCGCTGATGGTGATTTTGTCTCCGGTTCGCAGTTTCTCTACCACCTCATCACTCAGCGGGGTATGCAGTTTCATGCGTCTTTATCTCCTTATCTCCTTACAACACTGCCTCTTTATGGCGTGTGCTATGACACTGGATGTTGACCGCCACCGGCAGGCTGGCGATGTGACAGGGATGAGTTTCGGCGTGGACGGCCAGGGCGGTGATGCGCCCTCCCAATCCCTGGGGGCCGATGCCCAGCTCATTAACCCTGCTCAGAATATCCTGCTCTAACTCGGCCACCTCCGGGTCGGGGTTTGGCTCTCCTACTTCTCTGAGCAGGGCATGTTTGGCCAGGTAAGCAGCCTTCTCAAACGAACCGCCGATCCCTGCCCCGACGATAATGGGCGGACAAGGGTTAGCTCCGGCCTTACGCACGGCCTCGACCACGAAATCGATTACGCCCTGGCGGCCATCGGCGGGCTTAAGCATAGCCAGGGCGCTCATATTTTCAGCTCCACCACCTTTGGGGACTACCACGATCCTGAGCTTATCGCCGGGGACGATCTGAGTGTGGATCACAGGCGGAGTATTGTCCCTGGTGTTGAGCCGGGCGGAGAAAGGTTTATCCACGATGGATTTGCGCAGGTAGCCATCTGCATAACCCTGGCGCACGCCCTCGGCCACGGCCTGGTTAAGGTCGCCGTCTACAATGTGGACGTCCTGTCCCAGTTCCAGGAAAACGACGGTCAGACCACAATCCTGGCAAAGGGGTATACCTTCCTCACGGGCTACCTGGGCATTCTCGATCAATTGATCCAGAATCTCCTGGCCTATAGCAGAAATCTCCTCCTGTTTCGCTCGATGCAGAGCATCGATAACGTCCTGGCCCAGATTATAATTGGCCTCGACGCAGAGCCGGGCCACTTCGCGAACGATGCTCTGGAAGCTTATCTCTCTCACGGTCATAGTGTGCACCGCACCTCTCAAAGAATGACATAGGGCGGGTACGATGACCCGCCTTCATAGGGACACATCTTACAGGCAGCGTCGCCTGCTTATCAGCAGAAAGGCTGTCTGACCAATGAACCATATAGAGCAGATCCTCGTATCCTGCCATCGGGTTACAGTACGATAAAGTAGAGGAAAAGAAAGGAGGACGGACGTTAATGGCTAAGTTGTCTCCTCTCCCTTTTCCTGCTCTTCAGCTTTTGCCTGTGGTGGCGCTTCTGCTTCTAACTCGGGCAGCTTCGTAATATCTTCCAGGCTGGCCTGGGCCTTATTAAACTCACGCATCCCCTTGCCCAGGGCCTTGCCCATCTCTGGCAAGCGCCCCACCCCGAAGACGATGAGCACAATAGCCAGGATAATGATCAGCTCCATAGGGCCTAAATTGGGCATCTCCGAATTCCCTCCCTTTTACAGGTCATTTCACTCACATTCATTATAGCACTGTATAATACAGATGTCAAAGGGGGGAGGGACAAAGGAATCATGGCCGGAAAAGTGTCTATGATTTGCCAATGGTTGTTGTTATCTCCTATTATTTCACAATTTCTCACCATTGCACATTTGACAAACAACCAAAGCGATAGTATAATGAATCTGGGAGAACCCCCTTCACAAGCAGGAAAAGATGTCAAAGGAGGAAACACCATGCCAGATTACCTGTTGGGAATTGACTATGGCACGGGCGGCGCCAAAGCATGTATCATCAACCCCGCAGGGGAGGTCCTGGGCTTTGCGTTTGAGGAATACCCGTTCATCTACGAAAAGCCCGGCTGGTCGGAGCACGATCCGGTGTTGTACTGGGAGATCGCCTGCCGACTAATACGGGGCACCATCGCCCAGGCGCACCTCAACCCTGCGGAGATCCGGGGGATCGCCGTCTCCTCCGCCCTGCCCTCCATGGTGATGGTGGATCGGGACCATAACCCCATCCACCGGGCCTACAACCTGATGGACCGGCGCGCCACGCAAGAGGTTGACTGGCTAAAGGAGAACATCGGAGAAGAAAGGATCTTCCAGATCTCAGGAAACAGGATGGAAGACCACCCTACGATCGTGAATTTGCTGTGGGAGAAGAATAACCGCCCGGACTCTTTCCAGCGAATCTACAAGGCGCTCACCATCGACGGCTTTATCACCCTCAAACTCACCGGCAAGGCGGTGCTGACTTATGGGGCGGCGGCGTTCTACGGCGTCGCTTACAGCATTTCCGCCCGAAAGTTCGATGAACGACTGCTGGCGGAGATCGAGATTGGCCCGGACCTCATGCCTGACCTCTTCAATTGCGAAGAGATTATCGGGGAAGTGACGCCGAAAGCGGCCGCCGAAACGGGCCTGGTGTCGGGCATTCCCGTGGCGGCCGGACAGGTGGACTTCAACGCCAGTTGTATCGCCGCCGGCGTCACCGCAGAAGGCGACATCATGAGTAACCTCGGTACGGTCGGCAACTTCGGAGTCATCCACAAGAGCACGGATTTCATCTCCTCGCCGGTGGGCTATGCCATGATCAACCTGGCCTACACTATCGATTCCGAGGACACTTACATCACGATCCCTTCCACCACCACTGGCGGGCAATCCATCCGCTACCTGCGCGACAACTTCTCCCAATTCGAGATAGAGACGGAGCGCGCCCTGGGCATCAGCTCGTACGATCTGCTCAACCTCCAGGCCGAAAAGGTGCCCCTCGGCAGCGAAGGGCTGATCATTCTGCCCTATTTGATGGGCGAGCGGACGCCCATCTGGGATACGCGCGCCAGGGGCGTGATCTTCGGCCTGTCCCTGAACCACACCAAGGGACACATCGTCAGGGCCATGATGGAAGCTGTGGCTTACGCCCTGTACGACTCGTACCGACTGATCAAAGAGGCGGGCCTCAAAATCAACTACCCCATCGTGTTCCACGAAGGGGGGACGGCCAGCAAGCTGTGGCGAAAGATCATCACCGACGTGTTCAACGTGCCGACGGTGCTGGTGACGCGGAGAATTGGCGGCGCACCTCTGGGCGACGCCATTCTGGCGGGGGTGGCCACCGGGGCCTTTAAAGACTTCTCGGTGGCGAAGGAGTGGGCCGAGTACAGCGAGCCTGTGGAACCCAGCCAGGAGAATCACGAGCGGTATATGGAGTACTTCGCCCTCTACAAGCAACTGTACGAGCACGTGAAAGAGGACTTTAAAGCACTGGCTCAACTGAGGGATAGATCATAAAAGGAGACAAATGCAGTGAACAAACTAAAGTTCAGTTACTTCCAACTCACCTTTGGGCAGGAAGAGGCCTATCTGCATCCCGAAAAGACCTATGAGCGTCTAAAGAGATTTGGCTATGACGCCATAGAAATTACTCCCCCCAAGGGACGCTATGGGCTTGGCGTCAAGATGGAAGATTACCTCGAAAACCATAAGAAGCTCAAGGCCGACTACGGTTTAGGGGTCTCCTGCATCAATGAGTGTTGGGGCGAAGAGTGGGATCCATTTTCTCCTAATTACAAGACCCTGACCGAGCCTAAAACGGCGGACCTGGCTGTGTCGGAGACCAGGTCCTCGATCGATTTCGCCGCGGAATTGGAAGCCCCGTCCGTCACGGTGGCGGTGGCCATTCACGATGAAATCACCCCCGATAACGTAGCAGAATGCACCGCGGTGGCGGTGGATGCGCTGCGACGCATGGCGGATTATGCGAAGGGCAAAAACGTTCGCCTGGTATTTGAGGCCACCAATCATCTGGAGATGGGCAAGTTTGTCAACACGGTGCTCAATCACAAACGGTTGATCGAGTGGACAGAACGGGACAACATTGGGATTCAAATAGACTGGTTCCACGCCAACTTTGAGGAACTGAACCCCTACGAAGCGGTGATGGATGCCCACCCCCTGTTGTGGCACATGCATTTTCGGGATTCGAACTCCCTTACCCCTGGATACGGAACGGTAGATTTCAAGGCCGTCCTCCGTGCGGTCAAGAAAATCGGGTACGACGGGTATTGCACTATCGAGAGCGCGCCGATGATTCCCGATCCGGATACCGCGGCCAGGGATGGGATCGAGTATCTAAAGTTCCTCGAACGCATTGTGGAGTATCAACTCAGTCCGGAATTCCCCAATGGGTATGCCGTGAGGATGTAAATAGACTTATGAATACACTTATTGTGGACAAGATAGTTGAGCAACTAAAAGCCTTACCATATGAGTTACAATTACGAGTGCTCGAATTCACACGCGCACTGGCTCCTTCCACACCTCAAGGAGTTCCAGGTGAGCAACTTTTGCGCTTTGCTGGCGCGATACCATTGGACGAGGCGCAACTAATGCACCAAGCGATTGAACAAGGCTGCGAGCGGGTTGATACCAATGAATGGTAGATTCCTGCTGGACACCAGCATCATTATCGCTTTGTTTGCAGATGACACAACAGCTAAAGAAAATCTCGCAAAAGCCGATGAAGTCTTCGTTTCTAGCATTGCCACTGGAGAGTTGTATTTCGGAGCGCGGAAATCAGGAAGACCACATGAAAACTTGGCGCGTGTTGATGAATTCGTGGCTAACAGTGTTGTGTTAGTTGGTAACATAAACACCTGCTCACCGACCATGCCGTGCGAGTGTGTAAGAGGGCGAAACCATCATCGTCTCCGGCGGTGAGTTGATGGGGCAGTAGGAGTTTTGAAGATGCTGGGTCTGCGTTTCACCGGTCGGAAAGGTTTGTACCTGGGGGAGTTCCCCAGGCCTGAGGCCAGGGGGACGGAGGTAGTGGTCAAGGTCGTAGCCTCCGCCATCTGTGGCAGCGATCGGGAGGTCTGGGAAGGAGAAGGGCAGGAAGTCATCCCCGGCCATGAGTCGGCCGGCCAGGTCGTCGAGGTGGACCAGCCAAGCCGGGTGCGGGTCGGCGACCGCGTGGCCATCAACTGTCACGTTACCTGTGGTCATTGTCTCCACTGTTTGAACGGCCACTGGTACTTCTGCCCGGAGTTGAGCGTTATCAGCATTGATCGGGATGGGGGTAATGCAGAATACATCCTGGTGCCCGAATCAAGCTGCATGCCGCTGCCCGATGACTTATCCTATGAGGCGGGCGCGCTGCTGGTGGACATGCTGGGGACCCCCTACCGGGCCCTCAAGCGCGTGAACCTCTTGCCCGGCGACGCGGTAGGCATCTTCGGGGCGGGACCCATCGGTCTGACCGCCCTGCTGGTAGCAAAACGCTATGGTATGAGGGTGGTCTCCATCGATTTGAATGAGTATCGCCTGGCTATGGCCGAGCGTCTGGGAGCCAACGAGGTCATCGACCCCCGCCGGGAAGATGTCCTGCAAGCCATCGACGAGTGGACGGCGGGGAGAGGTCTGGACGCGGCCCTGGAATGCGTCGGGGCCGAAGTGACCACCCAGCAAGCCCTGGCGGCAGTGAGGGAGCAGGGCACGGTGGCTCTGGTGGGAGTCAGCACCCAGGTGACCGTCAACCCCTGGGAGCAGTTCATCAAGAAGGAAGTGACCATGTTCGGCTCCCGCAATTTTAACGTCCGGGAGTACGGGGAAATGGTGGCCCTGGTGCAGCGGGGCCTGCCCATCAAGGACATCGTCACTCACCGTTTCAGCCTGCAGAGGGCGGAGGAAGCCTTCGAGGTCTTCGGCAGCGGTCAATGTAGCAAGATCATCATCCAACCGTGATCCCCTTTCTGGATGCACCTCAGCCGCCAGGGACACACCAAAACTTTAGTCTGACTTGACACTCTCATGGGACTCATGTTATAATATGTGTGGACATTTGATCACCCCTGAGCATGCGTTCAAAGCACAACTTGCTGAAGCCTGTTAATGGCAGGCATGGATGTTGTAGCTCTGTCCGATATCGTCTCCACCCCCGGCCACGCTGAAATGGAGAGGGCTCCCAAAGTCTGGAATTTGCGTTACCAACGAGGCAGAAAAGCCGAAGACGTCCTAAAGGCAGGCCCACGTCTGGGTACTGCTTGACTATGATGCTATGCCAGAGCGATGCCTCGAGGAAACGGAAAGCAAGGATATGAATCTCAAGATAAGGAGGTGATGTGGAATCTGGATAAAAACGGGTTATAGGTCGTCGTGTGTGTTAAACCTTTTCCAAAATTCTTGAGGAGAAGAAAGGAGAAGAAAGATGAAAAAGTTTAGTCGGCGAGAGTTTCTACGCATGAGCGCCCTGGCCACTGCGGGCGTTGTGGCCGCCGGCCACCTACCGGCACCCACCGCCGCCGCGCCCCTGGCCGAGGAGGTGACCCTGGATTGCATGTCCCTGGCCGAGTACGAGGGGCCGTACCGCGAGATCTGGAACGTGTTTGAAGCCGAGCACCCGGGGATCAAGATCAACGCGTTCTCCATCAACGAGGACACGGCGGCCGCCTACGAAGCCAAGGTGGCAGGGGGGTATCTCCCGGCCATAGAGCTTACCCAGGAGACCCAGATCTTCTTCAAGAAAGACAACTACGAGATGGCGGTCAACCTGGGCGAGATCGAGTTCGAGTGGTGGGACCGCTGGCAATTCGACGCCAAGAACGCCTGGCCGGACATGTTCGGGCTGCCCGGCCCCCGCTCTCTGGACTGCTTCCAGGGGTACGTCATGACCTGGCAGTATAACGGCGATCTCATGGACCAGGCCGGCCTCGATCCGCACCGCGACGTCAAGAGCTGGGACGACCTGGAGAAGTGGCTGGATGCGGGCTCAGAGTGGGCCGCGAAAACCGATGGGGTGGACTGGTTCTGGAACCAGGCCTGGCACAACTGGATCTTCGGCCTGAACTACACAGACTGCGTTCCGTTGGCGTGGGCGGATGGTACACGGCAGCGGGGGGCAGACTGCTTCATGGGCAAGGCCAAGTTCAACGCCGAAGACTCCCCCTATCGCCACTACTACGAGTTCTACCTGAAGGCCAAGGAAAGAGGCTGGATCTCTGATATCATGCCCAGCCGGCTGTGGGAAGGCGACATGGAAGCCAGC
Source organism: uncultured Anaerolineales bacterium (assembly GCA_964646625.1). Classification (GTDB taxonomy): domain Bacteria; phylum Chloroflexota; class Anaerolineae; order CAZYHC01; family CAZYHC01; genus DAOULT01. Next base: position 36,797 of record CAZYHC010000046.1, read on the forward strand.
TACATCGCCGGGAAATCGGTCATGATGCTGCATGGCCCGTGGGTGTGGGATAAGGCCCTGGCCGCTGGTTCCACTTTCGACCAAAGGGGGATGCCCGCCACACCGCCGGCGGATGGACAGCAATGGATGCAGAGCGCCCTGCCGCCCAACATCGACAACCAGTGGTGGATGCGGGCCGGTGAGCAGGAGCTACCCATCTGGCCGCAGATCCTTATCGCCTGGAACTGGTTCTGGAGCCCCGCGGCCGTCGCCATGCGGGCCCAGGCTGAAGGCCGCTGGCCGCTGTACAACCTCGACGAGCCGCTCGACCTCCAGGGCCCGCAGTACCAGCAGGTGTTGAAGCATATCGAGAACCCTGACGGAATGTGGCCCGAGTGCAAGTGGGAACAGGATTGGACCGGGAACGTGCTGGCCGGCCCTTATCGCAAGAAAGGCTCGAAGGGGGTCTGGGACTGGGAGTCCAATGGCAATAACGTGGTGTTTGCCGACCTGTTTGCCGGCAAGATCGACGTTCAGGGAGCCCTGGACATCGCCCAGCGGAACTGGGAAGAGAGCTACGAAGGACTGCCCGCATAAGGATAAATAGGCTCTTCCTTACCTGATCAGGGCGGCCCACATCCATGGTGGGCCGCCCAACAATGTTAAGTTGGTCAGCCACAGCCCCTCACCCCTTGTACCCAAGGCGGAGGTGAGGGCTGTCTTCAGTGAATAGTATGTACTTATCTCTGGAGGGTTATGATGCAAGTTGCACCTGCAAAGCCTCTTCCAGTCAAGCGAAAAATGAGCAAACTTGAGCGCACTCGCGTACTGGGAGACTGGGCTTTCATACTACCTCAACTGATAATATTCGTCCTACTGACCATTGTCCCTTTCTTCGTGGCCATCCCTATTCTATTTACCGACATGTCGCAGTTCAACGATCCGCAAATAAACCCGGTTGGGTTCCGCAACTTCACGGCGCTCTTCACCAACTCCAGCGTCCAGGCTGATTATTTCCCGGCGCTGAGAAGAACCATCATTTTTGTGGTACTGAACTACACCACGGTCTACATCTTCGGGCTGAGCCTGGCCCTGCTGATGTACGAGGTTGGGTTCCGGGGCGGGTTCTTCACGGTGGTCTATCTCCCGCTGATGGTCTCCGGCCTGGCGGTCGGTTACATGGCCGTGATGCTGTTCGCCAAGGAAACCGGCACGGCCAATCTCCTTCTCATGGAGGGAAATCTGCTCAAGACGCCCCTCAACATCTATTCGGCTGAGGGTACCGCCTTCCTCCTGCCACTGCTGGTAGGCTGGCGCTATGCTGGCTACAACATGGCTATCTTCCTGTCCGGCCTGCTGGGAATCCCTAAAGAGACCATCGAGGCCTCCGTCGTAGATGGGGCCTCGTACTGGCAGCGGCTCTGGCGAGTCTATTTCCCCCAGATGTGGCCCTCCTTCATCCTGGCTACGACCATGTGTTTGATCGGCTCCTTTGCCGTCTTTGACGAACTGGTGGCTATGGGCGCCCTGTACGTCAACCCGGAGGCGAAGTTGCTCAGCATCCTGTTCTTCACCTACGGCTTTCAAGTCGAGCGGCTGGCCCCAGGGATGACCCTGGCCGTGGAGACCTTCCTGCCCCTGGTTATCCTGGGTGTGGCGTTGCAGCGGTTGCAGCGGCGTCTGCAATATTAGAGAGGAGGGAACAACCGCTATGGCAAAATCAGACGTTTTAGCCGAAATCCGTGCTCAACAAGCGCCAATATTAACCCTTGGCCGGCGGAGGGTAGTGCTCAGGGTGTTTGCGACGGCGGTGATGGTTATCTATACCGTACTCACGATATTTCCCTTCTACGCCCTCTTTGTGCGCTCCTTTGTGAGCACCAAAGACTCGGCGGATTTGCATCTCTGGATCCCGAAGGCGGACGAAGTCAACCTGGATCAACAGGTCGGCAACCTGGCCGTCTTTTACGATCTGGACCTGAGGAATATGAAGGACGCCCTGGGCATCCCCCAGACCGAGTTTATAATGGCCCGCACCACGCTGCGGCAAGTGGCCGAAAAATACAACATTCCCGAACAGAAGATAAGGGACTTTTTTGCCGGATTTTACACCTACAATGGCTGGATTACGCTGCTGACAGGCACGTTGCAAGGCACAACCTTCTGGGCCACGCTGGCGAGAACGATACTGATCACCCTCGTAGGCGTGTTTTTCCTGATCGTCTTATCAATTTTCACGGGCTACGGGCTGGCCGGACTGCGCCGCCGGGACCAGATGGCCGTTTATAATATTTACCTCTTGCAGATGGTCATTCCCGCCATGCTCATCCTGCTGCCCCAATACCAGATGCTCCAGTGGTTCTTCAGGCTATTTCCCGGCTACGGTACCCAGGGCAGCTTAACGCGTCATGCGCTCCAGATTCTGAGCCTCGTCCTGATCAACGTCAAAGGTACGGCCCTGTCCACCATGCTCTTTACCTCCGCCATCTCCGACATCCCCAAGGACATCGAAGATTCGGCCATGATCGACGGCGCCAGCAGGTGGCAGTACGTCTGGCACATTCTGTTCCCGCTCCTGAGAGTGCCCATTGTCAGCCTGCTCGTTATCCAAATGCCTTTGATTTACAACCAGTTCCTCGAGCCCTACGTCTATCTGGACCCGGCTAACTCGACCCTGCTGCCCTTCATCCAAAGCGTCTCAGGCCAGTTCTCGACGAATTTCCAGGTGATATATTCGTGTATCTTTGCCTCCGTCGTTCCCATGGTGATCGTTTACCTGCTTTTCCGTCGCTTCTTCGTCGAAGGTGTTCTGGCGGGCGCAATCAAAGGGTAGGCTATTCAATGCCCAGATCGAAAACTCAACGGGTGGTGTTTCAACCCTCCACTTATCAGAACATACAACGGGGCGTTAATCAGATGGTCGAGGCCATCCGCCCCACGCTAGGGCCGCGGCCGCGTATCGTCGCCATCGATCGGCTCCTCGATAATAAAATGCCCGAACTACTCGACAATGGCGGCACCATTGCCCGGCGGATCATCCAGTTGCCGAACCGCGACGAGGACATGGGGGCCATGCTCGTCCGGGACCTCCTGTGCCAATTACAGGATCAGGTGGGGGACGGGACCGCTACTGCGGCGGTACTGTTCCAGTCGATCTACAACCAGGGGGTGCGCTATCTGGCCTCTGGCGGCAATGCGATGCGGTTGCACTCCTACCTGGAGCAAGGGATGCAGGTCATCCTCGACCACCTGACCAGCCAGACCATTCACCTGGCAGGCAAAGAGCAACTGGCCCAGGTAGCGGAGACGATCTGTCATGACCCCCCCCTATCCAGGTTGCTGGGCGAGATTTTCGACATCATCGGCGAATATGGCCGCCTGGAAATCCGGCCGGGTCGCGGCCGCGACCTGGAGCGAGAGTATGTGGAAGGAATGTACTGGGAGCGCGGCCTCCTGTCCCGTGAAATGATCGCCGACCACAACCGGCTCAGAACAGAGTTCGAAGAGGCCGCCATCCTGATCAGCGACCTGGAGATCGAAGGCCCACAACAACTTTTCCCGGCCCTGGAACTGGCTATCAAGGCCGACATTCGCGCCTTGCTGATCGTGGCCGGCAAGCTTTCCGATAGCGCCATAGCTTTCTTGCTGGCGAACAAGGATCCCGAAAAGTTTCAGGCCATCGCCGTGAAAACGCCCGGCTGGGACCAGGCTGAGCAGGCTGCCGCCCTGGAAGACCTGGCAGTTTTGACCGGCGGGCGCCCTTTCGTCAGGGTGGCCGGCGATACGTTCAACCAGATAAAACCACAAGATTTTGGGCAGGCGCGCCGGGTTTGGGCCGACCGTCGCAACTTTGGGATCGTTGGGGGCAAAGGGGATCCACGGGCGCTGCGGCAACACATTGCCGCCTTGCGCGCCGCGTTTGACCGGAGCGTCGAGCCGATCCCTCGGGAGAAGCTTCTGAAACGAATCGGTAAGCTGCTGGGAGGGTCGGCCACGCTGTGGGTCGGCGGCTTGAGCGAGTTGGAGATCGAGGCCCGCCAGGAACTGGCGAAACGGACAGCAGCGGCCACGCGGGAAGCAATGATGGAAGGCGTGGTGCCTGGCGGGGGCGTGGCGCTGATGGGCTGTCGTCCGGCGTTGCAGCAAAAGCTGGAGCAAAGCACCGATCCCGATGAGCGCGCCGCCTACCGCATTTTGACGAAGGCGGTGGAAGAACCGTTTCGCACCATCGTGGCCAACGCTGGCTACGATGCCAGCGAAGTCAGGGCCGAAGCCAAACTGGCCGGGCCAGGTCACGGGTTCGACGTGATCTCGGAACAGGTGACCGATATGGCCCAGGCGGGCATCTACGATGCAGCCATCGTGCAGAAATCGGCTGTATACACCGCCATCACCAGCGCGGCGCAGGCCCTGACGATTGATGTCCTGATCCACCGTCGCCAGCAACCTGAACACGCCACTGTACACACCCCAAAAGGCAGGAGAAAACGACTATAGCTGACATGGCGGAAGAAACTCAAGTTCCGGATTTCGTTTATTCCCTGGCGACGTCGCCTGACTTTGCCCAGGATGGCATATGCTTTGCGGCCCGTCATTCGGGGCTGTATCGCTCTGACGATGGCAGCCTCACCTGGCAGAACGCCTATGCCTCATTAGAGCTTGAGGCCCCTCTAATCACAGCGGCGGTGGCCCTGTCGCCCAATTTTGCGGCCGACCGCAGCGTGTTCGCCGGGGTGCCGGGCGGCATCCTGCGCTCGGTTGATGGCGGCCAAAGCTGGCACATCGCCAGCTTACCCTCCCCGCCACCGTTCGTCTCGACGCTGGTTGTGTCGCCGAATTTCGCCCACGACGGCACGCTGCTGGCCGGGACGATGGAAGACGGCGTTTTCCGGTCGGCCGACCGAGGCAGCCATTGGTCTGCCTGGAACTTTGGCCTGCTGGATTTGAACGTTCTATGTATGGCTATCTCCCCCGATTTTGCCGACGACGAAACGCTTTTCGTGGGCGCAGAGAGCGGCATCTTCCGCAGCACGAACGGCGGTCGGGCCTGGCGGGAGGTGAACTTTCCTCCGGATTTTGCGCCGGTGCTCAGCCTGGCCCTGTCCCCAGGCTATGCCAGCGACGGGGTGCTGTTCGCCGGCACGGAATCCTGCGGCCTCTTTCATTCCAGTGACAGGGGACACACCTGGACGCGCCTGGGCGGGGACGTGATGACCGACGCCGTGAACGCCGTGATCCTCTCGCCACAGTTCCCCCACAAACCGGATATCCTGGTACTGCTAGGCGAGGCCCTGCTGATCTCACGCGATGGGGGCCGCCACTGGTCGGATTGGAAAGCTGGCCTGTCCATTGAGCAGGGCATGGTTTCCGTAGCCGCACCGCAAGGGCTTGACCCCCAGGCGCCGCTGCTGGTCGGCCTGGTAGAGGGTGGCGTGCTGCGGCTCTGACGATCCCAGGGCGATATCCTGGGTGCTGTCGGAGAAGGTCGAGGAAGGAGTAAACATGGCAAAAAGTACACAACAGGCGGCCATCGCCGAGGCACTGGACGAGGTCAAACTGATCGACACCCACGAGCATATCGCCCCCGAAGCGGTGCGCCTCGGCCTGGAGCTAGACTTTACGTATCTCCTGCCCCTATATCTCAGCAGCGACCTGGTCTCGGCGGGCATGTCCCTGGACGACCTGGAGGCCATCCGCACCCCGGGCCGGAAGATGCTCGAGGCCCTGATCGAGCGAATAGAACCCCGCGATCCACCTTATCCCTTCCCTGAGCGTCTGCCTCTGGAGGAGCTCCCCCTGGAGGAGAAATGGCGGCGTTTCGCTCCCTTCTGGGAGAAAACCCGTAACACCGGCTATGCTCGCTGCATTTTGATCGCCATTCGGGACCTCTTCGAGATAGACGACCTGAACGAGGGGACCTATCAGGCCCTCTCTGAGGCGCTTCAAGCTTCCAACCAGGAGGGTTGGTACCGCCACGTGCTCAAAGAGCGGGCCGGGATTGAGGTCAGTGTACAGGACTTTGGCACCACAGACGTGGACCGTGATCTCTTCGCTCCCTCTATCCGCTTTGACCGCTTCGTGGACATCCGTGACCCCATCGACCTGCGTCGCCTGGAATACGACACCGACACGGCCATCCAAGCGCTGGACGATCTTATCCAGGCCCTCGGTGTGGACATGGCCCGCCAGGTGGAAGCGGGCATGGTGGCCATCAAGTCAGGTCTGGCTTACCAGCGTATCATCCATTATGGGGAAGCGACCCGGCACGAGGCCGAGCAGGCGTTCAACCGCCTCTTCCGGCATCCCCAGGAAAGGTTCTGCTGGGAGGAGACCAAACCTCTCCAGGATTACATGATGCATCAGGTCATCCGCCGGGCCATCGAACACGGCCTGCCCATTCAGATCCATACCGGGTTGCAGGAGGGCACCGGCAACGTCGTAACCAACAGCAACCCCACACTGCTGGTCAACCTGTTCCTCCAGTACCCCAGGGCTCGCTTTGACCTATTTCACACGGGTTATCCCTACCACAGTGAACTGGCGACCCTGGCCAAGAACTTCCCCAACGTCTACGCCGATATGTGCTGGATGCACATCATCTCCCCCTGGATGGCGGCCCGCGTGCTCCACGAATGGCTGGAGACCGTTCCGGCCAGCAAGATCCTGGGTTTTGGAGGAGACTTCGTTATCGTGGAAGGGGCCTATGCTCACGCGCGCCTGGCCCGGCAGGTGATATGCCGGGTGCTGGCGGAGAAGGTGGAGGAGGGGTACTGCACTGCGCAGGAGGCAGTGGCCTTTGGGCGGATGATCTTGCGCGAGAACGCGCGGGAATTGTTCGGGCTGTAGACGGAGTGAATGGGGAAAACTCTTAAGAGAAAAAAAGGAGGAAAGGTCAGGTGGCTTCCGTCTCGGATCGGCACCGACTCCTTTACAAAATAGCCAGAGCATACTACATCGACGATCTAACGCAGGCCAAAATTGCCAAGAGGTTCGGTATCTCGCGTCCTAATGTTTCGCGCCTGTTAAAGCGCGCCCGCGAAGAGAAAATCGTCCAGATCACGCTCGCCCCCCTGGTCGGAGGGCACGCCGACCTAGAGCAAGAGCTTGAGGCCAGGTACGGGCTTGACGAAGCCGTCATCGTGCCGGCCGCGGATTACGATGACACGCCGCAAATAACCCGCGATCTGGGAGCCGCTGCGGCCGACTACCTGGTTCGCTGCCTGCGGGGAGACGAGATTTTGGGCCTTTCCTGGGGGACGACCTTGCTCGCCACCGTCGATGCCCTGCCCGCCAAAAACTGGCCCGACCTGCAAGTGGTGCAGATTCTTGGGGGGCTGGGTTCGCCCGAGGCCGAAACCCACGGCACAGACCTGGCCCGCCGCACGGCCTCTGCCTTCGGCGCTCGCCTGCACCTGTTGCCTGCGCCGGGCATCGTGGCCAGCAAGGCCGTGCGCGATGCGCTCCT
>CAZYHC010000047.1:0-520 GCA_964646625.1 uncultured Anaerolineales bacterium
GCGTGCTGGGGGTTAAGCTCGATGGCCTGGTCGTAGTCAGCGATGGCCCGCTCGTGGTCGCCCAGGTCGTCGTAGGCATTCCCCCGGCCCACGTAGGCCTCGACATAGTCGGGCTTAAGCTCGATGGCCTGGTCGTAGTCCTCGATGGCCTGCTCGTAGTTGCCCATGCGCCTGTAGGCAGCTCCCCGGTTGATGTAGGCTAAGGCGTACTGGGGGTTGAGCTCGATGGCCTGGTCGTAGTCAGCGATGGCCCGCTCGTAGTCGCCCAGGTAGTAGTAGACAACCCCCCGATTGTTGTAGGCTTCGGCGTACTGGGGGTCTATCTCGATGGCCCTATCGTAGTCAGCGATGGCCCGCTCGTAGTCGCCCAGAGCGGTGTAGGCAAGCCCCCGGTTGTAGTAGGCCTCAGCCAGGTCGGGCTTAAGCTCAATGGCCCTGTCGTAGTCTTCGATGGCCCGCTCGTAGTCGCCCAGGTGGTCGTAGGCAAGCCCCCGGTTGTGGTAGGCCCCGGCGTAGTCGG
>CAZYHC010000047.1:620-43506 GCA_964646625.1 uncultured Anaerolineales bacterium
GCTGAAGCGCGATGGCCTGATCGAAGTCTTCAATGGCCCGCTCGTAGTCGCCCAGAGCGGCGTAGGCATTCCCCCGGTTGTAATAGGCCTCGGCCAGGTCGGGCTTAAGCTCGAGGGTCTTGTCGTAGTCGGCGATGGCCTGCTCGTAGTCGCCCAAAGCGGCGTAGGCACTCCCCCGGTTGTGGTAGGTCTCGGCGTAGTCGGGCTTAAGCTCGAGGGCCTGGTCGTAGTCTGCGATGGCCCGCTCGTAGTCGCCCATATTCTTGTAGGCAAGCCCCCGGTTGTGGTAGGCTCCGGCGTAGTCGGGCTGAAGCGCGATGGCCTGATCGAAGTCTTCAATGGCCCGCTCGTAGTCGCCCAGCTCGCCGTAGGCCACCCCCCGTTCGTTGTAGGCTTCGGCGTCCTCGGTGTCAATCTCCCACAGCGGGGTGGGGGTCGGGGTCTGGGCCACGGACAAGGCAGGCACGAGCAGCAACAGCAGGACCACGCCGCCAATGTACCACCATTTTCTATCCACTGCGCCCATTTTTCCCTCCTCTGAGCCAGGGTGAGGGCAACAATGCCCTACTGCTGGCTTTTCCACTTCTTAATCAATTCCTCTACCTCAGCCCTGTTCGGTGCATCGGGAGCGAGCTTCAAATACATCTCGAGATCCTCAATCGCTTGCTCGTAGTCACCCATCATGCTGTAGGTCACCCCCCGGACCAGGTAAGCTTCGGCGTAGTCGGGCTTGAGCTTGATGGCCTGGTCGCAGTCTGCGATAGCCCGCTCGTAGTCGCCCAGGTTGGCGTAGGCATTCCCCCGGTTGCTGTAGACTAAGGCGTACTGGGGGTTGAGTTCGATGGCCTGGTCGAAGTCTTCGATAGCCCGCTCGTAGTCACCCAGGTGGTAGTAGGCAAGCCCCCGGTTGTTGTAGGCATCAGCGTAGTCAGGCTCAAGTTCGATGGCCTGGTCGCAGTCTTTGATGGCCCGCTCGTAGTCGCCCAGGTTATCGTAGGCAGCCCCCCGGTTGCTGTAGGCCAGGGCGTAGTCGGGCTTAAGCTCGATGGCCTGGTCATAGTCTTCGATGGCCCGCTCGTAGTCGCCCAGGTCGTAGTAGGCAAGCCCCCGGTTGAGGTAGGCCTCGGCCAGGTCGGGCTTAAGCTCGATGGCCTGGTCGCAGTCTTCGATGGCCCGCTCGTAGTCGCCCATATGTCTGTAGGCCTCCCCCCGGTTGGTGTAGGCATCGGCGTAGTCGGGCTTGAGCGCGATGGCCTTATCGAAGTCTGCGATGGCCCGCTCGTAGTCGCCCAGGTGGTCGTAGGCCAGCCCCCGGTTGTTGTAGGCCTCGGCGTAGTCGGGCTTAAGCGCGATGGCCTGGTCGAAGTCTGCGATGGCCCGCTCATAATCACCCAGGTTCTTGCCATAGATAAGGCCCCGTCTGTAGTAGGCTTCGGTCAACTGGGGGTTGAGCGCGATGGCCTGGTCGAAGTCTGCAATGGCCCGCTCGTACTCGCCCAGGTCAGCGTAGGCCAACCCCCGTTTGGTGTAGGCCTCGGCCAGGTCGGGGTCTAGCGCGATGACCTGGTCGAAGTCTGCGATGGCCTGCTCGTAGTCGCCCAGGGCGGCGTAGGCCAGCCCCCGGTTGAGGTAGGCCTTGACATCGTCGGGCTTAAGCGCGATGGCCTGGTCGTAGTCTTCGATAGCCCGCTCGTAGTCGCCCAGGTTGTGGTAGGCGAACCCCCGGTTGTAGTAGGCTTCGGCCAGGTCGGGCTTAAGCTCGATGACCTTGTCGAAGTCGGCGATGGCCCGCTCGTAGTCGCCCAGGTAGTAGTAGGCCAGCCCCCGGCTGTAATAGGCTTCGATGTAGTCGGGGTTAAGCTCGATGACCTTGTCGAAGTCGGCGATGGCCCGCTCGTAGTCGCCCAGGCGGAAGTAGGCAAACCCCCGGGTATTGTAGGCCCTGACGTAGTCGGGGTTAAGCGCGATGGCCTGGTCGAAGTCGGCGATGGCCCGCTCGTAGTCGCCCAGGTAGTAGTAGGCAGACCCCCGGCCCACGTAGGCCCTGGCGTAGTCGGGCTTAAGCTCGATGGCCTTGCCGCAGTCGGCGATGGCCCGCTCGTAGTCGCCCAGGTAGTAGTAGGCCAGCCCCCGGCCCAAGTAGGCTTCGGCGTAGTCGGGCTTAAGCTTGATAGCCTTGTCGTGGTCTTCGACGGCCTGCTCGAGGTCGTCCAGGTAGTAGTAGGCAAACCCCCGGCTCACGTAGGCCTCGGCGTAGTCGGGCTTAAGCTCGATGGCCTGGTCGTAGTCTTCGATGGCCCGCTCGTAGTCGCCCAGGTCGGCGTAGGCAAGTCCCCGGTTGTAGTAGGCCTCGGCGAACTGGGGGTCGAGCTTGATGGCCTGGTCGTAGTCTTCGATGGCCCGCTCGTAGTCGCCCTGCTCGGCGTAGGCAATACCCCGGTCGTTGTAGGCTTCGGCGTCCTCGGTGTCAATCTCCCACAGCGGGGTGGGTGTCGGTGTCTGGGCAACAGACAATGCAGGCACGAGCAATAGCAGCAAAACCACGCCGCCGATGTGCCACCATTTTCTATCCACTGCGCCCATTTTTCGCCTCCTTATACATAACCTGCTATAATCAGCCCTATATAGATTGTACATCCTCAAAAAAGAAATGTCAAGGCCAACTACAGTGAGCACCCATAAACCAGGTGGATCATCTCTCCACTTCCGCTCCTTCTATTTTTCCACGCCCTCGGTCCCTCCGCGTCCTCCGCGCTCTAACTTTGCTTTCTCCGCAAATCGGTGTATAATAACCATCACCATCGGAGGAGGCTGGTTTTGCACCGTTTGCAGGCCCTTTTAGTAACCGAAGACCGCTGGCTATCCGGCCTGGCAGTTGTGGCCCTGTGCCTGGCGGTGGGACTATTGGGCGGGGGGTTGATCGCGTTTCTCACCGCGCCGCTGGCTCTGGCCTTGCTCGTGGCCGTGGCGGGCGGGCTTTTGATGCTGCGCAGCACCCAGATGGGGCTTTTGGCCCTGGTGGGGGTCATCTGCCTGTTACCTTTTGCCGCTTTGCCCATCGACATCGGCTTTTCGCCCACGTTCTTGGACCTGGTGTTGGGGGTGCTTTTTGCCGTCTGGTTCGTGCGGCTGGTGGCCGGGGAGGGAGAGCGGGATTTCGCGGGCACGCCGCTGACCGTGCCCATACTGGTTTTCATCGCCCTGGCGTTCGTGACCTTTGTGGCCGGGCTGGCCCACGCCGGGCTGACGGCCAACGTCTTGCGCCATTTCGCCGAGATCATCATCAGCATCTCGCTTTTTTTTGTAGTGGTCAACTGCGTGCGCACCAGGCAGGAGTTGGAGTGGATCACGCGGGCCATCATCCTGGTCGGCTTTGCCGAGGCGCTCGTCGGGGTGGTGCTTTACTTCTTGCCCCAGGGCTGGACGGTGCGGCTGCTTTCTGCTTTGCGGATAGTGCGTTATCCGGCGGGCTGGAGCGTGCTGCGCTTTATCGAAGACGACCCCAATCTGCCCATGCGGGCCATCGCCACCTCGATTGACCCCAACATCCTGGGCGGGCTGCTGATTTTGATCGCCGCCCTGACCGCGCCGCAGCTTTTTGCCAGGCGGCCTTTGCTGCCGCGCTTCGTGGTGGCGCCCATGCTGGCCGTGATGGGGTTGTGTCTGGTTTTGACCTTTTCGCGCGGGTCGCTGGCCGGGCTGGGCGTGGCCCTGATGGTGTTGGGGTTGGTGCGTCACCGGCGGCTGCTGCTTTTGCTGGTGGTGGTGGCGATTATCTTCTTCAATTTGCCCCAGACCCAGGAATACGTCGAGCACTTCTGGGAAGGGATACAGAGGCGCGATAGGGCCACCCTGATGCGCTTCGGCGAGTACAAAGACGCCCTGATCCTCATTTCCCGCTATCCCTTGCTGGGGGTGGGCTTCGCCGGGACGCCCGACATTGACACTTACCTCGGCGTGTCCAACGTTTATTTGCTGATCGCCGAGCAGATGGGGCTTATCGGCCTGGCTGCTTTTTTGCTGGTCATCGTCTTTTTTATGGTCTACACCGTGCGGAGCTACCGGGCGTCCGCTTCGGACCTGAAGGAGATTTTGCTGGGCTTTCAGATGGCTATAGTCGGGGCGCTGGTGGGCGGCATTTTAGACCACTATCTCTTCAACCTGAACTTTCCTCACGCGGTGGCTATTTTCTGGCTCTACCTGGGCCTGGGAGCGGCCGCGGCCCAAATGATGCTTGTGGAGAAACAGGAAGCATGACTGACGCCGGTCCATTTCTCTCGGTTGTTGTGCCGGCCTACAACGAGGAAAAAAGAATACATAACGTCAAGCAGGTCATAGATTATCTTGAGCAGCAGAGTTACAGCTACGAGTTGATCGTGGTGGACGACGGCAGTACCGACCGCACCGTGGAAGTGACGCGGCAGATGGCGGGCCAAAACGGTCGGGTGCGCATCCTGGAAAACGGCTGCAACCGGGGCAAAGGCCACGCCGTTAAAGTGGGGATGCTGGCAGCCAGAGGCCAATACCTGCTGTTCACCGACGCCGATCTTTCCACCCCGATAACCGAACTGGAAAAATTCATGACCTGCTTCGACCAGGGTTACGGCGTTTTCATCGGCTCCAGGCGGCAAAAAGGGGCCAGGGTGGCAAAACATCAGCCCTGGCATCGGGAGACGATGGGCCGCTTCTTCACCTGGCTGACCAACGTGCTGGTCACCAAAAACGTGTCCGACGTGACCTGTGGATTCAAATGTTTCAGCCGTGAGGGAGCGCGGGAGATTTTCTCCAGGCAGCGACTCGACGGGTGGAGCTTCGACGCCGAAATCCTCTTCATCGCTCAGAAGCATGGTCATCGCATCAAAGAGATCCCCGTTACCTGGTGCAACGATCCCCGCACCAAGGTGAAGTTGCTGAGAGATACGATCCTTTCCTTCTGGGGGCTTCTTCAGGTGAGATGGAACGATTGGCGGGGCAGATACGATTAAAAAAACCTGTTTATCAGGCTCGCTTAAACTCTTCCCAATCTAAATCCAGTTGACGAACTACATGGCGTAGCGTCCCCGGTTTCAAATCTTTGTTGCCCCAATCAGGTATGGGGACAATGCTTCCACTGATCGGGTTGTGCCATTTTCGATGAGAACCTCTACCTCTACGCGGAATTTCTTGACAACCAAGTTTTCGTAGCTTTTTAACTACCTCTTGGTATTTCACGTCGACACTACCGGAATTAGTATCTCTGTCCACAGGATAGAACCAGGCTTCAAAGGTTGTAAAACTGTTGGTAGGGGTTGGTTCAAATCTTCATAGGCTTCAATCAATGCAGCCAAAGCATCAGATACGTTGGGTATTACTTCATCCAAGGTATCGGCTTCCGTGATCAGGTTGGGCAAAAGAGGACAGGTGATGGTATAACCGCCTTCTGGTTGTGGTTCCAGTACTAAAGGGAGCTTATAAATGTTTTCCATTATTCACCTCATTTTGACAACATCCGCCAACTTAAACACCGACCCGTCGCATTGAGCGGGGGGCAGCAGTTATCTGGAACACCACACTCGATAGGTTAAGTCAACTGCGCGAACCTTCCCACCGAAAGCGCGTTGCCCTCCAACACCATCTGGCACAGTTGGCTCTGTGAAAACTGCATCTGGGCGAAGCCGCCTAACGGTGGTATAATATCTCCTGTTCCTTGTAAATAATTATAAACCACAGTATCCCACAGGTCAAGTGGGACCGAAATGGCCCTGGCTCTACCAGGGCAAAGTTGTGCACTTTTCAGATTTGCTGTATAATTAATGAGCAAGTGAGCGTGTTTGAGCCGACCGGCGGCTCTGTTATCAGCGACAAAGCGACAAAGGAGGTTGAGCTGTGAAAATTTCCTGCCTGCAAGAGAATCTGGCCAAAGGTCTGTCCATCGTCGGTCGGGCGGTGGCTGCCCGGAGCACTCTGCCGATCCTGTCCAACATCATGTTGTCCGCCGAAGAGGGACGCCTCAAGCTCTCGGCCACCAACCTGGAAATCGGGATCAACCACTGGATTGGGGCCAAGGTGGAAGAGGAAGGAGCCACCACCGTGCCCGCCCGCCTGCTAACCGATTTCGTCAACTCTCTGCCGTCCGAACGCATTGACATGGCCCTGACTGTCCGTACTCAGACCCTCAACCTCAAGTGCGCCCGTTTTGAAGCCAACATCAAGGGTATCGACGCTCAGGAGTTTCCCATCATCCCCACCGCCGGCGATGAGGAGGGTGAGGCCGGCCTGCTCAGGTGCTCGCTGGGGCCGGCCACTCTAAGCCACATGATAAACCAGGTGAGTTTTGCGGCGGCCACCGATGAAAGTCGGCCTATCCTCACCGGAGTCCTGACCAAATTTGAGGGCGATACCCTCACCCTGGCGGCGGCCGATGGCTTCCGCCTTTCGGTACGGACCGCTACCCTGGACCCGCCGGTGTCCGAGCCTATCAGTGTCATTATTCCGGCCCGCTCCCTGGCCGAACTGGCCCGCATAATTCAAAGCTACGACGGCGAAGAAGGAACATCTATCGAAGTGATCATTACCCCACACCGCAACCAGATTCTTTTTCACATGCCCAACGTCGATCTGGTTTCCCAGCTTATCGAGGGCAATTTCCCCGACTACACCCAGATCATTCCCAAAGAGCGTGCTACTCACACGGTGGTGAACACCGCCGATTTCCTCAGAGCGGTGAAGACGGCCAACATCTTCGCCCGTGATGCGGCCAACATCGTCCGTCTTCAGGTCACGCCCGGCAGCGAGTTAACTCCGGGCCAGATGATCCTGACCGCCGCCTCCGCCGAGGTGGGTGACAACGTAGGCGAGATTGACGCCACCGCCGAGGGCGAACCTATCGAGATCGCTTTCAACGCCAGGTACCTCATCGACGTTCTCTCGGCCATGGACACCGAGCGGGTGGCCTTAGAGACCAATGTTTCCTCCAGCCCTGGCGTCTTCAAGCCCGTGGGAGCCGAGGGCTTTCTGTGCGTCATCATGCCCATGCACATCTCAGAATAAGGTCTCAGGTAAAGCAACGCCCTCTCGGTTTGAGAGGGCGTTTGTTTATTCTTCTTTGCGCAACACGTCAAGCAAAGAATCGTACTCCTTAAAGCTGTTACACTTCCGCTTGATGGCCTCCACGTCGGCGTGTCGGGCCAACTCCTGTGCCTTCTCCTCGTTCAAACGTCGAAGGTCGGTGTGTTTCTGCAAATAGGGGATCACCACCTCGTTTTTAGGGTGATGGTAATCTTCTGGACTTTTCTTCAATGATGGCAAGGGATAGCCAAAGACCCGCTCGAACGTCTCCGGGCAGGCAAGCAGCCAGGCTTCTAACATCTGCACCGCCACGCCGACGATGACCGGCACGCTCAGACCCGCCGGTATCATGCTCTCCAGCCTGGCGCGGCGCTCTCCATCAGGCCGCTGGTCGTTATCGACCACGACTATCCCTGTCCGCACACCCTGCCACTGAAAGCTGCGGGTGTACCCGGCAAAATTCTTACACAAATCAGGGTAGCCTCCCGCCCGAAGCCGAACAGGAACAGGCTCCACTGCCTGGCCTAGCAGCTTCTCAGTCAGGACGGGTACCGCACCCCAGTCGGCTCCGCCTTCCACCAGGAATCCCAGCCGCATGGTCAGCTTTCTCCGTCCTGGCTCAACAGGCCGGAAAACCACATCTCGCCCAGCGATCCGCCAAACTCTTCCAGGCGCTCCTTCAACTCCTCCGGTTCAGGGATAGGCTCGATGGTGGTGGGGCCGGTCTTGCGGGTGAGCAGCACCAACTCGCCGGGTTCCAGGCGGTCCACCAGGTACGGGGCGTGGGTGGTGAGGATGAACTGCTGGCCCGACCGCCGCGCCTGGCCCCGCAGTAGCTCGATGACCTGGAAGAGGCGCGTGGGGTGGATGCCGATCTCCGGCTCCTCGATGATGACCAGGGGCGCTTTGACCGCCCCGTGGGCGACGGCGAGCAAAGCCAAAAATCGCAGCGTGCCATCGGAGATTTGATCGGGGTAGAAAGGTTCTCGTTCCCCTTCTTCGACCAGGGCGATTACTTTTTTACCCGGCTCGGCGGCCTGGAGTTTGATTTCTTTAACCGGCGGCACAGCCATACTTAGCTCGCTGGCGATAGCCTCCAGAGTGTGGTGAGGCAAAGTGTCGAGCAAGGCGGGCAACCCTTCGCCGCGCGCTCCAAGAGTGGGGTCAGATATAACGGTAGCCGACTGACGTATCGCATCGGGATCGAAGCGAAAGACGGTGGTCTGGAGCAGCGCCGCTCGTAGAGCTATGAAGTAAGGAAATTCTCGTGGATTCCATCCTGGAGTTATCATCAACTCGTCCGATTCTAGCATGAGCGGCCACCTCTCTTGCTCGCTTTCAACTTGCCATAGCCCCTTATCTTCGACTCGCTTGAGGAGGATTTTCTCCTCGCCGGTGATTAGCTCTTGCAGCACGGCTACTGTTCCGGTGAGCGTCTCCAAGCCAATGGCGACATCGTATTGGAGAGGAGACAGTACATCCGGGCCGGCCATGGGAAGTGTAGCCTCGATCCTGAAGCGAAATTCTTTACGTTGCGCTCCCCGGTAGAGTACGGCCTCGAACGAGCCGCGGCCGGGCTGGAGAAGAGCACCCCTGATGCTGAACTTTAAACTATCGGCCAGGAATTGTATCGCATCCACCACGTTGCTCTTGCCCGAGGCATTCTTGCCCAGGAGCACCGTCAGCGGCCCCGGCTCCAGCCGGATGTGCTCTATACTGCGGTAGTTAAAAATCTCTATAGCTTGAAACATTTAACCTCTCATTTCAGCCTCGTACTGACTCTGGCCTCAGTTCGATACCCTCGCGCTGGACGTTTCGCCAGTAAGTGGTCTGGTGTCGCTCCATCTCGCTCCACTGCTCCTGGCTGATGATGTGGGTGTTGAATAGGACATCGTACTCAAGTGAGACCCGGGCTGCCGTTCTTCTTATTTTCCGGGCCAACCCCCGATCGTCGGTGTCAACAATGATCAAGATGTCAATATCCGAGTCCACCGTATCATCGCTGCGCGCCTTAGAGCCAAAAAGCACAGCGGAACGAATATGAGGATGAAGTTCAGTAAAAAGGCGATTGGCGCAGGCCATAATGGCTGTTCGATCTGATTCCTTCAGGTGCAAAAGGTATTGTTTCACTTCATACCTTGCATTGCTTGCAGGTGTCTGTGTCACTGTTAAACCTCTCATTTAGGGGCTTCAGCCATCACCTTCAGGAGACGCTCGTAAGCCTCGTCCCAGCCGGACTTTTCGCCCGGCTCGTATTCGACCACGTCGAAGGAGTGGCGCACCACCTCACGGCCTTCTTCCAGGGAGATCACGTGGCCCAGGGCCAGGGCTTGCATGATGACGTTGCCGATGGCTGTGGCCTCGGACGGACCGGCCACTACCGGCCGCCCGGTGGCATCGGCGGTAAGCTGGCAAAGGAGTCTGTTTTTCGACCCGCCCCCCACGATGTGAGTGACCTTTAACTCGCGCCCCAGAATGGTCTCCAGCTTCTCAAACACCCAGCGATACTTGAGGGCCAGGCTTTCCAGGGCGCAGCGGACAATGGCCCCTTTATCCTCGGGGACCGGCTGGCCGGTGCGCTGGCAGAAAGCCTGGATTGCCTGGGGCATATCTTCAGGGCGGAGGAAGGCATTGTCGTCGGGATCCACCACAGGTCCAAAGGGCGAAGCCTGGGCAGCCATGTCCGTCAGTTCGTCGTAAGAGAAATCCTGGCCCGCCCTGGCCCACGCTCGACGGCAGGACTGCACCAGCCACAGGCCCATGATGTTCTTCAGGAAACGGAAAGTGCCAACCACCCCACCTTCGTTGGTGAAGTTGTAGGTCAGGCTTTGCTCGGTGATGATCGGCTCTGTGACCTCGATGCCCATCAGCGACCAGGTGCCGGAGCTGATATAGGCGTAGTCTTTTTCACGGACGGGAACGGCCGCCACCGCCGAGCCTGTATCGTGACAGGCCGGGGCGATAACCGGCACCTCTCCCAGCCCGACCTCCTCTGCCACCGAAGGCAAAAGCGGCCCCAGCACCGTGCCGGGGGGCACTATCTCCTTCAGGATGTGAAAAGGCAGGTCCAGAGCCTCAAAGAGCTCCTTAGACCACGTACCCTGGCGGGGGTCATAAAACTGGGTGGTGGTGGCGTCGGTAAACTCGCACACCTTGTGTCCGGTCAGCCAGAAATTGAACAGATCGGGCATCATCAGCAAGGTATCGGCCGCCGCCAGGGCTGGAGAGTCGTTCAGGGCCATCGAGAAAAGCTGGTACAGGGTATTAATCTCCATAAACTGGAGGCCCGTCCATTCAAAGATTTGCTCCCGTGGGACGCGGCTGAAAACCTCTTCATACATACCTTCGGTGCGGCGGTCACGGTAGTAATAAGGGTTGCCGAGCAGGACGTCGTCCCGGCTGAGCAACGCGAAGTCCACGCCCCAGGTATCGAGGCCAATGCCGGCCAGGTCCGCCCCATGCTCCTGGACGCAGCGGCCCAGGCTAGCTTTGACCTGCTGGAGCAGGCGCAATACGTCCCAATGCAGGCTGTCCAGGATGCGCACCGGCCCGTTAGGGAAACGGTGTACCTCGTCCAGCGTCAGGCGGTCGCCGTCGAAGCGGCCCAGCACGCCCCGCCCGCTTTCCGCGCCCAGGTCGAAAGCCAGAAAATTGACAGTCTGATTCATAAAGCTCCTCCTACTAATTCAGTCTGGCCTGAGAATCAAATTCTCGGGCTGAAAGCTCAAGCATGTTTCACGATATTCAATACTTAGTGCATTTGAGCGCATTTCAACTACAGGCTGACAATTTGATTGCCAGACAAGCTAAATCACTCCTTTTGTTCGCAAGCTCTCGATCTCTTCCCGACTATAGCCAAGAAGGGTGCTTAAAATCTCCTCGGTGTGCTCGCCCAAAAGGGGCGGGTGCCGTTTAATTTCGGCCGGGGTGCCGGACAGCTTGAAGGGAATGCCGGCCAGCCTGACCTTTCCCGCCGTGGGGTGAGGGACTTCCTGCACCATCTGGCGGGCCTGCACCTGGGGGTCGGCGAAAACGCGGTCGATAGTGTTGATCGGGGCGCAGGGGATTTCGGCTTCGACCAGGAGGGCCAGCCATTCGTCGGCACTTTTGGTCAGAAAGATTTCTTGCAGGATGGAGACCAGCGTTTCGCGGTGTTCGACGCGGGCCGGGTTGGTGGCGAAGCGCGGGTCGTCGGCCAGTTCCCCGCAGCCCGCAAGCTGGCAAAAGCGCCGAAACTGGCGATCGGTGCCCACCCCCAGGGCGATGTAGCGATCTTTGGTCTGGAAGGCTTCGTAGGGCACGATGTTGGGGTGAGCGTTGCCGTAGCGTCTGGGCACCTCTCCGGAGATGAGGTAGTTAGAACCGACGTTAGCCAGCCAGGCCACCTGCGCCTCCAGCAAGGAAACGTCGATGCGCTGGCCCCGTCCGGTGCTGGCCCGGCTCTGGAGGGCAGCCAGGATGGCTGTGGCCGCGTACAGTCCGGCGGTGATGTCCACGATAGCCACTCCCACTTTCATCGGCGGGCCTTCCACCGGCCCGGTGATGCTCATGATCCCGCCCTGGGCCTGGATGACGAAATCGTACCCGGCCCGATCCTGGTAAGGGCCATCGGGGCCGTAGCCGGTGATGGAGCAAAAGATCAGGGCCGGGTTGACGGCGCGCAGGCGTTCGTAACCCAGCCCCATCCGTTCCATCGTGCCTGTCCGAAAGTTTTCGACCAGGATGTCGCCCTGCTTCACCAGTTCGAGCAGGATTTCTTTTCCCTTTTCGTGTTTGAGGTTGAGGGTCAGGCTGCGCTTATTTCGGTTGATAGCCAGGTAGTATGCGCTCTCCCCTCCGGCAAAGGGCGGCCCCCATTGCCTGGTGCCGTCGCCGACGCCCGGCTGTTCGATCTTGATCACCTCTGCGCCCAGGTCGCCCAGCATCATGGTGCAGTACGGCCCGGCCAGCACGCGAGAAAGATCGACGACGCCAATGCCTTCCAGAGCTCCGTTCATGGGGGTCTCCCTCGTCCCAGGCTATCGTTTTTCCTGCCGCCTCAGTAATGTTTCAACGTGGCGGTCAGGATGTAAAATCGCTCTCGGCTCCCTCAGTTGGTGCCGCGCGTATTGATCAGGAGGCTATGGTGGAACGTAGATGAGCAGTTATGCCCATAGTATAGCATAGTTTATCCGGACGTGCAATACATCAAACTTGACAACTTGACTTTACCCACCACTCTGGAATCGCGGAGAGCGCGGAAAAACGGAACACGCGGACGACCACAGGCCGCCACCGAGGGGTCGCTGCGCCAGGAGCCTGGCACATTTGGGTAAAGTCGAGTGTCTTCAATTTGCAACAGACAGGCTTCTTGTGGTATAATAACCACAGATCAGTAAATTAATAAAAGGAGATATATCATCATGACAGAGGAAAAGAAGGAAACAAGGACGGTATTGGAAGAACTGGAGGTCGCCGGGGGTGAGCTGGTTGATACGGTTGCTGAGCTCATCTACGAGAGCAGCGTGCGGCGAGTCAGAATCAAAAACAAAGAGGGGCGGGAACTGTTGGACATCCCAGTCTGGCTGGCGGCCGTGGGCGGCATGACGGCCGTCGTAGCCGCGCCCATCATGGCCGCGGTGGGAGCGGTAGCCGGCCTGCTGACCGGATGTACTCTCGAAATCGAAAGGGAAATAATAGAAGAAGGGGAGGAGGAAGAGGAAAAGACAGAAGAGTAGAACCCCAACGTTGCTGACGAGGGCCACCAGTTGAGTTTTGGAATGGGCTGAATTTAGCAAAGGAGGATGCAAACCATGAAAAACAAATGGCTTTCGATTGGCGCGCTCTTTCTTTCAGGGGCCTTCGCCATCGTGCTGGCGCAGATTGCCTATAGCGCGCCGCAGATTGAGTCTCCTGCCCGGCCTCTTCTGGCCTGGACCATTGCCGCCGATAGCGGCGCGGTCTTCGTCCTGGATGCCACGAACAGCGTTTACCGACTGGCTCCCGGCGATCTGTCGCCCCAGGCCCAATCACCTCCGCTGTTTGAAGCTCCCGCCGATGCCCCGGCCCATCTGCTTACCGATGCTTACCTCTTCGTCGGCAGCGAAGCCATCAGCCAGACGCTGGTGCTCAATCGCCGCGATTTCAGCCAGGTGGCCGCGCTCGGCCGGGCCGGGCCGATGGCCCTGGACCCCGGCCGGAGGCTGTTCATGATCTCGGAGTGCGCGGTCTGGGCCTACGACCTGGCGAACCTGGGCCAGCCGCCCCTGGCAGCAATTCCAGCACCCAGGATGTGCTATGGGCACGTCCCCCTGAACGTGGTGGCTGACCCTGCCGCCCGCCGCCTCTACGTCCTTTTTGTCGATAATACCAGTTCTCCGCCCCACACTCGCCAATTCTACACCAGCTATAACCTCGATACGCTGGCGGACCTTGGAGAATTTCAGCGCGAGCTTGGCACTCTGACGCGCCCCGCCATTGCTGAGCGGGCGGGCCTCATGATCGTTACCCTTTATGGCAAGAGCGGCTTCAACGAGCTCCTCATCCTCGACCGTGAGGGCCAGGAACTCAAACGCTATGGGCCGCTCGACGGCGTGCCCGCCACGAACGCCGATGGGGCCTGGATATACCTTCTGCGAGAGCGGGGCCTGTGGGTGTTGCGCGGGAGCAATCTGGCGCTAACGAGCATCATGCCTTTCACCGAGACGCCGCCGCAAGACCTGGCCCTCTCTCCTGATGGCAAGACCCTGTACCTCTTTGGAAATGGCTGGCTCACCGCCCTGAGCACTGCGGATTTGCAGGCCCTGGGCATCCTGCCGGTCAGCCCCTTCCCCGTGGCCTGGACCTACCCGGATGAGTACGAATCCTTCCAGCCCCGCCTCTATCCCTCACCTGAGATGGAAAAAGACGGCGTGGCCTTCGTGGTGGTGGGCGGGTACGCCGAAATCTATCGTACCACCGACGGCGGGCGTTCCTGGCGCCTCCTGCTGGCGCTGACCTATCCGGACTTCAAGTACGTCGGAGGTTTTTCCCTCTCGCCCGACTTCGCCACCGACTACACGCTGGTGGCCCATGCGGGCGGGGTTACGCCCATCCTGCGCTCCATCGATGGGGGCGATACCTGGGAGGTATGGACGCCGCGCATCGCCTTCGTATCGGATCGAAACGGAGACCGCGAAATCTACACCATGAATCAAGAGGGCGAAGAGCTGCGGCGGCTCACCGACAATCCCGCCGCCGAAGAAAACCCGGCCTGGTCGCCGGCCTGGACCCGGCTGGCCTTCCAGAGCGACCGAAACGGCAACTGGGACATCTACTCCGTCCGCGCTGATTGCGCTCCGGCCCAACCCGATGCGGCAGCGCGTTGTGACCTGCGCCAGTTGACGGATGACCCCGGCGACGATATGTTGCCCGCCTGGTCGCCTGATGGCCGCTCCATCGCCTTTGTCTCCACCAGGGACGGCAACCCCGAGATCTACGTCATGGCCCGCGATGGTGGAAACCAGCGCCGCCTGACCTTCAACCCCACCGGCGACTGGCGCCCGGCCTGGATGCCGGATAGCCGCCACCTCGTCTTCACCAGCGACCGCAGCGGCAACAACGACATCTACATGCTGACCGTGCCCCCGCCGGACGCCGCTCCCCTCACAGCCGAACTTGAGCTGACGTCCATCGTCACCGACCCGGCGGACGATCGCGATCCGGCGGTTGACGGTTACGGCAGGTTGCTCTTCCTCTCCGACCGGGATGGGGTAATGAAAGCCTACACCCTGGACCTGAGGTACTCGTATTCCCAAGCGTATCCGGTCACCGATACAGATCAACCGGAAGGGCATCCCTGCTGGACGAGCGAATATTACATTTTGGTGGCTGCGGAACGAGATGGGGACTCTAACATCTATCGGGCTATTTACCCTGATACTTACACGCCGCTGGCCCCTTCTCCTTACTTCGACGGACACCCCGCCTGGGGGCCGACGTGGTGGGTGCCAGAGACTTCGGCCAGCCGGGAATGGCTTATGGAGAGGAGATAGAATAGAAGAGAGACAAAATGGGAGAGGAATGTTTCTCTGCCCTCACATTTCACTCCTACTTGACCTATGAAATATTTTGGTTTATAATTACCTGCAAGGAATGCGGGATATTATATTATTGAAATAAAGCTCTGTATAATATATAAAAAGAAAAGAGGAGGAGATCAATATGAACACCATAACTTTACGTGCCCATTTTGATGGCAAGCAAGTTTGTTTAGACGAGCCATTTGAATTGGAACCAGATACCAAACTTCTTATTACCGTCCTGCCGAAAGAGCAGCCTGATGGCGAACGTGAGGCCTGGTTGCTCTTGTCAGAAAAGGGACTAGAAACCGCGTATGCTGAAAATGAAGTAGAGTATTCGTTGAACTTAATTAAAGAGCCAAATCCTGATTATGAAGGAAGGTAATGTAGTTCTCACGCCTGTTCCGCAAGCAGATGGAAAGGTAAAGAACCGGCCAGCGATTATCTTGCGTGAAATGCCCCCTTACCGTGACTTGCTGGTCTGTGGAGTAAGCACGCAATTGCATCAATATGTTAATGGTTTTGACGAGATCATTTCGCCTGCTGACGCTGATTTCGCATCGAGTGGGCTATTGTCAGAGTCACTGATAAGGCTTGGTTTTCTAGCAGTTTTGCTACGCAAGAATATAGCAGGCTCAATCGGCGCGATCTCACCTGAGCGCCACAAACGTTTATTGAAGACCCTCAGCGATTATCTCATTCAGGAGATAGGAGAATTGCCGGAGGAATATCCTGGAGAGCGGGCCAAGCGCGGAGATAAGAAGAAATTTGAAGGGGCAATGGGGAAAGTTGTGGATACTGAACCAGAAGAGCAAGACAGACTTTAGGAGACTTTGCTTTTACTCACTGCTTGTAGAAGCTCCCTGGCGCTTTCTTTGGTCACCTCGGTGAGCGTGCCCAGCATGTAGGCCAGTTCTTCCGTCCGTTCCTCTTCGTTCAGGGCACGCACCGAGGCTACCGTCCGCCCCCCAACGACTCCCTTATCGACCTTGAAGTGAGCATCGCCGTAACCGGCCAACTGGGGCAGGTGAGTGACACACAAAACCTGGTGTTCTTTGGTCAGGCTCCACAGCTTGCGGCCTACCACCCCGCCCATCCGTCCCCCTATGCCCTGGTCGATCTCGTCGAAGATGAGGATAGGCACCTCGTCGGCGGCAGAAAGGACGGCTTTCAGAGCCAGCATCAGGCGCGAGGTTTCGCCGCCAGAGGCTATCTTAGCCAGGGGCTTGAGCGGCTCGCCCACGTTTGGCGCGATCAGGAACTCCACCCGGTCGATGCCCGTGCTATCGAAAGCGTATCGTCGGCCCCCCAGCGGGGCCCCCTTCTCGGCCTCGACCTGCTCTATCGAGACGCCGAAACGGGCCTGTTCCATGCCCAGGTCGGCCAGTTCGGCCTCGACGGCTGCTATCAGGTGGGCGCCCGCCTCCTGTCGTCCCTTCGAGAGCTGGCCCGCCAGTTCGCCAATGCGCCGCAGATGCTCTGCCTCCTGGGTGCGCAGTTCCTCCACCCGCTCCTCGCTGTGGGAGATGCTTTCCAGTGCGCGGGCCGCCTGCTCCCCAAAGGCCAGGATGTCCTCGATAGAATCGCCGTATTTGCGCTTCAGGCTGTGGATCAGGTTCAGCCGTTCCTCAACCTGGCGCAGACGGGCCGGGTTATACTCGATCTCGTCGCGGTAGGCACGCACAAAACGGGCCAGATCCTCCACCAGGTAGAAAACCTCATCGGCGGCCTGGCGTTGTTCTCCCAGGGAGGGGTCGATCTTCTCCAGGTCGGTCAGGTGGCGGACCACTCCGCCCAGCAGGTCGGCGACCGAGGATCGATCTTCGTCGCCCTCGTACAGGGCTTGATATGCCTGGTCGGTCAGGTCCATCAGGTGCTCGGCATTAGCCAGCCTGGTGCGCTCGGCGCTAAGCTCCGCCTCCTCGCCGGGGCGTAATTTGGCCGCTTCGATCTCACTCACCTGGTACTGCAAGAGATCGGCGCGACGGGCCAACTCCCGTTCGTCGCGCAGAAGGGCCTCCAGCTCCCGCCGCACCCTGGTCAGGGCGTGCACCTGGGCCGTCACCTGGGCGCGCCACTCTTCGAGGTCGCCATAGCGGTCCAGAAAAGCAAGGTGTTCCCTCACCCGCAGCAGCGAAAGGTGCTCGCTCTGGCCGTGGATGTCGATCAGGTGTTGGCCGATCCCCTCCAGGATGGACAGGGTGACAGCCCGCCCATTCACGCGGCAGATGTTGCGCCCCTCTCGCCTGATCTCGCGGGCCAGGATGAGGGTTGCCTCGTCTTCGCCTTCCAGGTCGTCCTCCTGTAGGAGAGGGAGGATGGCTTTCTGGGCCACTTCGTTCAGGTGAAAGATGCCTTCCACCCGGGCCTGTCTGGCCCCGGATCGGACGAATCCGCTCTCGGCTCGACCGCCCAGCAGGGTGCTTACGGCGTCGATGATGATGGACTTGCCCGCTCCTGTCTCGCCGGTCAGGGTGTTGAACCCAGGAGCGAAGCGCAGATGTAATTCATCTATAATAGCAAAGTTCTGGATGTACAATTCAGCTAACATCCGGTGTTCTCCTATACAGGTGCCTGGCACTTCCAAAGTGCCAGGCACCTATCTTAACGCAACCGGGCAGAGGCCGCGAACACAGCCAGGATAACATACACGAGGTTCACCCGGAAAGCCAACTGGAATAGCAAACCTGCCGGCGAAGACGTGTAACTGAAAAGGTAGAGAAATAGCATGGAGAAGAGGGGGCCTATCAGCGCGCCGGCCACAATGCAAATGCCGACTATCCACTTTATCTGACGGCCCCGCCGCCGGCCATTGGCCCGGTATACAGCTTCGGCGATCAGTCCTCCGATTAACGGCCCCAGGAATATGGCAAAGAACCAGCCCAGATAGTTCATGATGAACCCGGCCACCACCGCAAGGGGCAGGCTGACCACCACCGCCATGAGATTGTCTCCGGTAGTGGCGCTATAAAAAACATCTTGTTGCCCCCTGACGCACTGCGGACAGCGGAAACCTACCGGCGTGCGCACGGCGCATTTGGGACAAATGGGGGCATTACAGCGGTTGCAACGCAGCCTGGTCTCGACCCTGGGGTGGTTGATGCAGTACACGGGCTCTTCGGATGTAACCGCCGCGGCCGTGGTCGCGGCTGGAGTGAGCTCCGTCTGGAGGGTGGCGCTTTCCTCAGCCCTGGCTACAGGTGGCGGGGTTGGGGCGGGCTGCGGCTGGGGCGTGACGCTTTCCTCGGCCACGTCTTCGGCCAGGTCGGTCAGCCACCAGGACGATTCAGTTGAGGTCGAGGCTTCGCTTTCTTCCTCCTCAGCCTCGGCCGCCTCTAGCTCTTGCAGCCAATCCGGGATATCCTCTTTCTCTTCGTCTACGTTTGGGTTGGTCATCCTAATCTCTCCATCAGAGTTCGGTAGAAGTAGGCTTTGTCCTGTGTCCTGAGAAAATAGCTAACGTAAGGGCTGGCGGTAACTACCGTCTCGTCGCCGTCCTGCAACGTGATCTCGAACTGACCATCAACGGTGAGGATGGCCTGATGGTCGGTGCGGACCTGTAATTTGACCGTCGCTCCCTGGGAGAGCACGATAGCTCGATCTATACACAGATGGGGAGCGATGGGGATGAGCAGGATGTTTTTCAACTGAGGGGGCAGGATGGGGCCGCCCGCCGCCAGCGCGTAGGCCGTCGAGCCGGTGGCGGTGGAAATAATGAGCCCATCGGCCACGTAAGTGGTCAGATAGCCGCCATCGATGTAGGTGGGCAGGCGTACCACCCGGGCCAGGCTGCCGCGGCTGACCACCACATCGTTAAGGGCCTCGTAAGTGCCCAGGTGCTCCCCGGCGCGCCAGGATTCGACGTGGAGCATCATGCGCTCTTCGAGCCAGTATTTGCCCTCCAGCACCAGGGCCAGTTTCTCCGCCCACTCTGCCACCTCTACCTCGGCCAGAAAACCTAAACGCCCCATGTTAACGCCCAGGATAGGCACCCCATGACGGGCCGCCATTCGCGCTGCTCTAAGGATGGTGCCGTCGCCCCCCAGGGTGATGACCAGATCGAGATCGGCTATATGCCGATTGACCTGCTCCTCGTCCCAGGCCGAACCCAGCCAGGGATGAAGGCCCTGGCCTTTAAGGTAGTCAGCCATCTCCTGGGCTATACGCCACGATTCCGGCAGCCTGGGATGATGCAACAGGCCGACCCGCTCTATATTGGTTGTGTGCTGATCGTAAGTAGCCAATTGAGAATCAAGGGCCGGAGCATGGCTATCTCCTTCTATCACTGCTTACTCCCCACTTTAGTATTCCAGCGTGCTGAAAAGCTGATCCTCGCTCACGAGTTTCTCCAGAGTCTCGCCCACGTTTTTGTAAATACGCTCTACCTGGCAGCCTGCTTTCTTCAATCTCTCCTCAACGGCAGGGCTGACTGTCGTGGAATCACCCAGAATGGTAACGTAGTAGGCCCGTTTCGCTTCCTGTACGCTGGTGCCCACCACGGGCCCAAAATGAGCGGCATAGCGTGTTATAGCCAGGAAAGACTCCCGGTCGCGGAAGACCTTACCGATGAGCAGGTAGTGCTCGATGTCCTTGGTGGGTTGTTCCTCTTCCTCCCCTTCTCCCTCTTCTTCCTCCACCAATTCCTCCTCCTCTTCCACCTGTTCTTCCTTCTCCTCCTTCTCTTCTTCCTCCACCTCTTGTTTTTCTTTCTCCTCTTCCGCTTCTACTTCCTCTTCTTCTTTCTCTTCTTCTTCAACAGGGGGCTGTTCGACGAAGTTCACGGTGGCTATCGTGCCCCGGGCCAGCTCGAATTCGGCTCGCAGGCCCAGGTCCTCCGGCTCAAGCACGTAGGGCCCCTCTCGCAGGGGGGCGAACTCACAGGCGAACTCGCCGTATTCCGGCTTGGTGCCCGTGCGCCCGACCATGCCCGGCCAGGCTATTCCGGGGATGTAGAGTTTGACCGGGAGGTTCCGGCGACCGATCACAGAACAGCGAACAATGGACGTGCCCCCCCCGATAGCCTCAGAGGAGATAGTCCACGTCCAGAGAGGCACTGCCAGATCGACCACGACGGTGCTGTGGCCGTCAGTCTCGATGTCCCTCTGGCCCACGTGGGTGTTCTCTACAAACAGGCTGAAGCGGCCAGCGGGCAGGTCTGTGAACCGATAGGTGCCGTTTGGGGCGATGGTGGTTTCCTCGGTCTGGCCGTTGGAGCTTAAGATGAGCTTACGGCCTGCTCCGCCTTTCACCACGCCCTTGATGACGGCGCTGTTGGTGAGCATACTCAGATTGGCTGTCACCACGATCTGTCCGTCTGTCACCAGGCCGCCTTTCTCCACCTTTTTGCCCTCGATGGCTAAACTATAGCGCCCGCCTGACAGTCTATCGAAACGATAGGCGCCATCGTCCTTCACGGTGGTCGTTTTGACCGATTGATCGCCCCGCCGCAGGACCAGCTTGTGACCGGCCCCCCCGTCCAGCACCCTGCCGTGGATCGCTCCTTTGCGGGGCTGCTCTCGACTGATGGGCGGGCGTTCCTGTTTAGGCTCAGTTTTCAGCGCCCCGATGGTGGGGAGCCGTCCGTCAGGCCATTTAGGGCCGTACCAGGCCTGCGATTCCCACCAGGTGGAGTAGTGCCCCAGGGTGTAGTTGCCCAACAGCCAGAAGCCGGTGCAGAAATAGTACTCAGGAGCCTCCTCAAAGCGCTTGCTGGTGCCCATCATAATGCGGCACATCTCCAACGTCATTTCCTTGTGCAATTCGTAGGTGATGCGCGGATAACGCAGGTCGGAGCGGTCGCCGACGTTGACCCCGCCCTCGGTGGAAAGCACAGGAATGGACCGCCCCAGGTTTTGGCGGGCCATCAGATCGTAGAATTCGTAGGAACGCCAGGCAGAAGGGTCGTCGCTGATGGTCACCCCGCTGGGGGCAATGCTGGATGCCCTTCGGGCGTTTACCATTTCCAGGGTGTCCGCATCCCAGGCGGTCATATCTTCCTGCCACCGTTCGGCGGCCAGACGTTGATATTCCTGGCGGGAGACAGGTGCCCCCTTCAGGTTAACCTGGTCGTAAGGATAATCCAGGGGATGGTTTAAGGCGTAATTGTGGATGGCCTGCCAGACGCCTCCCTCAAAGAGATAGTCTCCCCCCAGTTCGCATATTTTGCCTATCAGGTCCCACTTGGTGCCTACGGCCAGCGCCGGAACGGCCGGATAGCCCCCCTTCTCCAGAATGCGTTCCATGTCTATGATCGCGTTTTCGGCCACAATGTCGATGGCGTTCTCCGGCAGCCGGCCGTCTCGCCATTCCACCGGCAGTTCCGGCTCGTTGTTGAACTCGAAATATTGGACGCCAATTTTTACGTACCGCTCCAGGAACTCGATTTCCTTATTCCCCAGCATACCGGGGTTGGGTTGGGGGCGATAGAGCCTGACAATGGGCATGATGTCGTTTTCCAACAACAGTTCGGCAAAACCTTCACCCCCGTCGTGAAGGAGCTTGACCCATTTAACGCCCATAGCTTTCAGTTCCGGCAACCATTGCTGCCTGATCCGGCCCATCCCGATCATAGCCGGATATCCGGCGCTCCAATGGACGCCGATGCCGTTATCTCCTGGAGGACGTGGATATTCCCATAGCTCCATTGCTCTTGCCTCCTTTCTCCCTCCTCGACCGAAGCCACTGCTTTGTTTTCATTATAACTCATTTTGGAACCTTTGTCTATACCAGGCTCAGGGAGCAATCCTGCCGGTATCCACAGCGGCGGCAACGGTTAGGATTGGCGTGGTTAGGGGCTACCTCGGCGGCCACCAGGTCTTCGCGCATGGCGGCCAGGGTAGCCAATACCTGGGCACGCCGTTCTGGGGTATAATCTACGCTCAGGGCTTTATCTCGATATTTGATGATCCCATAGGCTGGCGCCTGGTGGTACTCCTCCTCCACCAACAAACAGTAAGCCGCCAGTTGTAAAACGTGGGAAAGGTAAGGAGTGGGCGGGCAGGCCGTAGACTTGACTTCCACCGGAATCTTCTGGCCTTTTCGTTCGACCAGGTAGTCTGGTTTGCCGCTCAAGAGGTATCGTCTGGAGAAAAGGGGACGTTCGTGGTGGTCAGGGGCGGTATCGGCGTAGCTCACCCGTCCGTCTGGCAGCCCTGTCCTCTCTCGACCGAGCCGGGCGCGGCGCATCAGAACCAGGCCCAGGAAAAGGAGGAGGACGAATAGAGCCGTCAGCGGAATGGTGGTCATCGGGCAATTTTTCCGCTCCAGCGGGTAATGACGACAGGCACTCCCCTGGGATTCCAGGCGGTGAGCCAGCGGGCATCGTCGGGGTGAATGCGGATACAGCCGTGAGAGACCGGCTTTTGTCCCAGGGCCTCCAAATCCTGGTAGACTTTTCTCCCCTCGACGTAGACGTAAGGCGCACCGTGGATAAGTATATCGCCTGAGGCTTTGAAGAGATACCAGGCGTTGTCGGCGTAGGTGCCGAAGGAGAAGAAGGTTCCATGGTAATCTCCCACCCGACCGTGCCAGGCCGGAGTGAATTGATCGACGGTAGGCAGGCCGGTGCTGCAAGGGAGGGTGTTTATTTCAACGCCGTTTTCGTAGACGTGTATAAGCT
The DNA here is from genome assembly GCA_964646625.1 of uncultured Anaerolineales bacterium. GTDB lineage: Bacteria > Chloroflexota > Anaerolineae > CAZYHC01 > CAZYHC01 > DAOULT01. Next base: position 23,325 of record CAZYHC010000047.1, read on the forward strand.
GAGCGTCCTGATCGATGAGGATGAATCGCTCACTGCGAAGCCACTCTTTATCTTCATTGCTTCTCACTATCGAGGAGATGGGGGCTATGGTGGCCGTGGGGGACGGGCTGGGGGTAGCGGTCGGAGTAACAGGGATGGCCGTCCTGGTAGGGATGCTGGTGGCCGGCCGGGGGGTGGCCGTCCTGGCAGGAGTGCTGGCAGCCGGCCGGGGAGTGGCGGTGGGGCGTTTCAGGGCGGCATTTGTCGGCCGGGCCTGAATAGCCAGGACGGCGGTCAGCGACGGTCGTGGCCCGGGCGAAGACGCCGGGGCGGCCAGAGAAGAGCCGTCGATGATCATCGCGCTGAAGAAAACGGATAGAATGATCCAAAGACAGAGAATGATGGTTAAGCTCAGTTCTTTCCTGCTCATGGTCAATATCCTCTAGCCACCAACCATAGTAGTAACAGCCCTACCAGGGCCGCCGATATCAGAAACAAATAGGCCCATCGCTGAAGGCGATGATAGCCGCTCACCGTTACGCTGTGTCTGTGGTGTTGTGCCTGACCGTTTTCTAACTGTTCAACATTTCGGGGCGGAAGACCTTGCACACGGGCCAACCACCAGGCCCTGGCACAGTAGCTATACTGGCCAAGCTCACTGGCCCGGATAACCCTATCCTTCATCAGGGCTTGACCCTCTCCTCAAAGTCTCGTAAAGCCTGCCTCAGTTTCTCCTGGCGCAAACTCATGGTCAGGTCTCCCCGGGTTCTCTCCAACACTCCCCGCACCATATCGGTGGTGCGCCGCAGACCGCCAGTGATGGCATCGGGGAAATCGATGGTGATCAAGACACTATATATTTCGTCCATGGCCGAAAGTATCTGCTCGCCACGCTCCAACTGACCGTGACGGATGATATCCAGCACGTGACGGCGTAGCTCCCCGACGGCCTCACCCAGCCCATTGAGATAGGCGGCGTATTCCACCTCCAGCTCGTCGGGAGCAGGTAGAGGCCGGCCGGTGATGAGCGCGTAGGTGATGTTGGCCTCGGCATATTCTTTGAGAGCATCCTGGGTGTAGCCGGCGTGATACAGGTCTGGATAGGCCGCTAAATCGTCTACCATCTGCCTGGCGGCCATTTTAGCCGTAGACAGAAGCTCGACCGCATCCTCGAATTCGGTACGGTGTACGGCGCGGATGGCCCGAGCGCAATACCGGATCAGGTTCCGCGACCGCCTCAGAGCCACGTCGCGGGTCTCGTTTTTCTCCTCCAGCTCGCGGCTAATTTTATCGATGATAGGCTCCAGATTTTGCAATGTTCTTCGTCCTTTCCAGAGTTAAGTGCCTGGCCCTTAATCCCTGGAGCTAAAGTCGGCTCCTTCTTGCACGATAATGACCTGGTCGGCCTGCACGTCGGTGAAGGTCTGCACCATCCCGCTGGGCCACCTGATTTCCACCAGGTCGGCGCTGGCGTGATCTCCCAGTCCGAACTCCACCAGCAGGCTGTTCACACAGCGGCCCGAATCACCCCCCACCTGCCGTACCTGGGACAGCTCGCCAGCCACCACCCTCACTCTGGCCCCCACTCCGTCCCGATTGCTGGTCGTGCCGATGGTCTTGATGTGCAGCCAGTGGTTCGCGTGGCCGCTATTGCGATAGAGGGCGTTGGCCTGGCCCGAATTGGCGACGTAAAGGTCCAGATCGCCGTCGTTGTCGTAGTCGCCGAAGGCGGCCCCCAGACTTGGCCTCTCATCTCCTACCCCGGCAAGGGCGGTGACATCGGTGAAAATACCATCACCATTGTTGCGGTAGAGAATGTTAGCCCCTCCCGCATTGGCAACGTAGAGGTCCAGGTAGCCGTCGTTATCGTAGTCGCCAAAGACGGCGCTCATGCTGGCCGTCACCTGCCCCACCCCGGCCGCCGCCGCCATGTCGGTGAAAGTCCCGTCGCCGTTGTTGCGGTAGAGGACGTTGGCCTGATAGTAATTGACCAGGTAGAGGTCCAGGTCGCCGTCGTTGTCGTAGTCGCCAAAGGACGCGTTTTCTCCTTTGCCCGGCCCTGCCACCCCGGCCGCCTTAGTCACGTCAGAAAAAGTCCCATCGCCGTTATTGCGGTAGAGGACGTTTGGGGCCCCAGAATTGACCACGTAGAGGTCCAGGTCGCCGTCGTGGTCGTAATCGCCAAAGGTACAGCCAGCCGATGAGGCCGCCAGGTGGCCTACCCCGGTGGAAGCCGTGAAATCGGTGAAGGAGCCATCACCATTATTACGATAGAGCACGTTCGTCCCGTTGTCAAAGTTGGCGACGTAAATGTCCAGATCGCCGTCGTTTTCGTAGTCGCCGAGGGTAGTGCCCAGGCCGGGGCCTTCATTATTGCCTACCGTCGCCACCTCGGTGACGTTGGCGAAGGTGCCATCGCCGTTGTTGCGGTACAGGACGCTGGCCTGGCCCGAATTGGTCACGTAGATATCCAGAGCACCATCGTTGTTGTAGTCGCCAAACACAATGTCCCAGCCATTGTCCGTACCGCTTATCCCGACGGCCTCGGCCACGTTAGTGAAAGTGCCGTCGCCGTTATTGTGGTAGAGAACATCGCTTCCGAAGTAGTTAGCCACGCAAATGTCCAGATAACCATCGTTGTCGTAGTCGCCAAAGGCCGCGCTGGTCCCCAGTCCTGGATCGTCCACCCCGGCCTCGGCAGCAACGTTGCTGAAAGTAGTGGCGGGTGCAGAGGCAGCCGGAATCAGAGTCGGTAAGGCCAACTCCAAAGCGATTAAGATGGCTACCAAGATCGTTACCATGGACACTGCACCCAATGCGGGGATAATTTTTAACATTGGATCGTCCCTCCTAAGTTACACCGGCTCTTCAGGGTAGTCGAAGAGCCTTTGCCAGCCACCGTTACCCACCGTCAAATCGCGGCTGGGGTAACGGTCACCTTTTTCCCCCATTGTGGCTTATCCTCGCATGAATTTGATCCCTGACCACAGGAAATAGAAGCTGAAGATCATAAGGAAAAAGCCGCAGGCGATCAGCACCCGGCGATAGATGCCCTCATGCAGGCGGTGACGTCCAGAGGCTACCAGGAAGGAGAGCAAGCTGTTCCAACTCAGGTCGGAGAGGATGTGCCCCAGGTAAAAGGCCAAGAGGCCTCCTACACCAGCCTGAAGGGAGAAGATGACGTATCCTGCCCCGATAGTGGCCCACCACAAAACCCAGTAAGGGTTGGCTACGCTGGTCAGCAGTCCAGCGGGCACGGGGCCAAAACGGGCCATTCCCTGAGCGTCGGCTGGGGCCAGTTCCAGGGATACCAGGCCGCGCCGGGAATCGCGGACGATGCCATACCCCATCCACAACAAGAATGCTCCCCCCAGCAGGCCGATCAGGGCCGACACAAGCGGCAGGGCCAGGATCCTGCCCAGACCAAAGGCCAGCCCTACCACAATGGTGAACTCGGCAATGGCATGACCGAGGGTTAGAAGCGGACCGGCCCAGAAACCCCGTCGGGTTCCTTCGGTGATAGCCATAGCCGACACCGGCCCGGGCATCATCGCTCCAGAGAAACCGATCAACAGCGAGGTAACAAAAATGAGGACCAGATTCATCTATATCCTACGTGCTTTTCCCCCTTATAGTATTTACGCGGCAGGCGGCCAGGGTCTCTAGCAACTGCGATACGCTCCAGCACCGAGCGTTATGTACTGTGAAGCATGCCTGAGCTCTTATTCTGAACGTTTACCCTTGGGCCAGAAACCGCGTAAGTTCTATTAAATATAACATACCTTCAAAGAAAAGTCAAAAAGAACTCTTCCACGCCGGGCCTTAGAAGCCCCACCAGAACACGCCTTCGGGGGGTATCATCCATCAGTCTGGCGCCTGGCCTGTCTTTTCACGTTCCCAGGTCAGGGTGACGTTGATGCTGGCTTCCATCCCCGCTTTGGCGATGAGCGCGCCCGCCTCCGAGTCGAGGGTGAGGCCGAATGCCACCTCGACCTGAGAGGGACGGTCAGAGAGGGCGTCGATGGTGGCGATCACACGCCGCGCCATGTGGTGAATGGCGTTCATGGCGCTATCCAGCGCTTTGGTGGATTGGGCGGCGAGGTCGGCGGGAGATAGGCTGGCCCGTCGCAGGCCAGGCTGGTCGCCCCGTCGCTGAGCAGGGGGGGACGTAAAATCGATCAGGATGGGGGCGTTTTCGTCAATAGTGAAGGTAGACATGGGCTGAGCCTCCTTTCGCTAACGTAGATTGTAGGTCCATCTCGTTTTCTCTTTTCTCCTCGTGATAAAATGTTCTGCTATTGCATTATAACACACGCAAGATAACACACGCAAGAGAGAATCGTCAATAAATTTATAGCTCGTCGTAGCGAATGCGGGGATCGATGAGGGCGTAGGAGAGGTCGATCAGGAGGTTGACCAGGGTGTAGACCACCGCAGCCAAAAGGACCGTGCCCTGCACCAGGGGGAAATCCTTCCAGAGAATGGCATCGACTACCAGGCGGCCGATCCCCTGCCGGGAGAAAACCGTCTCCGTAACCACCGCCCCCCCCAGCAGGAAACCGAATTGCAGGCCGATCATGGTCATAACCGGGATGAGCGCGTTTCTGAGGGCATGGCGGCGCACCACCAGCAGTTCCCGCAATCCCTTGGCGCGGGCGGTAGTGATGTAATCTTTGGCCAACACCTCCAACACGCTGGAACGCACCAGGCGGGCGATCGAGCCGGACGAGGCAAAACCCAGCACCACAGCGGGCATGAGCAACCTGCCCACCCCCCCTTGTCCCGTGGACGGTAGCCAGTGCAAAGTGGCGCTGAACAGCAGGATAAATAGCAGCCCCGACCAGAAGATGGGGATCGATACCCCCACCACCGCCAGGGACATACACAGATTGTCCAGCCAGGAATTGTGGTGGAGGGCCGCCGCCAGCCCCAGCACCGAACCGACCAGGACAGCCACCAGCATAGCGACCAGCGCCAGCTCGATGGTGCTGGGCAACTGTTCCAGGATGGTCTGAGTCACGGGACGGCCGGTGAAAATAGAACGCCCCAGATCGCCTCGCAAAATATTCCACAAAAAACGGCCATACTGGACGTATAAAGGATCATCCAGCCCTAACTGGGCACGCATACGGGCGATGGCCTCCGCCGAGCCTCCCGATTCGGAGAGCATCAGCATGGCCGGATCACCTGGCAGCAGGCGCATCAGGACAAAAACCAGGGTCAGCACTGCCCACAGGACGGGCCCCGCGGCCAGCAAACGTCTGGCTATGTATTTCAACATCGTTTTATATTTATCCAGGTGCCTGGCACTTTGAAAGTGCCAGGCACCTTTGATTATCGGCCTATCAGCCGGTGGTAGATACTTTCTCCTACGGCCGCGGTCTGGACTCGATGGACGGGCTGATAACCCTCGGCCGCCAGTTCCGGGGTGGGGAAAGTGGCCTCGTCGGGCTTATCGGACAGGCTGAAGAGGAGTACCCCACGTTCGCCCAGGTAACGAGCCGTATCCCGCACCTCCTGACAGATAATGATCTCCCTGGTCAGAAGCTCCTCCACCGCGGCCTCTGGCCCTAATTTTCCCATGCGCTCCACGGTGGCTTTGTATTCCTGGTAGCGAAAACGCTTGAAGGGAGTGGGGTCGCCTGCCGTGAAATTGGCGTAAACCTCACGGTGGATGTCCAGCACTCCGGGATGCTCGATCTCTTTATCCTCGACGAGCTGGATGAATTGGGCAAAAGTTTCGATCCGGCCCGCCCCCAGGTCGTCGAGGAGGGTCCGAAAATCGTATAGTCCGGCGCTGAGCATGAGACAGATGTAAGACAGGTTGTCCTGGTTGTCGGCGGTGAAATAATGGTAGGGTTGTTTGTTCAACTCGTCGTAGGCTTCCCCAAAGGAGTCTGCCTGAAAGTCGTCGCCCAACACCCCGGCCACCGTACGCTGCACCGCCTCTATCCGCGCCCGGTCGATGACCTTGTCGTTGCGCCCACGAGGGCCCATGGCCGTCTTATCCAGGTCGATGATGGCCGCGGTGGCCTCGTCGAGCGCCAACCCCTGAGTCTCGACGAAAGCGGGAAAGTCGGCCAGAGAGGCCCAGCGGTTAGCCAGATACACGTCGCCCTCGACGGTTACTTTTTTCTCCGCGGCCATGTCTTCGCTGCAAATGAAGGCCAGGCCCGGCCAGCTTCCCTGCTGCTTGATGTTGCGGAAGGCCGTACCATCCAGCAGATGGGTGTCGCCGACGTACAGCAACCGCTCGATCTCCACCTCCGGCCGGTCCAGAGCACGGGCAAGACGCAGCAGGTGGGCCATGACCCGGGCATAATCTTCCTCCGCTTTGCGGGGAATGCGCCCCGCCGCCAGGCCGAGTTCGCGGCCCACGGTGGAAAGCCCCGGCAGCCGTTTATCGGCTGGCTCCAGCTTGCGGTAAACGACGAGGTCGCCCAGAAACTCGTGAATGGTCGTTTGACCGTGTACTTTCATAAATATCCCTTTTATCCTTTCGTTTAGAAAAGACTGCTCTCTCCCCTTTGAAGCATGAGGCAGGTCTCGGTCACGTCGGCCAGCCGTCCATCCAGCACCTGGTGCACGTCGTGCTCGATATCAACCGTCATCCTTGCCCGGGGCCGAATCAGCGCGGTGGCTACCAGAGGTTGGTCCAGGGGCTTGCCTATCTGGGAAAGGAGGTAGACCGTAGCCTCCTTGACGCCCGGCACCCCCTTCACGATGTCCTGGGCCGTCTGAAGGGCCAACACGTTGTAAATCTTGCCCACGTGGGAGATGGGATTCTTGCCACAGGCCGCTTCCAGGCTGGTGGCCCGGAAGGGAGCGATCACCCCATTGACCCGGTTGCCTCGTCCCACCCCCCCATCGTCGCCGCACTCGGCCGAGGTGCCGGTGATGGTCAGGTAATAACTGCCCCGTTTGGCCTTGTCCGCAGTATTGACCTCCACCTTCACGCGGTGGCGAGTGTCCAGAGATTGGCTGAACTCCTGGATGGCCGCCTGCACCGCTCCTTTGCTCTGGTGGTATTCGTCGGCGTCCTGGACGTGGTGAGCGATAAAAGGGACGGCTACGGTCAGGGTGATCTCGTCGCCATGGCGACAGCCCATGACCTTGACATCCTCGCCGATAGGGAACTGTTCGATGAGCGTTCTATTGATAAATTCGGCGGTCTGATAGACGGCATTCTCCAGGGAGGAGCGGGGCCAATGGGAGACGCCAAAACTGGTGTCGTTGGCCTCCACGTGCTCCACGGCGCTGACCAGGGCGTCGTCTCCCCGGCCGGCGTAGCACTGGATGTTGACGTGTTTGACCGGGTCAAGGTACCTCATGTTCTCCCGGATGTGGGCGCGAGCGGCCTCGATAGCCAGGGCATCGATGGGCACGGGACGCCCGTTGTAAGAGGGCGTGCCCCGCCCGGCGATCTGAATCTTGATGGGACGAATGAGGTGTCCTCCCCCAAAGCCGACTTCTGCCTCGCCGGCCACAAGCTGTACCTTGTCGAAGTTGTGGTGCAGCAACACCTCAAACTCCTTTTGGCACCAGCGGTTATACTCCAGCGAGACTCGTTCGGCGATGCCGTCGCATAGACTATCGGGGTGCCCGATGCCCTTGCGCTCTACGATCTCCACCGGCATGTCCTCGATGTACTGGCCGGTGGCTTCCGTAACAACTATGTTCCTCTTCACTTTCCAAACTCCTTATCTATTTTTCTCTCTCCCGGCCAGGGGGAAGGAAGCGATCCTTATGGCGACGGTAGCGCCAGCCGCCCAGCCAGGTCAGGACATCGTGCAAAAGCATCGTCTGCGAGTCCATGTCGGGCACGATGGTGCGCCCCCCTGGCGGCGGAGGCAGCGAATCCGGGTCGGGAGCGCCAGCCGTCACGGGAGCCACCAGCACGCTCTCCTCCTCTTCCAACGAGCAGAGGACCGTCCCATCGCGCTCCACGATCAGCGAATGCCCGATCATGGGACAGGCCAGGGTATAGTCCAGGCCCGCCGCGATCACTCGCCCTATATCGAGCGGGTTGAAACCCAACAGAAAAAGAAACGGATAGGGCAGCGGCGAATGGAAGGAGCCACAACGCACGGCGTGGACGGCCGGCACCCCACAATTTCGGACGTGAAGCCGGGTGCCCTCAAAGAACCAGTCGTAAGCTTTGGCGGCCACTTTCTGCCACCGGGACATGGTACGCAGGTCGAGCACCGTCCGCCCGCCGTGACGAATCTGCCCCAGGGCAAAGTTGGGCGGCGAGGAGCACAGACAGAGCAGGTCCACTCGACCCTGGCGGTAGGTCCGCGACAGGTCGGCAAAGACGGTGTCCCAGCAAACGATGATGCCCACGCGCCCCAGGTCGGTATCCGCTATGCAGGCCCCGGTCCCAGGCCGGAAATAAAGGTTTTCCCACATCGCTACGTGGTTCTTGCCATAGACCCACCGCCGGCCCTCGGGCGCCACCAGCACGGCCACGATGTGACAATCGCCCTCAATATAGGCCGGAAAACTGCCCATCAAATGAACGTTCAAGCGCCGGGCCATCTCGGTCAGCCAGGTGCCCGTTGGCCCCTCCAACGGCTCGCTAAACGAGAAATTCCTGTCCGTATACTCGTAGCCGACGTTGAACACCTCGGGCAATACTACCAGTTCCGCTCCCTGGGAGGCGGCTTCCTGCACCAGAGCTTGAGCCCGGGCCAGATTGCGCTCCACGGCCCACGGCTCGGAGACCATCTGCACCGCGGCGACGGTAATCTGTCTCACCGATCCATCCTCTTATGTATCGAGATAACCCTGGGCTTTCAACAGTTCGGCGTTCAGGATCGCGCCTCCGGCCGCGCCGCGCACGGTATTGTGGCCCAAAACCAGGAATTTGTAATCCAGCAGGGGGCAAGGTCGGAGGCGCCCAACGGTTACGGCCATGCCCCCTCCATTGCCCCGGTCGCGGCGAGGCTGGGGCCTGTCTTGCTCGCGGCGCACCACGATAGGCGGATGCGGCGCATGAGGCAAATTCAACTCCTGGGGAAGCCCCGCAAAATTCTCCAAAGCCTTCAGTATCTCCTCTGGCTCCGCCCGGCGGCCCAGTGCCACCGAAACACATTCCAGGTGGCCGTCCATCACGTTCACCCGGTTGCACTGGGCGCTGACGGTCAGTTCGGCCTCCCGCACCCTGTGGCCGTCCAGCTCTCCCAACAGCTTGAGCGGTTCGCGCTCCAGTTTTTCTTCTTCGCCCCCGATGTAGGGCAGCACGTTGTCCAGGATGTCCAGCCCCACCACGCCAGGGTAACCGGCCCCCGAAATAGCCTGCATGGTGCTCACCCAGACCTTGCTAAGCCCGAAGGTTTGTTGCAAGGGCCTGAGAGCCAGGACCAACTGGGTGGCAGAGCAATTAGGATTGGTGACGATGAAGCCCGACCAACCGCGTGTTTTGCGTTGCACCTCTACCAGGGCCAGGTGATCGGGGTTGACCTCCGGGACGAGGAGCGGGACGTCAGCGTCCTGGCGATGGCTGGAGGCATTGCTACACACCACGTAACCGGCGGCCGCAAAACTCTCCTCGACAGGGCCAGCCACCTCGCCGCCGGGCAGCGCAGAGAAAACCAGATGGCAATCCAGACCAGGCTCGCATTGCTCCACCGTCATCTCTCTTACCTCGTCCGGCATCTCGGTGTCGAGAACCCAGTGACAGGCCCTTCCATAAGTAAGTCCAACTGAGCGGTCCGAGGCGGCCAGGGCCGTGACCTCGAACCAGGGATGCCCCATCAGCAGTTGAATGAAGCGTTGTCCCACCATACCGGTGGCCCCCAGAATCCCTACCTTTGTCTTTTCCACGACGTTATTCTCCTCTCTTTCCTATTCCCTATCTTATCCCCTCTCTGGCCAGGGTAATGATGTCTCCTAACACCCCGGCGGCCGTGACCTCTACCCCGGCCCCCGGCCCCAGCAGCACCAGAGGATGGACAGAGTAGCGTTCACTCTCGATGGTTACGATGTTATCCGTGCCTCTAAGTCTCCCGATGGAACTTCCCCGACCCACCGCCCGCAGGCTCACCTGGCAGCGGCCATCTCTCACGCTGGCGACGTACCGCAGCACTTTGCCCTCCGCTCTGGCCCTGGCCGCCTGGCGGGCGTAATCCCGATCCAGCTTCGGCAGGGCGTCCGTGAATTCGTCTACGGGAAGGGCGGCCATATCCGGCGGATAGAGGGTTTCCACCTCGACGTCCTCTAACCCCAGTTCCCAGCCCAACATGCGAGCCAGGATGAGGGCCTTGCGAGCCGCATCCCGCCCGCTCAGGTCTTCGCGGGGGTCGGGCTCGGTGTAACCCAGCCCTTTAGCTTCGGCCACCGCGGTGGAGAAGGGCGTTTCCTCCTCCAACTGGGTGCAGATATACCCTACCGTGCCGCTGAAACATCCCTCGATGCCCCTCACCGTGTCTCCCGTATCCAACAGGTAACGCAGGGTGGCGACGACCGGCAGACCGGCGCCCACCGTGGCCTCGTGACGTAAGCGACCGCTGCCGGCCAAAGTCTGCCAGGCGGCCCACGAAGCGGTCAAAGGCCGCTTGTTAGCCAGCACCAGGCCATACCCCCATCCCAGGGCCTCGGTCAACACTTCTTCCATGCCCGACGCCGCCGTGACATCGACCACGATAGCTCGTTCAGTCTCAAGCTGGCGCACGACGTCCAGGTCGCTGGTTTTAGCCTGTCCAAAGGGCATCTGTTTCAGTCCCCGACCCTGCCCTTTGGCCTGGAGGACCGCCCTTAGCTCTTCGTCGCTCAGGCCCTGCGGTTTGAGGATCGCCCCGCCGCTATCGACCAGGGCCACGTGCTTGAGAGTCAGGCCCACTCTCTGGGCCAGAATATCCCGCGTGGCCAGGATTTGCCCTAACAAGGCGCGGCCCACCCCACCCAGGCCGAATTGAAGGAGAGGAGTTTCTTTCATTTTACCCTTTTATCCTTCCAGTCCCAGTTCGCTGTGGATAAAGCGCACGGTATCGTCTACCTCGCTCTCGTGCACCACGAAAGAGACGTTGTACTCGGAGGCAGATTGGGCAATGGAAATGACCCTGGTACAGCACTTACCCAGGGCGGCAAAGGTTCTGGGCACGATGCCTGTCCCATCGCCGCCCGGCGCGCCCACCACCGAAATGGTGGCTACAGGGCGCTGCACCTCCAGACGAGCGATGGCCCCCTGCTCCAGTTCTTCACGGAACTCACGTTTCAGGACCTTGAGCGTGTGGTCTGCATCTGCCTGGCGCACCACCAGATTAAGGTTGCGCTCGGAGAAGGATTGCGAGAACATCAGAATGTCCACGCCGGCCCTGGTCAGGCACGAGAGAGCACGGGCGGCCACCTCGGGCGTCCAGGTCTCGCCCTCGCCGGCTACGGCGATCAGGCTCAGGCCCTTGGTGGAAATAATGGCCTGCGCCCCATTGGCCGGGCGCGGCGCTTCCTTGACGATCAAGGTGCCGGGGTGAGAGGGATTGAAAGTGTTCAGGATGCGCAGAGGGATCGCTCTTTCCAGCACCGGCTTGATGGTTTTGGGGTGTAAAACCTCGGCCCCGAAGTAAGCCAGTTGGGCCGCCTCCGCGTAAGAGATGGTGGTCAGGGTCCGCGCCTGGGGTACGATGTTAGGATCGGCGGTCAGAATGCCATCCACGTCGCTCCAGATCCAGACCTCGTCGGCATCCAGGCAGGCGCCGACGATGGTTGCCGTGTAATCGCTGCCGCCGCGACCGAGCGTGGTGGTCACGCCCTCCACGGTGGCCCCCAGGTAGCCTGTCACCACCGGGATCACGTCTCTTTCCAACAAGGGTAAAAGCTCCGCCCGTGTCCTGGGGCGCGTTTCTTCCATCAAAGGTCTGGCCGCTCCGAAATGGTCGTCGGTGATCACGATGCGGGTGGCATCGACCGCCTCCGCTGCCAGGCCCCGACCGCTTAGCAGGGCGGCCAGGACGTGAGCCGCTAACCGCTCGCCGATGGAGGCCACGGCGTCCAGCCCGCGAGCCGTCACCTCGCCCAGCACGGCGAAGCTGCGGCAGAACTCCTCCAGCTCACGCAAGCGATCCTCGATGAAACGGCAGACCGCCAGTTGCTTCTCCTCATCGGCGATGAGGGTCTGGACGACGCCCACGTGCCTGGCCATGAGGGCCACTTCCACGCGGCGGCAGGTCTCCTCGTCGCCCTCCGCGGCGGCGCGGGCCGCCCCGATGAGGCGGTCAGTTACCCCGCTCATGGCCGAGACTACAACCACCATCTCCCTGTCCTCGGTTTTGGCCTTCTGCACGATCTGGATCACCCCGGTGAAGCATCGGGCGTCGCCCACCGACGTGCCACCGAATTTCATAACCCGCATCTCAACATCCCTCCCGCCATGAATGGGTGCGCGGCATTTTCAGCAGTGCCGTGCACCTTGACGGCCTGAAGTGCCGCGCACTACCGAAAGTGCACGGCACTGGCGCCTGTAGCGCCAGGCACCTATCAGAAAATGCCCTTGACGTAACCACCATCCACCTGGATGGTGGTGCCGGTAATGAAGCTCGCCTGTTCCGAAGCCAGAAAGACCGCCAGGCTGGCCACCTCCTGCGGCTGGCCCGCCCGGCCCATAGGAACGTTTTGAGTGTAGAGGGTTAACACCTCTTCCGGGCTCAGGCCCTGGCGGGCGGCGCGCTCTTTAGCCAGATTTTTCACCCGGTCGGTCAGGGTGTAGCCGGGGCACACGTTGTTGACGGTGATCCCGTCGGCGGCTAACTGGTTAGCCAGGGTCTTGGCCAGACCGATGACCCCCGCCCGCACCGCGTTGGAGAGGATCAGATCGTCGATGGGCTGTTTGACCGATACCGAGGCCATGTTGATGATGCGTCCCCACTTTTTCTCGCGCATGTGGGGTATCACCGCCCGGCAGAGGCGTACCACGCTCATCAAATTTAGCTCCAGGGCCTTGTGCCAATCCTCGTCGTCGAAGTCCGGGAACAGGCCAGGGGGCGGCCCTCCAGCATTGGTGACCAGAACGTCCAACCCTCCGAAATGGGTCAGCGTTTCGTCCACCAGGCGTTGGATGTCGGCGGGCGCGGTCACGTCGGCCACAACGGCCAGCACCTGGGAGCCGGTGGCGGCCTCAATCTCGGCCGCGGTGGCCCGTAAGGATTCCTCGCCACGAGCGCAGATGGTCACCCTGGCCCCTTCGGCGGCCAGCCCCCAGGCCACGGCTTTACCCAGCCCTTTGCTGGAGGCGGTCACCAGGGCCGTCTTATCTCGTAAACCAAGGTCCATGATACCTCCCTTTTACCGCCGACACAAGGTCAGGCGGCTTTATTATTTACCCACCTGGCCGCCGGCTATGGCGGGCACGATGGCTATCTCGTCGCCGTCCTTAGCTCTGGTAGCCAGGCCGTCCAGAAAGCGGACGTTCTCCCCGTTGACAAAGACGCTGACGGAACGGCGCAGGTCTCCCTTCTCGTCGCGCAGTCGTTCGCCAACGCCGGGAAACTGCTTATCCAGTTGCCGCAGCAGACCGTCGATATCGTCGGTGGTCAATTCCGCCTGAGCTACTCCACCTGTCAACCGGCGCAGGGGAGCAGGTATCCTCACTTTAACTGCCATTTTGACTCCTTCCTCCAATTTCCAACCTCTAACTTCCAACTTCCAGCTTTTCCTCCCGGAGGATTTTCTTCCTGTCCATGAGATCGGGATTCGGGTCGTCGGGATCCAGGGCCACGATCCAGGCCCGCACCTCGCCGGCCGTTCCCTCCCGAACCGAGACCACCAGATAAAAATAATCTTCCCAGGCATATTGCAGATCGGTCTCGGAAAAGTGGGCGGTGTCGTCGGGGTGAGAGTGATAAAAGCCCACGATCTCCAAACCCTGGTCCTCAAGCTGCTCCTCCATTTTGACAAAATAAACAGGATCCAGAAAGTAGCGGTCGCGCTCTTCTGCCAGGTTATCGGCCTGGTAACTGGCCGCCACCTGGCCGCCGTCCTCGAAGGTGCCGGCCAGAAGGCCCACACATTCCTGGGGATAGGTCTTTTGGGCGTGTTGCCTGATGGCTTTCAGCGCGGTTTCTGAGATCAGCATCGGAGCTAAATCCTGTCCAGGGCCTGCTCCAGATCGGCGATAAGGTCTTCGGCGTCCTCTATGCCCAGGGCGTACCGCACCAGGCCGTCCTCGATGCCCATGGCCTGCCGTCCCACCGGGCCCAGTTCGTAGTAGGACATAAGGGCCGGCTGCCCGATCAGGCCCTCCACCCCTCCCAGGCTGGGACTGATGTAGGGGATACGCAAGGCGTCGATAAAAGCCCCGGTCTGGGCCAAATCAGCCTCTAACTCAAAACTGACCACCCCGCCGAACCCCCTCATCTGCTCCCTGGCGATCTGGTGATCGGGGTGGCTGGGCAAACCAGGATAATAGACGCGGCGCACCCTGGGATGATCTTCCAGGAAGCGCGCTACTTTAAGGCCGTTGTCGTTATGCCGTTCCACCCGCAGGCTCAGGGTCTTGAGGCCGCGCAAAAGAAGATAGGCGTTCTGAGGATCGGCGACCCCTCCTAATACACCCTGGGCTTCCCTGAGAGCGGCGATCAGGCCTGCCGAGCCGACCACCACCCCGGCCAGTAGATCGTTGTGCCCCCCCAGATACTTGGTGGCGCTATGCACTACCAGATCGACCCCGAACTGGAGGGGTTGTTGATTGCAGGGCGTGGCGAAGGTGCTATCGACGATGACCTTGAGCCTGCGTCTCCTGGCGATATCCACCACTTTGGGGATGTCCAAGACGCGCAGGTAGGGATTGGTGGGCGATTCGGAAAGGATCAGGCGAGTATTTTCTTGCACCGCCCCTTCCATAGCTTCGTAATCGCCCATAGGCACCACGGTGGTTTCGATGCCCAGCCGTTTGATGAAGGTCAGACAAAACTCCCTGGTGCGGCGATAGCAATCGCTGGTCAGGATGAGATGGCTGCCGCTGGATAGCATAGACAGTAAGGTAGAGGTGATAGCGCACATCCCTGTGGGAAACAACAGGGCGTCCTCCCCATCCTCCAGTTCGGCCAGCTTGCGCTCCACCGCCCACAGGGTGGGATTTCCATAGCGTCCATACTCTACTCTCCCGACGCCGTCGCCCTCGATCTTATCCTCCATGTACTCGATCAGATCGGCTGTATCCTCGAAGAAGTAGGTCGAGGTTTGAACGACAGGCGTGGTCAGCGAATGGAAAGGTTTGTTCCTCCGCTGGGCCTCATTCTCCCCGGCGTGGACCGCCTGGGTGGAAAAACCGTATGTTATATCTTTCATTGCCCCCTCCCAGAACAAATTAATTTGGTCAAGCTATAAACCCGGGGTCAGAAAAAACAAAAAACCCCTTCCCGAAACATGAAGAGGTAAGCACATTTAGAGATCTTCCTCTCATCTTTCAGAGAAACTCTGCCGGAATTGGCACCATAGCCAGGTAGTCAGGTGATCAGGTAGTTAGGTGACTACCTAGTTACCTGGCGATCTAACAACCTAACCTGGTTGCCGAGGTTTCACAGGGCCGGTCCCTCCACCTCTCTGGATAAGAGCGTTCCATATCCGCTGCTATTCAGTTGGGACAAATGATACCATAGAAACGGAGATTTGTCAAATCGAGTCCATCTGCCGCGCCTCGATCTTCTTGATGGCTTCGAGAGCGATGCGTTTGGTCGCCAAGGAATCGTCGCGGTTCAAACGCGATCCTCGCGCTTATTCTACCACTATCTCCTGCGTCAGCACCACCTGGTCGGCCCCGTCTGGGGTGAGCAGGCGTTGGCCCTGTTCGTTGTTTGCGTCGTACAGGCCCACGACCAGGGTATAGGTGCCGGGCGGCGCGTCAGGAGCGACGGTGATGACGTATCTATCGACCACGATCTCTCCAGCCTGCCATTCGGTGGTGGGGTAAGCGCCACCTGTCGGCAGGCTATCTTTCTGCCCCTGGATGCTCCCCTCCGGCCCCAGCAAATGGGTGAAGACGGTGTAGGAGGTATCCATTTCGGCCAGGGCACGCCAGTAAAGGGTCAGGCGCAGCGCCCCCCTGGGCCTGACGGTCAGCGATTCCAGGTTATAGCCCAGCAGTTCCACCTGGCCTCCCAGGTTGGCTTCTATCCCTTCCATCTCAGCCAGGAAGACCCGGCTGGTGGTGTAGAGGTAAAGGGGAAAATCGGCCACCGTTTCGGCGCCTATTTGTCGGCAATGGTGGTCCAGCCACTTTTCGACCCGACCGTCTTTATCCCAGTTCTCGGCCCGCTGGGGCACGAACCATATCCTTTCGTGGTCGGCCACCAGCCGGGCCAGTTCGCGTTCTGTGGCTTCCCAGTCCAGCGGGTAGCCGATGGGCAGGACGATGCTTTCCGCATCGGGAAAGTAATATCTGTACGTGGGATCGGGGTAGTTCCAGATGACGATGTCCCCATCCCATAGCTCCCGCCGCAGGTGGTCGGCCAGTTCCCGCCAGCCTCGGCTTTTGGCGTAGGGCGGGTTGTGATAGTAGTTATCCAGCGAATAAGCGGCCAGCCCCAGGTACAGCAGGACGACCGGGACGAAGGCAGCCCGCAGCCAGCGTCGCCGCGCGGCCCACAGCGCGGCCAGACCACAGGCGAATAAGAAATAATAAGCCGGGGCGATGGCGCTCAGGTAGCGAGCGCGGAAAAGCGGCTTCCACTGGGCCACGACGAAGTTGCACAGCGAAGGCACGAGCACGTACAGGGCCAGGAAGAGGGATAACCTCCGCTCTTTTCGGAAGGCGACGATCAAGCCGCCCGCCAGGGCCGCCAGGAGCGCGGGGAACAGCCAGGCGGCAAGCGTCTGGGGCACGGTTTCGCCCAGCGTGAAAATGGTTATACAGTCCTTGAAGACGTCCGGCAGCGTGGGGGTGGTGGCGTTGGGATCGTACTGGAGGGGCATACTGGTGCCAAAAAGAAGCCAGGGCAGATACAACCCGCCCACCACCGCCTGCGCCAGAATCCAGCGGCCCAGCAGAGGCCGGTTCCGGCGCCATCCGGCCAGGAAGAAGAGATTTTGAAACAGGACGACGAAAGGCTCGTAGTAATGGGTGTAGAGGCTGACCAGTGCCAAAAGGACGTAGCCGCCCCACAGCGACCATCGCTTCTCGTCCAGCCAGCGGACGAAGAGCCAGACCGCCCCCAGGCTGAGCAAAGGCCACAGGGTATAGTTGCGCAGGTCCTGAGCGTGCCAGATCTGGAAGGGGTTGACCGCCACCAGCGCGGCCATAATCCGGCCTGCCAACTCCCCGGCCAGCGTCCTCCCGAAGCGATAGCTCAGGGGAATCATCAGCACGCCGAAGAAAAGGGCGTAGAGCCGCAAAGCAAACTCACTGCGGCCCACCAGCTCCATCCACAGGTGGACCGAAAGGTGCATCACGGGCGGGTTGGGATCGGTGCCGCCCACGTGGGCGATGATCCAGCTCATGCTTTGTTCGGCGTTGGTCAGGGTGATGGATTCATCTCCGCGCAAAGCCTGTACGTCCAGGCCATAAAGCCGCAGCGCAAAGGCCAGCAAAACCAAAACGCCCAGCCAAAGGAGCCGTTTCATTCTCCCGCTTCTCATTGTTTGCGCCCTCTCCCTCGATGGATCGTCAGCACCACCAGCCCGACCGCCACCGCCAGCGTCAACCCCGAAACGCCCAGCCCAATCTTGAAAGAGGGCGGGCTATAGACCATCTCCACCTGATGTTTACCCGCCGTCAGGGGCACGGCCCGCAGGACGTAATGGGCCTGGTATATCGTCGTCTCCTGGCCGTCCACGCGGGCCTGCCAGCCGGGATAATACACTTCGCTCAGAACCAGGAGGCCATCGGCGGCAGCCTCCACCTCCAGCGAGAGGCGGCCAGGCCGCCGCTCCACGAAGCGCACCGCATCGCCTTTCAAGGTGCCTGGCACTTTGGAAGTGCCAGGCACCTGTGGCACCTGGTCGCGGCTCAAAATAGCCGTTTGCAAGGGGTCAAAATCGGGGTCGGCCAGCCGCTCCAGGACGCGGTCGTCTTCCAGCACTTCGAGGTGGTGTACCAGGTAAGCGCGCGGCCCAAACTCCTCCAGGCGGTGAAGGTAGACGACGTTCTGTCCTTCTGGCTGCTGGTAAAGCACCTCGGAAAGCGGCAGCAATACCCTGCGGTGGGTGATGACGTATTTCACGTTCAAAAGTTGCCAGACCCGCTCGATGGGCAGCGCGGAGAAAAACTCGTCGTAACGGGCCAGCCGCAGAGGACTGGCCCCCCAGACATCCTCCAACCCATAGACACAACCGTAGTTGCCGGGCAGACTCCACTCGTTGTAGAGGCGGAAAATGTCCTCATCTGCCTGGGGCAGTTGCACCAGCGGCGTGGGGGGCCAATGTTCTTCGGGTTTCTTCTCCTGCAAATTGTTCCGCCAGTTGGCGCTGAACAGGTCGAGCACGACCAGAACCATCATCAGCCCCAGCAAAACGCCCTCGCGGACCAGACGCCTTTCCCGCAGGTAAAACAACCCCAGGCCAAACAGCAAAAACAGGGCCAGCAAAACGCTGCGGCCCAGCAGGGGGCCAAAAGCACTCTCCTCGCTCCAGCCGGCCTCCAGCCAGGCGTAGAAAAACAGGAAAACCAATCCCAAAGCTCCCACGAACAGGTAAGCCACAGAACGCCGAAAGCCCCGATAACAAGCCTTGACCGCCCTGGACAGGGGATGGGCCAGAGAAAGAGCGCCATAACCGCTCAACAGGGCCAGGGCGAAGCTGAAGAGGTAAGCGGCCCGCTCCTGGGAACGAAAAAGCCCGAAGCCTGGCGCGAATATGTAAAAGACGTCGTAAAAGAAAATGTGGCCCCCAAAGGAGAGCAGTAGAGCCAGCCCCCCCAGGCCAGCCCAGAAGAGCACCTGGCGGTCACGCCTGTGCCTGGCAAGCACGGCCCAGACCGCCAGCAGCAGGGGCAGGATCCCGACGTACAGGGGAGACATGACGCTCATCGAGCCGGGCAGAAGCAGTTGCAAAAGGTCCTGGCGGGGGAAGCCGCCCGACACCTCCAGGTAACTGGCCTGGGCGCGGGTGGAAAGACGCATGAACTCCAGGGCGGGGACCAGATGAACCGCCGCCAGCCCAAAGCCGACGAGCAAAAAGACGACGACGTGGAGGAGCGCAGAAACGAAAGGCACCCTCTCCTGGATGAGCCGAAAGAGGAGATAGGCCAAACATGCGTAGAAGACGTAGAGCGACGATTGGGGATGACCGGCCAGGATGGAAAGGCCCAAACTCAGCCCCGCCGCCACAAGCGGGACCCGGGAATTGGGAGTCGGGAATCGGGAATCGTCACCTGCTGCTTGCTGCTTGCTGCTAACTGCCAGCTCTAAGAAGAGCAAGATGAGCGGCAGCCAGACATCCACCTCCAGGACGGCCAACTGCTGGCTGGGATACGAGGTCAAATAGCCCCCATAGGCAAACACCAGGGCCGAAATGAGTGCCGCCAAACGATGGCGCAACAGACGACGGGCCAAAAGATAGGTGAACACACTGGCTAAAAAGAAGTGTAAGACGGCCTCCCATTCCAGGGCGTAGAGGGAGAAACCCCAGGGGGCGCTCAGAAAGATGGTCAGCAGGCTGAAAGGATAGAAGACGGCGGCCTGCACGTCGGCCAGGAAGGGATGGCCGCTGAAGGTGTAAGGGTTCCAGAGGGGCAGGTGGCCGCCTGTAAGTTGCTCCGCCTCGTAGCAGGCGAAGGCGTAGAACTGCGCGGCAAAATCGCCCTGCGGGAAGGAAGCCCGGTCCGCAGCCCTGGGGGTCACGATGCGCCAGAAGAAGAGCAGGCACAACAAGGCCAGCAGAACCACCACCGCCAGGTCGGGCCATATTCTCTCTCGATCTTTGCTGCTTGGCTCAGACTTTCTCTCCAATTTTTTACCTCTCCCAGGTGCCTGGCACTTCCAAAGTGACCATGAATGAGCCGCCGATGAACGCTGATAAACGCCGATGTCTTTTTGGCTCACTCACCCGCCCAGGTGAGACCTCTGCACAGTTTCGCAAGCTGCATTGCTTTTCTGTCGTTCGTTGTTGATCTTGCAGTCCATCCGCGTTCATCTGCGTTTATCTGCGGTTTCATGCTATTGCCAGACACCTGACGGTCTGATTGGATAGTTCGCGAAAACCTCATTTTCCGCCGGGCGGCGACCGCCTGCGGCGGTTTCCAACGCTGGGGAGGGGGACACCCCCTCCCCAGACC
>CAZYHC010000048.1:0-42426 GCA_964646625.1 uncultured Anaerolineales bacterium
GTTATCCCCCTCTTCGGGGCAGGTCACCTACGTGTTACTCACCCGTTCGCCACTAGGCTGACTGATGGTTAACAGCGCCTGGCAGATGGCGAACCACCTGCCATTTGCTATTTGTTATCGGTCGGCCTCGTTCGACTTGCATGTGTTAGGCACGCCGCCAGCGTTCATCCTGAGCCAGGATCAAACTCTCCGTAAAGTTTTTGACTCATTTTAGGGCCCAAACGCTCTCGTAACCTTCCTGTCACTCTTCAATTGTTAAAGTCCTTACCATTCAGGTACCCCATATTATACCACATCAGGGGGCCGCTGTCAAGTCTGCAAAGGAGCATTTACCAATTTTTTAAGGTTTCTCTCCCCCAGCGACAAGACATATTCTACCACAAACTCAGATCTTTGTCAAATCGGCTTTTTCGCCTCACCTCCCGTTGCGCCACCTTCCAATCGCCTTCCGCCTTGTCAATCCATTCTGCTGCCTCAGGCTTCATACAGAACAACTCCTTTTGTCCTCACCTCTGTGGCAAAGGTCCCTTTGCGTTCCAGGGAGGCTGCCAACTCGGACGGCCTGAATACCAGGATATCCAAAGGAAAGGGATGGTCAATGGCCGCGGCGATGCGGGCCGCGGCATGGAGGGGCTGTTCGTCCGTCTCCATCACGACCAGCAAGTCCACGTCGCTGTCCCCCGTCGGGGCGTCGTGAGCGTAGGAACCGAACAGTATCACCTCCTGGGGGTGGAAACGCTCCACAATTTGCTGGACAATCTCCTGGATGGCCTTTAAGGTGACAGGCGTTTTGACCTCATCCATGTGCTCATCCTCCTGGGGGCACTTCCCGAAAATCCAGTGCTTCTCTCGCCATCACCCTTTTCCTGATCCAACAGGAGTTCCAGAATAATGTTGGTATCAAGCAGATACATCAGTCGTCCCACCATTCAAGAGCCTTGTGCTGGAGTTCTACCGAAGTGTATTGATCACGCAGATCTTCAAGAGCCCCTTCCCAATCAAATTTAAACTTGCCTTTGGGCTTCCTGGTCCGTTTCTCCAACAGAAAGCGCACAAAGTCCTCCACCTCCTGCTGAAGTTCAGGCGGCAACTCCTTAACCATCTCCCCGATTCTCTCTTCAATACTTTGCATCTTGTACCTCCAGCAGGGTATCCTCCTCTTAAATTATACTGCAATTGCCTCTTCTCTGCAACACACAGACTGCGCAATCCGTTAAATCCGCGGTGTTCGTTGTTAAAATCCGTGTCTGTCTTCTTCCACGTCCTCCGCCCATCCGCGCTTCAATATGTCAAACTTTCCAGCCGCCCAAAGACGGTATCCAGGTGCCGCAGATAGTAACCGAGGTCAAACAGCCCTTCCAGTTCCTTGGGGCTGAGGTAGCGGCCTACCTCACGATCCTGGGCCAAGAGCTCCTTAAAATTCCCTTCTCCCCGCCAGGCGGCCATAGCCTGGCGCTGCACCAGCTCGTAAGCTTCCTCACGGGACAGCCCTTTATCCACCAGGGCCAGGAGCACCCGCTGCGAAGCGAAGAGTCCCCCGGTCAATGCCAGGTTGCGACCCATGCGGTCGGGGTAGACTTGCAGATTCTCGATCAGGGTAGTGAAGGAGTCCAGCATGTAATCCAGCAGCGTGGTGGCATCGGGCAGGATGACCCGTTCGGTCGAGGAGTGGCTGAGGTCCCGTTCGCCCCACAGGGCCACGTTTTCCAGGGCCGTGTTCAGATAGCCGCGCAACAGACGAGCCTGGCCGCTGATGCGTTCGGCCACGATAGGATTACGCTTGTGGGGCATGGCCGAAGAGCCCTTCTGCTTTGCTCCGAAGGATTCCTCCACCTCCAGGATCTCGGTACGTTGCAGGTTGCGGATTTCGACCGCAAATTTCTCCAGCGAGGCGGCGCTGACGGCTAAAGCCCACACGTATTCGGCGTGGCGGTCGCGCTGCAAAACCTGGGAGGAGAGGGGCGCTGCTTTCAGGCCCAACTGGCGGCAGGCTCGTTCCTCGATAGCGGGCTCAAGGCTGGCGTAGGTGCCTACTGCCCCGGAGAACTTGCCGTAAGAGACGACTTCTCTGGCCCGCCTCAGTCGCTCCAGATTCCGCCTCATCTCGAAGGCCCACAGCGCCAATTTGAGCCCCAGGGTCAGGGGCTCGGCGTGGACGCCGTGGGTGCGGCCCATCATGACCGTTTCCCGATGTGCCAGGGCCTTTTCCTTCAGAATGGCGATGAGCCTTTCCACGTCCTCGACGATGACATCCATAGCCTCTCGCATCTGTAGCGCCAGCCCCGTATCCTTGACATCCGAAGAGGTCAGGCCCAGGTGGATGTAGCGTCCCGCCTGGCCCACGTGCTCGTTCACGTTGGTCAGAAAGGCGATGAGATCGTGGTGCACTTCAGCCTCGATCTGGGCAATGCGTTCCACCGAGAAGGTGGCCTTTTGGCGGATGAGTTCCAGGGCTTCGGGCGGGATTTTCCCTGCCTCGGCCTGGGCCTGACAGACGGCTATCTCCACCTCCAGCCATTGGCGATAGGTGTTCTGCGGCTCCCAGATGGCTTTCATCCGGGGCCGGGCGTAACGATCGATCATAGCTGCACCTCTCTTACACGTTTCAGTTGAAAGGATACCCTCCCAAAAATGTCAGCGAACTGTCAAACATCCTGGGGCTAAATGTCATGCAGGGAGCGCCCACAAGGGTTATAATAGAGACGATCCCGGATCGCCGTCTTGCTCCTCGTTTACAGTGATCGCTATTCATGATATAATATGGATGTAAGGCCGGGCGGTTACTTTACCGCGCAGATGAGAACAATTTAAATTCATAAGGAGGCGAGTACACATGAGTATCTCTGACCGTATTGGGACTATCCTTAAAGCGAACATCCACGATCTTCTCGATCAGGCCGAAGACCCGGAGAAAATGATCAACCAACTGATCCGAGACATGGAAGGACAGTTGAAAGAAGCCAGGGAGCAGGTGGCCGAAGCCATTGCCCAGGAGAGGAAGCTGGAGCGGGAGGCCCTGGCCGCCGAGGCGCTGGTCGAGCAGTGGCATGGCAAGGCGGTGCTGGCCGTTCAACGGGGAGACGACGATCTGGCCAAGCAGGCTTTGGCCAGGAAGATGGCCTACGAGAAGAAGGCCACTGGCCTCAGAACCGAGTTGGAGGAGCAGGAAGCCGCCGTCACCACCATGAAGGAGCAGTTGCACGCGCTCCAGGCCAAGATCGAGGACGCCAAGCGCCAGAAGGACGTGCTTCTGGCCAAACACAAACGAGTCAAGGCCCAGGAAACCATCCGTCGTTCCCGGTTAGACTTGAGCCGCGCCGACGACGCCCTGTCCGCCTTCGCCCGCATGAAAGAGAAAATCGATGACCAGGAGGACGTCGCGGCCGCGGCCGCCGAACTGGAAAAGGCGGAGGTGGAAGACAGGTTTGAGAAGCTGGAGGCTGAAAGCGAGCTGGATGCAGAACTGGCTGCCTTGAAAGCCGAGGTACAGGGCGGCACGGGAGAACAATAGGCCAATTCTTAGGTGCCTGGCACAACGAACGTTCGCTGTTGGAAGTGCCAGTCACCTTTTTTATCCAGCCGGGCGCGCCGATTTCAGCTCACCAGTCTTCTGGCCTCCAGGACATTGGGCAAACGCTCCACCTTGGCCAGAATACGGCTCAGTTGAGCGATGCCGGTAATCTCCAGGGTGGCGGTGATGGTCGCTATATTTTCTTTTTTACGGGTGGTGACGTTGGCCGCGCTCAGGCTGACCTCCTCGTCGGCTACCACGGCGGCGATGTCGCGTAGCAGCCCACTCCGATCCCAGGCCCGCACCTTGATCATCACCGGATAGGTTTGCTGCACATCCTGTCCCCACCCCACTTCAATGAAACGCTCCGCTTCACCGCTGGTCGAACGGGACAGCACGTTGGCACAATCTCGCCGATGCACGGTCACCCCCCGGCCGCGGGTGACATAACCCACAATATCGTCGCCAGGCAAAGGGTTACAGCAGCGGGCCAGACTGGTGTAGATACCCCCCACCCCCCTGACGTTGATACCAGAGATGTCCAGGGCCGGAGGGGCCGAGGGAGGGAAGGCCAGCTCATCCTCATCCTTCCTGGTCTCCAGCACTTTGGCCGTGATCTGATGAGGATTGATGTCGCCGTAGCCCACGGCCGCCAGAAAGTCGGCAGTATTGTCGAAATCAAAAAGGGCCGCGATCTCCTCTAAGCTCTCCTGCTCAAGGCCCAGGCGTTTCAACTCTTTTTCCAGCATCTCGCGGCCCCGGGTGATGTTCTCCACTCGTTTCTGCCGTCTGAACCACTGCCTGATTTTCTGGCGGGCGCGCGAGGTTTTGACGTAACCAAGCTGAGGGTTGAGCCAATCACGGCTGGGGCCGCCTCGTTTGGTGGTCAGGATTTCCACCTGATCGCCGTTTTTGAGCTGGTAATCGAGGGCTACCAGACGACCATTGACTTTCCCGCCCCGACAACGATGGCCTATCTCGGTGTGAATCCGATAGGCCAGGTCGATGGGAGTAGAACCGGCGGGCAGATCGAAAACCTCGCCTTTGGGAGAGAAAACGTAGACCCGGTCCTGAAAGACATCGGTTTTGAGGGAATCGACAAACTCCTGGGCGTCGGTCACGTCCTGGCGCCATTCCATCAATTGGCGCAACCAGGCAATCTTGTTCTCGAAAACGACATCGCGCTTGGTTTGCTCTTTGTAACGCCAGTGGGCGGCGATGCCGTATTCGGCCGTGCGATGCATCTCGTGGGTGCGGATCTGCACCTCCAGCGGTTTGCCGCCAGGAGCAACCACCGCCGTATGGAGCGAGCGGTACATGTTATCCTTAGGGGTGGCGATAAAATCATCGAACTCCCCAGGAATGGGCGGCCAGAGGGTGTGGACAATGCCCAGGGCCGCGTAGCAATCCTTAATCTCGTTTACGATGATGCGCACCGCCAGTATGTCGTAGATCTGATCAAAATCGACGCCTTTGCGCTCCATTTTTTTATAAATACTGTAGATATGCTTCGGGCGGCCATATATCTCAGGCTCAATACCCGCTCCCCTCAATCTTTTTTCTAAAATATCTGTTATACCTTTTATATAGTGTTCCCGGTCACCGCCGCGCTCGTCAACCAGTTGGGTAATCTCTTTATAAGTTTGGGGTTCCAGATAGCGGAACCCCAAATCTTCCAATTCCCATTTCATCTGCCAGATGCCTAGCCGGTTGGCCAGAGGAGCGAAGATCTCCAGGGTTTCCTGAGCAATAGGCCGCCTTTTGTTCTCCGGTAAGGCGTCTAGAGTACGCATGTTGTGCAGACGGTCGGCCAGCTTGATCAGCACCACCCGCACATCATCGACCATAGCCAGGAACATCTTGCGCAGGCTCTCGGCCTTTTCGTTCCTCAACCCCCCGGCGCTTATCTGGCTCAGTTGGTCTATCTGATCCAGCTTGGTCACTCCGTCAACTAACCTGGCTACCTCCTCGCCAAACTCCTGGTGTAAATCCTTTAGATCTATAACGGTGTCTTCGGGCACGTCGTGGAGGAGGCCAGCCGCAATAGTGGCCGCATCCAGACGTAGATCGGCCAGAAGGCGGGCCACAGCCAGGGAATGCACAATATACGGCTCGCCCGAGGCTCGTTCCTGGCCATCGTGAGCTACGATAGCCAGATCATAAGCCCGTCTGATCAAATCCAGATCGCTCTGAGGAAGATTATCCTCGATCTCACGAAGCAGGGTTTCGATGTCCATGATCCGTTCACCTGATACCATATCGCCAGGAGATGGAAAGACTATCGAAAAATTTGACCACACTCCAGGTAGACAGCAGAGGCCATCCGACCATCCCGACGTTCTTCCTACTATAAATTATATACCTAAAACCCTTTCTGCGCAACAGCCGTATCACTCCAGCCCAGAACTCTTGACAGAGGGGTGAAAAGATTGTATACTTTTTACGAAAATAACACCGTATCGATGGATGACACCATTTGGCCCAGCGATTGGGTAACGTAGCTAACCCCACACACGAGGTGAGCGATGACGAAAACAGCTTTCATCTGTGCAGAAGGTTTGTGGCAAAGCGGTCATGGCCCCAGCCACCCCCTGAAACCGGAACGCCTGGAGCGTACTTATCGTCTGCTGACCGCCTACCATCTCTTCGACGACGACCGTTCCCGTCTGATACCGGCCAGAATGCCTACCGACGAAGAGCTAGGTCTCTTCCACACCGAGGAATACGTGGCCGCCGTGCGCGCCCTGAGCCGCGGAGAAGCGGGCTTCAACCCGGCCCGCTATAACTTCGGCCCAGGAGATAACCCCATCTTCGAGAGCATGTACGAAACGGAGGGCCTGAAGGTAGGAGCGGCCCTGGTGGCCGCCGAACTGGTGGCCTCCGGCCAGGTGGATATCGCCTTCAGCTTCGGCGGAGGGTTGCACCACGCCGCCCCGGCCAGGGCCTCCGGTTTCTGCGTTTTCAACGATGCGGCGGTAGCCATCCACTCCCTGCTGGCGCGAGGTCTGCGGGTGGCCTACATCGACATCGACGCCCACCACGGCGATGGGGTGCAGGCCGCCTTTTACGACAGCGACCGGGTACTGACCATCTCCCTCCACGAGACGGGCCTTTACCTCTTCCCCGGCACGGGCTTCGTGAACGAGGTGGGCACGGGCGCCGGACGAGGCTACGCCGTCAACCTGCCCCTGCCCCCCTACACCAGCGATCAGACTTACCTGTGGGCCTTCCGGGAGGTGGTGCCCCCCCTGGTCGAAGCCTTCGAGCCCGACGTGGTGGTCAGTCAGTTGGGCATCGACACCCATTATCTCGATCCGTTGACCCACCTGATGCTGACCACCGAAGGATACACCGCCGTGGTGGAGATGATCGAGGGGCTGGCCCCCCGCTGGCTGGCCCTGGGCGGGGGCGGATACAACGTCGAGGTGGTGCCCCGGGCCTGGACGCTGGCCTATGGGGTCATGCTGGGCCTGGACCTGCCCGACGAGCTGCCCCCGGCCTACGCCGAACGATACGGTCCAGGCACGCTGCGAGATCACGAGCAGCCACCCATCTCCCCCGAGGTGGCGGCCCAGGTTCAGCGCCAGACCGAACACGCCGTGGAAGACCTGCAACGCGCCCTGGCCCAGGCCAGAGGAGAAAATACACCACCAGATTAGCCAGAACTACTATAACCACAAAGAGCACGAGGAGCACAAAGGGCACAAGGGTCTTACTTCCCTGGCGTTCTTTGTGTTCTTTGTGGGGAAAAGTTTTGATTGGGGGAGCTTGCTTATCCTTGCGGAGTGTGCTAAGATAGAACATCACGAGCCTGGAAGGATAAGAGCGGTGGACAAAAACCATCTCGGTCGGGGCCAGTTGGCGATATTGATCGGCATCGTCCTGGGGGGCTTCGCCCTGCGCCTCTACAGGCTGGGTTATCAGAGCATCTGGTACGACGAGGCGGTCAGCCTCCACCTGGCGGCCAGGAGTCTGTCGGCCCTGACCGCTCACACAGCCGGCGATATCCACCCTCCTCTCTACTATTACCTGTTGCATTTCTGGATCAGGGCGGCAGGCTCCAGCGAGTTGGCGGCGGCCTTCCTATCCCTCATTTTTGGGGTGTTGCTCATCCCTCTGGTCTATCATCTGGCGCGGCGTCTCTACAATCCTGCGGTGGGATTGCTGGCCGCCGGGGCCGTAGCTCTCTCCCCTTACAATATATGGTACTCCCAGGAGATACGGATGTATACCCTGGGGGCCTGTCTGGGCTTGATGACCCTTCACTATCTGCTCAAACTGTGGCAGGGCGCGGACCTGCGACCCTGGGTCGGCTACGTTTTGAGCGCCGCGCTGGGCCTCTACGTCCTTTATTATTTCGCTTTTCTGCTCATTTTCATCAATTTGTACGCGGTCTGCTGGATCGCTGCTCGTCGGCGGCCCCGGAAGTGGATTCGGAAATGGATTCTGGCCCAACTGGCCGTGGTGTTACTCTATCTGCCCTGGCTGCCCATCGCCCTGCGTCAGGCCCTTGATCCGCCCGTTCCTCCCTGGCGGGCTTTCACCTCTCTCTGGACGGTGGTGGTCGAATCGTGGTCGGCTCTGGCCCTGGGGCAATCTGTGTCGCCGGGGGCGGTCTGGCCGGTGTTGTTATTTATAGCGGTCATTTACATTCTGGGCCTTCTTCGCCGCTCGCCGGGCTCTGGCCTGCTTTTGGGTTACACTTTTGGGCCGGTGGCGCTCATCTACCTGGCTTCCTTCTGGACGCCGCTTTTCCACGTCCGATACGTTTTCACTTACTCGCCGGCCTTCTACATACTATTGGCGGCAGGACTGGCCTGGCTGGCCGAACGCTCCCGGCTCCTAGCCGTCCTGGGAGCGGCCATCGTGGTGGTCGCTTCGGGCTACTCTTTTTATCGCTTTCACTTCGACAGCCAGTATGCCAGCGACGATTACCGCGCCGCAGTGACCCGCATCGCCCAGGGCTACCGGCCCGGCGACGCGGTGCTCGTCAATGCCGGTTACGTTTATCCCGCTTTTCTTTACTATTACAGGGGGGATGACGATATCGCCTGGCAGGGGCGGCTGGTGGATTACGCGGCCACGGGCCAAGAGGGCCTGGTGATCTTGCAAACAGGCTCCCTCGGCGGCGACCCCGGCCTGGGCTGGGGCAATCCGGCCTCGGATTTCTACGCCACTGGTGAAGAGGAGACGGCCCAGGCCCTGGAGCGAGTCTTTGCCGCCCATCCCCGGCTGTGGATGCTGCGCGCTTACGATACCGTAGTCGATGAGGGCGGCTTTGTCCGTGCCTGGCTGGACGAGCACGGCCTGAAGTTCGAGGACCAGGTTTTCAGCGGGGAAAGCAACATCAGGGTGCAGGGCTATCTCACCCACCGCGCACCATTCCCGACCCACACCCTCGATCTCAGCCTGGACGACGAGCTGAGCCTGGCAGGCTATGGGGGAGAGCTAAATTCTGTGGCGGCAGGCGAAGCCCTCGACCTGGCCCTGTATTGGAACCCCCGGCTGGCCCCCAAGCGGGATTATCACGTCGTTGGCGGCCTTTTCGGGCCGGAAGGTCGTCTGTGGGCCCAGGTGGACGAGGTGCCTTTAGGCCCTCTCTACGGCCCGGCGCGGTGGGCTGTCGGGCAGGTCGTCCGCCATCCCTTGCGGCTGACCGTGCCCCCCGGTACGCCGCCCGGCCCGTACGAGTTGAAAGTGGGGATGTACGATCCCCAGACGGGGCAGGCTTTGGAGGGGCACGGGCAGGGTCCCTGGGTCAGGATAGGTGCTGTAGAAATCAGTCGCCCCCCCACTCCCAGGGGAGTGCCGGCCATGGCCTATCCGGCTGGAGCCAACTTCGCCCACCAGGTGGAGCTTATGGGCTACAACCTGTCCTCGCTGATGGTCGAGCCAGGCGGTCAGTTGACCGTCGATCTTTTCTGGCGGGCGCTGGCCGACAACCTGGAAGACTACGTCGTTTTTATAGAGCTGCTGGACGACGAGGGAACCTTGCGGGCCGCGGCGGAGTCCAGGCCCGTATTGGGCCGCTACCCGACCTCTGGCTGGAGACGAGAGGAAATCGTGCGCGACCCTCACGACCTGCTGGTCCCGGCCGGCACCTCAGCCGGGCAGTATCGTCTTATCGTGGGCCTGTACCGCGCCGCCGACCGCTCGCGGCTGAGGCGAAGATCGTGGCCGGGGTTTTTCTCCGGGGAGAATTATTTCACCCTGGCGACGGTGGCCGTCCAGGGCCGTCCGGCCCTCTTCGAGCCGCCCCAGAATATCCAGCATCCCCTGGAAACGCGTCTGGGGCAGGGGGTGGGACTGGTGGGCTACGACTTGAGCGCCGCCCATCTCTCGCCCGGCCAGACGCTCTCCCTGACCCTCTACTGGCAGGCTCTGAATCCTATGGATAAGAGTTACAAGGTCTTCACCCACCTGATAGACGAGGAGGGCCAGATTTGGGGCCAGCAGGATAAGTTTCCCACCCCACCTACCACCGGCTGGCAGCCGGGGGAATATCTGGTCGATACCTACCGTCTCCTCGTCCGGGCCGATGCACCGCCGGGCCGGTACACCATCGAGATCGGGATGTACGACGAGGCCAGCGGGGCGCGCCTCTCGGCCTTTGATGCTGAAGGAGAGGCTATGGGAGACAGGGTGGTGTTGGGAGAGGTATGGGTGAGTGAGTAAGGTTTATCGCCGCACATTTCGGGGTTTATGGCAATGCGTTGAAAAGTCATGTGCGAACACCCCCTATGACAGGAATAGATAGGCCACGACAAATCTTCTCTGCCAGTTGATTTGGGATTTCGCTGTGGCGCGGCACAGCTTCAACCTGTCCTGTCCTCGGGTTACACCACAACGAGTGAGCGCTGCCTTCTCGTTTCAGATAGCAGCCGTGTTTTCGCAAATGTCGCAGCAGCGATTTACGTTTCATTGCACAATGACTACATCATGGATAGCGTCTTCCGGTACGCCCCGTAATGCATCTTCCCGACGGTCTTCTAGAATCAGGGCAATCGCCGCTGCCAAACTGTCCAGACTCTCCTGGAGTGTGCGACCTTGCCCATTCGCGCCGGGGATTTCTGGACAGTAGGAAATGAACCAATCTTCATCGAGCTCAACGATAGCCGTAAATTCGTTACGCATCCAAAGGCTCCTTTAGCATATATTGCTATCCTACGGGTGATCTGCAATCTGGGCCAGAACGGTAGCCACGAACTGGTTGAGGCTGATGTTCTCCTGTCTGGCCCGTTCGGCCAGCCGACGATAGAGGGAACGGGGAACATGGATGGTCAACTTATCTTCTTCAGGAGGCGCAGGCTCGGGGACGGGCTCACCATCTTCCAGAGCAAGTTCGAGCCAACCTGCTTTGGCGTCCTCGAGCATCTCCATAAGTTCGTCCCAGGTGTCAGCACAGGTGATACACCCAGGTAAATCGGGAAATTCGGCCGTATAACCGCTGCCATCTGGTTCAGGATATATTTCGACACGATAAGGTAAACTCAAATAATAATCCAAATTTTTAACCACTTTTTCATCCATCTTCAAGTCTCCCCCTCTCAGCTTGATCGATAGCTTTCAGAACCAGTCTGACATAGATCGGTAACACGTGAGGTTTGCGCCTGGGAATAGAGATCTTAACCCGTCCCTTACTGTAATAATGGTGACTGGAGCCACGCCTTGGACGACGGGCCTCAAAACCATAACCGCGTAACAGGCGATCCAGATCCTTACAGGTGACGTGCTTCGGGTTTCGAGCGATACGCTCTCTGAGCTTTTCAAGACGGGTCATACTAAAATGATACCACAAACGGTGATGAGCGTCAAGGAGGCATCGTTTTGGTTTCCTTTGACAAAAATCTAAAGTTCCAATATAATAAACCTATCAGCAAATAATAAAATCCAAAGGAGGAGAGTCATCATGTCGGATTGGGAATCACTGGTCGGGATAATAGTGGGTGTGCTTTTGAGCGTGCTCGTGCCAATCGCCGTGAGCACATTGAGGCCCAAAAGTCCAGATGAGATCAGGGCCGCTGAGACAAAAACCTGGCTGCAGATCTTGTGGGAGGTGGCCAAACCTTACGTCAGTTTGTCTCTGGCCTCTTTGGTAGTAGGTTTCCTGACCTGGCTTTATGTTAAATATACCGGGGGAACGATCAAAGATTGGCCCACCGCTATTTTTACGGGCTATCTGTGGGACGCCACTCTACAGAAGGTCAGGGACGGATTGAGAGGCTAGCCATTCGTATGCCCTGCGCATAGGAACTCTCTCGCGCCCCGGCACTATCTGCCACCGGCTGGCAGCCGGGAGAATATTACTTATCGGCCCTCGACGCCGCTCGAACAAGTTCTATTCCAGATAATCCTTCAGTTTGCGGCTGCGGCTGGGATGGCGCAATCTCCTGAGCGCTTTGGCCTCAATCTGTCGGATGCGTTCACGGGTCACGCCAAACTTACGTCCCACTTCTTCCAGGGTGTGGCTTCGACCGTCTTTCAGGCCGAAACGTAGTTGCAGGACCCGTCCCTCACGAGGGGGTAGCGAGGTCAGCACAGCTTCCATCTGCTCTTTTAGAAGCTGATAAGAGGCGGCCTCGGTGGGAGCCTCCGTAGCCTGGTCTTCGATGAAGTCACCCAGATGGCTTTCGTTCTCCTCCCCGATGGGCATTTCCAGAGAGAGCGGCAGTTGCGATATCCTGATGATGCATTCTACCTTGCGGGGAGTAGTGCCTAACTCCACGGCGAGCTCGTCTGAGGTCGGTTCACGGCCCAATTTCTGTACCAATTGGCGCGAGACGCGGATCAGCCTGTTGATCCGTTCGCACATGTGGACAGGCACGCGAATGGTACGTCCCTGGTCGGCGATGGCGCGCGTGATGGCCTGTCTGATCCACCAGGTGGCGTAAGTCGAGAACTTGTAGCCACGCCGATAATCAAATTTCTCCACGGCCCGAATGAGACCGATATTGCCTTCCTGGATAAGGTCGAGGAAGGATACCCCACGCCCCAGGTATCTCTTGGCTATGCTAACCACCAGGCGAAAGTTGGCCTCGATCAAATGCTGGCGGGCCTTCTGCCCACGTTGACATTCCTGCTCCAGTCGTTCCCTTTCCTCAGAGCGAACCAGGCCCTTAACCAAACGACCCCGAGCGAGGTATCCCCGTTCGATTTGGGTAGCCAGTTGGACCTCTTCTTCGGGAGTTAGAAGGGGAATACGACTGATCTCTTTCAGATACAGACTGACGGTATCATCAATTCCTATTTCACCCAGATCAACACCGTTTTCCATCTCCTCCTCTTGCTCCTCTTCTTGCTCCTCCTCGATTCTGAGCTGGTGAGTCCCGAATTTATCGAGAAAGTTATCGTTTAAACCTTGCACTGTTATACCCTCGTCTAATAACACTACATACATCCCATCAGGTTGACCTATACTGGCCTCAATTTTGGGGAACATCTCCAGTATCTCGTCCTGAGTAGTGAATTGTGGGGATCTTACTTTCAGGATGAGCTGCCCGGCCTCATCTGGCTCCGCGTCACCCAGGGGCTTGGATAACACCAATCTTCCTCCTCATCGCTCCCAGTATGATATAATAAAGAGACAGACTTCATTACCTGTCTCTTTATTATATCACAAATTATCCCAAAAGGCAAGGGTTTTTTAAATTTTTGACCACAAATTTTTATCTTTCAGGAGTTTCGCAGGGCTGATAAAGTGTTTATTCAGGGCCAGCTCATGGGCCTCCAGGCCAAAAGCCAGCCCCATCAGTTGGGTGAAATAGAGAATGGGCAGCTTGTATTCGCTCCCGAACCTGGCATTGATCTGCTCCTGGCGCATATCGAGATTGGCCTGACACAGCGGACAGGCCACCACGATGACCTCCCCGCCCACCTCCTGAGCGTTTTGCAGGATTTTCTGACACATGTCCAGAGCAATGTGCATTTGACTCAAAGCTATAGAGCCCCCACAGCAATCCGTCTTGTAAGACCAGTCCAGACTTTCCGCCCCCAGGATTTCCATCAGGTGGTCCATGTTGGTCGGGTACTCGTAGTTTTCCACGCCGGTGATCTCCGGCGGTCTGGTGAGCACACAACCGTAGTAGCAGACCACTTTCAGCCCCTCCAGACGCCGGGTGACTTCCCTGGCTATGGCCTCGTAGCCTACCCGCTCGGTGAAGGTAACCAGCAGATTATCGACCAGCACCTCCTCCGCAGGAGTATAGCCTGTAGATTCCACTACGGCCTCAGTTACCCTTTCCCCTAAACCGGGATCGCGTTTCACCTCGTGTTGGGCGGTGCGGAAACGGGTGAAACAGCCCGCACAGGGCACGGTCACGTAATCAAAACCGCTTCTCTCCACCAGGGCCAGGTTTTCCATAGGCAGTTTGGTGGCCAGGAAGTGATCGGTGGAGTGGGCTGGCGAAGTGCCACAACAGGTCCAGCCTTCAGGTTCAACCAGGGTCAGCCCCAACTTTTCTGCTACAGCTTTAGTGGAGACGTCATACCCCAGGCCCGTGGCGTGCAGACTGCACCCCGGATAGTAGGCGATCACTTTGGGGTCGGTGACCGGGGGAGCTCTACGGCTATGTTTGGGGGGACGGCCTGTGCTGGGAATTATCTTTAGCTTACCCTCCCGTAACATTTTGAGAGCCAGGGCCATGTCGGAGGAGAAAAGCTGATGAAAATCGAGCTTGCCGGCGAAGAATTCGCGGGTATAAAGTTCGGCCATCAGCCCCAACTCGTGCATGCGCCCAAATAAGTTGATGCCCCTGAGAGCCGACTGGTAGAACATGGGCACCTCCGGCACCTTGGGCTTTATCTTTTCCTGCTGGGCCATGATCTCCAGCACGTCCATGATGCGGGCAATGTCGATGCCTTGTGGACAACGGGTGGAGCAGGTTTCACAGGTGGCGCACAGCCAGATGGTTTTGGAATTTAGCACCAGGTCTTTCTGACCAAGCTGCACGGCCCGCATGACCTGGTTAGGGGTCAGGTCGAAATATTCAGCCACGGGACAGCCAGCCGTACACTTCTTACATTGATAGCACAGGAAAACGTTCTCGCCGCACTCCTCCTGAACGCGACGGGCCAGATCGGTGTTCAAAGCTATGGACATGAGTTCACTCCTCGTATGTTAATAGCTCGACCTCGATGAGCCCCTGCTTTTGGGCCTCTTCGAGATCGGAATCTGTGGTCAGTATCAGGTTGCATCCTGCTTCCAGAAAGGTGGTCAGGATGATCGAATCGACAGTAGGAATGCCCAGGCCGAGACGATAACGGGCGGAAAGGGCCGCGATTTCAAGAGATACTGGGACTATCTCGACATTGGGCAACAAACGCAATTCATCCACAAACTCCTCGGCTTCCTTTAAAACTCCGCGTTTGATGCCATAGGCCAGGTACTCGCTGATTACCAGAACAGGAATAACGAGTCTATATTCTCCCCTTTTGGTTGCTTCCCACAACTGACTGGCCCTGGGGTGTCCGGCCACACACTGAATCAGATAGCCGGTATCTGCTCCTAAAAGTCTCGGTTTGGACAATCCGCTCTCCCCGCATGGATTTCGTCCCAGTCGGCACCAGCTAGAGTCTTCTGCAGAAGCTCCTCAACTCTTTGCCAACGAGCACGATCTTCGTCGGTTAAAAGCACTTCGCCATGTGGCCGGCGCACAACCAGAGTACCATCTCTGATGATCACCTCAACTTCCTCTTGAGGCCCTACACCCAGTTCGGCCAGCAGGTTCTGAGAGATGGCCAGCGTACCATCTTCCGCCACTTTAAGTATTGTGGATTGTACCATCGCCTTTCACCCCCTCCTCGGCAATCACGACTTGCCTCCCTTGCGCCTGACAGGCAGGCTAGACCTGCGGCCGGGGCAATACTCCCGCCTGTTTGGTGATCTCGGGCACAGCCGACTCCCACTCAATGGCCATGATGTGCACGCCATCCACGCCCGGGATCCCCCGCACCTGCTGGATGATTTCGGCGCATATCTTGATGCCCTCTTCGGCCTGCTGTTCCTTGGGCGTATCTTTCATCCGCTTCACGATCTCATCAGGCACGTCCATGCCGGGCACCTTGGTGGCCATATAACGGGCCGCGCCGAAAGACCTGATAGGACTCACCCCCGCCAGCATGTAAAACTTATCCAGGAGGCCCAGGTCGCCCGCCATTTTCATGTACTCGGCAAACTTGGGGACGTTAAAGACGATCTGGGTCTGGATAAAGTCCGCCCCGGCTTTGATCTTCTTGGCCAGGCGCAGGGCTCGGAACTCGAAGGGGTCGGCGAAGGGGTTGGCCGCCGCCCCAATGAAGAATCTGGGGTTCTCGCCCTTGATCTCATCGCCGCACAGGAATTTATGTTCATCCCGCATATCCTTGACCATCTTCAGGAGCTGGATGGAATCCAGGTCAAAGACGTTCTTGGCCGTAGGGTGGTTGCCAAAAACTTGATGGTCTCCGGTCAGACATAATAGATTCTTTATGCCCAGCGCCCAGGCTCCTAACAGGTCAGCCTGGATGGCGATGCGATTGCGGTCACGGCAGGTCATCTGGATATTAGGCTCCACCCCTAAGTCGAGGAGCATTTTGCCCACCGAGATGCTGGCCATCCGCACCACCGCGGTCTGGTTGTCGGTGATGTTGACGGAGTCCACATGGCCTTTGAGGTGGCCCGCCTTTTTGTTGATGACTTCGATGTCGGCGTTCTGGGGCGGGCCCAACTCGCCGGTGACCGCAAAGTGACCGGCCTTCAGCATCCTCTCCAGGTTACTACCAGCTACCAGTCCATTACCGTTATCACTCATGTTATCCGAATCCTCCCTATAATTTCAAATCCTCGCGGACGATTTTACGCGGGCCACCGTCACGGCTGGTAGACCAGTCCTTGACAGGCTGCACCTCGGTCAGCACCTCCAGACGGCCCAGAGCCTTGAGACGGTCGTAGATCAGTTGCCAAGCGCACTCAAGGTCGGGGTCGATCTCACACTTGCCACCCTGGGAACCGCCACAGGGGCCGTTGAGCAAACTCTTAGAGCAGCGGGCGATAGGACAGATGCCGCCAGTAATGTGCAGCACGCAATTGCCGCAGGCCTGACAACGCTCCGCCCACACCCCTTGTTCCAGAGGCTCGCCCATAAAGGTCGTGTTCAGCCCCGGCAGGGTCATCTTTTCGGGGAAGTGCTCGGTCATGGTCTGCACCCCGATGCCACAGGCCAGGGAAAGCACCACGTCGGCCTCTTTCACCTGGTCGGTCACAGCCTCGATGTATTCTGGTTCGCACTGGCGCTGCACGGTGGCTTCGGTGATTTCCACGTTGTTGCCGTCCAGCCTGGTAGCCATGCGCAGCGAGGAGGCCAGGATGCCCACCTCTTTCTCGCCCCCGGCAAAGCAGACCGTCACGCAGGTGCCGCAGCCCAACACCAGTACCTTCTCACAGTCCTTGATCATTTCTTTGATCTCTTCTAAAGGCTTTTGTTCGCCTACGATCATATTCTATTTACCTCCATGATAGTTTTATGGATATCAACTTCTTCTGTACGTACGCTCACGTCTTCTTTCAATCGCCAGTAAAAGCACTACGCCTTTTTCGTCGTCAATATCATAGAAAATGCGATAATTCCCTACACGCAGACGACAACGGGCAACAAACTGATAGAAAACCATCTCCTGCTTGAGAAATTTGAAGCGTTTCCCAGGCGGCCGAGGGTCATCGGCAAGGGCTTGCAAAGCCTGGTAAATCTTTCTCTGATCGCTCCTGGGTAGCTTGCTCAAGGTTCTATAAAAGTCTTTTCGGCTCTCTCGCTGGGGAATCTAACCTCATATCTGCGCTCAGACATCTCTTACAAGCCCAAGTCTTCCCCCAGCTTCTCAAGAGGAATTCCCCCTGTTTCAGCATATTCCTTGCGCCCCAGGGCGATCTCTTCCAACAAGACCAGGTCATTCAGTTCGTCAAGTATATCAAGAATTTCGATGAGCTCCTCATAATCGATCACAAGCGTCTCCTCCAAATAATGGCCCGGCGGTTGATGTAGCGTCTATAAGCAGCGGACAGGATGTAGCCCCGGCGGCGGTCGATCTCCCGATAGGTGACGACGAAACAGCGTTCCCCGGCCAGTTCGCGCACGGCCACCAGGTTGCCGTCGCGGTCCAGCGCGATGTAATCCGGCTGCTCCACAGTATCCAGCACCTCGTCGTAATAGCCTTCGATGTACGGCCAGCGGTCCGCGCTGAGGCGGATGGGCACCCGATTGACGGAGATGGCTACCCTGACGATCACTCCTCTTCCCCCCCGGAGCCGTTTCGCAGCGGGTTAGGCCCTAACTGGCGGACGTGTTCCGTCATCTCGGCCGCGATCTGGGCGAACCGCGCCCCCTCGGCGGAAGACATAAAATACATCTCCAGCCGCTCGCCACCCAGCCCGATCTGATCCAAAAGGCCCTTGAGGTAGTTGACCCTTCTTTCGGCGTTCAGATTACCTTCCAGGTAATGACAGGTGCCCTTCAGTCACCCGGCCACGAAAACGCCGTCCGCCCCGCGCTCGAAGGCCCTGAGCACGTACAACACGTCCAGCTTGCCGGTGCAGGGCAGATGCACGATCTTGACGTTGGGTGGATAGCTCAGACGCATCGAGCCAGCCAGGTCGGCCGCGGCGTAGGCGCAATAGTGGCAGGCAAAAGCTAAAATCTGTGGTTCGAATTCGGTCATGTTTTTACCCTCACCTTCACTCATCTACTGCCTCTCTGTAGAGGGTGGCAAAGAGTCGGCCTTCCTCGTCTGCCAAAGCGCCTCCTTGTTCTCCGCTATATACTGCTCTATCTCTTGGGGATGCTCATAATAATAACTCAAAGCATCATGTACCTGAGCCAGATTGAGGATAGGATAATCATCCACGATCTGCTCCGGGGAATCACCCAGGCGCGTGCGCTCTACGATGGTGCGCACACTGATGCTCGTGCCCCTTATGACAGGCTCCCCACCGCGTACCCCCTCGATTCGCACAATGTATGGGTGGTCCGTTCGGATTGTGGGCCGCGATACGCTCTTGCTCACCATCTCTTTTAACTCGCGCACTTCTTCTTTCAGGCTATTTAGCTCGCCGTAGATGCGCTGTACGTCTACTGTTTCCGTGGTCATGGGTTGCCATCCTTTCGCCTCAAAAAACCGCGCTCATCCATCACCAGATCATACTTTTCCATAACGTTTTCTATCTTGTTTTCTTCGTAGAGAATATCTTCGTCCCTGTCGTAATGATAGCTTAGAGCTTTGGCTTCACTCACGCTGCCCTCTCACAGCAACTCCTTCAACCGCTCGCGACTTATCCTGGCCTTTCTCAAGATAGCAGCCTGAGTACCGGGCCGTAACGTCTTCGGGCCATGATCGGGAACCTGGACAACCACTTTACGGCCCTCTATTATCTTGGCATAGTTACAATGCTTGGTGATTCTGACCAATTCCCAGTCATCGCGCTCCAGCACTTTACACATCTGGTCGCAAGAAAGAGGTTTCACGCCGCTGGCACCACAGCGCTCAGGCTGAGAGTAAAATCACTGAAGGCGATTTTGTGTTTAACGTCCACTTGTTCAACGAAAATCTCCTCGCTTGACAAAAGCTGTGGATTATCTTGTAGGATTTGGTCCAGGCCAATGATGTCTATATAAGCGGTTATCGCATCATAGAGATATTCGATAGCTTCCTCGAAGGTATCGCCCTCGGTAGTCACATCCAGTTCTGGGCAACGAACAACGAATCCTCCCTCTTCAGGGGTAAAAGTGGCAGTCAATTTAAGAACGGCTGTTTCGCTCATTATCGCACCTCCACATTCAAGCCGCTACCATCTCCTCAAACAGCGCCTCTTCCTTCGCCAAAATCTGCTCGTCCTTGAAGTGCATGAGTTGAATGGCTTTGGCCGGGCACTCGGCCACGCAACTGCCGCACCCCTGGCAGGCGGCGGCTTCGATTTCGGCCGCGCCCAGGATGTCCCCTGCTCCGCGCGTGGCTGGATTAATGAAGGCCGCGTCGTAGGGACAGATGCGCACGCAGGTCAGGCAGCCGGTGCATTTTTCTTCTTCCACCACCGCCACCACGCCGCCTACCTGGAGGGTCTCTTGAGAGAGAATGGTGGCCGCACGGGCAGCCGCGGCGTTAGCCTGGGCGATGGTTTCGTCGATGAACTTGGGATAGTGGGCCAGGCCGCACAGGAAAACCCCCTCGGCCGGGAAATCGACGGGCCGCAGTTTAACGTGAGCTTCCAGGAAGAAGCCTTCCAGGGTGCAGGAGAACTTCAACAGTTCGGCCAGTTCGCGGGCGCCCTCGGACGGCACCACGCCGCTGGAAAGCACCAGCCAGTCAGGGTTCAAAACTATCGGCTGGCCCAACACCTCCTCGAATACAGAGACTTCCAGCCGCCCGTCGTCGGATCGCACCTGGGGCTTGTGGGCGTCGTTGAAACGCAGGAAGAGCACCCCCTTTTCCCTGGCCCTGGTATATAGCTCCTCCTTGAAGCCGTAGGTACGCATCTCTTTGTAGAGCACGTAGACGCTGGCCTGCGGATAACGTTCTTTGAGCGCGATGGCATTTTTGGCCGCTACGGAACAGCACACCCGGCTGCAATAGAAAGGCGTTGTTTCCTGGACTTGCTGCCCGCTGCTATCCTCGTCCCACGGCCCCACGCACTGGATCATGACCACGCAGCGCGGATCGTCAAGCGATACTGCTGCCTGCTGCTTGCTGCTTGCTGCTAACAACCCTTCCAGCTCTTCCTGGGTGATCACCCGTTCATCCTGCCCCAGCAGGTAGGCCGACCCGCGCCACTCCCGACCGCCAGTAGCCACGATAGTAACCCCGTGTTCCAGCAGACGCCGGGTAGGATCGTCAACGCTGGCTATCGTGGTTTTAAAGTTGCCCACAAAGCCGCTGGCTTTGACCACTGCGTGGCCGGTTAAAACCTCGATCAGATCGTGATTTTCCACCTTATCGATCAACCCTCGTAGATAAGCCTGGGGGTCTCCGCCGTTAATACCGCCATAGCTGTGGCGCATCCGCCCCCCTAACTCCTGCTCCCGTTCCACCAGGTAGACCCTGAAACCCTGGTCGGCCAGGTTCAGGGCCGCAGTCAGACCGGCCACCCCTCCCCCGATGACCAGGGCCTGGTGGCTGAGGGTTTGCGGCTGCTGATAGAGCGGTTCCAGCAAGCGGGAACGGGCCACGGCCATGCGGGTCAGGTCCATCGCCTTGCGGGTGGCCGCCGCCGATTCCTGGGAGTGAACCCACGAGCATTGATCGCGGATATTGGCTAGCTCGAAAAGGTAGGGGTTGAGCCCTGCCTCACGGATGGTGTCGCGGAAAATAGGCTCGTGGGTGCGCGGCGTGCAGGAAGAGACCACCACCCGATTCAAGTTGTGCTCCTCGATGCGCTGCTGGATGATCTTGAGCGAGTCGGCCGAGCAGGTGTAGATGGTATTCTCGGCGTGCACCACGTCGGGCAAGGTGCTGGCGTACTCCGTCACGGCCTGAACGTCCACCACCCCGGCGATGTTGGACCCACAACTGCATATAAAGACGCCGATCCGGGGCTTATCCTCCACAGTCACGGAAATTTCGGGCGGATAGATTTTCTCTTCCACCAGGGTGCCTCGGGCCTGACCGATGAGGGCCAGCGCCGCCGCCGCCGCTCCGCTGGCCTCGATGACGCTATCGGGGATGTCTTTGGGTTCGGCGAAAGCCCCACAGACATAGATGCCCGGACGGCTGGTCTCCACGGGATGGAAAGGCTCCCTCCAGCAGAAACCTCGCTCGTCCAGACGGACGCCGGCGGTCTGGGCCAACTCCCGGATTTGGAGCGGGGCCTCCATGCCCACGCTGAGGACGACCATATCGAACTCCTCTCGTAGCAATTCCCCATCCTCGGTCTGGTAGTAAACGATTATGTTTTTGTTTACCGGGTTCTCTTTCAGCGAAGACAGCCGACAGTGAGTATATTTGATGCCCAGGTTTTTGGCCCGCTCGAAGTAGGCGTCGAAGCCTTTGCCAAAGGCCCGCATATCGATCAGGAAGACGTGACATTCCAGACCAGGCACATGCTCCAGGGCCAACATAGCTTCTTTGGTGGCATACATGCAGCATACTGAGCTACAGTAGTCATGGTCCCGGTCACGGGAGCCCACACATTGCAGAAAGGCGATGCGCTGCGGCTCACGATGGTCGGAGGGACGCGTCACGTGACCGCTGGTCGGCCCGGAGGCAGATATCAGACGTTCAAATTGCATGCTGGTGACCACGTTTGGATAGCGACCGT
This sequence comes from uncultured Anaerolineales bacterium, assembly GCA_964646625.1. Lineage (GTDB taxonomy): Bacteria > Chloroflexota > Anaerolineae > CAZYHC01 > CAZYHC01 > DAOULT01. The sequence goes on from CAZYHC010000048.1 coordinate 21,789, forward strand.
AGCCCAGTTCGGGCGATAATTCGGCATTATAGAGAGCATAACCGGGGGACAGGATGACCGCTCCCACCTCCAATTCCTGGTAAGTGTCGGCTTGCTGGTGATCGATGGCCTCAGCCTTGCAGGCCAGCACGCATTGATAACACTCGGAGCATAAACCACAACGCAGACAGCGCAGAGCTTCGACACGGGCCTGTTCCTCGCTCAGCCCTAACTCTACCTCGCGAAAGTCCTGGATGCGCTCGGCGGCCGGAGCGGTGGGCATGGCCTCCCGCGGCCTGAGATCCACTTCCTCCCTGGCTACCATCTCGTCGATCTCCAGATCGTCCAGTTCGGCCACTGGCAGGGGCGCCAGCTCGCGCGGGGTCAGGAGAGGCACCCCTCGCAGATAACGGTCGATGGATAGCGCCCCCCGTCGTCCGGCGGCGATGGCCTCGATCAGAGCGCCCGGCCCGGCCGCCGCATCCCCTCCGGCAAAGATGCCCGCCCGGTTGGTAGCCATTGTCTGGGGATCGACCTTGAAGGTGCCCCACCTGGTGATCTCCAGCCCGTGATCTTCCTGGAGGAAAGAGATTTCCGGGGCCTGGGCCACGGCTGCTACCATGGCGTCACAGGGGATGACGAACTCTGAGCCTTCGATGGGCAGGGGCCGTCTTCGTCCACTTTCGTCAGGCTCGCCCAGGCGCATCCGGATGCAGCGCAGACCGCTGACGTGGCCGTTGTTCATCAGCACCTCGATGGGCTGGCTCAAAAGTTCCAGGTGCGCGCCCTCGTGTTCCGCTTCCTCGACCTCCCACTCGTTAGCCGGCATCTCGGCCCGCGAACGGCGATAAACGATAGTGACCTCTTTGCTGCCCATCCGCAGCGCGGTGCGAGCAGTGTCGATGGCCGTGTTACCTCCACCCACCACCGCTACCCGGTCGCCCAGGCGCATCTCTTCGCCCAGGGCCACGGCCCGCAGGAAAGGCACACCCTGGAAAACCCCCTCGGCTTCGCTTTCGCCGGGGATGCCTAACATCTGCGGCTCATGGGCGCCAATGGCCAGGAAAACGGCCACGTACCCTTCTTCAAAGAGCTTGTTAATGTCCCGCACAGGAGTATTCAGCTTCAACTCTATCCCCAGAGCCAGGATGTGGTTGATCTCCCGGTCCAGCACCTGGCGAGGCAGACGATAGGCAGGAATGCCGACCCGCATCATCCCCCCGGCTACAGGCAGGGCCTCGAAAATCGTCACCTGGTAGCCCATGCGGGCCAGGAAGTAGGCCGCCGATAGCCCGGCCGGACCGGCTCCGACCACGGCCAGCCGCGACCTGTCGGGGTCGGGTGGGGTGGGAGGAGCCATAGGGAAGGGCGCCAGCTCGCTGGTTTTATCTGCCTCTTCGGGCTCGTGGGCGTATACCCAATCGGCTACGAACCGTTTCAAGGCGCAGATAGCCACCGGGGTGTCGAGTTTGCCCCGGTTACATTCCGATTCACAGGGATGGTGGCAGACCCGCCCCACGGTGGCAGGGAAGGGGTTATACTGCTTGATCACCTCCAGGGCCTCCCGGTAGCGACCCTCGGCGATGAGGGCGATGTACCCCTGAGCACTGGTATTGGCTGGACAGGTATACTTACAGGGCGAGGTGCCTCGTTTGGTGATGGCGTAGGTGTTGGGCACGGCCTGAGCGTAGGGCCGAAAGGTGGCTGTCCGTTCGGCCAGACCCTCGTTGAACTCGCTGGGCACTTTGATAGGACATACCTCTACGCAGTCGCTGCAACTGGTGCACTTATCGATGTCGATATAGCGCGGCCGACGGCGGACGGTAGCCTTGAAACGTCCGGCCTCTCCCTCCAGAGCGGTTAAGTCGGCGTTGGTGATGATCTCGATGTTGAAGTGGCGACCGGCTTCCACCAGTTTGGGAGAAATGATGCACATGGCGCAGTCGTTGGTGGGGAAGGTTTTGTCCAGTTGAGCCATCTTGCCCCCGATGGCTACCGATTTCTCCATCAGGTAAACCTTGATGCCCGAATCGGCCAGGTCCAAGGCCGCCTGCACCCCGGCGATACCGCCCCCGACCACCAAGGCCGCACCTGTCTTTTGTCCATTACCAGTCATTAGTGTTCGCTCCCTTCCGATAGCTATCAGGCCGGGCGATTCTGGCACCTTTGATAGAGGAATGACATCCCCTGTCCCGGTCTACGTATTCTACTGCGCCCTCACAACGTCGTCAAATACTGCTCTTCGTCTCTTCGCGTCGAAGCGGGTTAGGTCCGATCTTGCGGATTCTTTCTGTCATAGTTGTGGCTGCATCGGCAAAGGCTCCTCCCTGTCCGCCGGACATGTAGAAAATGTCCAGCCGCTCGCCCCCCAGCCCGATCTCGTCCAGCAACTTTTTGGCGTAATTCACCCGTTTGGTGGCCCGCATATTGCCCTCGATGTGGTGGCAGTTGCCAACGGGACAGGCCACCACGAAAACTCCGTCCGCTCCCTTCTCGAAGGCTTCCAGAACGAACTCCACGTCCATCTTGCCTGTGCAGGGCAGCTTGATAAGTTTGATGGTGGGCGGATAGGTTTGGCGGATGGCCCCTGCCGTGTCGATAGCCATGTAGCCACAATAGATACAGGTAAAAGCGGTCAATTCCGGCTCGAAACCGTTATCGCTCATTATGATAAAGAACCTCCTGAATTCGTTCCTTGACTATCTTTCAGCCGAGCTAACAACTCTTCTGGACGCAGGTAGGGCATCACATCGGCCGAGTCTCTGAAGTGCTCATCATAGGCTACTATAGCCTCACACTCATTCAGAAGAGCAGCGATTACATGAGATTCGTCAGAAGCGTTTTTGGTGGTAAATCTCCTACTATGTACCAACCTCTCCATCCGTGTTAAAAGAGGAATCAGCTTTACCTCGTTGTCCAAGAGATCGCGCACGGCCAGACGTGATACATCACTGGTCATTTCCGGTGGGAAATTATTGTAGCAATACATGCAAATTTCCTGCACGGTGTAAAGAGATACAACAGCTTCTACCTGACCAGCATTGATACTCTTGAAAAGTCGTGTCACGTGAACATAGCGTTCCGCTTCCTTTTCCTCACCAAAGAGCAACACGTTGCATACCGATGCATCGAGATACACGCGCATCATTTGCCTTCACCAGCGCGCCCGAGATCTTCTCTGCTTTGGCGCAGGACATCCGATAGCACATCTGAGAACATCAAGGCGATCAGGGCAATCCCCTGATCTTCAAGCAACGCCAGGCTCTCTTCCTTAGCTCGACGAGTAGCACCCAGTATATCCTCGGTCTGCATATACTTCAGATAATCCCTGAGACTCTTTTTCCCAGAGGGCTCACTGCCTTCCTCCATCTTTTTCATTATCGTTTCCTCCTGAAAAGGCGATGTTCTACGCCAACCACTGCCCCAACACCGCCTCTTCCCTGACCATGATCTGCTCGTCACGGTAGTGCAGCAATTGGATAGCGTTGGCCGGGCATTCGCTGGTGCAGGTGCCACAGCCCTGACACTCGGCCACCTCGATGTAGGCCGCCCCCATGATGCCCCCATTGCCCACCCGCTGCGGATCGACCACGGGGATACCAAAAGGACAGGTACGCGTACAGGTCAGGCAGCCCACACACTTGCTCTCGTCCACCACCGCCACCACCCCGCCCACCGTCAGCTTGGGCTTGGAAAGAATGGTCATCGCCCGCCCGGCCGTAGCCAGGGCGTGGGAGATGGTTTCCTCAATGAACTTGGGGTAGTGGGCCAGCCCACACAGGAAAATGCCCTCCTCTATGAAATCCATGGGCCGGAGCTTGAGGTGAGCTTCCATAAAGAAGCCCTCCCGAGATAGAGGCAGGTTCATAATTTGGGCCAACTTGGGGGTGCCCTCGGCTGGAATGGTAGCCATGCTCAGGGCCAGCACGTCCGGGGTGAAAACCAGGGCCTCGTCGAGAATGAGGTCAGGAACACTGAGGTGCAAATGACCATCCTTTACCCAGACCTGGGGGTCGTTTTCTTCGTCGTAGCGCAGGAAGATCACCCCTCGCTGTCGGGCCTCGGTATAGTATTCCTCGCGGAAACCATAAGTGATGAGATCGCGGTAAAGAACGTAGACGTTGCAATCGGGATTAATCTGCTTGATCTTGATGGCGTTTTTCATGGTGTTGGTGCAGCAGGTGCGGCTACAGTAATCGGCCCCTTCGATGCGAGAATGGACACATTGGATCATGACCACATTCCGCAGGTTCCGAATCCAGTCAGGGTTTTCAAACAGGCGTTTTTCCAGTTGAAGCTGGGTGAGAACCCGCTCGTCCTGACCAAACAGGTAATCTGGCCCTCGATATTCGTGCCCGCCGGTAGCCACGATGGTCACTCCGTGCTCGATCTCCCATTCGTGACCATTATCGTTCCTGCACAACGTGGAGCGAAAATTGCCCACGTGTCCCCTGAACCTGACCAGTTCGGTGTTACGGTAGATGGCGATGTTGGGATGACATTCCACTCGCTTGACCAGGGAGCGCAGCAGGCGGCGTGGATCCTCTCCCTCGGCGGTGGTATAGATGTTTCTCAGATTGCCCCCCAGTTGTCCTGTCTTCTCCACCAGGTAAACGTCGAACCCCTCTTCAGCGATAGTTATAGCCGCGGTCAGACCGGCCAGGCCGCCGCCAATGATCAGCGTCTTGCGGTTAAAGTCCATCGTTACCTTGTGCACAGGCTGGAGCAGACGGGCACGAGCCACCCCGATCCGGACCATCTCTTTAGCCTTGCGCGTAGCTGCCTGGGGTTGGTCGAAATGCACCCAGGCACAGTGTTCACGAATACTGACGAACTCCAGCAGGTAAGGATTGAGGCCCACCTGGCGCAGAGTGCGTTGGAATAGGGATTCGTGGGTGCGGGGAGTGCAGGCCGCCACCACCACGCGGTTGATACCATGAGCCTGGATAGCTTCTTTCAAGCTGTCCAGATCCTCGTCGAAGCAGGCGAAGGATAAGTCCTGCACGTGAGCCACGCCGGGCAGCCCCCTGGTATATTCCACCACCGCCGGGATATCGATCACCTCGGAGACGTTGGTGCCACACCGACAGACAAAGACCCCCACCCGGGACGGTTCATTTGTTACGTCACGTTCCGGCGGACACTCTTCCTGGACGGCCAGACTGCCCTGGGAGCCGGACAACAGCCGGATGGATTGGGCCACTGCTCCACTGGCGTCAATGACCGTTTCGGCAATCTCCTTGGGGGTGGCGAAAGCCCCACAAACATAGATGCCTGCCCGGCTGGTGTCCAGCGGCTCAAACTTCTCGGTCTGGCAAAAACCGTACTCGTTAAGCTCGATGCCCAGATTTTTAGCCAGGGCCACCGCTTTGGGCGGCGGCTCGCTGCCTACCGAAAGCACCACCAGGTCGAAACGCCCCTTCCTAAGCTCCCCTTTTTCATCCTGGTAATAGATCAGGAGGTCGGTGGTGGCCGGGTCTTCCTTGATGGCCGAAACGCGACACCGGGTGTACTGCACTTCGAAGAGATCGCGAGCCCGCTCGTAATAAGCGTTATATTCCTTGCTGAAAGCCCGCTCGTCCATCATGAACACCTGGCACTCCACTCCTGGGATGCGCTGTTTGGCCAGTACGGCCTCCTTGGTAGCATACATGCAGCAGATCGAGGAACAATAGTTGTGCTCCTGGTCACGGGAACCGATGCATTGCAGCCAGGCCATCTTCTGGGGGGGCTTGCCGTCGGAGGGGCGCAGCACGATGCCCTCGGTAGGCCCCGAACGACTGGCCAATCGCTCGTATTCCAGGGAGGTTACCACGTTGGGGTACCGTCCGTAGCCGTACTCCTCGCACCCCCTCGGATCGAAAAGCTTGTAGCCTACCGCCAGAATAACGGCTCCTGACCGGAACTCCTCAACCCATTCCTCTTCGTTCAGGTTGATAGCCCCTGTGGGACAGGCTTCTTCACATTTGAGGCAATCCAGACAGTAATCCCCCTTTTCTACCAGGTAGGCGTTGGGGACGGCCCGCGGCGCTATCTTGTAGACGGCCTTGTGGGTGGACAGGCCCATCTGAAACTTATCAGGCAGGTCAATGGGGCAGACCTTCTCACAATCGCCACAACTGGTACATTTACGAATATCTACGTAGCGTGGTTTGTGGCGCACCCTGACGGTGAACTCGCCCGGCAAGCCGCTCACCCCCACCACCTCGGTGTTGGTCATCACCTCGATGTTGGGGTGCAAACCATGGTCCATTAAAGCCGGCGTTATAGAGGGCCGCGTGCACCCATAGCCGTGATCCGAAGTGCCACGACACAGCACGCAGTCGTGGGTGGGAAACATGAACCCCAGCCGGGCCACCACTCCGCCCAGCCCCGGCGAACTCTCGACAAGATAGACTTTCATCCCTGATTCAGCCAGATCAATAGCAGCCCGCATACCTCCCACCCCAGCGCCGACCACCGTTACGGCCCCGATTTTCTTCCTCTGAGTCATACCATTCGCTCCCTATTTATTTTCGGACACAAAAATAGGCCATACCCCCAACCCTCATCGCCTCAAATAAACAAGCAGTGTCCAAAGGTGGGATGGGGTATAGCCCTTTCTAGCATTGATCCCTGACCACATCGATTTTAGAACTAACGAAGTCCGCCCTCCGCAATCGCTGAGCCCAAAAATGCCCGCTCGGCCACTGCTTGCAGAGCATGTGTTGTACATCTTTGTATCCACTTTAATTATATATCAAAACTCACAAACTGTCAAGAGTCTTGAGAAGAGTTACCCCTAACGTCCAGGGCAATGGGTAAGTTTTTTCGAGCACATCAAGCATACCCCATAAGTCGCCTTTTGGCAAGTGAGCTGCTACCTGACCATCTACTTATGGGCAAACCCTGGCGCCTGGCTGAGACTGTACCCCCCTCTTGTAGGGGGGGGCAAAAAAGGACAACCACCAGTGCATGGCATAGACACCTGTTCTCATACACACGGAGGTTGCTATATCCACTCATACACTAAAAAGGTTGTCCGCAGATATTATAGCACAGGAGTCTATTCGTTGCAACCTGGGGGCAAAGATCGGGCAGGGGGCCTATCTGGAAATGTAATCTCTAATCGGCATGCTTCGTTGACCAGGGGCAGTACCACCTGTCCGCCAGACAGTTTCAGGTCGAACTCTCTCTTCTGGTGGCTATTGCGCACTGCCAGCAGCGCGGGCCAGCCTTCGGAATCCCAGCCGGGTGTGATCTTGTGCGCCCACACTTTCAGTTCCCGGGCCTGGGTGGCGGGCAGGTGGACATGGACATAGCGCAGCGAAGCGGGCGCTGGTACTTCGCCGCTAGCAGCCTGCACCCTTTGTTCGCCCTCGGGATAGCCTAACCGCACCTCCACCGGTATTGGTTGACCACCGGCCGTGACGGCGAAGATAGCCTGTCCTTCCTGGCTCTGATCTTCCCGCAGCTCAACCACCAGGCGTGGCGCGAAGGCCCCCCGGCGCGCCAGGGCGATGGTCACCCCCAACATTATCACCCCGACAACCAGGGCCGCGGCGCGTTGCGCAGGCTCTTTCCAGATGACCAGACCGTGGAGAAACAGACCGGCCATATACAGCAGGTAAATGCCTGCCGTGAGCAGCGGATGGCCCAACAAGCGGTAGACCACGCCGGGCACGATCTCGCCTTTCTGCCGGCTGGCAACCAGCAAGAGCACCGGGAAAACGCCCCCCAGGAGGGAGATGACGATCACGCCCAGAAAGCTGAGCGGCCCGGCAAACGATCCCCGCCCGGTCAGCAGCGCCCACTCAGTCAGCAGGAAAACTATCGCCACCGGGCTCACTGACAACAAGAAACGTCCACGCTCGCCCAGCAAGGCTTCCCCGGCTCGTTGGGCGGCGGCCCTCAGCCCCGGCTGACGCGAGGCCAGGCCGGCCCCCACCGGCGCCTCCCCTTTCTCCCCCAGGGTCTCCCAGATGTCCTCGGGAAGCTGGCGCACCTGTCTGGGGGACAGCCGAACCTGGTAGCGGGTCTGGCCTTCCACTTCCATCTGCCGGATAAAGCCTTGCTCCACCAGCGGCTCCAACGTGGTGCGGGCCGCGGCCTCAGACTGGCCGGTATGGGCCGCCACTGCGGACAGACTCACCGCTCCCTGCTGGCGCATCAGCCAGTTGATGAGCCGCCGCTGCGAGTCAGGCAGCGTGAAGGCCTCGGCCATGCTCAGCCCAACGGTATCCCACTCCCCCTCGTAGGTGAGGCTCAACGACGAGCTGACCCGCAGGCAGACGTGCTCCTGGCTGGCATCCAGCACCTCCAGCGCCAGGCGCACGCCACGCTGGGGCAAGGCTGGCAGTTGGTCGCCCAGCGAGGTGGCTTCCCAACGCTCGCTAAAGGCCCACTCCAGGCGGTGAGTGACGCCGTCCAATTGAACGTCCAGGCGGAAGGCCGGCTGACCATCTTCCAGCCCCAGGTAGGTCAGACCCAGGCGGAGGCTGTCATCGAGGCTGACCATCCCTGCCCGGCTGCTTCGCAGGATCAACCTCCCTCGCCGCCGGGGCAACATCACCACTGGCCGCGGCCTGAGGGGCAGCCATTCTCGGACCAGGTTAAACAGGCCCAGGGAAAAATGGATGGAGGCCATGCCCACGCCCAGGACAACGAAAACAGAGCCCAACACGTGCACCAGGGGGCCAATCTCTGTCGCCAGCGGAGCCAGGGCCGTGCCCGACTGGCCGACCAGCTCCTGCGGGGCGATGGCCCCATTGACGGCTAACACCCAGATACAATAGATGACAGCCGCCACAACCTGAGCGGCCATCGTACCCCAGATCAGAGAGCGGGTGCTGGGGTCGCGATGCAGCACCACCCGCGCACAGTTGCTCATCGACAGGTGCCCAAAGTAGGCCGTCAGGACGACGCCGAAGATCAACTGCAAAATCGAGGCCTCAAAAGGACGCCCGCCGATAAAGGGCACGTTCACGTACAGGAAGTTCGCCGGTCGCAGGTGGGTGAAGGCCAGCAGCGAGAGGATCAGGATCAGGCTCATGTTGATGGCCCCTATCACCAACGCTGAGGTAATGGTGGCGTTGAGCGTTTCGCGCCGCAGATAGTATAGCCCGATGAGGAAAAGCAGTGCACCCCACACCGGGGCCGGCAGGCGCGTGGCGTCCGCCAGGGTGGTCGAAAAGCCAATGTAGTAGGCCCAGAGAGCCAGGAAACAGATGGTAGCCAGCCCCAACGAGAGGATGAGGGAACCGACGCGGCCCAGGTAGTCGGTCACCAGCCGGCCAATGAAGGCGCGGCCGTAACGGATGGTGCCGCTGCGGGAGACGGCTTCGGCCATGTAAGCGACGGTCAGCACGTTGACCAGGCCCAACACCACCAGGATCGCCACCCCGGCCAGCGGGCCGACCCCGGCCAGGGCAATGGGCAAGGCCAGGACGCCTGCCCCCACGGTCTCGGTCAGAGTCAAGGCAAAGGCCGTCCAGAAGGGCGGCAGGGACTCCAGCCACCCGGCCAGCGCCGCCCAGGCCCAACGCAGGCGGCAGGCCAGGGTAGCGCGGGGGGCGAAGATGGTCTCCAATGGTTCGTCGTACAGGCCTTGGTAAGCCTCCTGGACTGCTTCGGTGTCCAGGCCCAACGCTGCCCGGACGCCTGGCCCCTCCTGGACGGTTAAGTCGTACTTCTGGCCCAGGAGGTGGGCGGCGGTGGCCTGCACCCTGGGATTCTCCGGCACCAGGGGCGCCCACTGCGGGGCGTAACGTTCCAGGTCCTGGATGGTGGGGCGGAGGGGGGGGTCAAGACCCAGGGCGAAAGCCTCCAGGAAAGCCAGATCGCGCTCCTCGGCCGCCTCTTCGGTGAGGAAACGCTCCATCGTCTGCCTCGATTGGGCCACCAGGTACGCGGTTCGGCTCTCTATGGCCAGGAGCAAAATGCTGGCTCGTTTGACATGCCTGCCGGACAGGCCCTCCAGCAACTCCTCACGGGTGAATAATTCAACCTCATTAGCGTCGTTCATCTTCATCTACTCCGCACCGCTTCCAGCGCGGCCCTGACCCGTTCACGTTACGCCTCGGGACGTGGCTTAAAGTCCAACGGGCGAGGTCACAGGGCCTCGCCCGTTTTTGCGGTCGTTCATGTCAGGTAGTCCCAGGCACCTGGTGTTGATATGAACGCTGGTTCATTTTGCCTCGCTGAGTTCGCTGAAAACACCGAGAAGCCCGGCCATCAGCCGCCCGACTTTCTAAGCCGCTTTGGCTTTGGCCTCCTCCTCAACGTAGGGGAAAGTCGAGCCACCGATGGGCAGGACCACGACATCGGCTCGTGGATACCGTTCCACCGCCCATTCGATGGCCGCTTCCACCGAAGGGGCGTATTCCAACTCCATGTCGTGTAGCTGCTGTGCCGTCAGCCCCTCGGTGACCACCAACAATTTTTTGGTCTTCAGTAACGCTCTGAGCCTGGTAGCCATCGGGCCGCCGGTGGTGGAAGCTTTCCCTTCGCCTATCCACTGAATAATCTGCTCCGGTTCGGGTTTTTCTTTCAGCGTTTCGTACATAAGTGGCCCGGCCCCGTCTGGACAGGAGGACAGCAGGATGATCGTGCCGCCCGGTTTGGTGATAGTCTCGGCCAGCAGGATGGACTTTCCCGATTGGATAAGGTTAGTCTCCAGGGGATAGGCGCTGGTGATGACCACGTCGGCCAGCCTGGCAATGGACACGCCGTAGACGTAGCGCAGGTCTTCGATAGCGGCCTGCTGGGCCTTTTCCACCTCCCCGACGGCCAGTTTGTAGACCTCCAGGTTCTGGTTCAGAACGGCATCGATCTTCAGGTCCAGGCCGACGATGCGGGTCGCTTCCAGCATTTCCTCCCAGATGGGGTTGCCCTGCTTGACGCCGGCTATGGACTGGGGGTCGCCGATCAGGACGTGGTTTTTCTTGACCGTCTCCCGACCGGAGACGCCGGGCAGGACGATCTTTCCCCCCCCACCGTAACCGGCAAAGTAATGGGGGTTGCAGGTGCCCACCCCGATCTTCAGCCCGGCCTCGGCCACGACGCGGTTGGTCCAGACGACGTTGCCGCGCGTGGTCTGGCCCGTTTTGACCAAATCTTCGCTGTCCGGATCGTGGATGCTAACCCTGACCCGATCCGTCACGGCCGGGCCTATCTTGACCTGCAACTCGTCCTCGGTGATGACCCGGTGGGTGCCCCTCCCGATGATGACATCGACGTTCTGGTCTGGAACACCTGCTTTGTTCAGCTCATTGAGGAGGGCCACGATGATCGACCCGGTTTTCGTGGGACGGGTCTGGTCCTCGCTGATGATAGCCACTTTTTTGTTAGGAGCCTTGGCCACCAGCTCAGGTAAAGGAGCCGTCCCGATGGGAGCGTTTAAACCGCCCCTTACCGCCGCCGCCAGGTCGGCAATGGCCGGTACATCCCGCGGTTCGGCCATAGCCAGCAGGTGCCAGGTCGCGGGCAGGTCAAAGCTCAGTTTTTGACCCTTGTAGTACCCTTTTCCTTTGGTTGACATGGTAATTTCTCCTTTCAAGTTAATCGGATAATGACCGGAGCAGCTAAGCTGCATGTGCATACGTAGTGGCCATGAGAATTTACATCCGAAAGTTATTATCGCACAAAAAAAGCGAAAAGTCAAGGAGATCAGGGGCCCGCCGAACCCCCGATGTAACCTGGAGAGAGCGGTTGTTTTTTGCTCATTTCTCAATTTAGTGTTATACTATTACCTTGTTTGAGCGACCTTCTGAACCCCTTCCCTTTTTGAATGGGTTGTAGTATAATAGTTGTGGTTAAGAATCATCATGTGGGGTGTGATTGGATAAGTGGTTATGGTCAAGATTGCTCCGTCGATCCTGTCGGCCGACTTCACTCGCCTGGGTGAGCAGGTGGCTGAAGCGGAAGAGGCCGGCGCCGACTACATTCACATCGACGTTATGGATGGTCATTTCGTGCCCAATATGTCGGTCGGGCCTGTGGTGGTGGCGGCGGTGCGAAGGGCGACCACCCTGCCTCTGGACGTGCATCTGATGATCACCACTCCAGAAAACCATATTCCTCTTTTTGCCGAGGCTGGTGCCGATAACATCACCGTTCACTACGAGACCTGCCCTCACCTTAACCGGGTGACGCAGCAGATTGCAGAGTTAGGGGTAGGAGTGGGGGTCTCTCTCAACCCTGCTACTCCGCTGTACAATCTGGAGGAGATTCTGGAATACGTTGATTTGATCCTCCTGATGACCGTCAATCCTGGCTTCGGCGGGCAGCAGTTCATCGCCAGCTCTTTGTCCAGGATTCGCCGTCTGCGGCAAACGCTGGATGATAGAGGTTTAGAGGTAGAACTGGAAGTCGATGGGGGGATCAACGTCGAGACTGCGCCCCAGGTGGTGGCTGCCGGGGCCAGGGTGTTGGTAGCAGGAGCAGCCATCTTCGCCGCTGAGGAAGGCATCGCCGAGGCCATACGGAGGATACGAGCCGCCATCGCAACAGCAAAATAAAGGGAAGCTATTTTAGATTTTATGGCGTGCTTTCATACACTTGGCGCAGATGTTTATCTTGCGCCTCCTGCCGCCTTCGGTAATGGTCACTTTTTGGATATTGGGTTTCCATTGCCGTTTGGTGCGTACCCTGGAATGACTGACGTTGTGCCCGAACTGAGGACCTTTACCACAGATTTCACATTTAGCCACTTTACTTACTCCCTTCCATTGAAAATGAAAACGTAATTGGAGTCTGTTAAGACGGGACATATCATACCACAGTAGCCCAATTTAGGCAACTCGGCCTGAAAGAGAGAGTCATGTCCACGATCACCAAAGAGATGCTCATCGTTCAGATTCTACGGGATTATCCTGAGACCAGGGCTGTGCTGGAGACTTATGACATGGCCTGTTCTGACTGCCTGGGAGCCTCGGTCGGGAGCCTGCAGGATGGAGCGCGTATGCACGACGTCAACCTCGAAGACTTGCTTGCTGATTTGAACGAAGTTGTGGAGCAAACACGAGATAAGCGGAGCGAGAAGGTATGACAGAGGAAACAAGATTGGGCAAAATTGAGATATCGCCTACCGCCATCGCCAGCATTGCCACCCGCACCGTGCTGGAATGTTATGGGGTGGTGGGGATAGCTTCCAGAAGGTTGCGCGGCGGGTTATTTCGGCGAGACAATTACAGACGCGGCGTTGAAGTTAAAATCGACGACGGGCGGATCATCATCGACCTATACGTGGTAATCGAGTATGGCACCAGAATATCGGAAGTTGCCCACAACATCATGAGTAATGTTACATTTAGTTTGGAGAAGGCGTTGGGTGTGCCCGTTGCCGAGGTAAACGTTCACGTCCAGGGATTACGGATCAGCAACGAAGAACTCAACAGATAGCCGCAGATATCAGTGGAATGGATGGAGGTACAGGACCTTGACCGGTGGAGACTCACAGCCCCACCTCGACCCTTCTCAGGAGGAACGTGGCGTGGTGAAGTGTGATGGTCAGTGTTTCAAACAGGCTTTGGAGGCCAGTGCCCTTTGGCTGGCGGGCAACGTGGAGGTGGTCAACACCTTGAATCACTTCCCCGTGCCCGATGAGGATACGGGCACCAACCTGCTGAACGCTCTGAACGGGGCCCTCGAAGGGATGGCAGAAATATCCGATAGTTCCATTGCCCTCATGGTCAGCGCAGCCGCCGAGGGAGCGGGCAAGAGGGCCGAAGGTCAGGCCGGGGTCATCTTATCCCTGCTGCTGGCCGGTCTGGCCGAATGTTTATCCGACCAGGAAAGCCTGGATAGCACTGCACTGGCCGAGGCTATGATCGGGGCTTCGGTCGCGGCCTGGAACGGAACTCCCCAACCACTGGAAGGCACTATCCTGACCGTCGCTCGCCAGGCGGCTGAGGCCGCCCAGCTTGCGGCCCAGGAAGGGGCCAGCATCGACCGCCTCCTGGAGAGGGCATTGATAGAAGCCAAAGAGTCCGTAGCCCGAACCCCCGCCCTCCTGCCCGCTTTAGAGGAGGCTGGGGTGGTGGATGCCGGCGGACAGGGGCTCTACCTGATCTTGCAAGGCGCTTTACGCTTTCTGAAGGGCGAGAGAGTGGCCCCGCCCCAAAAGATCGAGGCCGATTTGCCTCTCAGACAGGTAGAGGAAAGGGTGCTCGAATGCGACGGCCAGCTTTTCAAGGGGCTTTTGAAAGCAGGCACGATCTGGCTGGAAAGACACGTGCCCCTCATCAACTCTTTGAACGTTTATCCTGTGCCCGATGGGGACACGGGCACCAACATGCTTCTGACCATGCGGGCCGCTTTAGAGGAGATGGCCTGCTCTTCAGAGCAGGCCGTGGGAGGACTGGCCCAGGCGGTCTCTTATGGGGCCTTGATGGGGGCACGGGGCAACTCCGGGGTCATCCTGTCTCAGATATTCCGGGGCATGGCTCGAAGCCTGGGCGACAGGCAAATTATGAGCACCGCCGAGTTTGCCGTGGCCTTGAAGGAAGCCGCGGCCACGGCCTACAAGGGAGTGATGAAGCCCGTGGAAGGCACTATCTTGACCGTGATCCGCGAGGCCGCCGACATGGCCGAAGCGGTGGCCGCCGAGAGCGATGATCTGCGCTACGTGTTGCAGATGACGGTGCACGAGGCTAAAGCCTCGGTGGCCAGAACCCCCTCACTTTTGCCGGTGCTCAAGGAGGCCGGGGTGGTCGATGCCGGCGGGCAGGGCCTGTTAGTCTTACTGGAAGGCTTCTTACGCTACATGCAGGGAGAAACGATAGAAGCTGACTCCCCTCTCGAAGTAGTCACGGCCATGAATTCATCCTTCGAAGAGGAGTACGGCTACGACGTGCAGTTCGTCTTAAAAGGTGAGGACCTGGACCTGGCGAGGATTCGAGCCGATATAGATGCTATGGGAGAATCGACCCTGGTGGTCGGCGACAGCATGACCGTAAAAGTGCACGTCCACACTCCCGAACCCGGCACGCCTCTCAACTATGCCGTTCGCCTGGGCTCACTAAGCAACATCATCGTCGAGAACATGCAGGAACAGTATCAGGAATTCATAGCCAGTAAGGAGGTTGCTCCCGCGGCCGCCCCTGCGCTCACTGCTGAGGATATAACCCACATTGCTACGGTGGCCGTGGCCCCTGGGGTGGGCCTCATGCGCGTCTTCGAAAGTCTGGGGGCCAGCGCCGTCGTGCCTGGGGGACAGACGATGAACCCCAGCACCGAAGAACTGCTTACGGCTATCAACAATTTGACCGCCGATGAGGTGCTCATTCTGCCCAACAATCCCAACATTATCCTGACTGCTCAACAGGCCCAGGAGCTTGCAGCCAAGAACGTGAGGGTGGTGCCGACCAAAACCATCCCCCAGGGAGTCTGTGCTCTCCTGGCTTTTAATTATCAAGAAGACCTGGAAACTAACGCCTCGCTGATGGAGCAGGCGGCGGCCAGCGTTCAGACCATCGAGATCACCACCGCCGTCCGCGATGCTCAGATCAATGGCCTGCGGGTGAAAGAAGGGGACATCATCAGTCTGTTGAATGGCACGTTGATCACCTCAGGCCGTACCCTGGAAGAGGTAGCTTACGAGGCGTTGCGCCAGGTGGAAATTGAGGATCACGAGATCGTGACCGCTTATTACGGCGATGGCGTTACCCAGGCCCAGGCCGAAAGCCTGGGAGAGGGTATAGCCCAACGCTATCCAGACCTGGAAGTAGAACTTATTAATGGAGGGCAATCTTACTATCACTACATATTATCGGTGGAATAAAGCTAATTTTGCAAGTAGGGGCTGTCACTGGAGGATAAGATGGCCAGAGTGAAAGTGGTAACCGATAGCGCGGCGGAGCTGCCGCCTGATGTGGCGGAAAGATTAGGGATCACGGTAGTGCCGCTCAACATACATTTTGGTGACGAAGTGCTGCGCGATGGACAGGATATCACGCCGGAACAGTTCTATCGTAAACTGGAAAATAGCTCCACTTTGCCCTTTTCCTCTCCCCCCCCTATGAAAACCTTTCAGGAAGTATATACGGAGTTAAGTCGTGCCACAGATCAGATTATCTCCATTCACATCTCCAGCAAGCTGAGTCGGACCTTAGATATAGCCCAGGCCGCGGTGGACACCCTGATCAGTCGCTGTCGAATCGCGGTGGTCGATTCCTCCTCCATCTCCCTGGGACTGGGCACATTAGTCACCACCGCAGCCGAAGCAGCCGCCCGAGGGAGGTCTCTGGACAACATCATCAGACAGGTACGGGGCATGATCCCCCGTATCTACATTATCTTCTTCGTCGAAACGCTGGAATACCTGGAGAGAGAAGAACGTATCGGCAAAGCCCAGGCTATACTGGGAACGATGTTGGATATCAAACCGATCCTCATCGTCGAGGATGGCGAGATCATACCCCTGGAAAAAGTGCGCACCAGGGCTAAGGCTGTTGACAAACTGTTTGAATTCGTGGTCGAATTCTCCCATATCCAGCGGGTGGCTATCTTACAAAGTGCCCCCAACGAGGATTCCCTGGCTCTGATCGAACGCCTGGAAATGGTCTTCTCCGACATGAAATTTCCGGTGGTAACTTATGGCCCGGTTCTGGCCACCCACGTTGGCCCCGACGCTATGGGGGTCATCGTTTACGAGGGGATGGACTGAGCGCCATCAAAGGGTAGCAAGGTATGGCCGCAGTCAAAATCGTCACTGACAGCACTTCCGATATCCCTCCTGACTGGGTCCGGGATTTGGAGATCACGGTCATGCCCTGTGAGATCATCTTCGGCCAGGAAGCCTTTCTCGAAGGCGTTGATCTCACCACCCGCCAATTTTACGATCGCCTGGCTACCAGTTCCGTTTTGCCCACCACCTCGCGGCCGCCCCTGGGGCTGTTCATGCAGGCGTACAGGAGGTTGGGAGATGAACAGAAAGCGGAAGCAATCGTTTCCATCCACATTTCCTCCCTGCTGAGCGGGGTGTACGAAAACGCATGTGTGGCGGCTGGTTCTTTGCCCCACTTGAACATTACCGTGATCGATTCCCGTCAGTTATCAATAGGACTGGGCTGGCTGGTGGTGGCGGCGGCGCGGATGGCCCAGGGAGGCCAACCCGCCGATCAGATCGTGGCGACGGTGAAAGAGATGATACCCCGTGTGCGGGCCATGACTATGCTGGATTCGCTATTTCACTTAGCCAGGGGAGGACGGATCGGCAAGGCGAAAGCGTTGATGGGCACTCTGCTCAAGGTCAAGCCTTTGGTGCAGGTTCTGGGGGGCGAGGTGTTGCCTATCTGCAACGTGCGGACCAGGCGGCGCGCTCTGGCCCGCCTGGTGGAGATTATAGTGGCCCAGGGCCCTTTTGAGGAAATGAGCGTTCTCCACGCCGATGGCCCAGACGCAGGCCGGGAAACGCTCGAACTGTTGAGCGAGGCCATGAGGGCGGCGGGCTTTGATTTTGACGGAGAGCGGATCCTTTTCAGCCAATCGGGGGCGTCCATCACCACCCATCTCGGTTTAGGAGCAGTAGGTATCTGTTGTGTACTGACCCAGCGGTAGTAACACCTTAAATCGTTGCTACCAAAGGTTGATTTGATAAGGAAAGATAGATGGCTTCAGCGTTTGACAAGTTACGTAAAGTACTATCTCTGGAGCGGGACCTGGGGTGCCGCGACAAAGCGGTCATAGGGGGCCTGGATCAATTCATCTCCTCCTGGCATCGGGAGGCCAGGGCAGAAGCCCGTGACCCAGAGAGTTTGCATCTGCTGGAGGAGGCTGTGGCCTCCCTCGGCGCTTATTCCACCCTGGAAGGGCGGCAAGAGCGGGAAAAAATTATCGATGTCATACTGGAGAAGCTGAGGCAGAGGACAAAGAGTCGAGAGCTGAGAGCGGAGAGTCGAGAAGAGAGAAGAGGCGAGCGCGACTCACCTCCCACCTCGCATCTCCCATCTCGTATCCCGTCTCCCACCCCGTCTGATACGGGCCTGGAGGCCCCCATCACCAGCCTGCCCGACATAGGCACCGCCTACGCCAGGCGCCTGAAACGCCTGGGGGTGTCCACCATCGGCGATCTGGTGTATCTCTTTCCGCGTCGCTACGACGACTACAGCGCCTTGAAGACGATCGACAGGCTCCAGTACGGCGAGGAAGTGACCATCATGGGCACGATCTGGGATACCAGGGTGCGTGAGACCCGTAAGGGCATGACCATTATCACCAGCACTATCGCCGACGGCACCGGGACCATCGAGGCTACCTGGTTCAACCAGCAATTCCTGGTTCAGCGGTTGCGTCCCGGCCGCCAGATCGTCCTTAGCGGCAAAGTCGATCAATACCTGGGCCGCCTGGTGCTGCAAGGGCCGGAGTGGGAACCGCTGGAGAAAGAGTTGATCCACACCGGACGGCTGGTACCCGTCTACCCGTTGACCAGAGGGCTCAGTGCTCGCTGGCTGCGTCGTCTGACCAAGCGCACGGTAGACTACTGGGCCAAAAAGCTGACCGACCACCTGCCCGCTGCGGTGCGCAAGCGGGCCGGATTGATGGACCTGGAGACCGCCACCCAGCAAATCCACTTCCCCGACAATTGGGAAAGCCTGGAAAAGGCTCGTCGCCGCTTCGCTTTCGACGAATTCTTCGCCATTCAGTTGGGTGTGTTGAGGCAGAGACGGAACTGGCAAAAAGAGCCAGGCAGAGCGATCGCTATTTCCGAGGAGTTATTGCAGAGCTTCGTCCATTCTCTGCCTTTCGAGTTGACCGCTGCACAGGGCCGGGTGCTGGACGAGATCGTGTCTGACCTGCGGCAACCGTGCCCCATGAGCCGCCTGTTGCAGGGCGACGTGGGATCAGGCAAGACGGTGGTGGCCACCGCGGCCATGCTTATGGCCGTAGCCAATAATTTTCAGGCGGCGCTCATGGCTCCTACCGAGATACTGGCCGAACAACATTACAAGACCATCGCCGCTTTGTTGCGAGACATAGCTGGAAACGAGGGGGGAGAAGAAGGGGACGAATACGTGGTTCAGGACACCCGGCTCCGGCTTCGACTGCTGACCGGGAGCACCTCCAAAGCCAACAGGGAGACCATCTATGAGGAGATACGTCTCGGGGCGGCGGATATCGTGGTCGGAACCCACGCTTTAATTCAGAAAGGAGTGACTTTCGCCAATCTAGGTCTGGTCATCGTGGACGAACAACACCGCTTTGGGGTGGCCCAGCGGGGCGCGCTACGCCAGAAGGGTTATAATCCGCACGTCCTGGTGATGAGCGCCACCCCCATCCCCCGCTCTCTGGCCCTGACCATCTACGGCGATCTGGATGTTTCGGTCATAGACGAACTGCCCCCTGGTCGCCAGAAAATCCAGACTCGCTGGTTGATGCCTCGGGAACGGGAACGGGCTTACGGCTTTGTGCGTAATCAGATCGAGCAGGGGCGTCAGGCTTTCATCATCTATCCCCTGGTAGAGGAGTCGGATAAAATCGAGGCCAAAGCGGCGGTGGAGGAACATCATCGGCTCCAGGAAAAAATATTTCCTGACCTGCGTCTGGGCCTGCTACATGGTCGCCTGAAGGGCGAGGAGAAAGAGGCCGTGATGTCGGCTTTCGGGCGTGGCGAGCTCGACATCCTGGTTTCTACCTCCGTGGTGGAGGTGGGCATCGATATCCCCAACGCCACGGTGATGCTGGTGGACGGCGCCGACCGTTTTGGGCTGGCCCAGTTGCACCAGTTCCGTGGGCGGGTGGGGCGAGGCCCACACCAGTCCTATTGTCTGCTACTGGCCGAATCGCCCTCCGAGAAAGGCCAGGAACGATTGCAGATTATCGAGCGCACCCACGACGGCTTCACCCTGGCCGAGAAGGACCTGGAGCTGAGAGGCCCTGGCGAGTTTTTCGGCCTGCAACAGAGTGGTCTGCCCGACCTCAAGATGGCCCGGCTGAGCGATATGAGAACCCTGGAGCAGGCCCGCACCGAAGCTCTAACCCTCTTCCAGGAGGACCCGCAGTTGAGCGCCGAGGAGCATCGGCTCCTGGCCAGGAAGGTGGCTGATTTCTGGCGAGGTCAGAGCGATTTGAGCTAAAACCAAAGGAGGTTTTTTGAATGAACATCGCCGTCTACCCCGGCACGTTTGATCCGGTGCACTATGGACATCTGGACATTGCGGGCCGGGCGGCCACGATTTTCGACCACCTGATCGTGGCTGTTTACGATCGTCCCCTCAAGAGTCTTCTGTTTTCCGTCGAGGAACGCCTGGACATGATGCGCGAGTCTTTGCAAGACGTGCCTAACATCAGCGTGGAGAGCTACGGCGGCCTTACGGTGGAATACGTTCGTCAAAAGGGATCCCGCGTCATCATCAGAGGACTCAGGATAGCCTACGACTTCGAACTGGAATATCAGATGGCCCTGACCAATAAGAAGCTGGCCCCGGAGGTGGAATCCTTCTGTCTGATGACCAGCCTGGAGCACGCTTTTCTCAGTTCCAGTATTGTCAAAGAGGTGGCTATGGTGGGCGGCTGCGTGGATAAAATGGTGCCGCCCCACGTAGTGGTTGCTATCAAACGCAAATTAGAGAAGCTCGGCGAAGACGGAGGCGGTAAGGTACAACTCGTCTCCCTGCGAGATTGACCGAGATCTCCCGGAAAGTCAGCGAATGACGGCAGTGGGAGGGAAAAATAGAGGCTC